>JAZLGN010000018.1:0-66728 GCA_045616325.1 Treponema sp.
TGCAGGTGAGATTCAGAAAAATCGTCCGGTAGAATTTGTTTCTTATCATATGGCATTTGCATATTGTAATAAACGTTCTGTAGCAGAAGGTCTTACACCTGTTTACTCATTGCTGATAGATGGCGTTAGAACAACAGATGTGTCTAAATGGCCTGTTGTTCCAGAAGATAATTTTTATGACGATATTTACCAGAATCCAGAAACAAATGAATGGGTAGCTCCAACATTTAACATATGGCTGACTGTTGAACAGAATCTTGATGCCAATGGCTACCGTCTTCCAACAGAAGCTGAATGGGAATATGCTGCCCGAGCAGGTAATGATATTGTTGACAGTTACATATTTTTTGGAGCAAACGATTCTACAAAAATAGGTGATTATGCCTGGTACGGTGGCAGTAATGGAAACAGTGGTAACGTAACACATGAGGTTAAGAAAAAGAAACCTAATGCATGGGGACTTTATGACATGTGCGGAAATGTTAGTGAATACTGTTGGGACTGGTATGATGATGATAATGATGTAAATTATACTGTAACTGGAGATATAACAGAGAATCCATGTCTGGATGGAGATAGAGAAAGTTATTATTTTGCAGGTTATTTTTCTGTCAATAAAGAACCTGAAAGTTATATGCGGGGTGGTAGTTATATGACAGGATCTAGTGATATAAATGGTCTTGCTCTTACTAATCGCGAATATAACTATCATTATTATCAAGCAAGAATGCAAGGCTTCCGTGTAGTGCGCACCAGCAGGCTGCATTAATAAAATCTGTCATCCCGAACTTGTTAGCCTTCGGCGGCTTCGCACGGGACCTCTCTTCTGCAATTATACTATCCGTTTAGAATTTAATTAGCCGCAAGGATAATTAAATTCTAAAGGAAACCGAAGGTTTCCCCTAATATTGAAAAACCATTCACTTTTCTACTATTATAATAGCATGGAAAACCTGATCATTTACACAGATGGCGGATGCCTTGGAAACCCGGGTCCTGGCGGCTGGGGAACCGTAATCATAGATGGAACCAACCTTACAAAGCTTTCCGGTGGAGAAAGGCATACCACAAACAACCGCATGGAACTAAGCGCAGCCATAAACGCCCTTGATGCCGTCGTAAAGAACACGGACTGGAGGAGCCGCCATGTGGAAGTCTACAGCGACAGCCAGTACGTAAAGAACGGAATCACCTCATGGATCAAGAACTGGAAGAAAAACGGCTGGAAGACAGCTGCAAAAAAACCGGTTTTAAACCAGGACCTTTGGATTGCCCTGGACAGCCTTTACAGTCAGCTTGACATTGAATGGAAGTGGGTAAAGGGACATGCCGGCGTTGAATACAACGAAATCTGCGACCAGCTTTGCAAGATGGAAATGGAAAAGTTCTAAAAGAAGGCCTTTTTTCCAGTCTGCCATTGATATTTGCAAAACTTGTGTTATCCTATAGGTAATGGAAATTTTGCAGTCAACGGATCAAACTGACGAAGAAAAAATCAAGTCTCTCCAGAGGGCATTGTTCTATGAATCCCAGTACCGCAGTGCCATCATCTCCGGCGCAATTTCCTATTATGACGCAAACCTTACAAAAGACCTCATAGAGACAGATGTAGTCTACAGGGACGAAAGCGGACACCTCAATTCATCCCTAAAGCTCGTTGGGCTTACGGCTCCATGCCGGTTCTCCGACTTCATAGCAAAATGGACGGAAAGATTCATCGACCCGGGCTATGCGGAAAAAAATGAAATATTTTCGGACACACGCCGGTTCCTCATGGATTCCTTCAACAACAACCAGAAGGATCACACCATCGAATACTGGTATACCAATGACAAGGGCAAGGAACTGTTCCTGAGCCAGCGGTTCCTTCTGACGCAAAACGAGGCTGGAGAAATATGCACCCTTGCAGCCCTGAGCAACACGACCCATGCCAAGAGAATCGAGGCCCAGAACCACAGGGACGAACTTGAACACCATGCATACCATGATCCCATTACAGGCGGATACAACTACCTTAAGTTCCAGAAAAAACTTGACGAAGCCGGGGTTCAGGGTTCCATAATTTCCATAGACATTCACGCATTCAAGATAATCAATACCATCTGCGGAATTGAAACCGGAGACAGGGTTATCCGCGCCGTATGGAACAGGCTCCAGGAAGTTTTCGACTATTCAAAGGGGGAACTTGCCGCCCACATCAATGCCGACCAGTTCATCATATTTACGCCTACCGGCAACCGAGAGGAAATAGTCAACAAGATAAAGGCCGTTTCCTATGCCCTCAACCTCATTTCCGCAGACCTGTCGGTGCCACAGATCAAGCCCTATTTTGGCATTTCCCAGTGGTTCCCCGGTAAAAAGATTGAAAGCGTTTACAGCGAATCCGTTACGGCAAAAACCAATGCCAAGAAGCTCCAGAACTGCGAGTATTCATTTTTTGAGCAGGACGACCTTTCACGCCTTGTGCGCGAGGAAAGCATCATAAACGGATTTGAGGACGCCCTTGCAAATAACGAATTCCACATCTGGTACCAGCCAAAGTACAACCCAAAGACCCACAAGATGATTGGTGCGGAAGCCCTGGTGCGCTGGATAAAGAACGGTCAGTTCTACGTTTCACCGGGGGAATTCATTCCGCTTTTTGAAAACAACGGCCTCATCAAGAAATTTGACCAGTACATTTTCAGAAACGTGTGCAAGCAGCAGAAAAAATGGCAGGAAATGGGAAAAACAGTTGTTCCTGTTTCAGTGAACCTCTCACGTGCAAGCCTTTATTACAAGGACATCATAAGCATATTCACCCACATTGCAGATTCCGTGGGAATAGACAAGAAGCTTGTACCCATTGAAATAACCGAGACGGCGGCAATTACAAATTCTTCAATAAAAAACATTGCAAAGGCCTTTACCGATGCAGGGTTCATCCTCCACATGGATGACTTTGGCTCAGGCTATTCTTCCCTCGCAACCCTTAACACCATGCAGTTTGAAACATGGAAGCTGGACAAGAGCCTCATTGACTTCATCGGCAACTACGGCGGAGAGCGCCTCATAGTTCACGTGGTCCAGCTTGCAAAGGAGCTTGGCATCTTTGTAACTGCAGAAGGCGTCGAAACAAAGGAACAGACTGAATTCCTCATTGAAATCGGATGCGACAGCATACAGGGCTACTACTACTCAAAGCCTGTCGATTCCGGAAAATTCGAAGTTCTTCTTGACCAGCCCATTTTGGCATAAATCCTATTTCCTGATGGAAAACCTTACCGGATAGCGGAACCTTACGGCCACATTCTGTCCGTTGGCAGTGGCAGGAATGCAGGTGAGTCCTTCCATGGCACGCAATGCAGCCTCAGCAAAACCATGTCCCGGATCCTTAAGCACCTGAATTTTCCTGATTTCGCCATGCTGGTCTATGAAAAGTTCAAGGTAAACCACTCCCTCAATTCCAGCCTGCAATGCCATGGGCGGATATTCAACCCTGGAAAGAATCTTGTCCGTCGGAATTACTGGAACGCTTGAAATCTTGTGCTGTGGCAGAAAGTCAACTTCCGTTTCTGCAGCCATGGTCGTGTCTGGAATTTCCTGGATTTTTTCTTCCGTCTCAATAACCTTCTCCGAAGACTTGACCTGGCTGTTCATCACCACAACCTTTTCTTCAACTGGTGGCGGCGGCGTGTATTCCGTAACATCAACAAGCTTGAACATGGTGGCATCAAAATCAGGCTGCTCACTGTTTCCTGCAGAAGGAGTTCCCCTTACAAAACGGAACAAGATGATGTAAACGATGCACACGATGATGATGGAAGCAAGGCGTACTAGACTGGGTATGTTTTCTTTCCTTATGCTGACCATTGGTTTCATCACTGCTTCTCCCTGACAACAAAACTCACTACCCTGTGCTGAAGTTTCTGCAGCACCTGAACCACGGAATCAACATGCCTGTAGGCCGTGCTCCTGTCTGCAATCACATGGATGCGCACACCGGGATTTTCCGTGACGGCGGCTGCAATTCCCTGCTCAAGGCTTTCCAAAGTCTGCAGTTTTCCATCTACAAAAACCTGCCCTTCTGCGGTAATCCATATTTCATAGTTGCTTTCAACCTGAGTCTTCTCAAGGTTCATCGACTCGCTGTATTCAATGTGCTGCTCATGGCGCTGGTTCATTAGGGAAATCAGCATGATGAAAATCAGGAGCAGGAATCCTATGTCGGACATGGATGATGTCGTTATGGAACAGCTTCTCCTTTTTCTGCAGATGTTCATTTCTGTTCCTCCATGCGGAATGAAAAATTTTCCACGCCACAAAGCCTTACTGCATGAATCACATCGATGACATGCTGGTAATGGCATTCAGGGTTGACCAGCAGAAGGAATGTCATGTTTGGATATGACTTCCTCATCTGGCCGATGCGTTCCTCCAGTTCAGCGGGAGTAACCTGTTCATCCTTAAGCATAAGGCTTCCGTCCGGGCCAAGGCTTGCAGTCATAAGGTCCTGTGTGTTTACGACGCGGGGCTTTTCCTTGTCCGGCAGGTTGAGCAAAAATCCCTTGTTCACGTTGAAGCCTGCAATGACAATGAAAAAAACTATGAGCAGAAAGGACAGGTCGTTTAATGACCCGCTGCTTCCCGCATCGTCAATTCCCCTGCGCCGCCTACTAATCATTTTCCCTTTCCTTAAGCAAGAGGGGAACAAGATTGTTTACAGCCCTGGAAATTTCTGCAGCAAAATTGTCAACACGCTGCACAAGAAGGTTGTATCCTATGGAAGCGATGATTGCAATGATAAGTCCAAAGACAGTGGTAATGAGGGCTTCGTAAATTCCGCCTGCAACAAGCTGTGCGTTTACGTCGGTTGCACTGGCAATGCTCTTGAATGCCCCGATCATTCCGCTGACTGTTCCCAAAAATCCTGTAAGGGGGGCAAGGGATGCAAGGGCCGTAAGATAGTTGAATCCGTTTTCCATTCTCCGGATTCTTTCCTGGGCTTCACCTTCTGCAGCACGTTCCATTCTGTTCTCACCGAATTCAGAATTTTCAACCAGGGCAAGAAGAACCGTGGCAGCCGTAATTTTCCTTGTACAGCCAGAAAGCATTTTTTCAGCCTCTTCCTTCCTGTTTTCGGAAAGAAGGTCCCTGACCTTTTTTTCTATGGTTGAGACGCGGCAGTCATGCCAGAAAAGGTAGATGCACCTCTCGATTATAAGTGCAAGGGTTGCAATTGAAAACACAAGCAGGATCCACATGAATGGTCCGCCAAGATTAAACATTTCAATCAGATTCATTTTTTTCTCCTGATAAAAGCTAGTAGCTGATTTTAAGTCCCATGGAAATCATTGGGATTCCTATGCTAAAGTTTACGTCCGACGATTCCTTCTTTCCGGTTGTCTGGTTAAAGTTATCGGATCCCTTTGGTGAATAAAGGTTCATGAAAATGTCCTCGGCTCCCATGTACCATTCCCAGTTCCATTTTGGATGCTTCCGGAAAGTTCCAGTATGGGCAACCCTGATGTCAACCGGGCAGCTGAAGTCTGTCCTCAAGGTATCGCTGTAATACCAGCTTCTCGTGTATCGCTGCATGACCGTTCCGTCCTCGCGCTTTACAGGATAGCAGTACCTGTCGCCGTCGGTCCTTGGAGTTCCGGTTGCAAATGTTCCCTTGAGGGTTACAATCCATCTTGGAGCCGGCTTGTAGTTTACGATAAGGTTGAGGGTGTTAAACCTGTGGAAGCTTGGAAAATACCACTCGTCAAGGGGATCACCCCTGGTAGTCCGCTGGTTGTCAAGGACTGGGCTTGTTGGATTCTTGTACCTTGCATATATGTATGAATAGGTAAGGTATCCGTTCCACCTTTCACCAATGTCCTTGCTGACCATTACGTCAAATCCGGTCGTATATCCCTTTCCATCCGTGTAAGCCCTGGAAATTACATTCTGCGGATCGCGCTCATCGTTCACGACATAAAGCCTGTTGATGCACTGCTTGTAGTATGCTTCAAGTGTTATCTTCCAGTCATTGGTAAAATCAAGTTCCGTGCCGATGACTGTAAAGAGGGAACGGTCCTGCCTTGCTCCGGATGAAACATCCGTTTCACTTGAAATCATTGCCGAATCAAATGGAACGGCAGAAAAAAGTCCTGCACCCGTTGAAAAAACTATCCTGTCAAAGGGGCCAATATCCCTCCATGGAGTATAATGAATCGTTCCGCGTGGATTTACATCCGGCTGGGAAGTAATGTCAATGCCCCTGCCCGTAATCTTCATGTGGTCAAGCCTAAGGCCCAGCTCACCGTTGACCAATGTTTCGTCATTGCCATAGTTCCACAGGATAAAGCCGCTTGTTGCCCAAGTCTTGTTGTTGTCTGCCTTTGAACTGTAAACGATGGGATGATATTCCGGATAGGCTCCGCCCATGTTTACTTCCGACCACATGTTGCCCTTCATTTCCACAGAACCAAAGGCCAGGGCTTCTTCCGCACCAAAAACAATTTCGCTTGACTCGTTGAACCTGACGAAAGTGTCTTCCTTTGCCTGAACCATCTGGTGCAAAACCTTTTCCTTGTATTGGGTTCTCGTATCAAGGTCATAGCCACCACGAGCCCTTGCTTCCGGGGAAATCAGGTTTCCATAGAGTTCAAGAAAATCAGGATTATAGGAAATGAACCCCGTATCCTTCATGTCCATGTTAAGGTCTTCATTCATCATGGTCCATGCAAGGCGGCCGTTTACAGTTACGCTGTCAGTGGCCATCAAGCTTGCATTAAGTCCAAGAAAAGCCTGATAGTAGTCATAATCTATTTCACCAACTGTGATTACGTCGTCTTCCGAATCCACATTGTCCTTGTTGGCATCAAGGCCGATTCCATCCGAACCAAAAAGCCCGTTGAATGTAAGGTTAAGCTTGTCCGTAGGCTGGACATAATACTTGGCATAAAAATCCCTGATGTATGGAGCCTTTGCAATCATGTCGGTTGCCGTTCCACCTGTCAGGCGGTAAAGGCCAAGGAGGGTTTCAAGGTATGTAACTTTCGTTCCAAGAATGATTCCAGAATTCTTTCCCAACGGGGAAGAAAGAAATGCTGCAGTTGATGTGTAGTTAAGGTCAAGGCTAAAGTGAAGCTCGTCATCCGGCATTATGGTGTTCACTTCAAGAAGCCCGGAAACTGCATGACCGTATTTTGCAGAAAAGACACCGTTGGAAAGTTTTGTGCTTTCAACAAAATTTGGACTGAATATGGAATATGCACCGCCCCAGTGCCATGGAAACATAAGGTAGACGCCATCAAGGGCATAAGCCATCTCCCTTGGATATCCTCCACGTACGGAAGGCTCGCTGTTCCACTGACCGCCGAATGTCATGCCGGGCATGGTGTTAACGGAAGACATTACGTCTTCCACAAGTCCAGTTCGCGCCGTGGTATCCATCTGTTCCTTCGTGAACACGACAGACACACCTGACTTCTGTTCAGATTTTTCAGAAGCACGGGCAACTACAATTTCCTTTCCTTCAAGAAAGTCGGAAATCTGCATCACCACATTTATTTCTTCCTGGCCGGATTTTACCAGTGCAATGAACTGTGCATAACCTGGAAACTGGCAGATCAAATTGCCACGCTTAAAGTCTTCGCCCAATTCAAGGACTGCATTTCCGTCTGCATCTGTTTCCGCAAAAAGACTGCGGTCCTCATTCATGAAAACCCTGGCACCTTCCAGTGGCATGTTCAGTTCACCATCGCATACATTTATCCTAAGCTGCTCCGCAAAGAATAAAACAGGAACAGCAAGAACGGCTACAGTTGCAGCGACTTTCTTGAACAAGCTTTCTTCAAAAAAATAATCCCTAAGATAAGGCCAAAATAAATGTGATTTTGCTTTCATAATGAACTGACTATACCAAAATCAATATTGCTATAGTCCGTTCATGGCAAATTTAGCACCTTTTCTGGGAAATTTGTATTGCGGCTGTCCCAAAAATGCAGGCCGACCTTATGGCATCACAGCCGCTGGAACAATTACCTGTCATCCATCCCCAGGTCTTCCGCCCTTACACAAAACAGCTTTATGCCTTCATCAGGAAACTTCTTCTTTACTGCGGAAATCACTTTCTTTACCACATCAAGGTCCTGTTCCCTTATGTAGCTCACGAGGGCAAAATTTGTCTCAGGCCATGTGGCAGTGCCCAGCTTCCTGTTATCGCCGCCCCTACCGTAAGCCAGAGGAAACACCGTGTAGTAAAAATCCCCTACATATTTTTCCAAGGCCTGTTCAATATCTTCTTCAACAGACTTGTTAGAAATTATTTCAATCCTGTACATGGCTACTCCCCACTTTGGCCGTCAAGCACGATTCCACCTTCTTCCTTTTTGCGCCCCATCATTACGTAGGAATACAAAACCGGAATGAAAAACAATGTTATGAATGTGGAACTAAAAAGTCCGCCGACAACGGCAATACCGATTGGCTGCACCATGCCTGCACTTCCGCTTGAAGCAAAGCACATTGGAATCATGCCAAGAATTGTCGTAAGGGTCGTCATCAGAACCGGACGCAAACGGCTTACACCTGCACTATAGCATGCTTCAATCATTCCCATTCCACGCTCGCGCAAAAGGTTCGTGTAGTCAACGAGAATGATTCCGTTATTGACGACAATGCCAACCAGCATGATTAGTCCTACGGCACTCATAAGGCTAAAGGACTGACCCGAGATTTTATAGATCATTACAACACCAATGGCCAGGAAAGGAATTGTCGTTATGTTGATGATCGGGGCCTTAAAGCTTTCGTAGGTTGCAGCCATCACTCCAAAGACAAGGATGATTGCCATGAGGATAATTTTTCCAAAGACAGCACCCTGCTTTGCCATTTCCTTCCAGCTTCCTTCATAACTTACGCTTACACCTTCGGGAACAATAAATGCCTTCTGGCAGTTTTCCTTAATCCGCTGTTCAACCACATTGGCATTTTCATCGGACAGGATATTTGCCTTTACATGTACAAGGCGGTTGCGGTTTTCATGCTTGATGGAAACAGGACCAAGTCCCTTGTTCACCCTTGCAAAATTCGAAAGGGCAACAAGACCACTGGTTCCGCTAACATAAATCTGCTCCAGGTCAATAACCTGCCTGCGGTCTTCCGGCCTCAGCATTACATATACGGTATAGTCTTCGCCGTTATCCCTGAAAGTAGTTGCAGTCGCACCTTCAATGCTTGCCTTGATTTCGTTTGCAACGGCATTTACGTTTACGCCAAAACTGTAGGCTCGCTGCCTGTCAACTTCAATCTGAACCTGGGGCAGCCCTTCTTCCGTATCAACTTCTGGCTCACCAAGTTCCTTCATGGATTCCATCACATCCGTAATCTGCCGGGCCACATCCATTGCCTTTGCAAGACTCTGGCTTCTGACTACAATATCAATGTCGGCACCGGTCATCTGCTGTCTTCTTCCCTGCCCAAAGCTGAATGTAACGTCGGTAAAATCATCAAAATGCTTTCTCAGCTTTTTCTGGATCGTAACATCATTATCTATCTGCTTCTTGCTTTCCGGAAGCTGAATTTCAATCTGCCCCGTATAGGATGTTGCATTACGGGAACCGGAACCAATGGATGTAATCAGGTTCTTGTATCCCCTGACCTCCGTCCGGACAATTTCCTCAAACTGCTGGACAATATCCGTAGTTTCCTCAAGACTTGTACCGACAGGCAGAACAATCTTTACCGTAACGCTATCATCATGACCACCCGTCATCATCTGAATCTTCATGGTAGGAACAAACATAAGGCTTATGACCAGGGCAGTAACGCATACGACAATGGTGACAATCCTATGTTCAAGGGCCTTCTTCAATACCGCAGCATAAATCTTCTGCACAAAATCCTGTCCCCTTTCAAAAACACCATAAATGAATTTAAAGAACCTGGACTTGACCGGCTTTTCCTTCCTGTTTGTAAGGGGAAGAAAGTGACCTGCCAGAACAGGAACAAGAAACACCGCCACAAAAAGGGAACTGACCAGGGCAATTACAATTGTAAAAATGATTCCCTTGAACATCTGTCCCATGAAACCAAGATCCTTCATGAAAAAGAGGAATGGAATGAAAACGCACACTGTTGTAAGGTTGCCGGAAAATACAGACGCAATCATTTCCTGTGTTCCCAGGGCGGCAGCAACATGAGCCTTTGTACCGCGGCACCTGTAGGCATATATGTTGTCAATCATTACGACGGAAGCATCAACAATCATGCCAACCCCAAGAATCAGCCCCGTCATGGTCATCATGTTAAGGGTAATGCCAAGGGAATTCATTGCAAGCATGGTAATGATAATGGACAGTGGAATTGAAACTGCAATGATGATGGTTGTCTTGACCGAACACAAAAAGACAAAGAGAATTATGACGGCAAGGACAAGTCCCTGCCATGCACTGTCAAGGAGAGTCCTAAGGGTGTCACGTATGGAATCCGTATCGTCACGCACAATCTCCATGGTAATGTCGGAAGGAAGCGACTTCCTCAATTCCGCCATCTTTGCATAAACCCCGTTGGCAACGTTGACAGAATTTTCACCGGACTGTTTTGTCACGGAAACATAAACGCCCGGCTCACCGTTAATGTAAACCTCGCTTGAAGCATCCATGTATCCCATGAAGGCACGGCCAAGGTCAGAAACCTTTACGTCATATCCATTTTTCGTCGTAACAACAGTGCTGTTAATTTCTTCTATTGATTTATATTCTCCAGTGGTCCTTACGCTAAAGTCGCGGGTACCTTCCGTAATGCTCCCACCACCTATCTCAATGTTCTGTCTTGCAAGGCTTGTGCTTACCTGAGTAAGGGTAAGTCCGTAAGCCTGAAGCCTGTTCTGTTCCAGCTCAACACGGACGATTTTTTTCCTTCCGCCGGATGCACTGGCCTCTCCTACGCCATCAGCCTGCTCAAGCACGTCAACAATCTGGTCTTCCGCGATCTGCTTAAGGTCATCGGCGCTTCTGTTTCCACGCACAGCAATTCGAAGGATTGGCCAGCTGTTGGCATCCATCTTGTAAATGTTTGGGGTAACGTCGTCAGGCAGTCGGCTCGTTATTCGGCTCAGCTTTGTGCGAACGTCATTGGCTGCAATTTCAAGGTCGGTACCGTAGTTAAACTCAAGGCTGACCTGGCATCTCCCTTCCATGGAAGTTGAATTGATATTCTTAAGGCCGGACAGGCTCACAAGGGCATCTTCAATTATTTTAGTTACAGACTTTTCCACGGACTCAGGGCCTGCATTGGTGTAGGTTGCGCTTACCATAAGATAGGGCATGTCCACATCAGGATACAGGGAAAGTGAAGTCTTGCTCATGGTGAAAATTCCAGTAAGCCCCAAAAGTGAAAAAATCATCAGGAACAGAATCGGATGCTGAATCGTCTTCTCGCTAAGCATCAGCGGCCTCCGGATTTCTTTCCAGGCTTTTTTCCGGGAGCCTTAGGTTCGGCAGGATCATCCTTCTTTTCCCCAGGCTGGTCTTCATTCCTGATTGCCTTTGGATTGTTCAGGTCGCGGATCTTGCTTCCATCCGTAAGTACGCTCATTCCTTCCACAACCACAAGCTGCCCGGCCTCGATTCCTTCAACCTGAACTTCATTCTCAACAGCATGACCTGTCTTGATTTCCCTTTTGATTGCAGTCTCACCGTCATCGGAAACGACAAACACGTATTCATGGCTGCCCTTCTGCACAATGCATGTGGAAGGGACCGTAATCTTGTCATCGTAGTCCACGGTAAAAAGGGTAACCTTTGCAAACATGCCCGCATTGATTCTTGCATCCACCCTGTCAAAGTGCAGGACAACTTCCTTGGTACGGCTGGTCTTGTCGATTACAGGAGAAACCCGGTCAACGGTGGCATCAAAGACTTCATCAGGATATGCCTCAAGGGTAATCTTTGCCTTAAGTCCCGGCCTAAGGAATGCAACATAGCGTTCCACAACCTTGGCCTTAATCTGAAGATTAGAAACATCGCCGATCGTTGTAATCACGCTTTGAGTACTGACCTTTGTACCAGGCTCAAGAAGCGACTTTGTAATGGTGCCGCCAACTGGAGCATAAATCTGGCTCACTGCATAATGCAGGCCCGGTTCATTTGGGTCAACTTCTGCAATCACATCACCCCTTGCCACGCGGGAACCAAGGTCTACAAAAGTCCTGTGAATCTTACCGCCAATGTCGGGGAACACGTCGATGGAACTCTGGCTTTCAATCTCCCCATTAGTATTCACAAAGTCATGAAGAACGGTAATGGCTGCAGGACGGGTCTTAACGGAAACAACAGTTTCAACGGAACCAAAACCACCCTTACCTCCAAATCCTCCAGGTCCCATGCCCTTTTTCTTTGGGGCTTTTTTTACATAGATTCCGGTTGCAACAACAAGGACGACACAGCCGGCAATTATGCAGAAACTTTTTTTATTGATGCCTTTCAAACTCATTTAACTCTCTCCGCCACATATAAGAAGGGTGCCAAAGTCGGCGCCCACAAGATTTTCAAGATCCAAAACCGCACACACAAGATTGTAACATTCACTGTACAGGTTTACCCTGGAAGAAAGAAGGCTCGTTTGGGAATTCTCCAGCGTCAGCAGGTCACGGGTACCATGATTATATGCTTCCAGGGTCATGTCATAATTTGTCTGGGCAAGTTCAACGCTGGACTTAAGCACGGCAATGTTTGTCCTGCACTGCTGAATCTTATTCAGGCTGCTTGCCTTGGAAATCTCCGTAACCCTCTTCTCGTTTTCCAGTTCAAGCTCCAGGCTTTCAACCGTATTCATTGTCTTATGGAGTGAAGTGCTGCCTGCCGACCAGGGCATAAGACCGTCCAGTGGAATGGTTGCAGACAGTGAAAGGGTACCGCCGTCGTTCCAGTTTTCGCCGCCATCGCTGGAAGAATAAGTGTAGCTGTATCCGGCCGTCAGGCTTGGGGAATAATTGCTGAACCTCTGTGCAGTCAGGGCAACACGGGCAACCTCCAGCTGCTTTTCAATTTTCCTTATTCCTGGGGAATCAAAATCGCCCAGATCCGTTTTTATGCTCGTACCCCCGATGATTTCATCAAAATCACCGTCAAATTCCAGCGTCTCATCTTGGTTAAAGCCGCAGGTAAGGGCAAAATTTGCAACAAGACTTTCAAAATCAGTTTTCAGTGTTTCAAGGGTCAGTTCTGCACCCTGCATGCTTATCTGGGCACTCAGCACATCCACCCGGTTCAGGACACCCCGCTGGTATTTTGCAAGATTTTTTTCATACTGGCTTTTTGCCATCAGTAAATTCTGTTCCTGAAGCTTAATCCTTTCCCTGTTGAACAGAATGTTCCAGTAGGCCTTGCGCACGTTCAGCTCAACATTGCGCACAGCCATATCGTATGTAAGCTGCTGCTGCTCATAAGCAACGGAAGCTGCCTTTATGTTGGTAAAAAGGTTTGTTCCAAAGGTTGTGCGCAGCGAAATCCCTGCACTCATGTTTTCCCTGCTTCCATCCTTCTCGGGAATGGCCTTGCTCCAAGACCCGTTTGCAGAAAGGCTTGGGCTTATGCTGTTCCAGGAAGTGTTTTTGCTCCTTATGGAATTATCAAGCTCGATTTCACTTTTTTTAATGCTAATATTATTTTTAACCGCACTGTCCACGGCCTGGCTGACTGTAATTGCATGAACCCGAAGGAAACAGGCCAAAAGCATCCATGCAGCCAGAAAAGAACACCTTTTCATATCCTATATTATCGGCTCCCTCCCTGGATTAAATAAATGCAAGATAAAAAAGTTACAAATGCCTGGATTTTTTTACCTGGACAAGGCGAAAGCCCCCTTCCTGCGGTGGCCTGCTTTGCAGCCCTTCCATAGCCTGCCGGGTTTAAAAACAAGAACCCCCTGGGGATGAGCCAGGGGGAGAAGGATGCCTTTATGCATCCCCTTTTAGCATTTTGCTGCTTTGATTATGTTGGATTAGAACCAGCAAGAAAGTGCAACTGGTACACACCATGTGAGCTTGTCGCCCTTTTCTGCATTGTGTGTGATTACGTTGTTTGCCCAGTCACCACCGTTTGTCTGTGCCTGTGCAGCAATTCCCATGTATCCGTTAGAAGAAATGTTCTTCTTAACACCTACAGAGAATGCAAGGTGATCAGAGTTGTCTTCCTTTTCTCCGTCAATCTTCTTTGCAGAAAGGTAGCGAACATCTGCTGATACGCTTACACCGTCAGCAACTGCTGCATCTACACCTGCACCAGCCTGGAAGCGTGGATCTGCCTTAATGTCGTTTTCATCCTTGTCATATGTAAAGAATGCTGCACTTGCGGAAAGGCCGATCATGTCAGATACCTGGTACTTTGCACCGAGGGCAATCTTCATAGCCTGCTTTGCATTCTGTTCTTCAGCTGTGAAAGTAGCCTTCTTGTCGTTCATCTTGTACTGGAATCCGAGTCCCAACCAGAGGTTTTCTACAGCTGTAAGGTCGAATGCAGCTTCGATTGTCTTGTCGAATTCATCATCACCAGCATCTTCAGCTGATTCTGGTGTGTACTTTCCGAAGAACTGTGCCTTGATCTTACCAATTCCGTCGATGTCGTAAGATGCACCGAGCTGTACGTTCTTGTAAACGTTTTCAACCTTGTCCTGAGCTTCAGCGATTGGAGCCATAGCGAGGATGTAGAGGCCGTCAACTGGTGTGATTTCTACCTTAAGACCGTTGTTCTGCTTTCCAGACATCAAGAGGCCTTCATCTTCTGCAAGCCATGTTGATGTTGGGCGGAGCCAGTCCCATGAACCGTAGCAGATGTCTCCACGGAGTGGTGTTGGGCCATCAAACTTACCGAATGATACCTTAACTGCATCAACTGGCTTTCCCCAGATGTATGCATCATCACCATCACCAAGTCCACCTTCCTTATCATTGTAAGCACCCATTACGAAACCGATGTTTCCATCTTCTGCTGTTCCGCGGATGTCAACACGTGCTGTACGTGCTCCCCATCCCCATGAGTTACCCATAGCTGCAACTGTATCCTTACCGTCGCTTGCTACTGGAGCTGTGAGTACACGAAGCCATGCACCAAATGTAATTTCTGCGAATGCAGATGTTGTCAAAGCAGCTGCTGCTGCAAATGCGATAAGAGTCTTTTTCATCTCTTAGCCTCCTTATTTTTTGCGATAACATACGTTATCATATTTTCATTCTACCCCGACATTTTCAGTAAGTCAATAAAAAAAGTTATTTTTTTTATGATTTACCTTGAAATCAGGGAAAAACGTATTATATTCTCGGTCGGTTTTCCTGATTTCTTTAGTTTTTTATTGCCCGGCCAGCTGCATGACTTCCTCAAGAGTCAGCTTTGTGGCGGCACTTATCTGCTCCGCCGTCATGACATTCATCTGGATAAGCCTTTCTGCAGTTTCCCGGCGGGCTTCGGCATGTCCTTCGGCAAGCCCTTCAGCATGTCCTTCCTCACGAGCAATTTCCGTTTCTTCTTCCAGCACGTCATTAAAATACATGTATTCGTCCTCCACATAAGATTTTTCCTTTGCAGCCATGACGGCTTTCTCCATCCTGCGCCCAAGATCCCGGTCAGGCTTCAGTCCATGTATGAATTTCAGCACATCCCTGACTTCCGAATCCTTTTCCTTCTGCCACGCACTGCAATTGTAAAATACATTGTGGCTTTTGTCATCATAGGCAATCCTGTCCGTTTCAACAAAACCCATGGACTTGGTATATTTCGGAAGGCCTTCACCAAAGGGATCATCCTTGCAGATAAACAGGATATAGGTCTCCTTAATGTCACGGAATTTAGTCCGCCGCTTGGTTGTAGCAACATCGGAAGAAGACAGGTAATACCTTGAACGCAGCAGAATATCCTCATAGTTACCGGCTTGCATTTCTATGTTGAATATCCTGCCGCTGTCCCTGACGTAAACATCAAGGCGAACTCCCCTCGAATCGTAAAAATTTTCAATTGGGTTTTCAGTGCGCAGGTATTCAATCCGTTCTATCCTGATGCCCAGCAGCACCTCAAGGACGCCACTGCAGATTTCTTCATTCTCCATGACCTTGCAGAACATGAAGTTGTCGGCAATTGTAAGATCTTCAAATTTTTTCGAAAACTGACCCATGATTTACTCCCTGGAAATACATTCATGCAGGCATCGGCAGAAATTCAGCCTTTAAGATGCCTATGCATAGTGATAAGGGGTAAACATATTTTTTTTGCACGCTTTTATATTTTGTGCCTCAATGTTTTGTTAAATATAAAAAAAAACACCGGAAAGCCAGCAATGACGTTCCGGTGCCATCAAGCAGATTAAATAATCTTGTGAAAGCCTGGCAAAAGCCTACATCTGTTCCTTGAGAATCTTGCCAAAGTTCTTCAGGTAGTCGATGAATGAAGTGTAGGCAAGAACCGTGCAAACCGCAAAAAATCCCCATCCCACATACTTCATCACATCCATGTTGACATTCCAGAGAACGTCAAGCTGGGCACGCTTAAGGGTCTCTTCAATAAAGGCCACAAAGCATGAAGCAACATAGAACACGGTCTTAACCTTACCGCCCTTTCTTGCGGCAATGGCAGTACCGGACTTGGCGGCAACCATGCGCAGGAAGTTCTGGCTGAATTCCCTGTAGAGAATCAGGACATAGCACAGGACAGGCATGTAACCGGCAAAAACAAAGCATGTGAACATGGAAAGGTGAAGGAACACGTCGGCAAAGGGGTCAAACATCTTTCCAAAGTCGCTAACTTCATTGTTCCTGCGTGCATAGAACCCGTCAAAATAGTCTGTAAGTTCAGCTGCAGCCAGGAGTGGAATTGCAAGGCACATGGAAAGAATTGAAATGATGCTTCCGTTTGGAATGCTGAACCAAACCGGTATGTTGTAGACTATAAAAACAACAGGCGCCATGATGACGCGAGTCAGGGTGAATTTATTGGAAGTTCTCATACCCTCCAATTATAGATGTTTGCGGCAAGATGTACAAGGTCGAATGATAATTTGGCAGGCGTTTCCCCGTCACTGCACATTTTTTCCATTTTCTGCTTATATTATATGTATGGCAAAAAAGAAAGGTTCAATAATTTACAAATGCTCAAGCTGCGGATACACCCAGCCTGCATGGCTTGGCCGCTGCCCTGGATGCGGAGAATGGAACACGCTGGAAGAATGCATAACGGATCCTGCCGCTGCATCGTCAAGACTTGCATCCGACGGGACTGCCGTAAAAATAAAGCCGGTTCCCATGGCACGCATCAGCGCCCAGGAAGACGGACGCTACGCCACGGGCAACCAGGAATTTGACAGGGTTCTTGGCGGAGGTGCAACAAAGCGCAGTGCCATCCTCATAGGCGGAGAGCCTGGAATCGGAAAGTCAACCCTCCTGATCCAGACTGCGGCAGGCATGTTAAAGGACAAGAGGATCCTCTACGTTTCAGGCGAGGAATCTGCAGGCCAGATAAAGGGACGCGCAGACCGACTGGGGCTCAATGTAGACGCCGTGGAAATTCTATGCACCCTGCGCCTGGAAGACATCCTCGATGCCCTGGACAGCCTTAAGCCGGATGTGGTGATAGTCGATTCGATCCAGACCGTATACTCTGCTGAATGCGGCATCGTGCCGGGAACTGTAAACCAGCTCAAGTACTGCGCCAACGATCTCATAAGCTGGGTCAAGGAGCGCGACAGCGTTCTTTTCATGACGGCCCATGTTACCAAGGATGGAATCATAGCAGGACCAAAATCCCTTGAGCACATGGTGGACACAGTCCTTTCCTTTGAACGCACCAAGGACGAGGTCAGGTTCTTACGCGCACAGAAAAACCGCTTTGGTTCCGTCGATGAACTTGGAATTTTTGAAATGGAAAGCACGGGACTAAAATGCATTGCAGATCCCAGTGCCCTTTTCATAACAAGGCGCAATGGGCAAACTCCGGCCGGTGTTGCATGTGCCAGCGTCTTTGAGGGAACACGCGTATTTATAGTAGAAATCCAGGCCCTTACGGTTCCTGCAAAGGCAGCGGTCAACAGGGTCTACAGCGACAAGATAGACAGCGCCAGGGTAAGCCGTGTTGCAGCAGTTCTGGAAAAGCGCCTCGGAATAAAATTCAGCGACCAGGACCTTTACATCAATGTTGCAGGTGGCGTGCGCCTTACGGAAAGTGCAGTGGATGCAGCCCTTGCAGCAGCATTGTACAGTGCACGCACGGACCTTCCCCTACCGGAAAAATCTGTCGTCATCGGAGAGCTTTCCCTTGCAGGAGAAGTGCGTCCCGTAACAAAGCAAAAGCAGCGCATAAAGGCCGCCCGTGATCTTGGATTTGAAAAACTGACAGTGCCGGAAAAAGAGCCTGGCGCCCTGTGTACGGAAAACGTCCGCGACCTCATCAAGGCCCTGTTTGGAAGGTAATTTGCAATCCGAGTGGCGGCCTATAATTCTTCCAGCTCGGCAGGGGCTGCATCCCCGGAAGCCTTCAGGTCGTCCACGTTTACCACGGCACCCTTCTTTTCGATCTTTGTTGAATATACCTCGGTGTCAGGATTAGAAAGGTCCATGTTGGCGTATATTTCAGATTCCAGGACGCGGAAAACATATTCCCGGAGCTTGCTCTTTACCTCAAGGGTTACGGAAGGGGCCAGGAGCGTTACAAGGGTTGACTTTTCACCCTTCTTAAAGTCCTTGAGGACGACAAGGGAAACCTTAAGCTTTTCGCCCATGAGATAAAGGTCCACCTTGTTAAGCAGGGTCTTTTCCGGAATGAATCCCGACATCTCGTTTGGAATCTGGCAGGCAAGACCGATGGAACTAAAGTCCACCAGTGGGAATTTGAATTCCCTTACGCCCATGGTTATGTTGATGAATGCAGTTCCGCTGGCTTCACAGGAGGCACGCACGTACTGACGCCTGCCTTTGGCTCCATTGATTTCAAAGACAACGCTCAGGGTTTCCGTAAGGTCGTCCCTGTTTGGGGATGCGGGAATGTATCCTGCCCTAAGCTGCGTGTTGAAGAAGAAGGGATTCATCTGCTTTGAGGAAGTGTTTACGGATGTAACCCCAAAAAAAATCGAAGAAAGGGTTTCGTCCTTTTCACAGGAAATGATGAAGTTCAGGTACTGTATTACTTCCATGGAATCCTTTCCAACATGATCCAGGTTTATAATACAGATTGAATCGGGATTAGAGCGGAGAATCGACTTGGCATACTGATGTTCATCTATGATGTAAGTCTCATACTCCATCTCCCGTAAGCGCGTTGTCGCAACTTCCCTGATGATGTGAGAGGCATTCATGAAAAAAATCTTTCTGCCAAAAAGAGGCTTTTCCCTTTCGAATTCTTCCGCCATGTAACTCCTAGAACTTTGCCTTTCTAAGTCTGACCCTTTCGATGTCTTCGCAGAACAATTCTCTCAAATCATTGAGTCCCAGTGCCATAAGGGCCATGCGGTCAATGCCGATACCCCATGCAAGGACAGGAACATCAATGCCCATGGCCTTTGTAACTTCCGGACGGAAAATTCCAGAACCACCAAGTTCAAACCAGCCAAGCTTTGGATGCTTAATGTGAACTTCGATTGAAGGCTCCGTAAACGGGAAGTAGCCTGGAACGTACTTTACTTCTTCTGCACCGGCAATTTCCACTGCAAACATTTCAAGCATTCCAAGAAGGGTCTTAAGGCTTACGTCTTCACCAAGGATGATTCCTTCGGTCTGGTAAAAGTCAGAAAGGTGTGTTGCGTCTACCTTGTCATAGCGGAAGCAGCGTGCGATGCCAAAATACTTGCCTGGGATTTCTGCCTTTGCAAGCTGGTGAGCAGAAAGAACCGTTCCCTGAGAGCGCATGATCAGGCGGCGTGTAAATTCATTGTCAAAGTTGTAGTTCCATCCGCGGCTGCCCGTGTTGCCACCATCACGGTGAACTGCAGCAACATTTGAAAGATATGGTTCCTCGATGGACTTTGCATGTGTCGGATTCTTAAGGCGGTATACGTCATGAATGTCGCGTGCTGCGTGGAACTGAGGCATGAAGAGTGCATCGCCGTTCCAGAATTCAGTCTCTACGAGAGGACCGTCAAATTCCTGGAATCCAAGGGAACAAAGCTTGTCCTTAACCGATTCAAGGAACTGAACGTAAGGGTTTGTACGTCCGGGAATGATGCGTGCAGGAGGAATGGAAATGTTGTAGCCACGGAAAGTTCCCTTCTTCCATTCACCGGAAGCGAGCATTGAAGGAGTGATTTCCCCGATTTCGTTTCCCGTGATGCCGGCAGACTTAAGGGCTTCTGCAACGGCACTAAATGCCTCCGTAAGCTTGTAGCCTACGGTTTCGCGTTCAATGGTCTTGAAAGGAGTTTCCGTAATTCCCCTCTTCTTTGTAAGACCGCCCATTGTCTCGATTTCTTCCTTGGTAAGGTTTGCTGCATCAAGGGTTCCATTTTCTGCCTGGCTTGCCTTTTCGATAAGTGCCTTGGCCATGGCAAAACGTGCAGGGATTTCACCACCCTTGTATTCAGCCTTCTTTTCTGCATTCATTCCAAGAACGCCATCCTTGCTCAATGAACCGAAAGCAGAACCTACATCTTTGTTTTCAATTGCAAGCTTTGTTGCGATTTCCGGAAGAGTGTGCGGACCGTTGTCCTTGAGGAAGTTTATGATTCTTTCTTCTGCAAAGCCGTCCTTGAGAACCTTGCGTCCGAAATCGGTAAGTTCAAAATATGTATGTGGTGTGCGTGAAGTTTCTGCGAGAAGCTTTTTGCCTGCAAGCCAACTGAATGCCTGGTTTGCATGACCTGCCTTAAATCCAAGTTCCGATTCAAGTCTTGTTGAAGTAAGTTCATCCTTGAGCCCATAATGCAAAAGAATTTTTGTCTCAAGAGGATGAAGGTTTTTGATGAATGATTTGATGTCTGCCATTTTGTTTTATGATAAAAAAATATTGCGGTGAAGGACCTGTATCCACCGCATCAAGAATCAGGTTTCCAAAACCAGGCCCGGAAACCATTTGCATTCTTTAAGACGAAACTATTTTGTGAAGCTTACGTAAGATGTATATGTTGTATATGTAATCTTACCGTTCTTGTAGTTCTTGATCTCGTCCTTTCTGTCCGTGTAATGATAGTGCTTGAATCCCCTTTCTACAGTGAAATCCTGGAAATGAGCGATTGCAGTATTCATTGCTTCACCCTTGTCAAAGTTAGCCCTGAGACATGTGTAGCTGAAGATGCACTGTCCTGACAGAGGCATAAACTTCATGCCAAGGATAACCCTCTTTGCTGTTGGATGGGCTTCTGGGTACTTGTCCTCAAGCTTGATTTCTTCAATTGAAAGATCAGCCTTTACGCTTTCTTCTTCCATGAGGGACTGAAGTTCAGGAGTGATTTCCGTTTCATCCTGGGCAAATGCCATGCCAAAGGAAAGAAGAACTACTGTTGCCAATGCAAATATCTTTTTCATTGTTTTCCTCCAAACACTAAAACTGTGTATATTCAATTATTCTATCAGTTTCCATGAAAAAATCAAGGTCAACTACATAGCGGCCGTTCTTGATGTAGATCCTCGGATCGCGGATCAGGAGCACGGTTCCGCTTATCTCCTTCGGCTTGTTCCTAAGGTAGCCGCGCCAGTATTCACGGACAGCATTCTTTATGGAATTGCCCACGGCTTCCCTTATTCCCTCAAAGCCTTCGTGGACGGGAGCTTCTCCGACGCCCTTGACATGGGGATGAACTATGGACATCCACCGGTCAAATTCCGCCTGCTGTTCCCTTGTCCTGTTACACCACACGCGCACCATAAGCCTTTCGTCGCGAATTTCCGGGTCAACAAATTCCAGGGGATTGATGTTCCTGTCAAGCTTATGGAATTCACTGTATTCAAAATATTCATCCACACCACGGGTCTTGTCATAGGGAGTATATTCAAAATTCCAGCCCCAGATCATTCCCTCCATGAGGAAAGGGGCAATCTGCCTTGCACGCTCAATGGAAAACCCATAGAGCATCTGGAATTCCGAGGCAATCTCCGGCCGCCTGTACTGCTCTTCCGGAACCTTTTCTTCATCCCCGAAAAATCCAGGAAAGGCATCAAGATCCGCCCAGATCTGAATCCTGAGCTGTTCCGTCTGCTCCTGAACCTGTGAATGGCCGGGGAATGCACACAGCATCAGGGCAAGGGCCAACATGGGGCGCAACAACCTGACTGACACCTAGCGCCTCCATGCACTGCGCCACACCCTAAGAGGATGAATGCCCATGCGGATTACAAAGTAAAGCCACGCCGCTGCAAACCCAAAAAGATGGGCCAGGTGGGCAACTCCACCGGGGGCAAAAACCTGGCTCAAGATTTCAAGGCCGGCATAAATCAGGACTAGCAGTGGAGCCGGGACCGGAACGATTCCCATGACAAAGAGGATGTTCCGCGGAAAGATTACGGCATAGGCAAGAAGAAGTGCATAGATGGCACCGCTTGCCCCCATGAGAAGGACATTCCACCCGAGGAACCAGTAGGCTGCCTCGGAAAAAAGCCCCGAAAGAAGCCCGCATAATATATAGAAAAGAATGAATTCCCTGGATCCGACGGAACGCTCCACCTGCATGCCGAATACAAAAAGGGCAAACATGTTGAATATGATGTGGCTCCAGCTTCCGTGAACAAACATGTAGGTTACAAACTGCCAGTAATACCTGTAGTGAATGCCGGCCATGGAAAGACCCAGGTATACCTGAAGCCTGGGCAACACCATTTCTGCAAAAAAGACAATAAGGTTAAGTGCAACAAGCCAAAGGGTTGCATTGGTGAATGTGTATCTGAATGGTTTTCTTATTATGTTCATAGACCGGAAACAGGATCGTAAACCGTAATCTGGTTTCTTCCGTTCTTCTTTGAAACATAGAGGGCCTTGTCAGCCTGGTCAACGATTACCTTTGCCGAACGAACGGGATTCTTTTCTGAATCATAAACGGAAACGCCGCCTGAGATGGTCACCTTCATGTCGTGGCCTTCATAGGAAACGACTGTGGATTCAATTTTCTGGCGGATTCTTTCTGCAACGGCAACGGCTTCATCCATGGCAGTATTGCATAGCATTACGGTGAATTCCTCTCCACCATAGCGCGAAGCCATGTCTTCCTCGCGGATGCTTTCCTTTATGATCTTTGCAACGGTCTGCAATACCAGGTCACCGCATGCGTGGCCGTATGTATCATTGAACTTCTTGAAGAAGTCGATGTCAAACATGAGTACGCTCAAGGGCATGTTCTGGGAAACGGCAGTGTCCAGCTTGTCTTCAAGGGCATTAAAGAAGAAGATCTTAAGACGCAGCTTGGTCATCATGTCGGTGGAAGCCTGCTCGATGAGGGAAGCGTTGTGGACGGCAACAGAAGCCAGGGATGCAATGGTCTGGATTTCGTCGCGCTCGTAGGTAGTGTATGAAGAAGAAAATCCGTCGATGTAAATGCGTTCTCCCATGACAAGGATACCGGTTACGCGGTTCTTGAGGATAAGGGGAACGATAAGGGACGGGTTCAGGGATTCTAGAAGGTCAAGGTCTGTACATCCAGGAACATGAACCCTAAGTTCATCAAGGGTAAAGACATTGTTGGATGCAGCAAGAAATTCAACAAGGGGAGACTTTATGCTGATCTTGTATTCAACGGATTCATCAACGGCAATACCCGAGTAATTGTTAGAGAGAGTATAAAAGTCGCTGTCCATTTCCTTAAGGACAAAGACACCGGCACCGGTTACGCGCATCTGTGCCATGGCAATGTAAAGGATGGATTCAACAAGAGGATTAAGCTCAATGGTTGTACAGAAAGACCTGGAAATTTCAAGCATCTGCTGCAGGTCGTAAATGTGCTTTTCAAACTGAGCTATTGTTTCGTTTTCTTTCTTTTCAGTATCAGACTTACGGCGTCGCTTTGTCTGACTGCTACTACTTTTTTTAGCTGACATTATTTCTTCTCTATCGTTCCGATTATAACATAATTCTTCATTATTTCAAGAAAAGTTTTCCATTGCTCAAAACTCTGCTCCAAAAAGTTGGAATTCTCCCTGTTTCTTGAAGATATCATTAGCACCTTAAGGTTCTGGATGGCATCGGAGCTGGGCTTCTTGGACTCAACCATGATGTCGCCGATTTTCTTGTAAAGGTTGAATACATTGGATGTTTCCGCCTGAATCGTATCCTTTGCGCACTTGTTGACCTTGTCGATAAGTGCCTTGAGGGTCGTTTCAAAGGATGCATCCTTGTGGCTGTCGCGGATAAGGGATGCAATGTTTGACTCGTCAAAGTCGTTGTTTCTGGCAAACCTTGTCTCAAAGGCGGTAAGGCGTTCCATGGCGTCGTTTATGGCAAATACTGCAGAAGAAAAATCAGACTTGTACTGTGCGTTGCTGAAGAAACCTTCTATTACGATGTCGTTTACCAGCTGCTTGATGTGGTCTTCGTAGAAAAGCTTTACGAAATTCTTCAGGAGCTGGAATGGAGTAATCCAGAGGAAGGAACATGGCGTACTCTGCTTAAGCTGGTTGTCCAGTTCCTTGCTGTAGCCGTTTACCGGAATCAGGGGCTTGTCGCCAAATATTGAATGAATGTCGGCGCTGATGGTTGCATCCTGAATCTCACCCTTAAGACGGGTTTCATCCGTGCGGAACCTCATCTCAAGATAGTCTGCATATTTCTGGCGGCGGTTGCCCTTATAGGAAGCAGATTCCGGAACATATTCCTGGTTTTTCTTTGCAATCCTGATGAAGCAGATTAGGATCTGCTTTGTAAGGGACTTCTTCAGGATGGCCTGTATGCGGCGGCAGTTTCCCTTTAATTCTTCTGCAGCACTATCGGAGACGGTTCCCCCGTTGGTAATCTTGCACAGGGCAACAAGGGCATTGTAAACAGCGTTGGTCATGTCCATTCCATTGGCCACATAGTAAAAGTCAAGGAGGGAATTTTCTATGAGCTCCGGGGGAACGCTCTGGTATTCAGGCTCGTAGGATTCGCTGGCAGAAAAGCCGCTGTCAAAAAGCCTTATGGCCGTAATGTAACTGTATCGGCAGATGTCGTTAAGCTGGAAAAGCTTATCAAGCGTATTGTCAATCTTGATGAACTGGGGAGTGTTCAGTTCCTTTATTATTTTTTCAAGCTCGTGATGCTCATGCTCAAAGTAGCGGTTTATGTTCTGGGCCTGCATTGCGGCTGTCTTGCGGTTTTCATACTTCAGTTCCCCAAGGGCTTCCGTAGCGTCGGAAGAAAAACCCGTGAGCATAAGCTGTTCCTCAAAATGGCGGCTCGTATCCAGGTCCGAGGAACACAGGGTCTGGGAAAGAATGTCTGCAATGGGGGCCGTACTCTTGTAAAGAATCCGGAGGATTTCTGCAAATTCAGGCTGAATCAGGCCATTCTTATACAGGGTGGGAGCGCATTCACGAAGTTCCCCTTCGATTTTCTTGATGACCTGACGACTGGCATTATCAGCCGGAGATGATGCGAAAAGAGAACGAAAGAATTCTGTCAGTTTCTGAAGCAGACCCATAGCAATTCATTGTAAAACTAAATTCCAATTTATACAAGGGAATCCGCTTGAATCCGGATGATGGGATTTTTACTGACGCCCTTAAATGAACTGGGAAAGAATGTCCCGGTACTGCTGCCTTGTCTCGGCATATATGAGTTTTGCCCTGAGCTGTGCACCGCCCTTGATTCCGCTGCTGTAGGCGCAGAATTTCTTTCGCATCAAAAGGCAGGCGGCTTTTTCACCTTTTTCTTCTATATTAAGGTCAAGTTCACGGAAGCCTGCGCTGATTCGCTCTGCGACGGTTTCCTGGATGTATTCACCGGTTGTAAGGAACTGGATTGTCCTTCGGAAAAGGAATGGATCCCCCATGGCTCCGCGGGCAAACATTACGGCATCCACACCGGTTTCTTCCAGCATCTGCCTTGCAGTCTCCGGGGTAAAGGCATCTCCGCTGCCAAAGACAGGGATTCTTCCGGCTGAAAGTTCCACCAGCTGCCTCTGGATTGTCCAGTCTGCCTTTCCGGCGTAACCCTGGGCACGTGTTCTTGCATGAAGGGTGATGGCATCGGCACCGGCACTTATGGCTGCCTCCAGGTTTTCCTTCCATGTAAGGTGCTCGCTGTCCCAGCCGCTCCTGACTTTTATCGTAACGGGAACCTGGCCGCGCTCAGGATGGGATGCACAGTAGGCGGAAACCGCTTCCTTTACGCTTTTTACTATTGAATGGAGAAGTTCCGGGGATTTTGTAAGGTTGCTGCCTGCACCGGACTTGATTATTTTTGGCACGGGACATCCGCCGTTAATGTCGATGCACTCGCAGCTTGTCTGTTCAAGAACGAGGACTGCAGCCCTGGCCATGACTTCCGGATTGCCACCGAAAATCTGGACGGCATAGGACTTTTCGTTGGGGGCACGGAGCATCAGTTCCCGGGTCTTGATGTTGCCGCGGGTAAGGGCTTCTGCAGACACCATTTCCGTAGTGCAAAAGGATGCCCCGCAATCCACGCAAAGGCTTCGGAAAGCCCTGTCACTGTAGCCTGCAATGGGGGCAAGGAACAGGTTTCCTTCAAGATGGAGAGGTCCTATGTCAACGGGATGGTACAACACGTTAAGCTCCGTGGAAAAAGATATGCAGCATGAAAGGCTCCAATGCCAGATGGCGGATAAGTGTCACCCTTGGCATGGAGACGGTTCAGCTAGTGGTTCTTCTCTTCTGGAAGGCCAAAGAAGCGGCAGCTGTTTGTCCACAGTTTAGCGGCAAGGCTTTCCAGGTCCGTTTCAAGCATTTCTGCAAGGAATTTTGCCGTGGAAGGAAGATATGCAGGCATGGTTCTCTTCTTGTCGCGGAATTCCGAAGGAATCATGAATGGACTTTCAGTTTCGATGAGAATCCTGTCCGTGGCGCCGGAATCCTTGAGTTCCATGATGGTGTCGTGAAGGTTTCTTGCATTGCGGTAGGTAAGGTTTCCTGCAAATGAGAAGTAAACGTTTAACCCTGCCTCAAGGCACTGGCGTGCATAGCGGTCGTCTTCCGAATAGCAGTGGAATACGGCACCCTTAGCCGGAATCCTGTCGCGGAGGATTTCCAGGATGTCCTTACCGGCTCCCCTGTTGTGGATGATTACAGGCAGGTCGTACTTCTGGGCAAGTTCAAGCTGGGTGATGAAAAGCTCAATCTGGCTTCTCTTGTCGCCATACTGCTTTACATAGTCCAGTCCAGTCTCGCCAATGGCCACTACGCGTGGGAGCTTTACGCATTCTTCTATCGTCTTGATCCAGTCCTTTCCAGGAGTGTTCACTTCTGACGGGCCTACGCCTACGGCATGGTAAATTCCCTTCTGGGTCTTGAGGAATGGATATTCCTTCTTAAAGTCAACGAGGCTGTTGTTTATGCTGATGATGCGTGCCACTCCTGCAAGCTTTGCCTGCTGAATAACGCTAATCTGTTTGATCGGGTCGTCGTAAATCAACCCGATGTGGGCATGAGTATCAAATAATTGCATGGTTTTTCCTTTTTTTAGTCTGGGGCAAAAAAAATAATTCCGAGAGTAAAAATACTGACGGAATAGCTTTTGAATTTCGAGTAATATACCGATATTGTTATAATAAGAATAACACAGTATTTTTGACAAGTCAAATGCTTTGGGTACAGATTTATACAATGAACGGGATTTTCCATCTGTACCCATTAATGCTTGCCTAAAGGCTGTAAACTCTGATATAATTTTGACCGGAGATTTTGGGTGGCACACACACGCAGATATAAACGACTGGAAAAGAATTTCGTTTCTCGCATAGTTCATTGTTTCGGGGCACTGTTTGCCGGCATCGGAAGGATATTCGTTGCCATCGTAAGGTTTTTTGACGGCAAGCTCACCCTCATGGTCGTTCCCCACTCAAACGGAAAAGTCATAAGCGTGCAGACAAACGTCTTTGCCCTGGTTCTTGGGGCAATCGTGGTTTGTGCAACAGCCCTTTCCTTTGTCTACTTTAACCAGCGCAATTCTTCCAGCGGAGCAGAAATCTCAAGGCTTAGGGAAGAAAACCGCGAGACCCTTGCAAGCCTTGATGAACTCAGGGACGAGAACAACAACCTGATTCAGACTGCAAGAAAATTCCAGAATTCACTGAGCCAGTCGCTTTCCATCCTTGGAATCAACCAGAGTTCATCAACATCAAAGTCGGCAGGAAAGAATTCCGACCTTTCTTCACTTTTTGACACCCAGGACATTGCATCAGGTTCCCTCAAGGAAACTTCTGACATCCGCCAGCTTACATCATATCTTGAAAATGCAGTGCGCCCGGTTGAACAGATTGGACGCATGCTTGAAACCCAGGGAACGCTTTTTTCCGACATTCCAAACGTTTGGCCAATCAAGAACGGCATTGGGCACATTTCCATGGAATTCGGACAGAACATTCACCCCATCACCCAGCAGTGGTACATTCACAAGGGACTTGACTTTTCCACATGGAGAACAGGAGACCCAATCATTGCCACAGCCAACGGTCAGGTTGTAACGGCTGGCTACGACAACAGCTTTGGTAACTTTGTGATCATAAAGCATAAGCACGGAATCTACACACGCTATGCCCACATGGCCACAATCAGGGTCAAGAAGGGAGACATCGTTTCCCAGCGCCAGATCATCGGTACCATCGGAAACACCGGTATCAGCACCGGTCCCCACCTTCATTACGAAGTACACATCGGTTCCGACGTAGTAGACCCTGCAAAGTACATCAACGTTAAGTAAGGTCTGAAAGTCCATGGCATTTTCCGACAGCATTTCAATCAACAGCATTCTAGGCTCAGGTTCTTCCATAAAAGGCAGCATTTCCATTAACGGTTTTGCACGAATTGACGGAGACATTGACGGCAATGTGGATGCTGCAGGAAACCTTATCATCGGGGAAAATGCACGCATCCGCGGCAACGTGACTGCGCGTTCCATTACGGTCATTGGCGGCATCATCCTCGGGAACATAGTTTCCCCGGAATTCGTTAAGCTTCTTGAAAACAGCGTTGTCATCGGTGACATTCAGACAAAGACCATCATGTCTGAAGAAAACGTAATCATTCATGGACACTGCATTTCCATTTCTGACGGGGAAGAATACGAGCGTTCTTGCTCCCGCTGGGAAAACGCAAAGTCGATTTCTTCCATGTCTGTCAGGGTATGAGATGGAAACCCAAGGCATAGGTTCAAGCCTTTATTTTCAGGCAGCTCAGTCAGTTGCAGGCCAGAGTGCAGCAAAAGCACAGAAAGACGAAAAATCAAGACAGGCAGATAAGACGCGCAAGGCCTTTTCTTCTGCCATAGAAAAGTCACGGCAGGAATTTGCCCTGGTTAAGGAAGGGTTCCCCAAGGAAATTGCGGGAATGGATGAGGAAGAGGCTTCCATCTGGCTCAAGGACCAGGCGGATATGGCTGCAGACGTCCTTAAGGAACACCAGACCCCGGAAAATTTTGCAGTCTACAGGCGAAAGGTCTCACAGTTCCTGCGCTATGTGGCAAAGAATAATTTTGAGGTAAGAAAGAAGCAGCGCCGAGGCCTTACCCGCACCGGAAAACCCAGGGATCCACAGGTCATGGTTACGGTCATCAACCAGAAGCTTGACGAAATGGCAGCCTGGCTCATAAGTCCCGGCAATGACATCCACCGTTCAACACTGAGAATGCTTGCCCGGGTGGATGAACTTAAGGGAATGCTGGTAGACCTTATTGCAGCTTGAATGTTAAAATGAAGGCAGAGCATGGCTTCCTGCACCAGCTTGCGGGGCGCTGAAACTTTTTTTTTAATGGAAGGAAAAAATGTCAGATATTTTTGAAAACGATATAGATGCAGATTCGGAAGACCTTTCTTCCCTTGAAGACGGATATTCTTCTGACCCGGAGAATTCCAGGGACTTTGTATTCCCGCAGGATTTGTACAAGCTGCGCCTGGCCTATTCCTTCGAGGGAATCTATGCGACGGCACCAAAGGGAATGCAGGTCAAGGATTTTGAAGACGTTATAATTCCCACAAGATACGGACTGGACCTGGCAAAGAACCTTGGCAGGGCAAAGACTCCCGTTGGAATAAAGCCTTCAGATGTCCTGGAGATTGTTCGCATTGCAACAGAGGAAGACAAGGCAAAGGCAAGGGATCTTGCAGAAACGGAAAAGAACGCGTTCAAGATTTTCAAGGAAAAGGTCGAAGCCCACAAGCTTGACATGAAGCTCATTACGGTTCACTTTCTGGTTGGCGAGCAGAAGGCACTTTTCTTCTTTAGCAGCGACAACCGAGTTGACTTCCGTGAGCTTGTAAAGGACCTTGTTTCCATCTTCAAGATGAGGATTGAACTGAGGCAGATTGGTGTCCGCGACGAAAGCAGGATCACCGGAGGACTTGGAGTCTGCGGCCGCCCGTACTGCTGCAACAGCATCAGCGACAAGCTTAAGCCTGTAAGCATCCGCATGGCAAAGGACCAAAACCTGAGCCTTAACAGCATGAAGATAAGCGGACAGTGCGGAAGGCTTTTATGCTGCCTTAGCTACGAATACGACTGGTACGCCGAGGCAAGGAAAAAGCTGCCAAATGAAGGCATAAAGCTTTACTACGACAACACCAATTTCCGCGTTACGGAAGTAAATCCCATAACTTCCATGGTAAGAATGCTTGGGGAAGACGGACGCGTCATTGAAGTAAACGCAAGCCGTTTTTCAAAGGAAGACAACAGGTGGAAAATTAAAGATTAAAAAAAGAGGCTTATTGAAGTGTACCCCAAAAGTTGGAGGCGATTTTTGGAGGTACACTTTTTTTTATCCTAGCTCAGCAGGGCTACGAAGCTGTCTTCGCGGCCGGTAAATTCGGACCTGTCAAATCCTGCATAGAATTCAACCCTGGAAAAACCTGCCTCTCCTGCAAGGCTTTCAATTTCTCCTGGAACAAGGGGATAAACCTTTACGTCATTCATCACCGGAAGAATTTTTTCGCTGCTGTTTTCTATGTTGCAAGACATTATGCACCTGCCTTCCTGGTCGGAAAGAATTTCGGTGAAAAGCCTTGACCTGACGCTTTCCCTGGTTGGAAGCTGAATGAGCTTCTTGTTTTCGTATTTTTCAAAATTTATCAGCTGGAGGACAAGGGTCCCATCCTGGGAAAGAATGGTCCTGCACGTCTGCAGAAAGTCCAGGATCATTTCCCTGTCCGTAAAGAAAATCATCTGGGAATTCAATACTGAGATAATGTTGTAGAAATTCTTTGCAAGATACTTTCCCATGTCCTGGTAGGTCATCTGGAAAAACCTGATGGACATGAGCTGGTTGCGTCTCCTGAGGTTTGCACACTTCAGTAACTCCTGCTCGTTTTCCACGGCAGTAACATCATGGCCTTCCTTTGCAAGGCTTGATTCAAAGATTCCAGTACCGCACCCGTAGCGCAGGAAATGCACCGGGCTGTGGTATTTTTGCAGAAGTGACCTGTAAAAACTTTTTTGCTCTTCCGTCACCGGGAAAAGTTCATCATAATATTCTACCAGATTTTTAATTGATTTCATTCTTCAATTATAATGGCAGAATTTGCATAAGGCAAATAATATTTTGCTTACTTGCTTTTCTTATGCTCAATGGCCTTTTTTACCCCGTCGGCAAAAAGCTGGTTCTGGTCTGTCCTTGTCTTTACTGAAAACAGTGGTGCACCATCCTTTTCCGAAATGCGGTAAAGCTGCTCTCCGGCAGTTGAATAGGCAGGGCTTGCCTTATTGTTAACCCACCAGTCGAGAACTGAAACTATGCAGTAGGTATACTTGATCAGGTTTGCATTTGTTGCTGCCGTTATTTCCGGGTCGCGCTTTGCACCAAGCATTACGTCGATGCGCTTTGAAATCGGATTTGGCAAGTCAAAGGAATATGGATCCCAAGGATTGAGGACGCCTAAAACAGTTCCCTTCCTTGCGGAATTTTCATCAATGCGCCTTACGATGGTTCCAAGGACATCCCTTAAATAGTCGGTGCGGCCATAAAGTGGCTTGTACTTTGTATCATTAATCGGCTTCTGTAAAACCGGTGCGTTGAATTTATAATGTGGCAGGAAGTAATACTTTACGCGCCAGAGAATGTTGTTCAGGTTTTCCTTTCCGAATTTTGAGGATGCATAATCCTTCTGTGAGTAGATTGAATTAACGTAGGTCCTGAGGTAGTCGCCAAGCTTCTTTCCAAAAAGATCCTCGTAGTAGGAAGCCCATTCCCCCATGGCAAGGTCAAGCTTGTCATTAAGCTGGGCAAGGTCTTCATCGGCTTCAATGTTGAAGTTAATGTTACGGCATCCCTTGAAGAAATCCTCGATGATTACGATAAGAACGACAGTCACCTGCAGGGGATTGTTTGGATGAATCGTATTGAACCCGTCGACGAAATTATAGATTGGCTGGAAGTAAGGATACATGTCCGGATTTGAATCAAGCTTCATGAAGCCTGCTTCCGGGAAAAGCTGGTCAAGAATCTTAAGTCCCATTTTTACGACATCGTCTTTTGCGCCTGCCATCTTTCTTGAGCTTTCATTCTTTTCCTCTTCCTCTTTCTTAGGCTCTTCCTTCTTTGGCTCCTCGGCCTTCTTTTTTTTGTCCGGGAGAATAAGATCAAATTTTGAGATTCCAAGGAACTTGAGGATTTCCTGAATCTTTGCCTTGAAGAAATCGGGATAGCCCACATATTCTGAAGAACACATTCTCATCAGGAGAGGATACATTCCCTTGATCACCTGGTCGGAAAGATAGAGCCATTCCGTAAGGGCCTGCTTTGCCAGCATCTGGAGTTTTGCAGTGTCTGCATTGGGGTAGATGCTAAGGTCGTTATAGATTTCCTTTATGACAAGGGAAACTTGCTGGTCACCAATGTAGTATATTGAAAGAAGCAGCCTGTAAATTGCACGTGTAATGGGAATCAGCATTGGAATGGTGACTTCCTTGGCATTCTCAAGGTCAAGGGAAATGATCTTTACATCCTTTACCTGCCACTTTCCGACTGCACGCAGGAAGCGGAACTTAAGGTCTGCGTCTGCTGCAATCTTTGATTTGTATGAATCAGGGGAAATCTGGATGAATGTCTTGATGGTTCCTACAAACTGGTTGATGTGCTCCACGTGGCGCTTGATTATGTAGGAACCGTAACCGTCCTTTACGCGTTCCTTGTTGCGTGTGCTTATTCTATATAAGACATTGAATACACCGTAGTCAGGCTTGATGTTGTACAGGGAAGACATCATGGTACGGTCCATGAGCTTGAGTTCCCTTGCGGAAATCTCTGGAAGGTCTTCGTCCGTGCGAACCTTCTTTTCAACTTTTTCCGGCTTGGCACCCATGGATGCACCTGATGACCTTGCACCTGCGCGGGCACTCTGTTCTGCAACATCAGAAGAACTTCTGCCTGAAGAATGAATTACAACTTCGTTTCTCCGGCGTTGGCGAGGCATGTTGGATGTATCTACCGGGACAGATTTTTCCTGAAGGATTTCTCCACCAAGAATTTTCTGCATGGCAAGGGCTTCCTTTGGATCGATGGGTCCAATATTCCTCCTTGTCTTGTCTAGGGTTCCTGGTTCCAGGGTTCTTTTTGGAGAATCTGACATTTTTTTCCTCCCGGTACGTATGGTGGTCTTATGAAAGGCCTCAGTAACAGAGTCTTGATTTAAAGCCTTATCAGATAATTTTCGGCAATTCCGGGGAGGGATTTGAATGAAATTTTCTTACCGTCGGCATCCATCAATGTTCCTTCAAAGCTTCCGGCCAGGGTACGGTACTCGGTGCGGGCTATTACGGCGCTGATTCTTTTTAGGATTGAGGCTGCAGGACTAAAGGTCAGGTCCACCATGTTTTCCGTATCCTGAATTACCCAGTCATTTTCATATCCGCGGCTATGGGTGATGGCAACTGGTGGGAGTGGCGTAATTCTTCCATCGTAAAAAAGAACATTGAAATTGTACTGGTCCGGATTATATGCATCATGGGATTCTTCACATAGCCTGAATGCAATGACCTTATCCTCAACGCGGCTCATGCCTATTACTGACTTTCCATGGGAACGGAACCGCATGTATGTGCGCGACATGTCAAAAAATCCAATGCCCCCTTCCTGGCTTACCTGGGTTTTCTGACCGTCCCTGAATTCAAAGGTAAAGTCAGACTTGGTTTCCAGGACTGCATTGTAGGTTGCACTGCACCTTCTTGATGTAGGATTTGGACGCACGGAAGTAAGTTCCTGAATTTTTCCCGGAGCAAAGTCGCCGGTAATGGTTCCAACGGCATGGGGCTTAATTCCATTACCCTTAAGGTCAAATGAAACAGAAAGCTTTCCTGCGGAAACGTCCCAGCCTATTCTTGCGTGGCGGGATTTTTTCCATGTGGAAGCCGAGGCCTTTTCAAGGCTGTGGGGAATAAGACGCTTGCGTGGGCCAGTGACACAATGGTATGCAAACTTCTGCCTTGTCCTTGGATTGATGAAAACTGCTTCCATGTAGCCCAGAATCTTTGCATCGACAAAACTCAAGTGTCCCATGAATTCCCCTGATGAAAAGGAAAAGGTAAGCCTGCTTTTAATCCTTAGGTTCGTGATGAACACGGGGAGAGGGACTACGCCAATGGGCCTGAATACGCCCCGGATGTCTAGTCTTTTTGGGTGACCTTTAAATGTTCCGAACACGGGTTTTCTTGCACAGACAAACTTTTCCGGCAGGTCCTGAATTTCTCTGGTATACAATTCTATCCCCTTGATGAAATATGGGCATCTCTAAAATTTGCAGTTTTAAAAGACTCCAATATGGATGCAAAAACTTCCGTCATTGCCAGTCCCATGATTTTTCGGGACCACTTATATTATAGGGTGAATTTGATTAGTTGTGAAGACAAGCCCTGGCATGAAGGACATTTGCACTTTCATAGTCATTACCAGTTTTAAGGACATAGTAGACACGGTTGAGAATTTTGTTGCACATGTATCCCATGATCTGGAAATGCTTTTTTCCTTCTTGTTTTCTTCTATTATATAGTTCCATTACTTCCGGAATATGGTTTACCCCTATGAAGGAAGCCATCCATAATGCACGGCGAAGATATGCGGAACCACGCTTTGACATGTGGTTTTCTGATCCAAGGAATTCTCCCGACTGCCTTACGGAAGGATCAATTCCTGCAAAGGCGGAAAGTTTCTTGGCAGAAGAAAACCTGGATATGTCACCGATTTCGGAATAGATGGTTGCTCCAAGAACAACTCCGATGCCTGGAATCTGTGTAAGTTTTACATGAAGCTTTTCATATTCAACCTTTATGGCTTTTTCCAGCTCTTCGATTTGAAGTCCCAGGACTTCCATGAGCTTCATGTTCTGCTTTACCAAGATTGAATAGTAGTCTTCCGGCAGCAACGAGGCAAAGGAATTTCTTGCAAGTTCAACAAGTTCATGGGCCTTATGTTCACGGAATCTTCCGCCGCTTGCCTTTCGCAAAAGAAGGACAAGTTCTTCAAAATCCATTTCACAAATGCTTTTTGGAGTTGGACAGTTCTTCATTATCTGAATTGAAGTCTTACCGAACATGTCAGAAAAAAATCCCTGGTACTCCGGGAAAATCTTGTCCATTATGCACACTGTTTTTCTCTTCAGGTCGGCAGCAGAATCCACAAGAAAAAATCTCTGGCGGCATAAATCCCTAAGAACATGAATCTGCTTGTCGTGAAAAGCAGTCTGGGAATACTGCCCGAATCGAATCAGCTGGGCAATGATTTTTGAATCCACAGTATCCGTCTTTGTCTTGCGCAGATAGAGATTTCTGAATGCATCTGACTGAAGCGGATTTACCACATGGAGACGCATGTTTTTTATTTCAAGATGTGTATACAGGTTAAGCCAATAATGTCCTGTTGCTTCCATGCCAATTTCAAAGTGCTGAAAGTCAGGGTCAATGGCTGAAAGATTCTGCAGGAAAAGATTAAGTCCTTCAAAATTATTTGCAAACTTAAACGGTTTTTGAATTATCTGTCCCGCTTCGTCAATTACTACTGCCTGGTGTGATTTTTTCGAAATATCAATTCCAACGTAGTACATGAAAACCACCTGTATGAGAAAAGTATGGGATATCCTTAAAATGCAGTTTATAAAGGTTTCCTGAATAAAAATGCACTGCCGCTTTCCGAAACTGCTTCGGAACCAGATTCCTATTCTTAAATGCGGGAATGAATGCATCCCAAGGAGGCCATCAGAAAATCTGAGGACAGAGCATTTTTTGTGCTTTTATTTTCGGAAACATGCAGATGATTCATGAGTATTGGGATCGTTAAAAATTGCAATTTTTAGAAATAGCTTTAAAACCGTGATATTTAAATCCTTGAGTTTACCGTCAGGTGCCCCTCTTACGGTGATGAAATTATATAAGGAGGCTAAGAGATGAAAAAGACTCTTATCGCATTTGCAGCAGCAGCTGCTTTGACAACATCTGCTTTCGCAGAAATTACATTCGGTGCATGGGGCCGTGGCGTACTCGTTCCTGTAGCAAGCAACGGTGACGGAACACAGGCATTCCAGACAACATCATGGGGTGGAGTACCACGTGTTGGCATTGATGTTATCGGTTCAAGTGAAAACGTTGGTTTTCAGTTTGGTCTCCATGGAGATGATGGAGCCGTTGGTATCCATGATAACGCAAAGATTTGGGTACAGCCATTTGACTTCCTCAAGGTTACAGGTGGTTTAATTCAGAACAACACACTCCGTGGTGACTGGTGCTTTGGTTCATGGAACTGGCTCCGCCCAAGCTGGATTGCTGATGAAGGCTTTACATTCTCTAACTTCCAGGATACAGGTATGCAGGTTGAACTCTTCCCAGTTGAAGGTCTCTACGTTGCTGTAGGTGTTCCACTTAAGAAAAACAATTGGGGCGATAAAGGTGACTTCAATATTTATGGAAATAATGGAAAGACTGATGAGGACTATGAACAGTATGGTCCTGATGCTGACAAGTATGCTGGTGATGCTGGTGCAACATACCGCGCATCTATCGTACAGGCTGCATACACAATTGCTGGTGTAGGTCAGATTAAGGCTGCATACCGCGGATCAAACGAACTTGTTGGTAACGATGGTGACAAGAAATATAAGAAGGGTGTAATCGAAGCAGCATTTGCAAGCAAGGGAGACAACGCTCTTGTTGAAAACCTCGGATTTGAAGTTGGTGTAGCATACGACCTTACATCTAAGGATGATGGTGGAGCTGCTACAAAAATTGCAATGGGTGTTTCTTACAGCGGAATCGAAAAGCTTGGTCTTAACGCAAATGCAGCTGTATTCCTTCCAAAGGATACAGACGAAAACGAAGAAACTGGCCGCAAGAACAAGACTTACGTGCAGGCAGGTGTAGGAGTTGACTATGCTGTTGCTGACGGAGTTACACTCAATGCTGACTGCCGTATCGAAACATCAAAGGCCAGCGAAAAGGATCCAGAAAAGGACGACGATCCAACAAAGATTGGATTCCTCATTGGTGCAGCAAAGGGATTCTCTAACGGTAAGATTGGTGCAGGATTCCAGGCAACAACAAAGGGTGGATTCGCAGGATCTCTCATAGGCAAGGATGAAGGAAAGGATAAGGACAAGATGACATGGGCAGTACCTGTTGTTCTTGAATACTGGTTCTAATCCAACATAATCAAAGCAGCCAAATGCTAAAAGGGGATGCATAAAGGCATCCTTCTCCCCCTGGCTCATCCCCAGGGGGTTCTTGTTTTAAAGGAGACATTTAGGCACCGCAGGAAGGGGACCGGAGCAAACTGGTTCATTGTATTAGCCGAAACCAGTTAAGCATGACATTTTTTTAGGCCCCATTTCGAGAAGGCTTGGGCGAAAGCTGACCCTTGGAACTTACCACCCTTGAGGACGTGGTTTACGTCAAAGTAAAGAACGACGTCTCATGCCTCGTCGGCGACACCATGTCACTCTTCGAGCACCAGTCAACCGTCAACCCCAACATACCCTGCGCGGCCTGTTCTGCTTTGCAGAGCTTTACCGAAAGAAGTACCATGACAACCTGATATACAGGAAAAGCATCATAAAAATTCCGATTCCCCAGTATTACGTCTTCTACAGCGGAAAGGCAAGGCTGCCGGAAAATTCCATTCAACAACTTTCGGATGCATTCATGCAGCCCGCTGACCTGCCCTTCGAGTGGAGCTGCAAAATGATAAACATAAACAGAGAAAACAATAATGACCTTGTCGAACGATGCAGACCCTTGACCAGACAACCGACATGGCCCTGGATTATGCCGTAAGGAACAACCTGCTGGACGGATTTTTCAAGGCACAGCAGGCGGAGGTAAGGTCCATGAGAATGATGGAGAAATGGACTGAGCCTACTGCAAAACTGATAGCCACAGCCTGAAAATCCACTGTCTTATGCAATATCTCCCTTTTAAAAAAAAGAACCCCCTGGGGATGAGCCAGGGGGAGTTAGTAGCGCTAGGCCACTATGCTTTTACGCATCCGTTAGGATGCACATCGCTGCCTTGATCTAGATTAGAAGCCAACCTGGATTACAACTGGTACACACCATGTGAGCTTGTCTTCTTTGCCATCTGCAGCAGGGATAATAGAGAATCCTGCTCCATTTGTAGCTGCTTCGAAAGCTGCTCCAATGTGTCCGTTAGAAGAGATGCTCTTTGTAACACCAGCAGAGAATGCAATATGGTCTGTATTGTCTGCCTTTTCTCCATCAACCTTTACTGGTGATACATAGCGAACGTCTGCTGTTACGTTTACGCCGTCAGCAACTGCTGCATTTACGCCAGCACCAACCTGGAAACGTGGGTCAACCTTAACATCGTCTGCATCCTTGTTGTATGTGAAGAATGCGCCACTTGCAGAAAGGCCGATCATGTCAGATACCTGATATCTAGCACCGAGGGCAATCTTCATTGCTTTTTTTGCATCGAGAGTAACATCACCAGTAGTAGTATCAACTGTAATTTCTGAGTACTTAGCATCGCCATCGTACATGTTGTACTGGAATCCAAGTCCCAACCAGAGGTTTTCTACAGCTGTAAGGTCGAATTCAGCTTCGAGTACCTTGTTAAATACTGCATCTTTATTAGTAGCTTCATCCTTAGCTGTGAAGTCACCGATGAACTGTGCCTTGATCTTACCAACACCGTCGATGTCGTAAGCTGCACCAGCCTGAATGTTCTTGTAAGTAGTTTCAGCCGTTTTAACAGAATCGTAGATTGGAACTAAACCGAGGATGTAAAGTCCATCCATTGGTGTGATTTCAACCTTAACACCGTCCTTCGTCTTTCCAGACATCAGGAGACCTTCATCTCCTTCAACCCAGCATCCGTTTGGACGAAGCCAGTCCCATACACCATATGCAATGTCTCCACGAAGTGGTGTTGGGCCATCATAGTGACCGAAAGATACCTTTACTGCATCAACAGGCTTTGCCCAAACGAATCCGTCATCGCCTGGTTCGATTGCGCCACCATTTTCGTAGGCTCCAAATACGAAACCAACGTTTCCATCTTCTGCTGTTCCGCGTACGTCAAGACGTGCCTGGCGAATTCCACCCCATGAGTTACCCATAGCTGTAACAGTATCCTTACCGTCGCTAGCTACTGGTGCTGCGAGTGTACGAAGCCATGCACCAAATGTAATTTCTGCGAAAGCAGATGTTGTCAAAGCAGCTGCTGCTGCAAATGCGATAAGAGTCTTTTTCATCTCTTAGCCTCCTTGCCCACATATTGTGGGACATTTGTAACTTTTTTTTCTTGCATTTATTTAATCCAGGGAGAGAGCCGATAATATAGGATATGAAAAGGTGTTTTTTTCTGGCTGCATGGATGCTTTTGGCCTGTTTCCTTCGGGTTCATGCAATTACAGTCAGCCATCCGGGCGGCAAAAAAATCCATATTCACAACTTTTTTCATGTAACCCGTGCAAAAAAAATGATTTTCCCCCTTATCACTATATATACTTATTTTACAAGGGGTTTATTATGGGACAATTTTCCAAGCGGTTTGAGGACCTTACCATCGCCGACAACTTTATTTTCTGCAAGGTCATGCAAAATGAGGACATCTGCACGGATGTTCTTGAAGCTCTTCTTGGCATTGAAATCGGTAGCATTGACTACCTGCGTACGGAAAATCCAATGGAAAACTTTTATGATTCTCGCGGAATCAGGCTGGATGTTTATCTTAAGGAATGCGACAGGGTTTTTAACATTGAAATGCAGGCTGGCAATTACAGCGACATTTTGCTCAGGGCAAGGTATTATCTATCGTCTTCTGATGTTGCAACAACCAAGCGGCGGACTAAATTCCGTGACATTAAGGAGACCTATATCCTGTTTATCTGCAAGGATGATCCATTTGGGGCAGGTCTTCCCAGATATACGAAAAAAACTGATTTTATCGAAACTGATGCTGTTTGCTATGATGACAAAAGCCATATTCTATTTTACAATTGCAGTGCATGGAATAAGGAGAAAAATCCGAAGATTCAGGACGTTCTGAAATTTATTCATGGATTGAAGCCTAACCTTGATCTTGGCCGCAGAATGGAATCTGAAGTTTCTTCTGCCAAGAAAAAATCTATCTTAAAGGATGAATACATGTTTTTCAGCGACATATTGGAAGAAGAAAAAGAGGAAGCACGAGAAATTGGATTGAATGAAGGACGAGCTGAAGGACATGCTGAAGGATTGGCTGAAGGACGTGCTAAAGGTTTAGCTGAAGGTCATGCTGAAGGTCATGCTGAAGGTTTGGCTGAAGGTCAGCAAATGAAAGCATTGGAAGCAGCATCAAATCTCATCAAAATGAATATCCTGACCTATGAGCAGATAGCTGCAGTCCAGGGACTTCCTGTTAATGAAGTTATTAAACTGGCGGATTCTTTATAACCATGGAAAATGCCAACTTTTAGACATAGTTTCCTATAATAACAATCCATAAAAACACAGGCGGCAACTTCTGCATTTGAAACTGCCGCCTGTGCTTTACACTATCATCTTAGCCAGTCTATTTCTGTCCGTAGTAGGCATTTGGACCATGCTTACGCATATAGTGCTTGTCAATGATGTAATCCGGTAATGTCTTCTGGTCCGGACGGATTGCAAGGGTATTCAATGCCATGTGGCTAACTTCTTCGAGAACAGCTGCATTGTAAACAGACTTGTCTGCCGTAGTTCCCCAGGCGAAAGGACCGTGACCGCCAACAAGAACCATGTTGACTTCATTTGGATTAAGCTTAAGTGAACGGAAGTGGCTTACGATGAGGTTTCCAGTTTCCTTTTCATAATCATTCTGAACTGCCTCGCGGCTCAAGTATGGTGTACATGGAACGGCAGTCTGAATGTGGTCTGCATGGGTTGTTCCAAACAGTGGAACTTCCCTGACAGCCTGTGCCCAGCTTACGGCGTATGTTGAATGGGTGTGAATGATGCCGCCAATTTTTGCACCGTCAGCAACTGCAAATTCCTTGTAGAGGACTGCATGTGTAGGCGTATCGCTTGAAGGCCTAAGCTTTCCTTCAACAACATTTCCCTCAAGGTCAACAATAACCATGCTTTCTGCCGTAAGGTCTGGATATGGAACTCCCGACGGCTTGATGGCAAAGACACCTGCGTCCTTGTCAAAGGCACTTACGTTTCCCCATGTGTAAAGGGCAAGATGCTGTGCCGGTATCTGCATGTTTGCTTCGTATGCTTCTCTCTGTAATTCCGTGTATTTTCCCATAAAAAACTCCTTTAATTGGATATGCTACCATCAAGAACCATACCGAGCAGGAACCTGCTCCTGATGATAGCATTCCCATAAGCCTATTTTATATTTTCAACTGCAGTGCGTTCAGCCTTGAGTGCTGACTTGTATCCTTCAAGCCATTTGTCGAATCCTGCAACGTCGGCAACATCAGGTGCAACGGTTTTCTTCTGTGCACTTGCAAACACTTCGCTTTCAAGCCAGTCGCCAAGGTTCTTTCCCTTTGTATCTGCAGCGTATGCAGCAAGAAGAGCCATTCCCCAAGGGCCACCCTCACCTGCCGTTTCCATTGCGCTGATTGGAGTGTGCATTGCGGCTGCCATTGTTTCAAGGCCAACACCTTCCGTCTTGAAATAGCCGCCGTGTCCTGTCATGGAATCGATCTTTACGTTTTCATTGAAGAGAACGTCCATGCCAAGGCGCAAAGTTCCAACTGCAGAATAGATCTGGCTCCTCATGAAATTTGCAAGGTTGAATTTTGCATCCTGTGAACGCACAACCATCGGACGGCCTTCGCTAAAGTCAGTAACACCTTCACCAGAAATATAGTTGATTGTATAGACTCCACCGCAATCCTTGTCTCCATCCCTTGCACTTCCAAGAATGGTGTCGTAAAGCTTGCCAGTGTCAAATTCAGCACCAAGGAACTTTGCAGCTTCTCCCATGATTCCAACCCACTTGTTGAATTCAGCAGTACATGTATTTACGTGAACCATGGCCGTAGGCTTTCCGTCTGGAGTCGTAACGATGTCGATTACCCCCGGGTATGCCTTTGACAGGGCCTTTTCAAGAACTACCATGGCGAATACTGAAGTTCCGGCAGAAACGTTTCCTGTGCGTGGGGCAACTGCATTTGTTGCAACCATGCCTGTTCCTGCATCACCCTCCGGTGGTGCACACAGAACTCCTTCAGCAAGGTCTCCATCAGGGTCAAGCCAGGCAGCACCTGCCTTTGTAAGGTTGCCTGCTTCCTTGCCCGCTGGAATTGCCTTTGGAAGAATGTCGAGAAGCTTCTTAGACACACCCTTCTTTGCAGCGAGGGCATCAAACTTTTCTGCCATCGACTTGTCATAGTCTCCGGTGTTGGCATCAATAGGGAACATTCCGCTTGCATCACCCGTACCAAGTACCTTCTGTCCCGTAAGCATGAAGTGAACGTAACCTGCAAGTGTCGTGATGAATTCAACGGAAGGAACATGAGGTTCATTCTTAAGGATTGCCTGGTAATAATGGCTGATGCTCCAGCGTTCAGGAACCGGATAATTAAAGAGTTCCGTAAGTTCCCTGGAAGCCTGTCCCGTGATTGTATTGCGCCATGTCCTGAATGGAACAAGGAGATTGTCATTCTTGTCAAAGGCAAGATAGCCGTGCATCATTGCACTGATTCCGAGGGCCTTGAGCTTTGAAAGCTTTACGCCAAACTTCTGCTTAACATCAGCCTTAAGTTCTGCATAGGCTGTCCTGATTCCGTTTTCAACTTCCTGAAGGCTATAAGTCCAGATTCCGTCTGCAAGGGAATTTTCCCATGTAAAGCCACCCGATGCCTGTGGATTTTTTTCTGAATCAATAAGAACGGCCTTGATGCGTGTCGAACCGAATTCGATTCCCACCGATGCACCACCAGCTTCTATTTCCTTTGCAATTTCTTCTTTTGTCATAGAAATAATTCTCCTTTAAGTCTAAGCAGTTTTCCTACTATCTATACTAAATGACTTACAGAAAAAAACAAGTGTCGATTTGTTCCCAAAATCCTCAAAAACTATCACTAAATGCGAATTTTCGAACAAACTGACTATTTTTTATGAAAATTGGGAACAAATAAACTATATCTTTTATTTTAAGGTGGGTGCATACTAGAATCACAAAGATGACGGAACGGGTTTCCGCCACAAACTTCAAACTTTTTTTTTCAAAGGGGTATTATTATGAAAAAGGTTTTAGTATTTGCTGCTGCTCTCGCAATGGCTGTAGTTCCAACATTCGCTGCAAAGCCAAAGACAATCAAGGTTGGTATCATCAACAACGATCCTAACGAATCAGGATACCGCACTGCAAACGACAGGGACATGAAGAACACATTCACAAAGAAGAATGGTTACGATGCAAAGTTTGCTTACAGCCTTAAGAACGACGAACAGATTGCTGCTGCCCGCAAGTTCATCCAGGACGAAGTTGACTACCTCCTCATTTCTGCTGCAGGTACATCAGGCTGGACATCAGTTCTCAAGGATGCAAAGGAAAACGGCGTAAAGGTTGTTCTCTTTGACCGCACAATCGATGCAGACTCAAGCCTCTACGAAGCTTCAATCGTTTCTGACATGGCAAAGGAAGGTGAAACAGCTGTAGCTTGGCTCGCTTCACAGAACCTCAAGGAATACAATGTTGTTCACATCCAGGGTGTTATGGGTTCAGCTGCACAGATCGGACGCTCAGGCGCTCTCGACAAGAAGGCAAAGGCAGAAGCAAACTGGAACATCATCACACAGCAGACAGCTGAATGGAACGCAGAAAACGCACAGCAGATCGTTCAGTCTGTAATCGACTCAGGAAAGAAGTTCAACGTTGTATACGCTGAAAACGACGATATGGCAAAGGGTGCTGCAGCTGCTCTCGACAAGGCTGGTATCTCACACGGTGTTGGAAAGGACGTAATCATCATGGGATTCGACTGCAACAAGTGGGCTCTTGAAGAACTCCTCGCAAAGAGATGGAACTATGATGGTCAGTGCAACCCATTCCAGGCTTCTTACATCGACGACATCATCAAGAATGGTGCAAAGCAGAAGACAGTTATTATGGTAGAAAAGGGATTCGATGCTGCTACAATCACAAAGGGTGATGTAGACAAGTACGGTATCTAATCAAAGGGTTTCCTAAGGGAACCATGAACCGGATTCTTCGATAAAATATCAGGAACCTTGCAGGACGCAAATCCACAGGGTTCCCCATAAACTACTTTGTTGGAGGATCCAATACCTGAACACGGGGGCGGATTGTCTGAAAATCTGTCATCCGTGTTTTTTTTTTGGAGGAAAAATACCATGCAGGAAAAATCAGTTCTTGAAATGCGTGGAATCTATAAAAGCTTCCCGGGTGTTAAAGCACTCCAGAACATCGACTTCACATTGCGTGAAGGTGAAATCCATGCTCTCATGGGAGAAAACGGAGCTGGAAAGTCAACCTTGATCAAGGTTCTTACCGGCGTATATCAAAAAGACCAGGGTGAGGTGTTTGTCAAAGGAATCGGTGCAGTTCATATCCGCTCACCTCAGGATGCCCAGAATTCAGGAATCAGCACTGTTTACCAGGAAATCACGCTTTGCAGCAACCTTACTGTTGCAGAGAATATGTATATTGGAAGAACTTCAGGCCCTTTCATCGACTGGAAACAGATGAATGAAAGAGCTGATAAAATACTCAAGGAACTTGAAATCCCATGTGAAGCAACACAGCAGCTTTCAAGCTGTTCCATTGCAGTTCAGCAGATGGTTGCAATTGCACGCGCTGTTGACATGGAATGCAAGATCCTCATTCTTGACGAACCGACTTCTTCGCTGGACGACCAGGAAGTCCAGAAACTTTTCCGCCTTATGCGCGACCTTCGTGCAAAGGGCGTTGGCATCATCTTCGTAACACACTTCCTTGAACAGGTTTACGAAGTCTGCGACAGGATTACCGTTCTCCGCGATGGACAGCTTGTAGGCGAATATGAAATCCGCGACCTTCCACGCCTTGAACTCGTTTCAAAGATGCTTGGCAAGGAAGTTGAAATGCTGGATACATCTTCAAAGTCTACGGAAAAAGTTGTTCATCCTGCAGACGAAGTGCCTGTTTACGAAGCTACGGACCTTTCAAGCACAGGCGGAGTCAAGCCATTTAATTTCAAGATTTATAAGGGCGAAGTAAATGGATTCACCGGACTTTTGGGATCTGGACGTTCAGAAAGTGTACGTGCCGTTTACGGTGCAGACAAAATCCTTGGCGGAAAGGTTAAGGTTAACGGCAAGGACGTAAAGATTACCAAGCCTATCAACGCCATGAAGAACGGCATCAGCTATCTTCCAGAAGACAGAAAGCGCGACGGTATCATCGGCGATCTTTCCGTAAGGGAAAACCTGATTCTTGCACTGCAGGTAATGAAGGGATTCTTCAAGCCACTTTCAAGGGCACAGCAGGAAAAATTTGCAGACGAATACATCAAGCTTCTTGAAATCAAGACAGCTTCCCCGGAAACACCAATCAAGTCCCTTTCCGGCGGAAACCAGCAGAAGGTTCTTCTTGCACGAGCCCTTCTTTCAAACCCTCAGTACCTTATACTTGACGAACCGACACGCGGTATCGACATCGGTACAAAGACTGAAATTCAGGAACTTGTCCTCAAGCTTGCAAGAGAGGGAAAGAGCGTTACATTCATTTCTTCAGAAATCGAGGAAATGCTCAGAACCTGTACTCGCCTTGTGGTAATGCGTGACCTTAAGCAGGTTGGCGAACTTGACGGAAGCGATCTTAACCAGACTAAGATCATGGAAACTATCGCGGGAGGAGACAAATAAAATGCCTTCAGAAAAGAAATTATCCAACGTACTTATGGGGCTTGTTAAAAAGCAGATCTTCATTCCTTTTGCAGCCCTTCTTATCCTTGTGATCTTCAATCTTGTTGCAGACCCAAGCTTCTTCAAGATTTCACTTGGTCATAACAGCGACGGATTCCCTGTTTTGACAGGTTATCTCATCACCATCATCGACAATGCTTCGGAACTTGCCATCCTTGCCATCGGCATGACTCTGGTTACGGCTGCTTCCGGCGGACAGGATATTTCCGTTGGAGCTGGAATTGCCATTGCAGGTTCAGTTGTTCTTCGCGTTCTCTGCGGAACAGATGCACGCCCTGAAACTCTCCAGGCTCCAATCTTCGTGGCATTCCTTGTAAGCTGCATAGTTGCCATGCTCTTTGGCGGATTCAACGGCATGCTGGTTTCATACTTCAAGATTCAGCCTATGGTTGCAACATTGATCCTGTTTACGGCAGGCAGATCAATTGCCGCCTGGATCAACAACAATGCACTTCCAATCGTAAGCGATCCTTCATTCGGCTACTTTGGAAACTTCATTCCAGGCATTCCAGTACCAACACCTGTATTCATCGCGGCCATCTGTATTGCCATAACCATGCTTGTGCTTAAGTTTACAACCCTCGGACTTTACACACAGTCTGTAGGTATCAACTCAAGCTCTTCAAGGCTTAACGGTCTTGACCCACAGATGATCAAGTTCATCACTTATGTAATCATGGGCCTTTGTGTTGCAGTTGCCGGATTCATCAAGGTATGCCGCATTTCATCAATCAACTATTCGGTTATCGCAAAGGATATTGAAATGGATGCCATCCTTGCAGTTGCCCTTGGCGGAAACGCATTAAGCGGCGGTAAGTTCAACATGTGGGCTTCAATCCTTGGTGCCTATGTAATCCAGTTCCTTACTACAACACTGTTCAAGTTCAACGTTGCATCAACTGCACTTCCTGCATACAAGGCAATTGTTGTAATCATCCTTGTTGTAATCAGCGCTCCTGTATTCCGTGAAAAGGTTTCACACTTCTACAGATCACTGGCTGCAAAAAAAGCTGCCCAGGCACAGAGAGGTAACTAAGATGAATTTGAAAGACAGATTCCAGACGGTTCTTGCAAAAAAGAGAACACTTAACGATACAAATCTTCTTCTTCTGATTACCATTTCGGTTTTCATTGTAATGTACATCGCAGCCATCATCTTCCTTGGTGCAGGCTTCAGAAAGCCACAGGCATTTTTCAACCTGCTCAGCGAAAACGGCTCACTGATCATCCTTTCCTGCGGACTTAGCCTTGTAATGATTACCGGCGGAATTGATATTTCCGTTGGTACGGTAACTGCCCTTGTGTGCATGAGCTGCGCAGTTCACCTTGACATGAAGGGAGGAAGCGTAGGCAGTGCAATCCTCATTGCACTTCTTATCGGCGTTGGCTTTGGCGTCATCCAGGGATTCCTTATTGCATACCTGGACATCCAGCCATTTATCGTAACCCTTGCCGGCATGTTCTTTGCAAAGGGTATGACAACAATCGTTAACTCTACACAGTTCAACGTTGTTCACGAAGGATTTGTAAAGCTCATTGAAACACGCATCTATGTCCCTGGAATGGGAAGCGTGAACAAGGTCGGAAAATACATACCTGCCTATGTTGAACCTGGCGTTCTTGTTGCCATCCTTGTTGTTGCAGTCCTTTTTATAGTCCTCAAGTGGACAAAGCTTGGACGCAACTTCTACGCAGTCGGCGGAAACCCACAGAGTGCAAACATGCTTGGAATCAACGTTCCACGCACAAAGTTCCTTGCCCACTTCATCTGTTCGATTCTTGCTGCAATCGGCGGATTCGTATACTTCATGCATGTAGGCTCAGGATCTCCTAGCCATGCAAGCGGATACGAAATGAATGCAATCGCTTCTTCCATCATCGGTGGAACAATGCTTACAGGTGGTGTCGGTAACATCATTGGTACATTCTTTGGTGTTCTTTCACTTGCAACAATCAAGAACATCGTTTCTTCACTTGGTCTTGATGATGCATGGTGGACAAACATCACTGTTGCATTCATGATCTGTCTGTTCCTTCTTATCCAGAGTATCGTTCTCTCAAGAAAGAACAGCAAGAAGTAAAAGGGTATCAAAGAAATTGCCGGCAAGCCAATTTGCCGGTACATTTTCCCTGCAATAAAAAATTGCCCTCAGTTCCGGCCTCCTTCGGAACTGAGGGTCTTTTTATTTTCATGCACTTTTTTTTATGATCAAATTAATTGAATGTCTTAATGATGGTCCTGATGGCATCACAGAATTCCTTCTTGCGACTGTCACTGCTAAATGCTGCCTGACCCATTGGAGTCAGTGGCCTAGAAGTGGCTGCAATCCAGAACCTTACGTCATCAGCCTGAATGTCTGGAATGCGGCAGTTGGCAAGCAATGGTGCAATTCCACTCCTACGGCTAAGGTCTTCCTGTGCTTCCGTACGCGTCAGTAGTTCCAGCTGTGACTTAAGGGCCTGATCCTTTGTAAAGGAAATGCCGCAGACAACAGGCGAAATGACGGCCCTCGTGTTCATGGCCCTCATGCCCGGAAAATAAAAGAATGATTCATTTGAATAAATCGGGATTGTCGTATAATCCTGTACAATGGAACTGTCAATCCTGCGGTGCTCCGACAGGGGAAGAATCGTAACTGCATTCCGCTGGGAATCAAGAAAAACCATCAGGTCATCCTTTCCAAGATTCATTATCTCTGCATTCAGCAGCCCTTCCCTCTTCCACAGGCACAGTCTCTTGAGGGCTTCGTGCATGGACTTTCCTTCCCTGGTAACTTCCTTAACAAGATCATTAACCGATCCCTTGTAGTTTCTAACCTGCCTTACAAGTTCCTCATAGGATTCTGTTCCCTCAAAGGATTCAATCAAGGCAGACATGACTCCAAGCAGGGAATCGTCGTCCCCTCCTGCAAAGGCAACGGGAGACACGCAGAAATTCCTTGACCTTCGTGCAAAGGCTTCAACATCCCCCCAGGAATGAACCACAACGCTCTGGGTTTCATAAAGGCTCTTTTTGGAAAGCAGGAGTTCATAGCCGTCAAAAAGAATCGGCACCATGGAGATTCTGCCGTTTCCGGAAAAAAACGTGGACACTCCTTTTTGGGTGGCTGCCATGGATGAACCCCTAAGGCATGAACTGTCGGCAAAAAAAAGCTCACGGTTTTTGGGATCGATGGTGGCAACGGCTTCATCGGCCTTGGCTCCATAGTTTGTAAAAACCATGTCGATTTTCTTTAGCTGCTTTTTCAATGGCTGGGAAGAATCAAGGGTAAGGCACTTTACCTTAAGCCTTTTGTTCCTTGAATTCCTTACGTCGGAAAAATAAGGCCTGATCATGTCCTCATATTTTTCCGGCAGGTCATAAAATGCCACGGTCTTGTGCAGTTTAAGTTCAGCAGAAACAAGAAGTAAAAGAAGAACTGAAAGCCCCAAGAGTGCAGCTGCACCTGAAGCAATGATGACCTTCCTGTTTTTTTTCCAATTGATCCTTATTTTTTTCATTCCGTTACATCCTTCCTTCTTACTATAAACTCGGCGCCAGAAGGATTCTTCTTTACTTCATTGCGCTTTCTGTATTTCTTGTAGAGCACTTCCTGGACACGGACAGCCTGCTCCTTTTTCTGCGGCTTTTTCTTTTTCCACGTGCCGGACTTTAGCAGGACATGGCTGTGGGTGTTGTCGGTGAAATACAAAAACAGAATGTCCTTTACCTGCCGGAAGACAGACCTGTCCGTCACGGGGAACATAAGCTCAACCCTGCGGTCAAGGTTTCGTTCCATCCAGTCAGCGCTTGAAAGGTAAATCTCCTCCGAGCCTCCGTTTTGGAAATAGAAAACCCTCGAATGCTCAAGGTACCGGTCAATGACGCTTACTACAGTTATGTTCTCGCTCATGCCCTTCTCGCCCGGAACCAGCGTGCAGATTCCACGGACGTTAAGCATGATTTTTACGCCTGCCCTGCTTGCACGGTACAGGGCCTCGATTACTTCAGGATGGCACAGGCTGTTCATCTTTGCACAGATCATTCCCGGAGATTCCCTTGTGCTAAGCTGGATTTCACGCTCTATCATTTCCAGGAGGCGCTGCTTTAGGGTAACTGGAGCCATGTAGAGAAAGTGCATGGTCTGGAGTGCACTGTATCCTGAGATGATGTTGAAGAACAGGGTTGCATCAACGGCCACATCATGGTTCGAAGTAAAGACGGAAAGATCCTGGTAAAGGAGCGCAGTCTTTGGATTATAGTTGCCGGTTCCAATGTGAACGTATCGCCTCAGGCCGTCACTTTCCTTGCGGACAACAAGGCATATCTTAGCATGAACCTTAAGGTTCACGATTCCATAGACAACGATGACGCCTGCACGTTCAAGTTCCTGTGCCCATTCCATGTTACGCTGCTCGTCAAACCGTGCCTTAAGTTCAACAAAGGCAATTACCTGCTTTCCGTTTTGTGCAGCCTGCTTAAGGTAACGGACAATGGGACTGTTGCTTCCCGTGCGGTACAGTGTCATCTTTATGGCAAGAACCCCTTCGTCCTCCGAAGCCTGCCTGATGAATTCAACAACAGGATCATAGCTTTCGTATGGAACATGAAGAAGAACATCATGCTGCCGTAAGGTGTTCCAGTAGGTTTCACCATGGGGCAGGGCCTTTGGGAATGAATTGTTCCAGACGGGATACTTCAGGCCGGAATCGTTATCCGCCTTTCCAAGGGATGCCAATGTTGAAGGATCGATGATGCATGAAGCTTCATAAAGGTCTTCTTCTGCAAGGACAAATTTTTCCTTGAGCAGACCCAGTATCTTTTCGCTGGTGTTCTTGTATTCCATGCGGACAACAAAGGAAGACTTTCGCTTTACGAGAACTTCCTGCATGGCCTTGATGAACTGGTCGGAATCTTCATCCACGGCAAAATCGGCATCGCGGCAAATCTTAAAGACAAGGGTTTCCGTTGCTTCGTAACCCGGGAAAAGCCTGTCGCCATAAGAGCAGATAATGTCATCCAGAAGTGCAAAGGGCCTGTCGCCGCCAGAGGAAGGAAGCCAGACAACCCTTTCCTGAACGGATGGAATCTGAACCAGGGCAATGGTTTCCTTGCTTGAAGAATCCAGCAAATCATTTCTCCGGGGAATTCCTTCCATTCGCCTTAAAAGAAATGCAACATTCAGGTTAAGGTTGCCCACTGCCGGAAACATGTCGCCGTCAGTCCTAAGGGGAGTGAGGATTGGAAAAATGTCGTGCTTAAAGAAACTTTCGGAAAAGGATTTCTGGGATTCGCTGTATTCGGAAGGAACAACATACCTGATTCCAATTTTTTCAAGCTCAGGAAGAATTGAGGAACTAAGGATGTCGTATTCCTTTTTTACAACCTGGGAAGCCCTCTGGGAAATCTTCAGGAACAACTCCCTGTCCTTTGAGGAGCGCTTTATGGAAGCTACGCGAACCTGAAAGAATTCGTCAAAATTTGTTTCGGTTATCCCCAGGAATTTCAGCCGCTCAAAAAGAGGAACATCCGGCGACTGGGCCTCTGCAAGAACCCTTGCGTTAAATTCTATCCAGCTTAATTCCCTGTTAAAAAATTTCTTCATGGCAAACCCCGGCCCTCTTACACAAGGACAATCCTGTATCCAAATACATTTTCAAACATCACGCCTTTTTGTGCAAGGGCAAGTTTCTCAAGGGAAAGATTGTGGTGACCCTGGGTACGCAATGTAATGCTGTCCCGTGCAAAGGAGATGGTAAAGTTAAACAGCTTCTGCTTGTGGGTCCGGTCGAGTGCATCTGCAAGACGAAGGATTGCCGTAAGCTTAAGGACGCACATTCTGCTTGAACGTGGAAGCAGCCGGAACTCCGGGTCATCCTGAAGTTTCCTTGTTCCCTTGTGGTATGCAACAATCATGGCAACCAGTGAACGCTCGTCGCGGTTAAGACCAAAAAGTTCGCTGTTAAGGATTATGTACTTTCCATGAAGGTTATGGTCTTCCGGCTTAATGAACATTCCCACATCGTGAAGAATTGCGCTGACTTCAAGAAGGCTGCGGTCCCGGGAATCAAGGCCAAGTTCATCCTGCATCGAATCATAAATCCTCAGGGACGCATTCTTGACATATTCGGCATGCTCTTCATCACCCTGATATTTCCTCAGTAGGGAAAAGGCACCGGCTGCAATCTGCTGGGTAAAGTCCTCCTCAATCTGGGAACGGAGGCTTTCGTCAATGCTCAAAAGAAGCCCTTCCCTGATGGAAGTCTCCGGAACCAGAATCCTGTCAACGGCCGTAAGCGAAAGGAACATGCTGTAGGCAATGACGGAAATCTGGAAAGCACCCGCATCCTGGTAGCTCATGGAAAATTTCTCTATGCATTCTTCCACGGAATAGGAAGCAATCTTTTCTGCAAAGCTTTCAAAATCTTTGCGGTCAATCTGCCACATTAGGGGCGAAATCTTTTTGCCGCAGACGGAGGCCACGGAAAGAATGTCAGAGCCAAGGACGATGAACTGGCTCACCTTCTTAAGGTTCATTTCTGAATTGAGGGTCTTCCTTGCGTTGCGGACAAATTCCCCGATGATCCTCTGGGAATCCCCGGTAGACCCCATGATTGCATGGAGCATCTGACCTACGATAACGGTACCAAGCCTCATGCTGTGGGCACCGGCAATCCTTCCCTTTTCCAAAAGCATAAGAACTGTGGCACCACCGGAAATATCCAGGATGATTGAATTGCCGGACTTGAATCCTTCCAGGTCGTCAGTCCTAAGGCAGCCGGCAACAGCAATGTACATGAGCCGGTTTTCTTCGATTCCATCGATGACGCGGACGTTAAATCCAGTCTTTACCTTGATTCTGTCAACAAAAGGATCCCGGTTCTTGGCCTCGCGGACGGCACTGGTTGCAATAACCTGAACCTGGTCCGGCTGCAAACCGTAGCCCACAAGCTGTTCCCTGTAAAGTTCCAGGATGCGCAGGCATGCCAGAAGGCTTTCGCGGCTGATGGACCCCTGGGTAAATACATCATGGCCGATGGAAACCCTGTTTTCCGAAGCGTCGAGGACTGTAAACTGTTTTCTGCTTTTCCTGGAAAGTGCGGACTCGGCAACAAGAAGCCGTATGCCCGTTGAACCTATTTCTATAACTGCCTGAACTAGAGGACTATTCATCAAAGCTTGTCAATCAGCATTGAACATTTTCCAGAAGGAATTGGAAGGGTCTTCTTCTTCTGGTCAAGAATGTTGATTGTAAAGTAGTACAGCTTTTCGCTTTCCATCTGGATTTCCCATCCGCGCTTGCTCTTGTTGCTCAGGATTGTAATCAGGTTGCGCTTAAGGGAAAGCTTTTCAATTCCCATTATTTCAAGGTTTGGAATGATCCAGTCTACAGTCTTGCGTGGAAGGCTGATATTAAGACCGATGATGTTTTCAATCATCAGTGCAACTGTGGAAAGTCCCGTATAATGGAGGAATCTCTTTCTTGGGAAGTGATGGTCGGTACTCCTGCAGGTTGCAGGTCCGTTCTTTGTAGGCATGTATGCTTCGTAAAGGTCACCGCGCTGCTTTGAGTCAACAGGGCTCAGGCCTTCAAGGATGAAGTAAAGGTGGCGGATGGCACACTCACGGGCAAAGGCAAAACGCTGGTACTTTTCAAGCCCCTTAATGACCATGAAGTTGAATGGAGCAAGAACGGAACCCTTGAAGCCTTCTCCGTTTTCCTTAAAGTCAGGGCTGTCTGCACTGAGGGTTGGGAAAGGATTGTCGGTACCAAAGGTTTCCGGATTGCTAAGATGGGCAATGAGGGTGTCTGCACGGTCGGCATTTGGAAGCTCTGCAAGCAACGGCCAGAAGCCGGCGATTGTTTTCTGTGGAAGACGCTGCTCGTTCTTGTCCAGGTCGTGATAGAAGCCGGTCTCGTTATCCCACATGAGGCCGTTGATCCTTGTCTTAAGGCTGAAGTACTGCTTCTTGTACTGGAAGCTCAGGTCCTTGTCATTGAGGATGTCCCCAAGGGCAGACATGTGTGCAACGTTAATGGCAACGCAGCAGTTAAAGTCCACCGGATAGTAGGTTCCCTTGCGTGGGGAATTGAACATGGTGCTGCTTTCAAAAGGTGCACTGTAAAGGCCGTTAGGCTGCTTGAAATTTTCATCAATCCAGTTCATGTACTTCTGGAGAACCGGCATGATTTCCTTGATGCGGCGCTTGTTTGCACTCTTGTGGTAAAGGTTGAATTCAGCCCATGCAAAGAGAGGAAGGCCTACACCCTCCGGATTCTTTTTGTCCACAACAGGCTTGTTAGTCTTTATGTCGTACTTCCAGCGGATTGCACCATTTGGTTCCTGTCGCTCGTAAAAATAGTCGATGCTCTTGCTTGCAGGATAGTTACGGTTTGAGTATACGAGGAAAAATGAAGAAAAAATTGATTCCGTCTGTTCAAGAATATAGCTGTCATTTACAGGGTAAACAAAATAGCCGTCACTATCCTGTTCAGTTGTTTCCGGGTTGATCCAAAATTCCGAGAGCCAGTTCCATGTCTTGTCATATATGTCTACGAAATCCTGATCATAAAAATGAATTTTCGGAAAATCACGCTTGTTCACAATATACTCCTGACCCCACCATTGGCACCCCACGAAATTCTCAAAGGGGATACCTTATCCACATACACATTATACCATAAAAATTTCAATTTGTGTGCAAATTTGGGATTTTTTTTTGATTTTTTTACCATTTTAGGGGCTGATTTTACCAGGGAACTTGAGGGACCCCTTTTGCCCTGCCCAGGTCAAGATGCTCCTGGATGCCCCGGAAAAAACGGCCCTATTCAGCAGCCGGTTCATGGAGTACACCGCCTTCAACGGGAGGATTCCCCTGGCTGGCGGCTGCATTCCTGGATTCTTCCGCCTTAGGCTTTGCAGAGGCAGTCTCCCTGGATTCCTTCTTTGAAGCTGGAGCAGGTTTTTCGATTGCCGGAGCATCCGATGGCTTTGAAACCGATTCAAATCCAAGGGAAGCGTCGTAGAAAAGCCTGATAAGCTCGTGCCGTGACTTATGGCGTGACTTTACGAGGAGTGAACGACTGTCCGGCTTGTAAACGTAACCGGAAGAATTGTAGATTTCAAACCGCGGGTCAGTCCTGAACATCTGGCTCTGGATTTCAATCTTTCCGTTAAAGTCCGGGATTCCACTGAACAGGATGTAATTGGTAAGGTTAAGGGGGAAGTCGATGTAAATGTTGGCCGTTGAAACAGGGTCTGCAAGACAGATGACCTTGCGGGCGCAAGTCCAGGCCCAGATGCACCTTGTTCCGATGTAACCGAGTATTTCCGTGTGAGGATAGTAAAAGTTATCCCGTGCAAGTATGCTATATATAGAAGAAACTGTGCTTATGTCAAGGTTAGGCTGCAGGTCCAAGGCTGAATTCATCATGAGGTAGCCTGCATGCTCAAGGTAATCTTCACCACGGATGCGACCAAGCCCTGCAAGTGCATCCCCTGCCTTAACTGCCTGGAATACATCCATGAATGTATCTTCACCGGTTTTTACGGCAAGACCCGTCTCGGCAGGAACGCAATTGTCCTGGAGAACATATACGCATGTATCGATGACAGGTTCAAGGAACCCGGCAAGATCCTTGTCCTGGGAATAGATGTGGTTGTAGACAGAAATGATTGCTGCAGCCTGAACCGTATCCGGCATGAACATCTCCATTTCTGAAGGCAGGCGAAGGAATTTCTTGATCCTGTCGGTCTTCTTTTCGCGGAGAATGTAATCACCGATGCCATCCACGGTAAATACGTCAAGGGCTGGAGTTTCAAGAATCGTTGCAAAACGCTCCGACTGAACAAGAAGGCTGCGGTTCATCTGTGAAAGGTTGTCAAAATACGGTGCAGAGAAGTAGCTCCTCTTGTTTCCCTTCTTGAAGGAATCTGGAACCATGTCGATGGCCTGGTTGAACTTGCCGTTTACAGAAAGCTCGGCAACAAATGCCGTATAGTCCATTTCCGTAAGGGTGTCCGCCCTTGGGGAAGCAATGACAGATTGAACCTCACGCACAAAATTTGCCTTGATTTCTGAAGCACGGGCATTGAATTCCTCCCATGTGGCTCCAGGAAGGGACTTGACGTTTTCAAAGGTAAAGCGGTCGTCTTCCTTGTAGATTGAATAGTGGGCAATGGGTTCGCTCTTTGAGAACATTATCCTGCCATCTTCAAAGCGGTATGAAGTGAATGTGTATGCACCGTTCTTTGAAGAAAGGTTCCACATCTGAGGATTGGCAAGCTCGCTGTTATACACCTGGGAAATCTTGCATGGAATGGAAATGCTTTCGTATTCTTCCGGAAGCCATGCCATGATGGAAAGCTCGTATTCTTCCTGCTGGGCCGTCTCAAGGAATTCAACATAGCCTCCGTCCCGGAACATGAACTTGACAGATGCATCCCCAGATTCCTCCCAGGATTCCAGCTCCAGATTTTTTGTTGAACCGTCATCCATCACGGCCTCAACTGGATTCTTGTCGTCTGCAGAAAAGGTGATTCCGCGGAAGGTAAGGTAAATCTGGTTCTTAAGAACGGTTTCACCCGATTCCGCCTGCGACTGGGCAAGGGAAAACTTGATTGCGGAAAATGACCTTGAAATCAAAGATTCAGTCTTAAACTGAAGAACAAAAATGCCGACAATTATACTGGAATAGAGGACAGTAAGTCCCAGAAACTTTCTTAAAGGATGTTTACGCATATTTTTGCTATTTTACTGTTATAGACGGTTAAATTCAATAATACGCACGAAAGCTTCCCGCCCATAAAGGTTTAAAAAATGAAAAAAACACACAAAAGCACGATTACAGAAGTTCTTGCAGCCCTGGTTGTTCTTGGCTCTGCAGCAATCATGTTCAGCATCTTCTTTTCTTCCTGCGCTTCAACTCCTCAATCGTCAGCTCCTGCCGAAAAACCAGCTCCAGTAAAGAAGAAGGAATATACCAAGCTTGACTTCATGCAGGAACTCCAGGTAATCATCAACAGGGACGGACCGGAAAAGGCCCTTGAATATTTTGATGCCCCAAAAGCCGCAAAGTACCAGGATGACTTTGACATCCAGTTCCTGAAGGCTGCAATAAACGTAAGTGCCGAAAGGCTTGATGCTGCCCAGGAACTTTGCAACATTCTCAGCGAAAAGGATCCTTCAAACCAGGACGTAATTGCCCTTGCCGCAGCCATTGCAAAGATGAAGGGAGACAGCAAGGAACGTACAAAGCAACTCAACGCACTTCTTTCCCAGGACAAGAACAATGCGGCTGCCAACTGCGAGCTTGCTTCCGATTCCCTCATGAAAAAGAACTACAAGCAGGCAAAGGCATACTACAAGCGCGCACTCACAAGCGAACCGAAAAACATCGATGCCCTCTTTGGAATGGGCCAGTGCGACTACTACCTTGAAAATGACGATGCCGCAAGACAGTCATTCAAGAATGTCCTGAAGATTGAACCCCAGAACACCTACGCCCTTCTCTACCTTGGAAAGCTTGCCTATGCCAATGACGAATACAAGGAAGCATCAGACTATGCAAAAAAAGCCATCGACTCCGACCCGGACAACTACGACTGTCACCTTGACTACGGAATGTACGAGCGTTACCTTGGCCATTTTGATAATGCCATAAAGGAATGGACTGCAGCCATTTCCATCGATCCTGAATACTTCCTTGCCTACGCATACAGGGCTGGCGTTTACGATGAAATGAACAAACTCGACAGCGCCATGAAGGATTACCTTAAGGTTGTGGAACTTAACCCGCAGTATTATTTTGCATACGAAAACATCGGCCTCCTTGCCCTTCACGAGGAAAAATGGGAGATTGCACGCAACGCATTCACCAAGTGCTTTGACAAGAACCAGAAGAACGTAAGCTATCCCCTCATGATTACCTACTGCTACTACATGGAAAAGAATGACCTTAAGGCAAAGGAATTTTCCGACAGGGCACTTAGAAAGATGGACCGCAACACCATCGAGTATTCCGTGCTCAGGATGTTCCACGACAGGGCAGGAGAAAAGCAGATTGCCCAGCGCATTGCAAACCTTACAAACAGAAACCAGCAGGGAAAAATGTACTACTATCTTGGACTTTACTACGACATGTTCGGAGGCATAGAGGCAGCAAAGGAATTCTATTCAAAGGTTGTTGAGCTTAACAGTCCAATGTTCTTTGAATACCGCCTTGCAGAATGGCGCGTAAAGGAAACCAAGGAATAGGAATAATCGCAGGAAAACAAAATGACAGAAAGCCAGACACTCAAAAAGCTTGAACTTGGGGACCGCACGATTTACCTTCTGGGTACGGCACATGTTTCCAAGGCAAGCATTGAAGAAGCAGAAAGAACAATAGAAGAAGTCCGCCCGGACACGGTTTGCATCGAGCTTGACGAAAAACGCTACAGCAGCCTGGAAAACCCCGACTCATGGAAGCAGATGGACATCATAAGGATCCTCAAGAAAAAACAGGGATTTTTGATGCTTGCAAACATAATTCTTGCAGCCTACCAGAAAAAAATGGGTGAAGAAACAGGGGCAAAGCCAGGTGACGAAATGCTCAGTGCCATCAACAAATCCAAGGAACTTGGCATCCCACGCGTCATGGTTGACAGGCCCATTTCAACTACCCTCCAGAGGGCATGGGCAAAGAATTCCTTTTTTGGAAAAATCCGCCTCATGGGAATCCTTATTGCAACTGCATTTACAAAGGAAGATGAAATAACATCCGATGAAATAGAAAAGCTCAAGCAGACAAGCGAAATGGACAACATGATGAAAGACCTTTCATCCTACATGCCGACCATCAAGGAAGTCCTTATCGATGAACGCGACATGTACCTTGCGTCAAAAATCTGGAATTCAGAAGGAAAGACAAAGCTTGCAGTATTGGGAGCTGGACATCTTCCCGGCGTAAAGGCCCATCTTGAAAACTTTACTTCCGGAATCGAGACGGCAGACACAAGTGCCATTGAAAACGTACCAAAAAAAACCTTGCCTTCAAGAATCGCATCATGGATAATTCCTGCACTGATCCTTGGCCTCATCGTCACGGGATTTGTCATTGGCGGAATGGAAAAAGGTGCGGAACTCCTGAGCAGCTGGGTTTTGTGGAACGGAATTCTTGCAGCCATCGGAGCACTTGCAGCAGGTGCCCACATACTCACAGTCCTTGTTTCCTTCATCGGAGCCCCCTTTACTTCCCTGTGCCCGTTTGTCGGCATCGGACTGTTTTCTGGCATCGTCCAGGCCTTCATCAAGAAGCCAACGGTACGTGACATGGAAAACCTTTCTGACGATGCAACTTCAGTCAAGGGCTTTTACAGGAACAGGATTCTCCGGGTTCTCCTGGTGTTCTTCTTCAGTTCCATCGGAAGCAGCATAGGAACCTTCATTGGCGGTGCTTCCTTTGTAAGCATCTTCTCCCAGATTTTCGGGGCGCACTAGTGGAAAAAAACATGGACTCAGAAAAAAAGGAACCGTCAGAAAAACTCAAGGCAGCCCTATACCTTATTCCAGTTACCCTGGGCGACACCACCTACGAAAGGGCACTGCCTGAATACAACAGGTACGTCCTCAAGAAAATAAGGCACTTCATTGTTGAAGACAGGCGTTCTGCCATCAGGTTCATAAAGCTTGCCGACCCGGAAATTGACATCGACAGCCTTTCCTTTGCTGAACTGAACGAGCACACGGACCTTAAGGCCATCAGCAGCATACTTGATCCCCTTGAAAAGAAGAAGCTTCCGATGGGAGTGATTTCAGAAGCAGGATGTCCTGCCGTTGCAGATCCTGGTGCTGCAGCCGTTGAAATGGCACAGAAAAAAAATCTTGCAGTGGTTCCTCTTGTTGGTCCTTCAAGCATGATCATGGCAGTAATGGCAAGCGGCTTTAACGGCCAGTCCTTTGCCTTCAACGGCTACCTTCCGGTAAAACCCGGTGAGCGCACATCCAGGCTGCACCAGCTGGAAAACCGTGCCATAAAGGAAGACCAGACACAGCTTTTCATTGAGGCTCCCTACCGAAACCTTAAGATGCTTGAAACCATAACCCAAAGCCTTAGGAAGGATACAAGGGTTTGCATAGCTGCCGGCATGACCACAAAGGATGAATACATAAAGACCCTTACGGTGGAACAGTGGAAAAAAGTCAAGGAGCCGCCCATTCACAAGGTACCTGCAATTTTCCTTATCTACCATCCGTAGGCACATCTGTAACCGCTCAAGGCATTCATGAAAAGGAGCCTTGATTTTTTTAGAACCCACCATTTCTAATAAGGAAGGAATCATGAAACCAATAATCCTCATGGGAATCAAGCACTGCGGAAAATCAACACAGGCTCGTCTTGTAAGCACAAAGCTTGGATGCCAGGCCTTTGACACCGACGACATGGTTACGGAAATGACCGGGAAAACCCCAAGGCAGATTTATTCCTCTGAAGGGAAAGATGCTTTCATGAAAGCAGAAGCCGAAGCATGCCGGAAGCTTGAAAGGGAATTTTCTGAACCGGGAAAAATGGCGGTAATTGCAACAGGCGGTGGAATATGCGGCAACAGAGAAGCTGTGGAAATCCTTAGTAAACTGGGAACACTTGTATTCCTGAAGGTTGACGAAGCCACGGCAAGCCACCGTGTCATGAGGGAAATAACCGTTGCCGCTGACGGAACCCTTGGCAACATGCCTGCATACATTGCCAACAAGAATCCATCGACCATTGATGACTGCAGAAAAATCTTCCACGGTTTTTACGAAGAGCGAGTCGAACTTTACAAGACCCTCACCGACATAACCGTGGACGTTACCAATTCTTCAAAGCAGGAAAACGCCGACCAGATAATTGAGGCAACTACAGGCATAAAAGGATAAAACTAATAGCCCAGTTCTTCACCGACAAGGACAACCTTTATGCGGCCAGCAGGAACGCTTGTCCTTGTTGTAACAATGTTGGCACAAAGGCTGTCACCCACACAGTCAACGCACCGGCCTGTCTTTGAGCATGGAGTGTTCAGGTTCAGGCGCACTGCATTTGGAGGGGTTGCTTCTGCACGCACACGGCGGATTGCATCATCCACATTGGCAGTCACCTTGTTCATTCCGGCAAGAACTATGACCTGCTTTGGCCCGTAAATCAGATAGCAGACACGGTTTCCCCTCTTGTCAATGTTTACAAGCTCTCCATTCAGTGTAATGGCGTTGGAACTCATGAGGAAGGTGTCGGCATTGATGTTCCTGACATTTGCTTCTTCAACGGAAATTTCCTCACGCTTAATAAGGTTGTGCCCGGCCTTTGCAATGTCATCCTTAAGGCCGCATTCATCGATGGTCATGGATCCACCGTAGCCAACGGATTTTCCTGCTTCCCCGATAAGCTCAAGGACTTTTTTCTTTGCCTCCTCGATGTTGTCACAATAGTAAGCTTCCATCTGGCGGGCCTTCATCTTTGCAATGATGCCTTCAGCCTGAATTTTATAGAATGTCTTTTTATGCAGATTCATGATTTACTCCCTTGCCCTTTTTTAGTTCAGCTTCTTTCCGTCGCTGAATGCCTGACCTACTTTCCTGCCAAGCTCATAGTACCCGTGGCACCCAGGTTCATAGCAGATTGGACGAAGTTTTGTCACGTCAACATTTCCTTCGGCATCAAGGATTTTCTCGTCTGCACATACGTTCACGATTTTTCCGATGTAGTGCATTTCATCCTTTGAAGCTTCCCCGTCAATTCTCAAAAGCTCGCATTCAAGACAAAGGGGAAGTTCATTGATTACAGGTGCATTTACGAATTCACTCTTGCGTGTGGTAAACCCGGCCTTCTCCATTTTCTGCGGTTCCTTTTTTCCGCTTACGATTCCCACGTAGTCGCATGCAACCACATGGTCTGCATCAGCTATGCTTACGGTAAAAGCCTTGTTAAGGTCGATGTTTTCCGTTGTCAGATGTTTTGAAAGTGAAATGCAGATCTGGTCTGCTTCCACGATTCCACCCCAGGCAGCATTCATGGCATTGGCCTTTCCATCCTTGTCGTATGTTGCAAGGATAAGAACAGGCATGGGAAAAAGCATGGGCTTTGGTCCAAAATTCTTCATAGTAACTCTCCTATTAATACTTCATGATTGAATTCCTGGAAATTCCCTTCAGCAATTCCCAGAAAAAAACATGAATCAATTTTACCATAAAGAAAATCAAAAAGCACTTAATTTTTTAATCCAATGCATAATATAATTATCGTACAGGCTTGAAATACGGCACCAATATCCACATCCCGGAGACACAGAATGAACAGAGCAAGAAAAAGCATCCTTACGGCACTTGGAATAATTTCAGCAGCCATACTTATTTTTATCCTGGCAGTAAAAATCCTGTACGCAAGAAAAACCCTTGGTGAACTTACATTTGAACCGGACTACTATTGGGCCGATGAAAAATGCAGCCTGGACAAGTGGGATTTTGTAAAGACCTTTGCAGGCTACGACTATTTTCTATACATTCCACCTGAGTTCAAGAATGACAGGCACAACGAAGGCATAAGGCTCCCCATGTTCGTCCTTTTCCACGGAAGCGAAAGCAAGGGAATATCCCTGGGCCGCTACGGAAGAATGTTCACCGACAGCAGTATACAGTCCATAAGGCCGAGCGCCGTTCTCGTAGTCCTTGCAAGATGCGGATACTTCAGCGACTGCCACGACACCAGCATGCTGATCCAGAACGTACTCATGCAGAACGAATGCATAGACAAAAGGAACATCATTGCCTTTGGCCACAGCCAGGGTGCCTACTACGCCGTAAAGCTTGCATGCTTCCAGCCTGAACTTTTCAAGGCAGTGATTTCCGGCAGCGGCTACTACCAGCTTACGGCCAGGGAACTGCTTAAGGTTCTTCCAATCCAGTTCTGGTGGGGCAATGCAAAAAACGACAAGGGAATATACGAACAGGCATGGAAAAGCGGAAGGCGCGTTGCAAGGTACTGCAGGAATTCAGTTTACGCAGAATACGAAAGCCGGGGACACTTTTGGGTTGAACCCAATGACGTGGATCCAGGAAGCGGGACTGCATTCCTTGACTGGCTTGGGCAGGTCCTGGAGGACTGACTGAATCCAGCACAGATTTTTTACGCCTCGTCTTCATACTGGGCAAGCTGATTCCTGATTTTCTGCATCCTCAGGTCAAGGCTTGCACTTATGTTGGCACAGTCCAGCAGTTCCTGGGAAAGGGATGCGGCAACATCCTCTGGAACAGACTTCTTGTACATAAGCTTGTGCTCAAGGCTGGCCCAAAAATCCATCCCGATGGTCCTAAGCTGGACTTCAACACGCACGGGCTTTTTTTCCTGGGCAAGAAAAATCGGTACTTCCACAATAAGGTGCAGGCTCCTGTATCCCGAACATTTTGGCTGCTGAATGTAGTCCTTGATCTCTATCAGGGTAATGTCGTCCTGCTTGAGGAGGCATTCGGCAAGAAGGTAAATGTCCTCCGGGAAGGAACATATTACCCTCACCCCTGCAATGTCCGTAAGGTTTTCCACAATGGAATCCACGCTCAGGGGAAGGTTTCGCCTCTTGAGCTTGTTCAGGATGCTTTCCGGGGACTTGATCCTTGTCTTGATGGATTCAATGGGATTGCGGTCGTACTTGAGGGAAAATTCCTCATTAAGAACCTTGAACTTTGTCTCGACTTCCATGGTTGCACACCTGAAGAATGCCATCATCTGCTGGAAGGGCCTGTTCTGTTCCTTGATGACATCTATCAAGTCAGTGGACAGGATTTCATTCATCAACCGGCGGGTAAGTTTTCTTTCAATTTTTTCCTTTATCATAAATTCACTATTCTCTAATAATACAAAAAACAGGATAGAACAGGCAAGGTTACACGAAGATGGAATTTCATAAATCACTGTTCATTTTTTGCTCCAGAAACTATAATCCTATCCATGAATGAATTGAACTGCACCAAAGCCACCAGGTTCCTCATAAAAAACAGAATGACCATCTCCTTCATGGAAAGCTGCACCAGCGGTCTTCTTGCCTCAATGCTTACAGACACGGAAGGAGCATCTGCAGTTTTCAGGGGAAGCCTTGTAACCTACAGCAACGAAATGAAAATCGCATCAGGCGTCAATGCAGGAACCATTGAATGCTACGGAGTCTATTCCCCACAATGTGCAAGGGACATGGCTCAAGTATGCCAGGACACATACGGAACGGACATTGCCATCGGAATCACCGGTACAACTGGAAATGTTGACCCATGCAATCCTGATTCCATAAGAGGGTCTGCATTTTTCTGCATCAGGACCGGTAACATAAACCATGATTATAATATAGAAGAAAACGTAAGTTCCCTGTCAAGAAAGGAAATCAAGCAGCTTTATGCCGACAGGGTTTACGAAAAACTTGTGAAACTGCTGCAGGAGTCAGCCTAAAAGAATTTCCCTTAGCTGCAGGGCATTCATGAAGCCAGTTCCCTTGGGATGGTTGTTGAAATAAAGCTGAACTATACGTCCTTCTTTTTGTGCCGATTGAATTACCGGAACAAAGCTCCTGAGTTCTTCCATGGAATATTCATAGTCATAGCGATGGGTCTCGGCAGAAGTAGCAGCTCCACCGGAAGCATACCAGCCCTGGGCATTCCTCCCGTGAAACCTTATGTAGGCATTGGGACCTATGAAAGGTGTCCTGTTTGCAAATCCATCCGGAAGATTCTTTAGCCGCGGCATGTCGCAGAAAACTATTCCAGCATTTCTTTTTTCAAGACCTTCAAAAACACTTTCCCTTATCCAGGAGCTGTGTCGGAATTCAACGACCACAGGAAGGGGATTCAATTCTGCAAGCAGATGTGAAAGATAAAACCTGTTTTCCCTGGCATAGCGAAATCCTTCCGGAAACTGAACAAGGACAGATGCAAGTGCATCCTTAAGCAGAAGGGGTTCCATGGCAGCCTTAAACTGAACCGCCTGATTTTTCCAGTCTGCTGAAACTTCATGGGTCATGGTTCTTGTAAGCTTTACGCTGAACTTAAGCCGTCCCTGGGAGCGGTCATGAAAATTCTTCATGCGGGATGGATCAGGCATGCCGTAAAATGTGCTGTTAAGTTCCAGTGCATTGAACCTGGTGGAATAGTATTCAAGAAAGTCCTTGCGCCTAAGTCCTGCAGGGTAAAAGCTTCCGGAAAGTTCAGGATGATCGTAACCGCTGGTGCCAATTAGTATGTCCGTCATTTTCCCTTCCATTATATTTCTTTAAGGCAGGTTGAACAATCGGATTGTCTTTGACTGAATGAAACGCAGCAATAGGGGGCGTTTTTTATTCAGCACTTTCCTTTATTTCCTAAAAAGTGTATGTTCGTAATTACTGATTATGAAAACCCTAAAACTTAACAAATACCTTGGCCCTGCATCCTTTTATAAGGATGCCTTAAAAATTGCAGTTCCTGTCATGGCCCAGGCCCTCATTCAGACTATGGTTTCCCTCATCGACAACTTCATGGTGTCAGGCCTTGGAGACATAAAGATGTCAGGTGTAAACATTACCGGCCAGATTCTCTTTGTGTTCATGGTTTTCCTTAATACCATCTGCATGTCGGGCGGAATCTACATGACCCAGTTTTCCGGAGCACAGGACAAAAAGGGAATGCAGCAGGCTTTCTGCTTCAAGCTGATGATGGGAATCATTGCAATCATTCTATATAAATACGTCTGCCTTGGAATTCCACGCCAGTTCCTGAGCCTCATGGTGAAGGGCAATACCCAGGCGGAACCAATCCTTGACCAGGGTGTTGCCTACATGCGGCTTATGGCATGGATCGGAATTCCCATGATGATCTCAACCGTAATTGCATCTTCATTCCGTGAAATTGGAGAAGTAAAGGCACCTCTGATAATTTCCGTCGTCGCAACCATAGTAAATACATTTTTCAACTGGGTTCTGATTTATGGAAACCTGGGTTTTGCCCGCCTTGAAGTAAGGGGAGCTGCCATTGCAACAATCATTGCGCGTTTGGTTGAAATGGTCATTTTCATAGTCTATCTCTATGTCAAAAAGCCGGCCTTTGTAATCCACTTGATGGATTTGTTTCAGATCAATTTCAAGCTCATACTTGAGATTCTGCGAAAAGGATGGAAAATTTTATTCGCAGAAATGGTATGGGTTCTTTCGGAAACTGTAACAACTGCCCTTTACAACGGAAGGGGTGGTGCCGATGTAGTTTCCGGCATGAGCGCAAGTTTTGCCATCGCCAATCTTTTCTTTGTTGCCTTCGGAGGAATGACTACAGCAACAAGCGTTATTCTTGGTCATACTTTAGGACA
>JAZLGN010000019.1:0-3335 GCA_045616325.1 Treponema sp.
AAGAGTCATACCTTGAATGCATGGAAAATTATATAACTGGAAAAACAAAATATGGATGGTATTTGTGTCTGGATTCAGAAAAAATAGCAGCAGGACTTGGTGTCATAGAAAATGATTTTCATGATAGAAAAGATTTAACGCCAAATGTATGTGCTGTGTACACCGAAGAAGAATATCGGAATCAGGGAATCGCAGGAAAATTGCTTGATTATGCTGTGGAGGCATGTAAGGCAAATGGCATAGAATCATTATATTTGATAAACGGTCTCACAGGTTTTTATGAAAGATACGGATGGGAGTTTTTGTGAGAATGAGGGAGCGAGGAGTATCTTATTTTGATGCTTATTGTGAAAAGTGGGCGAATAAACTTGGTGAAAAGGTAACAGGCAAAGAGTCTATTGGTAATCCACTTTGTTAATTTGATAGATAATGGGAGAGAAGGAAGATGAATTGGTCAGATGTTGATTATTTTCCGGGAATATCAGTCGCTTATAAAAAAACAGAAAATGATGCAATACATATTGAGTCCTGTGGCTATGCCGATCTGGCAAAGAATGTGAAGGTAACCGAGAATACTGTATTTCCGGCATGTTCTATTTCTAAATTTATCACAGCAATTTGCGTGATGAAAATGAAAGCAATGGGATTGGTTAAGCTTAATGTTGATGTAAATGGATACTTAAAGGATTGGAAAGTCAGAAGCCTAAATAATGAAACTGTATGTGTAACATTGGAAGATTTACTAAGTCATACAGCCGGTATTATTGATGGTGAGGATGGTTTCTATGGTCATCGAATCGGTGGGGAACATATTTCACTTATTGACATTCTTGAAGGAAAAACAAAATATAATACACGGTCAGCAAGGGTAGAAAAAGTACCCGGTAAAAGCTTTGAATATTCAGATGCTGGATATTGTATTGTTCAAATGATTATTGAAAATATTACAGACAAAAAATACGACAAAGTAATAGATGAATTCGTTTTCCGTCCGCTTGGTATGAAGAACAGCTTTGTAGGAACTGAAGAGAATCTGAATTTACATAAGGATAGAATAACAACAGGTTATCATCGCTCTGGGGATGTGATTGAGGGTGGTATTCCACTGTGTCCTGATATGGCAGCATCCGCAGTATGGACAACACCATCGGATTTACTTCTGTTAGCGGCTGATTTTTATTCACACTTAGATCATTATGGTCAGGAGATGCTGGTCGGTCCCAAAAGCTTTCCTTGGGCTGGGCTTGGTTTATTTAAGGATGGCAGAAATGTCATCTCACAAGGCTGGGGTGAAAATGGTCAGTGTATTCTTAAAATCAACACTGAAACCGGTGCAATGGGTGTTGTCATGACAAATATGGATCCTGAAGTTTCACAAGAGGAATCAGGATTAAATAAGTTAATAGATTCCATGATTTTAAAACGATAAATGATTAAAATTCAAAATAAATGGAGCGATTAGATGAAAATAGCAGTAGTACAAGAAAAGGCGGCAACACTGATCTGCTCGTTCAGGCATTTTCAGAAGGTGCAGAAACAGAAAATGAAATAGAAGTTTTTTCTGTTTCCAGCCTGAAAATAAATCCCTGCAACGGCTGCAACAGATGCTTTGTCACTGAGGGCAACAAGTGCGTCCAGAAAGATGACATGGAGCCCATTTATGATGCATTGAAGACAGCCGACACCCTTGTCATTGCATCCCCTGTTTATTTTTACGGAATAAGCGCCAGGCTGAAGGGAATCATCGACAGGTTCCACACACCCTTGAGAAACACATTCGGGGTGAAGAGGCTGGCTCTCATTCTTGTGGGGGCTGCTGATATTCCGAAGCTGTTCGATTCAATCATCATGCAGTACAACCTGGTGCGGGACTTCTTTCACCTTGAGGATGCCGGAATGGTGCTGGTGCGGAATGCGAAGGACAAGGGCGACGTAAAAAAGGGCACCGCTCTGGATGAGGCAAGGGCATTGGGAAAATCCCTGGCTGCTGCAAATTGAAATCTTATCGGGGAGACTTGCTGGTTTTTGAAGGAGGAAAGCCATGGACAAAGAATGGTCTGAAAAAAACAAAAGGATGCAGACACTGTTGAACAAAAAGGAAAGCTTCAAGGAAGCAATTGCCTTGCTGATTGAGTTGAGGGGCGATGTCTTCAATCAGATTGCCCAGATATTGAACGGATATCCTGAAGAAGCATTTTACCAGATGCCGTTCCCAAAGGCAGAAGGCTACCACAGCAAGACCTTGAGCTATTCCATCTGGCACATATTCAGAATCGAGGACATTGTTGCCCATGAAATGATTGCAGAGGATGAGCAGATTCTTTTCCGTGATGGTTATGCAGAAAAAATCAAAAGCCCAATCATCACAACCGGAAATGAACTTTGCGGAGATGGCATTGCAGAATTTTCAAAAAGCCTTGACCGGTGGGAATTGTACAATTATGCAAAGGCAGTTCTTGAGTCCACGAACCAGATTCTTCAGAAACTTGAATACGCTGACTTGAAGAAAAAATTCGGTGATGAGTTCAAGAAAAAACTTGTGGAATCAAAATGTGTAAGCAGCGATGAAAAGGCCGTCTGGCTCATCGACTACTGGTGTGGCAAAGACTTGAAGGGACTTATAAAAATGCCTTTCTCCCGCCACCATATCATGCACGTGGAGGCTATGCACCGCATAAAAAATGAATTATGTAAAAAGGCACGAAAGGGAACAGACCCTATTGCTTACTGCGGTTTTTCATGCAACCACTGCTTTCTTTCCCAGTGGTGCGGTTCCTGCAGGACGGAATACAACACCTGTTCTTTTGCAACCTGTTCACCGGATGGAATTTGCCCAAACACAAAATGCTGCAAGGAAAAGGGATTTGACGGTTGCTGGGAATGTTCAGAAATTGAAGGCTGCACCAAAGGCTTTTATGTACCGGAATGTGATGGTGCAAATGCAGCAAAGGCCCAGGCCCTTTACATACGGAAGCATGGCAAAAAAGAATTCCTTAAATTGCAGGACAGGCTTCACAAGAAATTCAATTTTTCAAAGACCCAGGAAATCCTCGGGCAGGATATCATGGAAGGACTCAGGATTCTGGAAGAAAACTAGATTTTCAGGAGGTGACATTTATGACTCATGCAGAAAAAGCAGTGAAGTATTATGACAGTAATTTTAATTGTTCCCAGGGAGTTTTCACGGCATTTGCAACGGAACATGGAATAGATGAGAAAACAGCACTGCGGTTGGGAACCAATTTCGGTGGCGGAGAAAGAAAAGGTGAATTATGTGGAGCCGTGGCGGGGGCGCTTATGGTACTTGGGCTTCTTTACGGACATGATGACAGCAA
>JAZLGN010000020.1:0-36671 GCA_045616325.1 Treponema sp.
TTCTACTTCTGCTGTGTAGACCATAGTTTACCTCGAAAAAATAGTTTTGTGCCAAAAGCCGGACCAATAGCCAGCCGGAAATCAGCATATATTATGAATTATATCACTTGTGAAAATAGAATTCAATGCGTTGCAGTCACATGGAGTTCCATTTTGCTCACCAACCTGCGGTTTGGCAGTGGCATCAAGGTCAGCAGGAAATCTGGGGGCAACAGGAGGACTTGGTTCAACAGGAACATAAGGTTCACCATTATCCTTAAATTGCAATTTTTCTTGATTCCATATATTCTATATATATGACTGATTTACCAAATAAAAAAGAGATAGAAAAACGCTATGAGGAATACAGGCCTGTTTTTACCGAGATTCTTCAGAAAATAGAAAAATCCCTCAAGTCAAACCTGGTGTTTGCATCGAACCCTACATATAAAACCAGAATCAAGTCCTTTGGAAGCTACTACAAGAAGATTCTCCGCCAGAAGGCAGAGGAAGCTTCTTCCAATACGGGCAGTCTTGTGACCCTTACGGACATGATCGGAATCCGTGTCATCTGTCCATTTGTGGAAGACCTTGCCGTGGTAGAGGACCTGATTGTAAAAAAATATTCAGTCAAGGAAATAGAAAGGAAGGGTGCCAACCAGTCATTCCGCGAGTTTGGCTATGAATCCGTTCACATCCTGATTGACATTCCGGAAGACTGCAAGCCTACTGTAAATGTTGAACCTCCTTTGCCGGAAAAGCTTGTGGCAGAGATTCAGGTCAGGACAATTCTCCAGGATGCATGGGCCGAGGTTGAACATGAGCTTATCTACAAGTCTGAATTCAATCCCTTTGACAAGCCGCTTCGCAGGAAACTTGCCTCAATCAATGCAAGCCTTACCCTTGCCGACATTGTTTTCCAGGAAATCCGCGACTATCAGAAAAGGCTTCAGATTGAACTTGGAACCCGCCGCAACACTTTCTATGAAAAAGCCGATGACTATTCCGATGAAGTCCTTGAGGTTAAGGCCCCTGGGGGAACTAAGGCTGCACCAGGCCCCGAGGCTTCTCCGGAACCGCCAATGCCTTTTTCCAAGGGCAGCATTGATGACCTTGTTCTTTCCGCACTTCATGAACACAACATGGGTAACTTTGACAGGGCCATTGAAATCTACACCCAGATCATCATGTCAAAGCCTGAACCTCCTGCAGTTGTCCTTGGCGTAATCTGCAAGCACCGCGGCATGGCATATTTTGCCCAGAACCTTTATGACAAGGCCCTTGAAGACTTTAAGAAAAGCGAGGAATACGATCCAAGGAGCTTCCGTTCAATTTATTATGAGGGAATCGTGTATTCCGTCCAGGACAGGAACAGGGAAGCCATCGAATGCTTTGACCGTTCCCTTGCCATAGAATCATTCCAGAGCCACGTGTATTACAGAAGGGCGCTTGCCTATTACAACCTTGGGGAATACGGCCCTGCCATGAAGGATGTTAACAATGCCTATAACCTTGGCATGAAGGACAAGGACCTTGATGAACTTAAGGCTAAGCTTATCAAAAAATTTGACATGGGAATGTAGGGGTGCCTTGGGCTTGCGGAGTTATGTGGAACTAAAGCACCGTGGCTTAGGCGTTATCCCGGGTCAACAGTATGCAATCGGTGTTGCTGAAAAAAATTAAAATAATTTTGATTTTTTTTGAATTTGCTGTTGACATAAATAATTCAATTTGATATATTCTAATCATCGCAACGCGATAGGTTGAAAAGTCAAAAGCGAATCAACTTGAATGTCTCCTTCGTCTAGTGGTTAGGACATCGGGTTTTCATCCCGACAACATGGGTTCAATTCCCGTAGGAGATGGAAGTAACCCCTCGGTTAAACTGAGGGGTTTTTCTTTTACGTGGTAATATTTCCCAGTTGGAAGGAGACTGCGGGAATTGAACCCAGCGTAGCATGCGCCGAGCAGGTGCGAGGATAAAGCATGCGAAGAGGGACACAGCCGTAGGAGATGGAAATAAAACCCTCTTTCGAAAGAAAGAGGGTTTTATTTTTCAAGAAAGGCAAAGCCTTTCTTGATGTGTGGCATGATGCGGGAATTGAACCCAGCGTAGCATGCGCCGAGCAGGTGCGAGGATAAACTCAATTAAATAATTTCTGCTTTTTCAGGTAGGACAGGTTACATGTAAAATATAGGAGCATGACGCCTCCAGAATAATGGTGCATGTAGTCTGGACATCTGGTTGCAAGGAAAATCACCTTGAGGGCAAGGCACAGGACCAGGCTTAAAAGAAGCCGGAGTACAAGCATGACTGTAACTGCATTCCCGGCGCCGTCGTCCGTTTCAATGCTCACTTTCTTAAGCTGTTTTTTTTCGTTTCTTTTGTTGAGTGACCTTTCCATTTTTATACTGATGGATGCAATTGTAAATCCTGCCAGCAGGTTGAAGACAAGGCTGATTTTTCCCCCGTGGTTTCTGTAGCTTAAAAAGAGCAGCAATGCTGCAACTGGAACAAAGATTATGCTAAGGACCGTGAATTTTCCACGTTCCCTTTTTACTGCTTCATAACGGCGCCTGGCTTCCGACGCGTTGTTTAATACATCATCCCTGATGCTTCGAATTTTTGCCAGTTCTTCATTATCAACATACTCTTCTTTTTTATAAAGTATATCTTCCTCTTGTTCATCAGGCTTTCTTTCATTTATTGGCTGTTCTTCATGTTCTGAATTTTCTTCAGGCTTGGCATCAATATGGATTTCTTTTGATTCCATAAGGTCTTGTCTGGAATGATTCTTGAGTTCATTTTGTTCAGAATTTTCTGTGGAATCATGTTTTAAAGCCTGGTTGTAAGCTTCTCTTATGGCCTGATATTTTTTAGCATCTTTTTCCGGAGGATTTTGCTTTACCAGGGCCGCATACGCTTTTTTAATTTCAGACTTGTTGCCTGTTGGATTGATACCCAGGATTTCCCAGCATTTTGAATTCATCTTTCACCCGTTATGATCTTATGAACATGAATATTAGCACTAAGAGGATGATTGAAGCAATGTAAATAAGGCGTGCCTTTTTATATTCCTTTTTGTCCTTGTCTTTTTCTGGTGACAGTCCAGTAATTCTTGTAAAGGCATCATTGAACAAATTCATTTCCAATGCTTCTTCCCCGTCTTCCAGTTTTCTTGAATCCCATAGAATGTAAAGGGCAACAAGGCTTGAGAGAACAGAACCGGCAGCGAGGGTTCCCGCAAGGAATAGAACTGTTTCCATGAATTCCTTTTGTAGGTCACCAATGAAAAATGAGGAAAAAAACAGGAAGCAGATTGTGAGGGTTAAGTAAGGTGTCAGGAACAGGATTTTTATTCTTTTTTTTGCTGAATCAGTTTTTATCCATCCAAGAATAAAATGAACCAGCGCGGCAACTCCACAGGAAATCATTCCCATGGCGAAACCCAAGATGCATGTTACAAAAAATTTTTCCGTTCCCCAAAATAAATCTATGGAAAAAAACAAGCCTGCCGTTAGAATTCCAAGGGCAATATATTTGAGGAGTCTTCTTAATGGGTGAGTTTTTTCATTATTCATTATGATCACTAAATTTTTTAAATCGTAAGCCTTAGTAACATCATCGGCTAAAATGAAAGGATCCTTGAAACTGCAGATGTTGAAGAAATTACCTGCTGCAGTTTCAAATGGATCCCATCAGATTTGTAGTACTATAGTTAGTCTTCCATGACTGCCATGGCAAGCTGGTCAGCGCATGAAGTAGGGCGCCTGCCGCATAGGTTTCCGCGGAGCTTTTCATTGATTTCCTCAGCCTTCATTCCATCCAGAAGCTTGGAAATGATCTTAAGGTTTCCGTTGCATCCTCCGTTAAACTGGATGTTTGTGATGGTTCCATCTTCTGCCTTGTCAAAGGTGATGAATGTTGCGCATGTGTTTGATGTCTTGAATGTGTGTGTCATAGTGTTTCTCCTCATGAAATATATAATACGGTTATCTTGTTTTTGTCACAGTTTTTCAGTCGGCAAGAGCCTTTTCAACAAACTGGTCGATTTTTTCCGGTGCATCAGTCGGTGCAAATCTTTTCAGAACGGTTCCATCCTTGGAAACAAGGAATTTTGTAAAGTTCCATTTTATTGCTGAACCGAATTTTCCGCCCATCTGTGATTTAAGGTATGTGTAAAGGGGAGAAGCATTTTTCCCGTTTACTTCAATCTTTGCAAACTGGGGGAATGTGATTCCGTAGCGGCCTGTGCAGAAGCTATGAATCTCGTCTTCAGTTCCAGGAGCCTGCCCAAGAAACTGGTTGCATGGAAAGTCCAGGATTTCAAAGCCCTTCGTCTGGTATTTTTCGTAAAGATCCTGCAGTCCGTCATACTGTGGTGTAAAGCCGCAGCCTGTTGCAGTATTCACGATAAGCAGAACCTTTCCCCTGTAGCCGTCCATGGAAACCTCGCTTCCATCCATTGCCTTAACCTTGTGGTCGTAAATGCCCATATTCCTTCCTCCTTTTTGCGGATCAGTTTTTGATTGTTTGCAATTAGATTGTATACAATCTATAATTAGAATATACACATGCTTATTGATTTTGTCAACTAGATTGTGTACAATTTATTTATGAATTCAAAAGATTTACCTGAAATTAAGCTTCCAGAAGGATTTGATCCCCTGGCCTTGCAGAATCAGATCTGTTTTTCGCTGTACGTTTGCTCAAAGGAAATAATCCGTAGCTACGACCCATTTCTTAAGCCCCTTGGACTTACCTATACTGCCTATATTACCCTGATGGCGCTGTGGGAAAAGGATAATGTCACGGTCAAGGAACTTGGGGAAAGGTTGTTTCTTGACTCGGGAACACTGACTCCCTTGCTTAAGAAGATGGAGACCATGGGACTTGTAAAAAAAAGCAGGAACAAGGATGATGAAAGAAGCGTTTTCATCTGCCTTACGGAAGAAGGAAGGGGAATAAGAAACATGTGCCTTGACATTCCCGGTAAGATGATGTGCCGCCGCCTGCTGGATGCAGAAAAGATTCCAGCCCTCATTGGTTCCCTCCATGAGATTATGGATAACCTTAGGTCTGAAAAATAGCCTTTAGGGGGAGATTGAAAAGGCTCAAGGACTAAAAAAAGTCTTAAAGATGGCCCTTAATTCATTTTTTTCTTGAAAATATTGAATAACATATTATAATTATAGTAGCATATTTCTGTTATGTTCTGTTCTGTACTGTTATGCTTGTCTTAATGAACATAATGACTTTTTTTTATAGGAGAATTTATGAAGTACTATGTAAATGCACAGGTAAAGAGAAGTGGAAACGGAACTGAAGCCAATCCATTCAAGTACATTAATGAAGCTGCACGCATTGCAGTGGCTGGTGATGAAGTCATCGTTTTTCCTGGAACCTATCGTGAAAATGTAAATCCATTGAATGGTGGAACTGCCGACAGCCGCATTGTCTATACGTCAACGGAAAAGAACAAGGCTGTAATTACCGGTGCAGATCCTGTAAAAAACTGGACCAACTACAAGGACAATGTATGGCTTGCACGCATTCCTAATGGAGTTTTTGGCGACTACAATCCATATAAGGTTCAGGTTGCAGGCGACTGGTTCAATGTAAATTTTGTTGCCCACACCGGTGAAGTTTTCATCAACGACAAGTCCCTTTATGAAGTTACTTCTCTTGATGGCGTTCTCAATCCTGTTGTAAACATGAAGTCATGGGACAAGGATTTTACTGTCTGGACATGGTATACCGAGCAGGACGAAAAGGCCGACGAGACTCTCATCTACGCTAACTTCCAGGGCAAGGATCCAAACAAGGAAAATGTAGAAATTACAGTCCGCGAAAACTGCTTCTATCCTAAGGAAGAAGGAAGGGGATACATTACGCTTTCCGGCTTCAAGGTATGCAAGGCTGCAACCCAGTGGGCTCCTCCAACGGCATATCAGGAAGGAATGATTGGTCCTCACTGGTCAAAGGGATGGATCATCGAAGACTGTGAAGTAAGTCATTCAAAGTGCTCAGGCATTTCCCTTGGTAAATACAAGCAGCCAAACAACGACAACAAGTGGTCAAAGCTTAAGTATAAGGACGGAACCCAGACAGAACGCGACAACATCTGCCAGGCCCAGATTGAAGGCTGGACAAAGGAAAGGATTGGCGGTCACATTGTTCGCAGGTGCAACATCCATGACTGCGGCCAGACTGGCATCGTGGGACATCTCGGTGGCGTTTTCTCAATCATTGAAGACAACCATATTCACCACATTAACAATAAGCAGAATCTTGCCGGTGCAGAAATCGGCGGAATCAAGATGCACGCAGCCATTGACGTAATCATCCGCCGCAACCACTTCCATCACTGTACACGCGGTCTTTGGCTTGACTGGCAGGCCCAGGGTACACGGGTAAGCCAGAACCTGTTCCACGACAACTGTGTTCCTTATGACTATCTCCTTAACAAGGACAACCTTGACCTTTCATTTGGTGAGGACATCTTCATTGAAGTAAGCCACGGACCAACCCTTCTTGACAATAATCTTCTTCTTTCAGATGCTTCCCTCAAGCTTCCAACCCAGGGTGTTGCCATGGTTCATAACCTTATTGCAGGTTCATTTACGGCTGTTGGTCATGGAGTTCTCAATGGTGCCCTTACGGAAAAGAAAATCAACCAGGCAGTCCGCTATACGCCATACCATGTTCCACACAGAACGGAAATCATGGGCTTCATGAGCATTCTTCATGGCGACTGCCGCATGTACAATAACGTATTCATCCAGAAGCCATTCCGCCCTGGCATTGAAGCAATGTCTGAGATGATGAAGGGAAATGAATGGACTGACGGAAACATCGTTGCAGGTACCCATACTTACGACATGTGTCCTTCCCGCGAGGAATGGGAAAAGCAGTTTGAAGGATATTGCGGACTTGGCAGCGCACCAAGTGACCGCTACTACAATCCTCTTCCTGTTTACTGGGGTGGCAACGTGTTCTTTAACGGTGCAAAGCCAATGTCAAAGGAAAAGGATGCATACGTTGACGACAAGAACAAGGTTACCCTTGAGATTATCGAAAAGGATGGAAAGTGCACTGTAAAGACCAACTACATGGATTTTGTTCCAAAGGGAAAGGCTGCAACAATCTGCACCGATACTCTTGGTGAAGCCTTTGAACCGGAAGAAAAGTATGAAAATCCTGATGGTTCTCCAATCGTATTCAACGTTGACTTCTATGATAATCCTCGTGGTGTAAATCCTGTTGCAGGTCCATTTGAATCTTGCTGTTCCAATGGGGAATTTGAATTCAACTGATTTCAGTCTGATTTTCTGAAAGCCATTTCTCTTTATCTTTAGCCGTTCATGATGTATAATTATGGACGGTTTTTTTTATGGCAGGAAGTGAAATGAAAAAAGAAATAGTCATGGGTAACCAGGCCATTGCCCTTGGTGCCCTTAAGGCCGGCGTAAATCTTGTTTCCGGGTATCCTGGAACACCTTCGTCGGAAATTATTGAGTACATTGCAAAATACAGAAAGCAGACAGGTGCTTATGTTGAATGGTCTGTAAATGAAAAGGCTGCCGTCGAAGTTGCTGCCGGAGCTTCCTATAGCGGAGCGCGTACCCTTGTCACCATGAAGCAGGTTGGATTGAATGTTGCAGGTGACCCGGTCATGTGCCTTGCCTATGTTGGCATAAAGGGCGGAATGGTCATTGTTTCTGCCGATGACCCGGGTCCAATTTCAAGCCAGACGGAACAGGATACCCGCCGTTATGGTGAATTTTCAAAGCTTCCCGTATTTGATCCGTCAAGTCCAGAGGAAGCCTATGAGATGATCCAGCAGGCCTTTGAATATTCCGAAAAATATTCGACTCCCGTGCTTTTCCGTCCGACAACCAGGGTTGACCACGGTTATGCAAGCATTGATGCAATAGACCTTCCAAAGGCCCGTGAAATTCCAGGCTTTGAGAAGGACAGCCAGCGCTGGGTGATTTTTCCACGCACATCCTATCTTAACCACAAGAAGATTTTCGACCGCAATGTAAATGTCCTTCCGGAGGATTTTTCAAGATGCGGCCTCAACTTTGTCTACAATGAAAACAAGGAGAACAATCTTGCCATTGTCACCGGCGGAATAAGCTACGCCTATGTCAGGGAAGTCCTTAACCTTCTGGAACTGGATGATGTTCCAGTCCTTAAGATTGGAACTCCATATCCATTCCCTGATCCGCTGGCAGCTGAATTCCTTCAGTCAAAGAGCCATGTCCTTGTGGTTGAAGAACTTGATCCTGTCATCGAGGATGCTCTTCTGAAGCTCAAGGCACGTGAAAACTTGACCTGTTCCATTCATGGAAAATACGACGGCAAGACTGCAGAAGCCGGTGAATATTCAATAGAGCTTGTAAAAAAGTTCATCGCTTCTTTCCTGAGCCTTGACCTTAAGGATGGGGAACCAGCTGCAAAACCAGATCTTCCAGTACGTCCTCCAGTTCTTTGTGCAGGATGCCCTCATCGTGCTTCCTTTTATGCAGTAAAGCAGGCCATGAAGGGGCAGAAAACCGTCTACTGCGGAGACATCGGTTGTTACACCTTGGGCAATGCAAAGCCATTGGACATGACCGATACCTGCCTGTGCATGGGTGCAGACATTACCATGGCCCAGGGATTTTTTCATGCAGAAAATGACCGCCACTGTTTTTCATTCATAGGAGACTCCACATTCTTTGCTTCTGGAATTACAGGTGTTGTTAATGCTGTTTACAATCGGGTAAGGCAGACCGTATGCATCCTTGACAACTCAACAACTGCCATGACAGGGCATCAGCCTCATCCAGGAACAGGCGTTACCATGATGGGTGACATGACCGACGTCATCAGCATGGAAAAGGTCCTGAAGGCAATAGGTGTTGAACCTGTCATTACAGTGGATCCCTTTGACCAGAAGGCTGCCATGGAGGCTGTAAAGACTGCAGATGGTCATCCGGGTGTCAGTGCCATTATTTTCAAGGCACCCTGCATAGCCCTTCTTTCCAAGGATGAGTACAAGTCCTTCAGGAAAAAGCCATCGGCTGTAAAAAACGACAAGTGTATCGGCTGCAAAAAGTGTGTCAACGAAACTGGATGCCCGGCCCTTTGCTTTGATTTTGACAGAAAGAAAGCCGTCATTGATCCGTCATTGTGTACTTGCTGTTCTTTATGTGCACAGGTGTGTCCTGTTGATGCAATTAAAAACTGAGGTGAATGATGACAAACGTATTGATATGTGGAATAGGTGGTCAGGGAACAGTTCTTGCTGCAAAACTTCTTGATTCAGCTGCCATCAATGCAGGCCTTGCAGTTCATTCTGCAGAAACCATAGGAATGGCACAGCGTGGTGGAAGCGTTACAAGTCATGTACGCATTGGTGAAAACTGCTTTTCGCCACTTATTCCCCTGGGAACTGCTGATGTGATTATTGCCTTTGAAATGTGCGAGGCTGTACGAAACATTGAATATCTAAAAACCGACGGCCTTGTAGTTGTGAATAAAAAGATAATAACTCCTGTAAATGCCATTCTTGCCGGAAAGAAATTCAGCGAGGATCAAATGGTTGAATGCCTGAAGTCCCGTTCCGGAAAACTTGTTGTTGTAGACACTGATAGAATCTGCTCTGAGCTTGGTTCTTCAAAGATTGTAAACACGGTTCTTCTTGGAACTGCACTTGGTAACGGTATTCCGGGCATTTCCGTGGAAAACGTTGAAGAAGCCGTAAGAAATACAGTAAAGGAAAAGTTTGTTGAATTGAACCTTAAGGCTCTCAGGCAGGGACTTTAGGGAAAAACATGGCTTGCATTTATGCAGCACTGTGATATAATGTTTCTATATAAAGAAACATTATTCAGGTTTAGCTTATAATAATAGGGGATTTATTCATGAAATTGACACAGAAGCAGATTGAACTTATTGATAATCAGATCAAGCGCCTCATTGCAGGTGATTCTTATTACGGAAAGCTCTACAGGGAAAAGGGAATCACAGGCTGTACATGCCAGGAAGATTTTGAGAAAATTCCATTCAGCTCAAAGGATGATTTGAGAAACGCATATCCCCTTGGAATTCAGGCTGTCCCTGATGAAGAGGTTGTGCGCATCCATTCTTCAAGCGGAACTACCGGTAAGCCTGTCATCATTCCTTATACTGCAAAGGATGTTGAGGACTGGGCAATTCAGTTTGCAAGATGCTATGAAATGGCAGGCATAACGAAAAAAGACAGGATCCAGATTACTCCAGGCTATGGCCTTTGGACTGCTGGAATCGGTTTCCAGGCTGGATGCGAAAAGCTTGGTGCCATGGCAGTTCCTATGGGGCCTGGTAATACTGACAAGCAGATCCAGATGATGCAGGACCTTAAGTCTACGGTTATTTGTGCCACTTCAAGCTATGCACTTCTTCTTTCTGAAGAAATTACAAAGCGGGGGCTCAAGGATAAGGTTTTTCTTAAGAAGGGAATCATAGGTTCTGAACGCTGGAGTGAAAAGATGAGGAATTCCATCCATGAAGGACTTGGAATTGAACTTTACGATATTTACGGCCTTACTGAAATCTACGGCCCTGGTATTGGAATCAACTGCCAGAAGGAAGAATTCATTCACTACTGGGATGACTATCTTTACATCGAAATCATTGATCCTGTAACAGGCAAGGCTGTGGAAGACGGTCAGGAAGGTGAGATCGTAATCACTACTCTTGTAAAGGAAGGGGCGCCATTGCTCAGGTTCCGTACCCATGACCTTTCAAGGATCATTCCGGAAAAGTGCAGCTGCGGTTCATGCTATCCACGCCTTGACATCATCAAGGGCAGAAGTGACGACATGTTCAAGATTCATGGCGTCAATATGTTCCCGGCCCAGATTGAAGAGGTTCTTCAGAAGGTTGACGGTGTAACCTCCGAATACAGGATTGACCTTGCCCATGATGATGAAACAAACAAGGATGTGATGCTCATTACTGCAGAAGCTGAAGGTCGAGTCAGCTTTGAAGGTGCAGGGAAGGAAGTTGCAGCCTTGATAAAGAGCAGGATTGGCGTAAATCCAAAGGTTACCATTGTTCCTGAAGGAACTTTGCCAAGAAGCGAGAAGAAGACTAAGCGCGTTACGGATCACAGGTCTTTTTAAGCTGCAAGGCATCATCATGATATGGCATGTTTGGTAGCCATGAATATTGGTCTTTATGGATAGGTAATTTTACGGAGGTTTTTTATGAATAGGATGCTTAAGGCAATATTAATTTCTTTTGTAGTACTGGGATTTTTCATGGGTGCAGGATGTTCCTCGTCTTCAAATGGCCCAGACGTGGATGATTCTGATCCTTCTCGTCCGACAGCATCCAATCCAAAGCCTCCGGCAAGTTTACCACCTCCTTCGGGAGATTATTCAACCTATACAAGCGTCCAGTTTGCTGCAGCCATGAAATGTGGATGGAATCTTGGAAATACTTTTGATGCTAACAGTACAGGTGACAGGAACAACCAGGGGCTTTCAACAGAGACAAGCTGGGGAATGCCGGAAACTACACAGGCAATGATCAATGCCGTTGCGGCAAAGGGAATAAAGACGATTAGAATACCTGTAAGCTGGCACAATCATATCGTTGAAGGAACAAATTTCACGATTGATTCCGCCTGGCTTGCACGCGTAAAAACTGTTGTTGATTGGGCTTTGGCCAGGGACATGTTCGTAATCATTAACATCCATCATGATAACTTGACTTCTTCCCAGATGGGCAGTACTTATGGGTTTACCGTAAATACAAATAGCACGGAACAAGCTGCTTCCATGAAATATATTACTAAAGTTTGGGAACAGGTTGCATCGTACTTCAGGAATTATGATTATCGTCTTGTGTTTGAACTTTTGAATGAACCCAGGGACATGGATACAACGAACAATGGTTTTGGATCATCGGATGCGGAAGTTTCAGTACGCAATCCGATCATAAAGGCTTATGAGCAATCTGCGTTGAATGCAGTTAGATCTTCCGGTGGGAAAAATGCGAATCGTTTTGTGATGGTACCATATTATGCAGCTTCTCCATGGAGAAGCCAGGGTTGGTCCCTACCTTCAGACAGTGCAAATGATAAACTTTTGGTTTCTACCCATGCCTATGATCCGTATGCATTTGCCATGGGTGACATGAGTGTTACTCAGTTTACTTCGTCTACAGCCAATGAACTTACAAATCTTTTTTCAAACTGCATCAATTCAAAGTGGGTTTCAAAAGGTGTTGGCGTCGTAATGGGAGAGGGAAGCTGCACTGACAAGAATAACCTTTCAGACAGAATGAAATGGTTTGAGGACTATGTTTCAAAGGCGAAGTCCGTAAGCTGTCCCTTAATTCTTTGGGATAACATGACAACTATTTCAACAGGTGGTACAGATGTTGCAGAACGCCATGGATATTTTAATCGCAGAAACTTATCATGGTATTTTCCAACCCTTGTTGAAAAAATGGTGGAACTTTCAGGAAGCAAGCCTGAAGCTGATGGAATATCACTCATCAGCATGGCATATGACATGAACATGGAAGACTGGAGTATTCAGTGCATAATTCCAAGGGAAAAATTTAATGCTGCCGGCAATTCTTCATACATAAAAGTAACTTATGAAAAATCATCTGGCTCCCCATCTTACGCATCTCTAAAACTGACAACCCATTGGGATGCTGAAGAAAATGAAATTAGTGCTGCCGGGAATTTTTCCAATGGGCTTTCCTTTAGCAGTGAAGATTCTTCAATAGACTTGGAAGTTCCTTCTGGTACCACGAGCTTTACATTTACGCCTACTGCGGTAAACTGGCCTGTAATTAAAGAAAAAGGTCTTACTATTTATGGCTATGGAATCAAGATAACTTCAGTAAAGCTTTATTGATTTGACAGAGGGGTCCGTGGATTAAAAAACGAAGTTTTTTAATCTTGGAGTTTTTATTTGTTGCATCCGCACCAATAAAAACTCGGAATAAAATCGTAAAAAAAAAAAGACTCACTCAAATGAGTAAGTCTTCACTGGAGATGGGGGGAATCGAACCCCCGTCCATGCAGGCAAACCAGGCACCTCTACATGTTTATTGAAGCGAGGTATTTTTCGAGAAAGGGTAGCGGCTTCAAAGGCGTCCTTTCCTTATCCGAATAAGGGTCTCATGCACAACTCCGGCATGGCACATGACAAGTCCCTGTTTGTGACAGAACATCCCAGCATTAGGAACAGCATCCTGGAAGTTCCGTGCTCAGCTACAATTAAGCAGCGAGAGCAAACTGTTCGTTTTCAGACATTTCGTCTTCTCTACGTTTTGCAGTTATTGTTTTGTCAGTTCAAGGCACCTTCACGCCTACATGCAGCACAAGATTTCTCCTGCTTGTCGAAACCGGTGCACCCCCAAAGTTACCAGTACAAAATATACGGCATCAATTTAATATAAAATACAAAAAAAAAGCCTCACAGTCAAGTGAGGCCTTTAACAGCAAATATTGGGATTATTCTCCGTCTACAGCAACACCGTGGCGCTTCTGCTGGAATCTCTTAAGCATTGCAACGCCGTTTTTCTTGTCGTTGTAAACAAATCCACCATTCCAGTATTCAAGAGCAGCAAAAAGGGCGTTACCACCGTCCTGTTCATCTGATCTCTTTGTACGGAATGAAACATAGTTTGCAAGTTCCTCAAAGTTTGAATTGTGGAGACAGTCAACACGCTTCTTGTTGAATTCATTCCACTTTTCAAGATCCTTGAATCCTTCACCTTCATCTTCAACGATAATGTGAGCGTGTGTGGCACTGAATGAGTACCATACATGAACCTGCTTGTTAAGGTCACAGTTGTTACCGTGCTTTACAGCATTCTTGATAACTTCTGAAATCTGCTGTTCAAGAAGGTTGATTTCCTTAATTTCAAGTGGAGCCGACTGAACAATCAAAAGTGTAAAGTAACGAATCTGCCTGAAGTTTGAAGGAAATGCCTTGTAAAGCATGTTTGTCTTGTCAAACAAAGGGTCGTTGCCGTCTGAACGAAGTTCTTTGAAATCTTCCATCGTAAGCTCCTAAATTATTCATTTATCATGAGCAAAGCTTCTTCTACGCTGTTTGCAATAGGGAAGTAGCCCATAAGTTTTGTAAGTTCGATAACCTTTTTTACTGAACCATGAACGTTAGAAATATAAAGTTTAAGGTTCATCTTTTTGATTGTAGAACAAATGTAGATGAGTGCACCAATTCCAGACGAGTCGATGTAGTCAACCTGTTCAAGATTGATTACAAATGACTTAACATTCTTCTCGAGCATCTTCATTACAAGTTCCTTGAGTTTGTAGGAATTGTACAAGTCCATTTCACCATTTACATCAATGATATAGACTTCACCATTTTTCCTTATTTTAAGTTCCATAGGTTTTACTCCTTTATCCCCAATTTACTCAAAATTTAATTACCAGTAACGACTGGTCATCATGCAGACGACTGCTGCCAATAAACTTCTTGAAATCAGCCTTTACAAGATTTGCAATGTCCTTACCGGAAGACTTGGCATTTCCTGTAACGATTTTAAGAATGGTTTCAGCCTGATAGTGCTGTCCATTTTCATTAAGCGATTCAACAAGACCATCTGAATATGTAACAATTATATCCCCAGTTTTTATATTCTGCAAGATATCTTTGTACTCAGAATCCTTGGCTACACCAATTGGCTCGCTGTCTGTTGAAATTTTTGTTATCTTACCTGTTTCACTGCTGTAGTAGTAAACAGGGGTAACACCACCGGTAGCAATCTCAGCAACCTGCTTTACAGGGTCATAGTTGATGAGGGCACATGAAGCAAAATGGTCTGTGCTGAAACTTTCTGCAGAAATACCATGGTTAACCCATTCAAGGATTGTACCTGCAGTCTTCTTTGTGTTTACAACAAGACGAATCATGGCACGGAGCATTGACATGACGACAACGCTGTTGATTCCCTTGCCTGCAACATCACTCATGACAAATGAGATCCTGTCCTTTCTTGAAACGATTACATCGTAATAGTCACCGCAGACACCTTCTTCAGGACTCCAAATCGTACCGAGGGAAAGTCCGCTGAGTACAGGAAGCTTCTGAGGATGGAGCATGTCCTGAATCTTGGTTGCAATTTCTGCTTCCTTAATCAGGTTGTTGTGTTCGATTATGTCTGTAACCGTCATTACGTTCTTGATTGAAGTTGCCGCAAACTCAGTAAGGAGTGTGGCAATCTTGAGTTCTTCTTCCGTAAAGAGGGCGCTTTTCTTGCTTCTGGAAAGTGCAATTACACCGATAACAGAATCCTGAACCTTCATCGGTACCATGATGTAGCTTCCGATTTCGAGGAATTCCTCAGGACCGTTCTGGAAGATTCTTGCGTCATCCTGTGGCTTTGTTATGAGTTCCGGCCTGCCTGAAGTTGCAATTTCTCCGAAGATGTTTTCCCTGAGTGGGAAAGATGCAAACTTGAAGTTCGTTGCAATACGGATAGGCTTGTGAGGCATGTCGCTTGGAAGCTTGTATGGAGGAGGGAAGTCACCGTCAAAGGACTTGACCGTAATTACGTCTTCAAAATCGTCCACGATGAGGATTGCTCCACCGTCTGCCTTAACTTCATCACGGATTTTCTTGTTGATGTAGTCAAGGAGACTTGTCATTCCTTCCTTGGAAGAGAATGCTTCAGTAGCCTTTGCAGAGAAATCATAGCTGATTTCAAGGGTCTTTGAGTCGCTTTCCGAAGCTTCAAAGGACTTTTTTTCTTCCTGCTGGGCCATGATGGAAGCCTGTGATTTGACTGCTTCATTTGCCTTGTGTGGAACCAGCTTCCTGATTTCCTTTGGCTCGAAGGTGCACAGGATCACGGCATAAGGAATGATGATTACTGCTGCAACACATGCTGCCAGTGCAAAGAAAACAAGGGCATTTTCATCATTTGTAAGCACCTTAACGGCAGAAACAAAGCTTCCTGCACCGATGATTGCCGTAGAAAGGAATGTAATAAAACTCACCCTTGCAGTCTTCTTCTTTTTAACCGCAAGAAAGAGTATGAACACCAATACGGTTATTGCAAAAACTGCAAAAAGCGGAATGTAAGCAAATTTGTCTTCCAAAAAATTCAAATTACTGCTCCTTGTACAGTATCTCAAAGTTTTTACTAAAATCTGTAAATATAATGCCGATTGAACTTATACCGACATTCTATATTTTAACATTGAAATATTGCATCGTCAAGTTTTTAAAATTCCTTCCTTAGGCGGGGTGATTCCCCATCAAAATTCCAGAATTACGACTTATTTTCGGCATTATTCCTGAAATTCAACACTGCTTTTTTTACCCTGATTTTTGCAAGCCTGTTTCTTATTTTGTGGCGGAAATCGGGTTCTGCCTGTGTCGTCTCAAATTCTTCTGCGGCTTCGTCAAGGCTTACGTCGTTTCCGAATTTCTGCTTGAGTTCATCCCAGTACTTTATGAGGAAGATGTAAAGGTCTGACTTTGTCCTTCCCTTGAAATGCTTCTTCATCCTCCTGCTGTCTATGGCCTGGACTACGGGTGTGTATACGTTCCTGAACCAGGAATCAACTGCCTGTTCCATTGGAATTTCTTCCTCCGAACCTGTGTTTATGTAGTACTTGTGGCAGAGGATGTGGTTGTATATCACATCGTACTGGCCCGGTGTGGAAAAATCCAGGCACCAGTCGTCGGTTATGTCGCCGTAGTTTGTTTCTGCATAGAAGACGCGCTTTTCGTAGCTTATGACCTGCTTGATCATGTCGCCGATCTTTGATTCAGGCTTGAGCTTTATTTCCGTCTGGAGGCTTACCACCTCTGCATCGATGTTTTCAATTCCCTTGGACTTGGCTACGGATACCCTGTGGTTTCCATCCCTGACAAAATAAAGTCCGCCCAGCTCGTAGACGCTTATGGCCGGAAGGATTATGTCCTGGTAGTGGGCCATGTCCACGTGTTCCCAGCGGTTCTTGAGGAAGTTGCTTTTCGGAAAGAAGTGGTTGTCAAAGTCTGAATAGCGGCCTTCGCTTCCCACTATGAGCTTTACGGGAATAACCTGCATTCCCTTGTAGACTTCGTTCTTTGGCTTAAGGAGTTTCTTTACATCCTGCAGGGAAATGAGCCTTGCTTCCTCCGGCTTTAAAAGGTGCTGTATTTCATTGAACAGGGCTTTGTTTCTTGCTTTGTTGAAGTCTTCACCTGTCTGAGAGGATAGTAATGATGGGTTCAAATTTATCTCCTTTGAATGATGGTTGGAAATCGACGACAAGGTGGCTGTATGCATTGATTACCGTCGTGTCGGCTGCAACGGTGCAACGTTTTGCCTGCAGGTCGTACAGGTGAATGTGGCCGTGGATCATCAGTGACGGCGAATATTTCTTGATGAACCAGTTGAAGCATTCAAACCCCTTATGGCAGGGGTCTTCCTTGTCGTGGATGTGTCTTGGTGAAGCATGGGTCAGGAAGATGTCGCAGTATCTTCCGTACCTGATCTTGTTCCACCACAGGGCTGGCGCCAGGGCAAGCAGCTGCCTTTTCATCTGCTTTTCCGTGAACTGGGCCTGGCCGTTGTTGTATCTCATGGATCCTGAGACACCTGCTATGAGAAGGGGAGTGGTCTTGCCGTCTGCTCCCCTTATGGTAAGGTGCCTGCACCTTATTATCCTGTTCCCCGCATAGTCGGCTCCATGCCCCTTGTTCATGTCCTGGAATGCGGCAAAGGGAGTCTGTTCAAAGAATCCCTTCTTCTTGTAGAAGCTGTATTCCTCAAGTTCATGGTTGCCAAAGACAAAGTAGGACGGCTTGTTCAGGGAGTCCACGATGAAGTCCACGTATTCCATGGACAGGTCCCCGGCGGCAAACACGGCATCAATGTCCTTGTAGCGTTCCCTGACCGTCTGGGAATAAACTAGAGGATCTATCTGGTCTGAAACAAGCAGGAATTTCATTCTACATTCCTATTTTCTTGAAGAGGGTTTCAAGGGTGTCTTTTGGGACTAATGTTATGGGTCTTGTGTCGGCAAAGGACCTTGCTGCCGGAGTAAAGTCGGAGCAGGTGAATATGATTCCCTTTACGAATCCCTTTGACTTGATGGTGTCTGCAAGCCTGCGGACTACCGTGTCTTCTATTGGTTCCGTTGCTCTGTAGAACTGCAGGTAGTGAACCTGCTGCTTTGCATTCATCCAGCTTTCCTTGTTGGCTTCTGAGGCAAACATGTGGCATCCGTATTTGGTGCATTCAATTTTCTGCGGAGAAAGGTTGAATCCAGCCAGGGCCAGGTTCTTGCAAAGATCCATGAACTGCTGGTTGTTGGATGTAAGGAATTCCTTGATGCCGTCGTTTGTTTCAAGCTCCTTGTACTGGCTGAGCTTTGTTGCAACGTCCTTGAATTTTGGGTTGATCTTGAATACCATTTCCCACTGCTCGATGGCCTTTTCAAGCTTGCGGTTTTTTTCGTAGCACAAGCCGAGGAAGTAACGTGAATAAAGGGTTTCCTGGCATTTTGGATCCTTTGCGTTGGAGATTGAGCGCTCGAAGGTTTCCATGGCCTTGTCGTACTGGTCTGCCATCATGAGGCACATTCCCTTTTCCACAAGGGCCTTCTGCTTGAATTCCGGGGAACGCTCAGCCTTTTCAAGAAGCTTTACGGCCGTGGAAAGATCCTTTGTTTCCTTGTTGATTTTTCCAAGGAGGAAGTAGTTTTCATAGTTGTCCGGGCTGAGCTTAACGGCTGTTTCCAGTGCCTGCTTTCCCTGCTTGTAGTTTTTTGTCCTGAAGAGGATTCTTCCCACTGCAGTGTAGGCCTTGCCGTTTTTCTTGTCGGTCATCAGCGTCTTCTGGTAGAATCCCAGGGCCATCTTTGCGTTTCCCTGCTGCTCGTAGATCTGGGCTGCGTTAAAGCAGTGGGCCGTCACGTTTGGTTCAAGCTTCGTAAGGAGGAGGTATTCCTTCAGGGCCTCCGTTGGCTGGTTGAACCGCTTGTAGAGTTCCGCCATTTCCTTCCTGAATTCAACTTCCGGAATTTCCCCGTTAAAGAGGGCATTGCTGTTTACAGTCTTGTATTCCATGAATGCAAGTTCTGGCTTGCTGTCGCAAAGGTATGCCTTGCCGAGGAAATAGTGGGCTACGTAGTTTCTTGGATCCTTTGAAATAATGGCTTTTGAAGCTTTCTGGGCGAGGGAATACTTTCCTTCCTTGATGAGTTTTGGAATGGCATCCGTGCGCGAGGGAGTCATTAAGTTCTTGAATATAAAGATAGCAGCTGTTGCAATGAATGCAATCAGGATACCAATGATAACCACTGTTACCAGAGAGCCCATTTTCTTCACCTTAAAATTAGATTTCAGGAAATCTCTAAAAATTGCAATTCTTAGAGCCTCCAATCAGCCTTATTTTATAGTAAAAAACAAGAAAATTCAATTCAACAGTCAATTTCTTGCCCCGTTTTATCGATAATGAATAGATGAAGTGTAAATTTATGGCCGTGCTGCCCTTTTTGGTGGCATTTTCGGCACTTAATTCCGGTGCCTTTGCCCAGTCGGATGATTTCCTCAGGGGTGAATCCCTGTTCCGAGAGAACAAGATAGAGGAGGCTGTTCCATACCTGAGGAACGCCGTAAACGGTGGCAGGCATCCAAAAGCCTATAATTACCTCGCCCTTTCCCTTCATGCCATGGGTCTGTATCAGGAAGCCCTGGACATTTGCTCAGAGGGAATGAAGGCTCATGATACGGACAAGAAAATCATTGCCTTTAATGCAGGCAACATCTGCTTTGACATGGGAGACTACTATTCCGCAGAAAAATGGTTTTCACTTGCCATTGCGGCCAACAGGATTTATGCACCGCCGGTACTTAACAGGGCCAATGCCCTTTTTATGCAGGGAAAGTATTACCAGAGCCTTGAGGATTACAAGAGGTACCTTGACCTTTCCCCAAATGACAGGCAGAAGCCGGAAATAGAACAGATCATTGCAATGATTGAAGGAATGCGCAGGGTAGAAGAAGAACGCATTGCGGAAGAACTTAGGCTTCGTGAGGAAGAGGAACGCATAATTGCAGAGCAGAAGCGTCAGGCGGAAGAATATGCCGCATATCTTGCCGAGCAGAGACGTCTTGAAGAAGAAAGACAGCGCCGTGAAGAAGAAGCACGCATCCGTGCCGAGGCAGAAGCTGCAGCCAATGCAAGGCTTGAACTTCAGAAGGCGGAAATCCAGGCCCTGCTCAGGGAACAGGACAATCGTCTTGAAGCCCAGCGCCTTGAGTATGAAAGGAAACTTGCCGAACAGAAGATGCTTGAGGAAGAAAGGCGCATGAGGGAAGCGGAACTTACTGCCCAGGCCAAGGAAGAAGCTCTTGCTGCCCAAGAGGAAGCCCGTGCCGCACAGGAAAGGCAGCTTTTGCTCATGTCGGAAATTGAGGCAAGACTGAAGGAACAGGAAGAACGTCAGGAAGCCCAGCGCCTTGAATATGAGGCTAGGCTTGCAGAACAGAAGAAGGCAGAGGAAGAACGGCTTTTGCGTGAGGCGGAAGAGCGAAAGCGCGTCCAGGAAGAAAGGACAGCCCGGGAACTTTTGGAACGCCAGCAGGCTGAAGAGCGCTACAGGCAACAGGAAGAGCGTCTTAATGCACAGCGTGAAGAAATCCAGAAAATGCTTGAGGAACAGAAGAATGCCCAGCAGGAAATTCTTCGTGCTGAACTTGAAAGGCAGAATAAAAAGGCGGAGGAAGATGCAGCAAGAAGGAGAAAGCTTCTAGAAGATGTTGCAACGTCATTGCAGAATTCTTCCACATCAAATATGTCTGCAGGAGCAGAAGGAACAGTAGATTATGGATATGGATCAGAACTCGAATAAGGAAGAAGCTGAGAAGGCTGGTAGTGAACCACGTAAGAAGACGACTGCTGCAAGAAAGACTTCTTCCACGGTAAAGGATGCCGGTGAAAAAAAGAGTGCTGCCTCAAAAACACGGAAAACTGCAGTCCCTGCCGAAGAAAAAGCTGAAAGCACTGCAGCAAGGAAAACAACAGTTGCAAGAAAACGTACTGCTGTAGCCAAGACTGAATCAGTAGAAGGCGAAACTGCAAAGAAGAAATCAACATCAACTGCAAGAAAAAAGAGTGCAGGTAGTACTGAAGCAGGAACAAAAAAGGAAGCAGCAGCTTCAACGGCTTCATCAAAAAAAACGTCTGTAAAAAAATCTACTGGTTCCGGAACAAAAGCTTCAGGTGCAAAAGTTTCCGGTACTGCAGCACGGAAAAAAGCTTCATCAGGAAAGGCATCTCCCGAAAGGGCAGTGGAACCAAATCCTGAGAATGCAGTGACTGTGTTGCCGGATGAAGAAAAACCTGCTGTTGCTGCGGTGGAAGTTGAGTCCGCAGTCGAAGCCGACCCAGCACTGGAGCAAGAAAAGTCCACGGTTGAAGCAACTCCAGCAGCAGGAGAACTTAAGACTGGGCTTGAAACTGAAGTTTCTGCGGAAGAAAAAAACGATGGTGCCGAGAAAGGCATAGAATTGGATGCAGAAGACAATGTACCTGAAAGTTCTTCTTCAAGTGAATTTGATGAAGAAAAGGTTCTTGACGGAAAGACTGCAGAAGCCATGATCTTTGAAAGTTTTTCTTCCGTGCCATATATTGAACCTTCCAGAAAGGACAGGAAAAAAAATATTGCAATTTATGCTGCAGTCGTCGCCGGTGCGCTGGCAATTCTGCTTGGCGGAATTAAAACCTGTTCTTCTGCCGGAACAAATGGACTTTTTGGCGGTACGAAAAAGTCTCCTGCAGGTTCAGCGTCTTCCAATCCTGCGAAAGAACTTCTTGAATTGAATGAAGGACTTTTTGATTATTCTAATCTTGATATGACAAAGCCTTATGAAAGCCTTAGCCTTGAGGAAAAGCTTGCATGGATAAGCAAGTTGATAGCAGAGGGCAAGTATGCAGAGGCAATGAAGCTCCTTCTTGAACTTAAGAATTCCCTTTCGGAAGAAGATACAATGGCATATACATCTGCAATCCAGCGTCTTCAGGACAAGATTTTTGAACGGGCCGGAAGGGACAGGAAATCGGAGGAACTTCTGGAATTCTTTAATTCCCTCAAGGAAAATGGAATCCTGACTCCGGAAATGGAAGAAATGATACGCAAGGCAAGGCTAAGTGCAGAAGCAGAAAGGCTTGCCCGTGAAGAAGAGGAAAAAGCCCTTGAGGAACAGAGGGCCATGGCCGAGAAAGAAGCAGCCCTTGAAGAAGCCAAGGCTGCAAAGTCAAAAAAGGATTCTGACAGAAAGAAGTCTGACAGGCTGAATGCAGAAAAGGCTGCCAGGGAAAAGGAACGCAAGACTGCAGAAGAAAAAAGGCTGCTTGAAGAAAAGAAGGCACTGGAATCTTCTAAAGCCCCGGAGAAACAAAAAGCCCTTGAGGATGCAGGACATGCAGAGTCTGCATTGAGCGCAAATGGGAATGCCTTGGATGCTGTTTCTTCTGTATCAGGCAATGGTGCTGGTAATGGTTTTGATAATTCAGGTGATACAGACAGTATGGATAGTACAGATAGTGCAGAAAATTCTGTCAGTGCGGAAAGTTCTGTCAGTGCTGAAAGTTCATCAGCTTACACTTCATCGGCAGCTTCCAGTTCAATTGATGAAAAAATTCAGGAAACCTTAAGCCTTGCCCAGCAGGCGGAAAAAAACAGGGACCTTGCAGAAGCTGAACGCCTTTTGACCCTTGCAACGGAAATGGATCCAAAGAATTTCATGAATTTCTATGAACTTGGAAGAATCCTTACCATGCAGGGAAAATACGAACCGGCCCTTGCTTCATTCATGAAATCCATTGAATTGAATGACCTTCATGAAAAGTCCCACTTTAATTCCGGCCACGTGTGCGAACTCATGCAACGCTATGACGAGGCCCTTGTTCATTACAAGAATGCCTACAGGGTAAAGCCGGATTATGACAAGGCATATACTGGAGCCGGCCACATACTTTCGATCCAAAATAAATATGAAGAAGCCATCGAAATTTTCAAGAAGGCAATAAGCATTAATTCAACAAAGGCCCGCGTCTGGCAGGAAATCGGTACGTGCTATACGGCCCTTGGAAAAATGTCCCTTGCAGAGGAAAGCTTCAGAAAGGCATTGGAGTGCAGCGATTCAAGGAATAATGCCATTACCTATTACAACCTTTCTTCCGTACTGATGGACCAGGGAAAGGTTAAGGAGGCTGAAGAGTATGCAGAAAAGGCCTACGAATCAAGGGGTGAAGTCTCAAAGGAAAACAGGGAACTCATAGCCTATAATTATGCCGTTGTGTGCCAGCAGCTGCAGAAGGATAGTGAAGCCATAAGGCTCTACCTGGAAGTCCTTGAAATCAATCCCTACAGCATAAAGGGCAATTTGAACCTTGGTGTCATTCTGCTGGAAAAGGACGGGCTGGAAGATGCTCTCGGTTACCTTAAGATTGCAGAAAAAATCGATTCAAAGAATTTTGAGGTGAGCAATAATCTGGGAAATGTCTACAGCAAGCTTGAAGATTATGAAAATTCAGTAAAATACTATAAGCTTGCATTGTCCGTAAAACCCAATGACATGGTGGTGGTGGAAAACCTTGCAAAATCATATGCATCTGCAAAGAAGTTTAAGGAAGCAAAGGCCGCCTTTGAGGCAGTTGTAAATTCCAACATGAAAAACCTGGATGCAATGTTTGAACTTGCAAAGGTGTGCATGGCCCTGCAGGACACTGCCGGTGCCCAGAAGAACCTGCTCATGATTCAGGCACAGAATGAAAACTACAGGAAAAATGAAATCAATGCACTGCTCATGTCGTTGCTTGAAGATTAAGTTCTTTTTACAAGGGCAAAAAGCTGCTTTCGCGTGATGGCTGTAAAGACTGGCCGTCCGTGAGGGCAGTGGGGATCAGGCAGGTTTAGTGCCCCCCTTGCAATTTCTTCTGCCGTAATCCTGTCCAGTACGGTTCCATCCATTACTGCAGAGCGGCATGCTGTTGAAGCGGCAACTGCGTTTATCATGTCCCTTGGATTTACCCTTCTGTCAAGCACATCTTTCTTAAGGTCCTCGGCTGTTCCTCGGAACCTAGCAGGAACCGTAGTAAAAAGCCATTTTCCATTGCCGCGGCTTTCACATGTGTATCCGGCTTCTTCAAGTTTTGGCTTGATTGCTTCCATATAATTATCATCAGCCTGGGAATCCGTGGTTATCTCGTAGGGAACCATGAGATTTTGCCTGGCCTGGGATTCAGCCATGATCTGGTCGTAAATCATTCTTTCGTGGGCCGCGTGCTGGTCTATGATGTACAGCGTCCCGTCTTTCTCTGCAATGAGGAAGGTGCCAAGGGCGAGTCCTGTAAAATGGAATCCGTCTTCATGGACCTGTTCTCCAGTAGAAATTATTTCCGGTACATAGTTTGGCTTAAGCTCCCGGTCAGATTCCATGGAAGGGTTGAATTCAGGTTCAGCAGGAGTGGAAAAGAATTTTGCACGGCCTTCCTTTTTTTCTGCAAAGGAGACGGAAGAATTCTTAATTGAATAGCGTTCCCTTGGAAGATCGGAATATGATGGCGAATTGAATGCAAGGGATGCTGACTGTTCCAGGTGGTGCCTTGATCCGGAAAAATCGAACTCAAGGTTTTCCGGTTTTTCGCCGCTGTTGAAGTCTGATTCCAATATTGAGCGAACGGTATACTGCTTGAAGAAATTCCTTGCGGCAGTGCTTACCTGATGGTGCAGTGTGTTCATGTCGCGGAATCTTGCTTCCTTTTTTGCAGGGTGAATGTTAAAGTCCACCATTGAAGGATCCATGGTCACAAAGAGGCATGCAACGGGAAAGGTTCCGTTTGGAAAGTACCCCTGGGAACCGTAAACGATGGCCTGGACCAGGGAGTATTCCTGGATTCTTCTTCCGTTTACATATATGAATATGTCCTTCCTGCTGGATCTGGATACTGCAGGTTCTCCTGTCACAAGGGTGAATGAAAAGGATTTGTCCGGGTGAATGTAGCTTACTTCGTAGAAGAGTTCCTGGTTTTCGAAGTAGCCCATGGTTTCCACAAAACGTTCCTTAAGGCTCTGGCCTGCTGAAAGCGTAATTTTTTCTTCCCCATCGGAAGAAAAGCTGAAGGCAATGTCCGGTCGTGCAATGGCTTTTTCTTCAAAGGTTGAACGACACATGGTTGCTTCCGAAGAAGGGCGCTTGAGAAACTGTCTTCTTGCAGGAAAATTTTCAAAGAGACCCTGGGTCTGGACTATGGTTCCCTTGGTTTCAACGCATGGTGTAATGATATGGTCTTCCGTAACGGAGGCACGCATCCTGAATCCGCCGCTTGTTATTTCAAGGTGGCTTACTGCTGCCATGGATGAAAGGGCTTCTCCGCGGAATCCCAGGGTGGTCAGATTTAAAAGGTCGTCTTCGCTGCTGATCTTGCTTGTTGCGTGGGGGTGGGCGCATTCTGCAAGGTCTTCCCTCGACATGCCGCATCCGTTGTCAACTACGCGGATTTTCTCGATTCCACCGCAGGTAATATCCACGTCAATCCTGGTTGCCCCAGAATCCACTGCATTGTCCATTAGTTCCCGGAGAATGGCGTTGGGCCTGTCTATGACTTCTCCTGCTGCAATTTTCCTTGCAACTTCCCCGGAAAGAATCTTAACCCTGCGCTGTGTAGCCATTATGCCCTTGTTCCTGTGATTTCGTCGTTAAACTTGAACAGTTCCATCTGGGGATCTGCCTCCACGTTATCGGGAGAATTCATGAGGATCTGGATTTTGCTTTCCATTTTGTCCAGCTGCTTTTCAAGGTTCTTTGCAATCTTGATTCCTTCTTCAAAATCCTTGAGTGCATCTTCAAGGCTTATGTCGCTTCTTTTGATGTCGTCCGTAAGTTCTTCAAGTGCCTTAAGTTTTTCTTCAAAGTTAGTCATTTTTACCTCCCGTTGACTGTCGCAGATATGGTTCCCCGTGCAGGACGTATGGTTATCATGTCGCCTTCCTTAACGTCCCTTGAGCTGCGGATTATTTTTCCATCGGATGTTGTGACCATGGAATAGCCCCTGTCAAAAACCGTCTGTGGATTGCAGTTTTCCAGTGTTTCCCTTGCCCTCTGGAGCTTTTCTCGTCTTTCCCTAAGGAGGCTTTCCATTCGTTCCGTAAGGCCTGCATAGGCATGGTCAAATCTTTCTGAAAAGCGCTGCTCAATGTTCTGCAGCCTGGAAATCATGTTCTCAGGGTCAAAGGTCTTAAGGAGCAGCCTCAGGTTCTTTATTCGGTTCTGGATTGAATTGAGAAGGTTATTGGAGTAATCGTCTAATTCTTCCATAATCTTGTATTTTTCTGGAATGACGATTTCTGCTGCGGCACTTGGTGTAGGGGCGCGCCGGTCAGCTGCAAAGTCGCTCAGGGCCCAGTCTATTTCGTGGCCAACGGCGGAGACAGTGGGTATCCTTGATTCGGCTATGGCACGCACAACTGATTCCTCACTAAAAGGAAGAAGATCTTCCAGGGAACCACCGCCTCTTCCCACTATGAGTACATCGCAAAGATTGTGGATGTTTGCATACCTGATCTGTGCTGCAATGGTGGGGGCTGCCGTTTCCCCTTGGACAAGGGCTGGAAGTACAAGTATGTTGACCCTGTCGTTTCTCCTGTTTCGTATGTTAAGGATGTCCCTCAGAGCAGCACCGTTGGAACTTGTAACGATTCCTACTGTCCTTGGAAAGAATGGCAGCGGTTTCTTTCGTGCCATGTCAAAAAGCCCTTCCTGGTTAAGGCGGCGCTTTCGTTCTTCAATCATTTCCATGATGTTTCCCGTTCCGGCTTTTTTCATGGAAGTTATGACAATCTGGTAAGTTCCCCTTGGACTGTAAACGCTGAGCTTTCCTGTTGCTTCAACGAGCATTCCGTCCTTTGGTGCAAAGGCAAGGCCCATGGCTGCCCCTCGGAAAATTACTGCACTGATGGTGGAATCTGAATCCTTGAGGGAAAAATAAAGGTGGCCCGCGGCACTCGGCTTGAAGTTTGAAATTTCACCTTTGATGGAAACTGACCTGAAGGAATTTTCAAGCATGGTCTTTATGAGGTTTGTGAGCTGGGTTACGGAAAGAACATTGTTTTCCTGCTTAAATAGGTCGTCCATAATCTTGAGCGATTGTAAACATTCCCTTTAATTTAGACAAGAGAATTCCGATAAAGAAGAGATGAAATATTTGGTAATTCTTTTTGCAGGTTTTGACACTTCATATTTTCTGGAAAAAGCTTTCGACGGCAAGTCGGCCTTTGACAGGTCTCTGGAATGGGCATGCAGCATAGGTTCAAGGGTTGGAATAACCGTTTTGTCTACGACAGAAAATGAGGCTATGGTAAAAAAGGCAGCCATGGATTCTTCCGTTGATGTTCAGGTCCAGTCCCTTGAAAAGTGGTGCTGCGGCGACCTGGTAAGAACCATGTCCTGCTGTGCAGACAGGGCAGGGGCTGATGGAGTTTTGTATTCTGCTGCAGACAGGCCTTTTGTTGACCTGGAACTTTCAAAAGAAGTGATGGATTGCCATGAAAAATATATTGCCGAATACACCTTTGCAGACGGGTATCCCTTTGGGTTTGCTCCTGAAGTCATTGACTGCGGAACCCTGAGGATTCTTTCAGGTTTCACAGGGGAGCATTATGCTGATGCATTGCAGTCTCCTGTTTCCAACGAATGCATATTCAATCTTTTAAAGAAGGACATTAATTCCTTTGAGATAGAAGCGGTGACTGCAGGAAAAGACTACAGGATGCTCCGCCTTGATTTTTCATGTTCCGTAAAAAGAAATTTCATCGCATGTAAAAAACTGTATGACTTTGCCATGCAGGAAAAAGTTCCATTTAATGCAGAATCTCTTTCCGACTTTGCAGAAATTTGTGGCGAAGTCCAGCATACTTTGCCGGCATATTATTCTGTGCAGGTTAATTCAACATGCAAGGCTGTTCCATTTTACAATCTCCATGCAAAGGAACTTGCAGGTTATGGTGCCATGAGTCTTGAAAAATTCAGGGGGCTTGTAAATCAGATAAGTGCATTTTCTGATGACGCAGTCATAGGCCTTGGTTCTTTTGGTGAACCGCTTCTTGCAGAAAATTTCAGTTGCTATGTGGAAGCCGTCCTTGAATATGATAACCTGAGTCTTCTTGTGGAAACTGATGGAACCTGCGTTACCCAGCAGCTTGCCCAGGAATTGAATTCCATTTGCAGTAAATTCAAGGATAGAAGAAACAATGCCCCAAAGATTTCCTGGATTGTTTCCATCGATGCCTTTTCGGAGAACATGTACAATTCAATTTTTGAAGGTGGAAACTTTTCAAAGGCTGTGGAAGCCGTTTCCATATTGAGCAGGGAATTTTCAGGCTTCGTGTATCCGCAGTTTACCAGGATGAATGAAAATGAATGTGAGCTTGAAAGGTTCTATCGATACTGGAGTTCCTCTGATTCTCCTTCTGGCGGAAAACTGATAATCCAGAAGTACGACAACTGCTGCGGAATGCTTCCAGACAGAAAGCCAGCAGACCTTACTCCCGTAGACAGAAATCCATGCTGGCACATTAAGCGTGACATGACCATAATGAGTGATGGTTCAGTTCCCCTTTGCAGGCAGAATTTTGGACAGTCCCTTGGTAATGTCTTTGAAGATGGAATTGAAAGAATCTGGCAGAAATTCCTTCCTGTTGTGAAGGAACATGTTGAAAGAAAGTATTGCGGAAAATGCGGGAAGTGTGATGAATACTATACCTTCAATTTTTAACGAAAACCATATTTCATATTCAGTTTTTGGTGGAAGTGAAGTTCCATCAAAGGTTCTCATTCCTGTGACTTGCATTGTCATGAGTCGAAATGGCCGCCAGTACAGGTCCATGGTTCTGGATAATCTTGTTCAGAAGGGATTTGAGAAAATTATTTCCGTAAATCCCCAAAGTGAGCAGAACGTCATCATTGGACTGTCGCAGCGTTATCCTACCGTTAAGTTTTTGGTTGCCCAGGAAAACGCATCTGTTGGCGAGCTAATCAACCTTGGGTTTAAGACTGCGGAAACAAAGTTTGTACTTCTTGTCCAGGAAGAAATGTGTGCTGAAAAAATCAGTTTTTCGTCATCCATTGCAGAAAGACTTTCACGACTTAACCAGTTTTGTGTTGTGCCGCGCCTGATTTCATCATCCATCCAGCGTATTCCCGTCGTCTTTGCACCATTTGCAAGAAAATCCGTTTTTACCGTTGATACTGACATTTCGATTTCAGACGGACAGAAGACGCTGTACAGCTTTGATTATGCAGGCTTTTACAACAGGGAAAAATTCATCGAGCTTGGTGGCTTTGATTATTCCATTGAATCCCAGTATTGGCAGAAAATGGACCTGTATCTTCGTGCATGGCTTTGGGGTGAAAGAATTACCGTTGCCAATTGCTTCGAATTCACTTATGCAGATTCATTTCCGGAAGACGACTCGACTGTTGACATTAGCTACCTGAGGTTCTTCCTAAAGAACATAATTCCCGTCTTTGTAAAGGATCATGCCGTCATCATGAAGAAGTCATTTCTTTCCTTCAAGGCAAGAAGTTCATGCGGATTTGTGGAGGCAATGAGGCAGTTTAGGGATGCAATAAACTGGACCAGGCTTAACCAGTACAGGTTTAAGACTGATGCCCTTTCGCTCATAGAAAACTGGGAAAAGAAAAATGAAGATTAATCTTGGAATCGAAAAACTCACTGCAGGAATAGGTAGGGTAATGGGGGGGCATAAGAAGCTTGTTGTAATTGCACAGTGCAGGCTGTCTTCCACAAGGCTGCCTGGAAAGGCACTTCTTCCTCTTGGTGACAAGTGCGTTCTTGACTGGATCCTTGAAGCCATGAAGAAAGTAAAGGCTGATGATTACTGGCTTGCCGTTGACCACGAAAGCAAGGCTGCCCTGGCTCCACATGCAGAAAAACATGGATGGAAGGTTTTTGCAGGCTCCCTTGAAGATGTTCTTGAACGCTTTTGCGGTGCCATCAGGGAATCTGGTGCTGATGTTGTTGTCCGCGCCACGGCAGACAATCCCTTTTTATTCTATGATGCAGCTAACGAAATGATTGAAGAATATTTCCGCCGTGAAAAATCTTCTCCCGTTGACTATCTTACCTATTCTGGATTGCCACACGGAAGCGGTGTCGAAATGTTTAATGCCCATTCCCTTTTAAGGGCAGCAGAACTTACGTTTTCCCCTTATGACCATGAGCATGTAGGACCGTCCCTGTATCTTCATACGGACAGGTTTCAGTGTGCGTTTGTAAAGGCTCCGGAAAAGTACACCCATCCGGACATGAGGACTACCATAGACACGCCGGAGGATTACAGGCATGCAATGAATGTTGTTCTCTCCCTTTCCCAAAAGGGAGCACAGGGACCATATTCTACGGAACAGATTGTAGAAACATGTTCATTGGCTCATGTAAGGAATCCAGTTCTTTTAGTTCCTTCTGTAAAAAAAGGACACGGTACCGGACATCTTAGAAGATGTCTTGATCTTGCCATTGAAAGAAAATGGGATGTGTATATACCTGAAGACTGCGACCTGGAAGAAGCTGCTCCTCTTGTGGCAGATGCCATTAAATCAGGCCTTGATGAATTCCATGTTGTCAGAAACCTTTCTGGCCTTTCATATTATTCCTGTGCAGTTACGGACATGTTTGTAACTGATGAAAACCTTAAGGAGACGTTGGGCAAAAAGGTTGCAATAATAGCCCTTGATGAAGGAAGCCCAAACCTGGATTTTGCCGACTATGTCCTTGACGTGATTCCAGGCCTTGATGAAAAAAAATATGTGAACCTGTGTGATCCAGGTTTTCTTCCAATTCCTAAAAACAGGCGTTCGGTTTCTGAGAAGACTCTCGATTCCATTTCGACGGCTCTTGTAGTTCTTGGAGGTGAAGATCCTGCCGGTCTTGCAGTGCCTGCAGCAAAGGTTCTTTCTTCCATGGGCATAAGGACAACCGCCATAGTCGCTGATCCCGAAAAATGCAGGGCAGTGGATGGATGCACTTTTATCGGTCCTGTTAAAAACCTTAGGGAACAACTTGCGGAATATGATCTTGTCGTGACCCATTATGGATTTACAGCCTTTGAAGCCCGTTATGCCGGCTGCAGGGTAATCCTTCTTGGTACGACATCCCTTCATGAAAAACTGTCAAGGAAATGGGGTTTTGCATGCATTAAGTCTTCTGCAATTTCTGCTGAAAGTTTTGCATGCCTCTTTGCTGATCCGGCAAAACTTGTTTCCAGGGACGAAGGAAAAAGCAGGTCCTTGTCTGACACCCTTGGAATCCTTTCAGGTGGAAATCACTTTGAATGCCCAGTGTGCAAAAAGTCCCATGCATTGAATCCGGTTGCTGCAAGAACTTCTGAACGTACATTCAGGCGGTGCACTGACTGCGGAATGCTCTACATGTCATGGACAATCAAGGAAAACCAGACCGAATATAACAGGGCATATTTTTTTGAAGACTACGAAAAGCAGTATGGAAAAACATATCTTGATGATTTTGCTTCAATAAAGAATCAGTGCCTGCGGAGAATGAAAAACATAGTCCAGGTTTCCGGAAATGCAAGGAAGGGAACCGTTCTTGACGTTGGGTGTGCCATGGGTCCTTTCCTGTCTGCAGCAATGGATTGCGGATGGCAGCCTTTTGGTACGGACATTTCGAGGGATGCCGTTGACTATGTAACGGGTACATTGAATTTTCCTGCTTGTTGCGGAGCCTTTCCAAATGTGGATCTCTTTGCAGAACTTGGTCAAGATAAGTTTGACGCAGTCACAATGTGGTATGTCATAGAGCATTTCCTGGATCTTGATTCAGTCCTTAGGAAAATCTCTGAACTTGTTGCTGCCGACGGAATTTTTGCATTCAGCACTCCATGTGGTTCCGGAGTAAGCGCACGGTTTTCTCGCCAGTCCTTCTTTGAGCAAAGTCCATCAGACCATTATACCGTTTGGGAAAAAGTTGGTGCGCCAAGGGTTCTTGGAAAATACGGCTTTAAAATCGTGAAGGTCATACCGACGGGAATTCATCCTGAGCGTTTTCCACTTGCTAAAAAGTTTGGATGGAAAAAAGACTCCCTGCAAATGAAGATGGTTGCGTGGTTCATGAAGGTACTTAAGATGGGAGATACCTTCGAAATATACTGCAGGAAAAACGGCTAGTTCATATTCCATAAAAAAAACTGCGCTCCATATTAAAAGTATTTTCTCGTTACCCTAAATAAAAAAATCCAGATGCCGAAAATCTAAAGGATATGGAAGATAAATTCATCATGATACTTGGCGCAGGCTTAATGCAGCGTCCTTCAATAGAGGCTGCCAAGGAACTGGGCTACAGGACTTTAGTTATAGATGCAAATCCAAATGCAGTTTGTGTTCCCTTTGCAAACCGTTTTGAACCGGTTGACCTTAAGGACAGGGAAGCCATTGCAAACCTTGCCCTTTCCCTTGGCGGTTCCCTCGCCGGCATTTTCACTGCAGGAACAGATTTTTCTGCATCAGTTTCCTATGCGGCACAAAAGTGCGGACTTGTTTCACATGACTTTGAAGCCGCCTTGAATGCAAGCAACAAGATTCGCATGCGCCAGTGCTTTAAGGATCACGGCGTACCTTCTCCAGATTTCTTTTCTGCTGATGAATCATACCTTCGTTTACTTGAAGAAGGAAAGTGCAATCAGGTTACCTTTCCAAAGGTTGTAAAGCCGTGCGACAACATGGGTGCCAGGGGATGCCGCCTTGTGCGTAACGAAAAGGAATTTCTTCCTGCATTGAAGGATGCCATTTCCTTCTCAAGGACAAGGACAGCCATTGTAGAAGACTATATGGAAGGTTCTGAATTTTCCATTGACGCCCTGGTGTGTGATGGCAAGGTCATAATTACAGGATTTGCCGACAGGCATATTTTCTTTGGGCCATATTTTATTGAGCTTGGTCATACAATGCCTTCTGAAGTTTCAGAGGAAGTAAAGGCTGCCCTGGTAAAAACCTTTGCAGACGGTGTCCATGCCCTTGGGCTTACCAATGGGGTTGCAAAGGGCGACATCAAGTATACTGCTAGGGGACCAATGATTGGCGAGATTGCAGGAAGACTTTCCGGCGGCTATATGTCCGGCTGGACGTTCCCTTATTCGTCTGGTGTCTTTCTTACAAAGGAAGCCATGAAGATTTCTGCAGGACTTGAATGCAGCTATGCAGGGACAAGTGAGATTCCTTCAAAAAACGTAAGCCATGAGCGGGCATTCATTTCCATTCCAGGACGAATAAAAAAAATCTACGGAACCGACAGTGCCGCAGCAAGTCCCTTTGTAAGGAATGTTTTCATGAGGGTTTCAGAAGGCAGTGAAGTGGACTTTCCAAGGAACAATGTTGAAAAATGCGGAAACGTAATTTCATGCTGCAGCGACAGGAGCCTTTCATTGTGGGGAGCAGAATGCGCAGTCTCATCCATAATCCTCAGGCTTGAACCTAACAACAGGAAGACAGATGCATTCCTGAATTTTGAGGAACTTCCATTTGAGGAAGGCTTTCCTTACTGTGCCTATGACTTGAAGCAGGATGAATTCAATTCTCTTATGGACTATGCCCGGGAACTTAAGTTCTTTGAAAGTGGCAAAAGACTTTCGGAGTGCTTGCCTGAATTTTTAAGAAAGGATGAACTTAGGGATTTTAACTACAGGACCGTGGCTCATACTGCAAGGGCTTATGATGAACTGTGTCCGGATCACGTCACCATCGATGCAAGAAAATTCTTCTCTGCCTTGGTTCGCGGTGGGATCCAGGGCATCCTTTACCTGACAGACTGTTCAAGAGAGAAATGCGGAGATTAAAATGAAAGCAAGATCCATTTTCAGCTTGAAGAAAATAGCTGCATCCCTGGTTTCCCTTTTTGTTATCCTTGGAGCCTATGGACAGAATTCATCAACCGTAGACTTGCTCGCCGCTTCACAGAAGGCTGGAATGACTTTCTACTGGGACCCCCTGACTTCATCAGGCATGGTAGAAAAAAACGGCCACAGGATTTCCTTTCATGAGGGTGATTCCTTTGCCCTTCAGGATTACAAGACCGTCCTTAACGAAAAGGCACCTTTCTTGGAAAACGGAAAGCTTGTCTCAACCCAGGGCTTCTTCAATACCATGGATAATTTCTTCAGGACGGAAAACAGTGAAAACCCGTACCGCATTGGTGCCATTCTCATAGATCCTGGCCACGGAGGAAAAGATCCAGGTGCAAGTTCCACCCATGTAATCAATGGAAAGAAAACAAATGTCATAGAAAAGAACATAAATCTTTCTGTGGGCTTAAAGCTCAGGGATTACCTAAAGAAGGCCTATCCTGATAAAAAAATCCTGATGACGCGAAGCACGGACGTTTACCTGACCCTTGCACAGCGAACGGAAATCGCCAACGGTGTAAAGCTTAAGGACAACGAGGCAATCCTCTACATTTCAATTCACGTTAATTCCAACTTTGACCAGAATGCTTCCGGCTTTGAGGTATGGTACCTTAGCCCGGGATACAGGCGTCAGGTTCTCAAGGCAACGGATGGAAACGAAAGCCGCGAGGTATTCAAGATTCTTAATGACATGACGGAAGAAGAATACACGACGGAATCCATACTCATTGCTAAGTTCATACTTGACGGAATGACAGCCCAAGTTGGTACACAGTCAAGTCCGCGTGGCATAAAGGCAGAAGAATGGTATGTATGCAAGAATTCCAACATGCCAAGCGTACTGGTGGAAGTAGGATTCCTTAGCAATAAAAAGGAAGGGGCCTTACTTTCTGACGACAAGTACTTGCAGAAGCTTTCATTCGGAATATATAATGGACTTCAGGCATTCGTGACTCATTTTGAGCGCTCACGAGGCTTTACGGGAAAATAGAATGAAAGAAAGAAAGCACTTTTTGACTCTTGTTTTGTACGGTGTGATTGCAGGCGCCTTTATTTTTTCCATGGTGTCCTTCTGCATGCACAGGCATGGCTCAAGAAGGGTGTATTATTTCAATTCCTATGATTCACAGAATCTGTGCACGGAAGTCAGGTATATTGTGAATTCCAGGAAGGATGGGGCAGTGGAAGCATTTGTTGCAGACCTGCTTCTCGGACCCCTTACCAACAGGTACAGGAATATTTTTTCTTCGGAAACCAGCATTAAATTCTGCATTTCTAATGGAAGAAATCTGTATCTTGGCCTTTCAGAAGAAGCTCTCGTGGAAGTAAATGGAATGAAGAGCATCAGGGATTCTGTGGGCCTTTTAAAAATGAATATTGTGAAGAATTTCACAAAATATAAAAATGTATACATATTTATTGATGGAGAGGTAGTATTTGCGGAAGGCTGAATAATGCCGGTTTTTACATGGCATGCGTCACCTTTTTTTGAAAAAAAAATCAAATAAGTTGACAAAAATGTTTTCTTAATAGATACTATTATAACAAGGCTACATCAAATTGTATAAAAGGAGCTTCTAATGAAGAAATCTTTGTTTTTGACTTTTGCTGCAATGATTTTGGCAGGTTCAATTGCAACTGCAAAGGAATCAACACTTATTGATTTTACTTTGCTTTCAGCTGATACTTGCGCAGACGAAGACGGAAACCCAACACAGAACAGCAGAACTGTTATGGATTACTCTGTTGCAGCAGGTGCTTCATTCACAAGTGATCAGAAGACACTTATGAAGACATCTTTGGCTCTTCCTGAATGGGAAGTTGTTCTCAATGCTTCTGCACAGAATGCTGTTTCAGTTGCAACATCTCAGGTTGTTGCTGCTCCAGTAAAAGAATCAGCTGATGTTCCATTTGCTGGTAAGGAAGTTATGGGATGCCGCGTTCTTTTCCCAACTTGGGCAAACAATGCAAACTGCAAGATCGTTCCTGCATTCGAAATTCCAGCTTATGAGCCACTTTCAGATGCAAATGAAAATGGTGAACGCCAGGAACCAACTGACGAACAGAAGGGTAAGTACCTCTTCGATGATGGTTACGGTGTAGTAAGAAACGTTGGAACACTCAAGTCAATTGCTGTTACAACAATGGGTATGAACTTCCCACACCAGCTCTATGTTCTTCTTAAGGACAATGACGGTGTAGAACGCCGCTACCTTATGGGCGACCTCTACTTCGATGGTTGGAAGACTCTCATCTGGAACAACCCTGACTATATTTCTGAAGTTCGCACACGCGAAATCAGAGTTTACCCAATTTACCCACGTGGAATGCCACTCGTTAAGTTTGCTGGTTTCCAGGTTACACGCGATGCTTCACACATTGGTGCTGACTTCATCGGTTACTTCAAGGACGTAAAGATTATTTACGACCTCGCAGTTCTTTCATCAGACCGCGATATCGATGACGAAGACCTCTGGGGAATCATCACAAAGAAAGAAACAGACCGTCAGACAGCTGAAATGAACAAGTTCGGTAACAAGCAGGTTACACGCTACTACGAACAGCAGAAGATGGCTACAGAAGAAGAATTCCAGTCATCTTTGACAGAAGGTTCTGATTCTAACGCACAGCAGGCTACTGGTTCTGCAAAATAAGTTGATTTAATCGACTGTACACGACCGCTCTGGATTTTCAGGGCGGTTTTTTATTTTTAAATTGAATTTT
>JAZLGN010000021.1:0-25146 GCA_045616325.1 Treponema sp.
CTGCATCAACTTCGGTAAGCTCATGGATGCCCTCAAGGCTGGAAAACCTGCTAACGAAGCAATCGAAGGTGCACGCACACACTATGGTCGCGTAACAGCAGAACAGGGTATGGTAAAACTTATCGACCCACGCAAGAACTAGTCGTAAAAGTTACATCACTGTAACTTTTACTCAACGAGTTTTGAAAACAAAACTCGGAAAAACTTTTACTATCAGCTGACGCCACATCCATGTGGCTTTTGAGGAAAATTAAATGGCAACATTATTTGAAGATTATGCAGGTCGTATTCCACAGGTTAACAAGGCTCTTAAAGAATACGGATTCGCAGAAGGCGAAGAAGGTCTCCAGGCAGCTCGCAAGCTTTGCCAGGACAAGGGATTTGATCCATACATGGTATGTCAGGAAACACAGCAGATTTGTTTTGAAGATGCAAAGTGGGCATACGTTCTTGGTTCAGCAATCGCAATCAAGGAAGCAGAAAAGACTGGCGACAAGACAGCTTCTACTGCTGCTGCAAACATCGGTAAGGGACTTCAGGCATTCTGTCTCCCAGGTTCTGTAGCTGATGACCGCAAGGTAGGTCTCGGACACGGAAACCTCGGCGCTCGCCTCCTTTCAGAAGAAACACAGTGTTTCGCATTCCTTGCAGGACACGAATCATTCGCTGCTGCTGAAGGTGCTATCAAGATCGCTGCAAAAGCAAACAACGTTCGCAAGAACAAGCTCCGCGTTATCCTTAACGGTCTTGGAAAGGATGCTGCAAAGATCATCAGCCGCATCAACGGATTCACATACGTTCAGACAAAGTTTGACTACTTCAACGGTGAAGGTACAGACAAGGCCCTTACAGTTGTAGAAGAAGTTCCATACGGAAACGATCCAAAGCGCCTCTGCGTTAAGTGCTACGGTGCTGACGATGTACGCGAAGGTGTTGCAATCATGTGGCACGAAGGCGTAGATGTTTCTATCACAGGAAACTCAACAAACCCAACACGCTTCCAGCACCCAGTAGCCGGTACATACAAGAAGGAACGCCTCCTTGCTGGAGAAAAGTACTTCTCTGTAGCTTCTGGCGGTGGTACAGGTCGTACACTCCATCCAGATAACATGGCTGCAGGTCCAGCATCTTATGGATTTACAGATACACTCGGACGCATGCACTCAGATGCACAGTTCGCAGGTTCTTCATCAGTTCCAGCACACGTAGAAATGATGGGATTCATGGGAATGGGAAACAACCCAATGGTAGGCTGTACAGTAGCATGTGCAGTTGCAGTTGCTGAAGGTCTTGCTAAATAAATAGAAAATTTTATTTTTAGCAGACAATTCTTACAGCCGTGGTCAGTTTTCGCGCAAGCGGAAACTGAGTAGCAGCCGCAAGGCTGCGACCTGTACAGTAGCATGTGCAGTTGCAGTTGCTGAAGGATTGGCTAAATAAATAAGCGAGTTTTGCTTGTCAAAACTCGGTAGCTCGCCTTGGCGGGTTTTAGCTTAGGCTATAAACAAAAGCCCATCTGATTGAATAAATCGGATGGGCTTTCATATATAAAAGTAACTATCATAACAAAATCAGGAGAAAAAAATGATTGGAGCAATATGCTTAATTGCCTGCGGTGCCTTGAACTTTTACAGGGCAACAAAAGCGGAAAAAGATGGAAATGCAAAAATGGCAAAAATTCTCAAAATCATCAGTGCAATATCTGTTGCAGCCGGTGTAATATTGGGAATTGCAATGCTTATAGTCATGTAATAGAATTTCTACTTATTCAAAAGTGTAAGGGCATAATCACAAAAAGCCTTTACACGGCCGATGAAGGCAACTTCCATCCTGCGGGTTATGAAAGAAAGTTTTGGAGCCTTTGCAGCACCGATTCCATAAATTACCCAATAGTCCCCATGCTGGAAAATTGTAATTACGGAGCGAAGATTCTGTTCATTCACCTTGACAAAGGCCATGGCTTCAACGTCAGTGGTGTTCACGGATTTGTAAAGGAAAAAATTATTGTTTCTTGTAGTGATGTCTATGTCAGAAGAAAATACCTTGAATGGCGGCATCTCAAGGTCAGTCTTAAAATACCTTGTGTCCCCGAGGGTCACATCAGAAGTAACCTTGCTGTATGTATAAAGGGGAAAATACCTCTGCCCCTTCTCCGACCAATAGGGAATGGACGGATAGGCATCAAAGTCGCAGAAGAGTTTCCTTGCAGCAGACAAAAGGTCAGGATATTCCCGGACGGATGCAATGTGAACAACTTCCACAAGATAGCGGGGGTCAAGTTTCCGTATGGCAGCAAGATAGTCGTTGACTTCCGCAATGTCAGTTTCAAGGGAAATTTTCTTGTATGTGCTGATATTGCGGATCAAGGTGTTGCCTGCAATGCAACTGTCAATTTCCTCTTTTGTAATGTTTGCATTAAACGGCATTCCGTAAATTAGTGAAGCCATAAAAAGGCAAAGGATTGCAAAAACATTTTTTTTGGCCAAAGACAGACTCATTGCAGACTCCAGGACTTGTTCTACAAGAAACTAGTATTCGTTTGACGAATTGGACTTCTTGAAAAAGCTTGCACTGCCGCTTCTCTGGGTTGCAGTGTGAACGTTAGGGCGTCCATGGCTTGCACCGCGGGACCTGTCCCTGTCACGGTCACGACCAAAGCGGCCGCCATCGCGCTCTCGGTCTCTTCCACCAAAACCGCGGGACCTGTCACCAGATCCCCTGTCGCGTCCAAAACTCCTGTCACGGCCAAATTCACGGTCACGCCCCCTGGAACCTCCACGGCCACCCCTAGAGCCTGAGCTGCGTCCTTCTTCATCACCCATTGAGACCTTGGTGTCAAAATGCATGTGCGGAAGCTTCTTGTCCTTGTCGGAAAGAGCAACTGCACGGCGGGCATCTTCTGCAGGCAGGGAAAGAAGACAGAAGTTATCAGCCATGTCAATGGCATCAACCTTGCGTCCCGGTACTCCAAGAAGATCATGGAAGAAGTCTGCAATCTTGCGTGGGCTATATCCATCGTTCCATCCCATCTGGGCGTAGATTCTTATCTGTTCATAGCCTGCATCACGTCCACGACCGCCACGGTCAGAACGTCCGCCTGCATTCTTTGCGGCAACTGCATTGATCTTGCCATAGCGGTTTCTTGAAAGAACGTTTCCATAAGTGGCAGCAAGAATGGAAGCAACAACTTCCTGTGGATCCTGGCCATTGCAAAGTTCTTCTGCAAGACGGTCAAAAATAGGGTCACCCTTCCTTAAGTGTGGAACCTTTGGTGCATCTGCCGAATCCAATCCTTCCGATTCAATGGGAATAATTTCGTCATCTGCATCTGGGACAGTTTCATCTTCAACAGTATTGTTCAGGCCAATCTTTGTCTTTATGTCATCAAAAAGACGGGTTCTCTTTGCTTCAAGAACGCTTTCAACAGAAGGAACTTCGCCCTGGATCATTTCACCCTTGGCACTCTTACGAACTGCATTGATGAGGAAGCCAAGCTTTCTGCGTGTCTCGGCAGGTGAAACAAATGTAACTGCAATACCCCTTGAGCCTGCACGACCTGTACGACCGATGCGGTGAACATAAGTCGGACCGTCAAAAGGAAGCTCGTAATTTACAACATGAGTAAGACCTTCGATGTCGATACCGCGGGCGGCAACATCCGTGGCAACAAGAATGCGGGTCTTCTTTGAACGGAACCTTGCAAGAATCTTTTCTCTCTGCCCCTGTGGAATGTCACCATGAAGTGCTGCAGCTTCATAACCCTTTTCGTCGAGGGTCTTTGAAACGTAATCAGCATCGCACTTGCGCTGAACGAATACAAGGCCAAAGAAGTCAGGAGAAATGTCAATGAGGCGCACAAGGGCCTCTATCTTTTCATTTTCACGGAGAACCCAGTACTTCTGGTCGATGAGAAGCGGTTCCTCAACAACACCTTCCTCCTCAACGATTTCGTAGTCGCCCATGAACTGGCCTGCAATGCGGAGGATTTCCTTTGGAATTGTTGCACTGAAAAGAAGTACGCGGCAGTCCTGGTTTGCGCTTTCAAAGATGTGCTCAATGTCCTCGACAAAACCCATGTCAAGCATTTCGTCGCCTTCATCAAGAATGAAGTAGTCGATCTTTGAAATGTCAAGAACACCGCGCTCCTGAAGGTCCATTACACGGCCCGGAGTACCTACTACAATTTCAACACCGCGACGGAGGGTGCGCATCTGCTCGCCCATTGAAGCACCACCATAAACGACGGCAACACGGGGACACTTTCCGGTTGTAAAGGAAGCCATCTCTGCAGCTGTCTGCATGGCAAGCTCGCGTGTAGGTTCAAGGATGATTGCACGTACATGATCCCCTTCCTGGCGGAGGTTCTGTACAAGTGGAAGTCCAAAGGCGGCAGTTTTACCTGTACCTGTACGGACACGGGCAATGACATTGGCATCACCGTTCAGAAGGCGCGGAATTGCAAGCACCTGGATTGGGGAAGGAACCTTGAATCCCTTCTTTTCAATGGCCTTGAGGGTGATTTCATCAAGTCCCAGGTCTTCAAAACCAATTTCATCAGATTCTTCGACATCACCTTCGCCAAGAACATCCATCTGGTCTTCTGCAGCCACTTCATTAAGGCTTTCAGCCTTTTCATCAAAATTTGACATAAAACGATTCCCTTTTCATGCAAAATGGAACCGCGTGAAAAACCTGAAGACCATGCCATGAAAAGCATGAGCCATTACAGAAAACCTGCGAACGTAAAGCTCTCAGTTCTTGTTTGCCAACCCCTAAAAATAAAATGAATTATTAAAAGAATTACGGATCCAGAATGACATGAATAATATAATATTTCGCAAATAATACAGTTTATTGCAGTTTTATGCAAGTTGAATAAAGAAAAGTTCTCGTTTATAATGAAAAAAAAATGGCAGAAAACAACGACTACCTGACAACACAGCTCATAACATACATAGGAAACAAGCGCATCCTCATAAGCCACATAAACCGGGAAATTGAAGAAATCAAAAAACGCCTGGGCAAAAAAAAGCTTGTGTGCGCTGACTTGTTTTCCGGCAGCGGTGTCGTGGCAAGAATGCTCAAGGCCCATTCATCGGTGGTCATAGCCAACGACCTTGAAAACTATTCCCGCATACTCAATTCATGCTACCTGTTTAACCGCAGGGACTTTAACGCGGAAAAATACTTTGACATCAGGACAAAAATAGAAAAGCAATTCTTTGAGGCAAAGACTCCGGGAATAATCTGCGAAAATTACGCGCCAAAAGACACCAACAACATACAGCCGGGAGAACGCGCATTCTACACCAGGGAAAACGCAGAACGCATCGACACATACCGAAAGCTCATTGATTCAATCGAACCTGACTGCGAGGAATACAGGAACTTTTTTCTTGCCCCACTTTTGACGGAAGCAAGCATCCATGTAAACACAAGCGGAGTCTTCAAGGGATTCTACAAGGACAAGAAGACAGGCATCGGATGCTTTGGAGGAACCGGCAAGAACGCCCTTACACGCATCATGGGCCAGGTGGAACTTCCTGTTCCCGTGTTCAGCAACTATTCAAGCAAAATGCAGCTTTACCAGCGGGACACGGTGGAGCTTTCTGCAGAACTTAAAAAACTCGACATAGCATATCTTGACCCCCCATACAACCAGCACCCTTACGGCAGCAACTACTTCATGCTGAACCTGATTGCGGACAACAGGATTCCAGACGTAAAATTAAGCAAGGTTTCGGGCATTCCATGCAACTGGAACAGGTCCGACTTTAACAAAAGGGCCCACGCACTGGAAAGCATGGAGCGCATAATCTCAAACCTTGACGCCAAGTTCACCATCATAAGCTACAACTCGGAAGGATTCATCGCCTTTGACGAAATGAAGGACATGCTGAAAAAATACGGAAAGATCAAGACCGTGGAAATTGAATACAACACCTTCCGCGGCAGCCGCAACCTGAAGAACCGGGACATCCACGTGAGCGAATACCTGTTTGTGCTGGAAAAGTAATTCTTCATGGTTAAGAATTTTCTACGGGCGCTTTTCATGGCTTCGAAGCAAAAGCCCCGAAGCCATGAAACCAGGCTATCCAGGGTTCCGGCCTTTGCCTCCATTGGGGGACAAGCCCCCAACAGCTGCGCTGCCCTTCCTATCCTTAGCGCGGACAAAGCGCTAAGGCATGCGCGCAAGCGCATAATTCAATAAAGCAAGTTTTCGCAAGAAAACTTGCAAGCCCTTAAGGCTCCCTATCCTTAGCGCGAACAAAGCGCTAAGGCATGCGCGCAAGCGCATAATCCAATCGACAAGTTTTTGAAGAAACCTTCCAGGTCCTTCAGCCACCTTCCCCTTCGCAACAAAAAAAATCCCCCGGCATCCTGCAATCGCAAGAACATCCGGAGGACACAATTGCGCATTATGTACCTGCGCACCATGATTTTCAAATACTATTTAATTTCAACAACCCAGCCTTCCGGTCCCTTAACGGTTCCCATCTGGATGCCTGTCAAAGTTTCGCGAAGCTTCTGCATAACAGGGCCGATGTTTTCCATTCCGCTTGGCAGCATGATTGACTTTCCATGGTCGTCAATCTGTCCGATTGGAGAAATGACTGCAGCCGTACCGCAGAGACCGCATTCAACAAACTTCTTAAGTTCCTTCTTGTTTACAGGGCGTTCCTCAACCTTCATGCCAAGGATGTCCTTTGCAACAGTAATCAGTGAACGACGTGTAATTGAAGGAAGAATCGAGCCAGACTTTGGAGTAATCAATGTTCCCTTCTTGTCAACAAAGAGAATGTTGGCTCCACCGGTTTCTTCAATATAAGTGTGTGTTGCAGGATCAGTGTACATGTTCTCTGCATAGCCGCACTTGTGGGCGTCAACAATATTGTAAAGGGACATGGCGTAGTTGAGACCAGCCTTAATGTCACCTGTTCCATGAGGAGCCGCACGGTCGCGGTCAGAAATGCGAACCTTGATTGGCTTAACACCGCCCTTGAAGTATGGACCTACAGGAGTAACAAGGATGCGGAACTGGAATTCAGTTGCAGGCTTAACACCGATAACTGCATTCAATCCGAACATGAAAGGACGGATGTAAAGAGTTGCACCGCTGCCATAAGGAGGAACCCATTCAAGGTTGGCCTTAACAACATCGATGACAGCCTGAATGAACCGGCCCTTAGGGAAAACAGGCATCTCAAGGCGAGAGCAGCTGTCTGCCATGCGGTCAGCGTTAAGGTCAGGTCTGAATGTGACGACTTTGCCGTCAGAAGTTGTATATGCTTTAAGTCCTTCAAAACATGTCTGTGCATACTGAAGAACACAGGCGCATTCGCTCATTGTGATTGTGTGGTCAGAAGTAAGAGTTCCTTCATCCCATTTACCGTCTTTCCATGTGGCTACGAAACTCTTGCTTGTCTCCATGTAGCCAAAAGGCAAATTGCCCCAATCCATGTCTTTTGCCATAAATGTACCTCTTTTATTAATATGGATAGAAAATAATACCACTATGAAAAAAAAATGTAAAATGCTTTTTTTGCCATGGGGGGGGAAAGCCTTCCCCCTGGGTTCAAGTCCAAGCCGGTCCGTGTCCGCAAAGCGTCCACTCCCCTTTGTTGGCCTTTCACCGCACCCCCTTCTCCTGGGGGAACTCCCCCAAGCCCCCATAAAAAAACCTGCTCCCAAAAGAAGCAGGCCATACAGTTGTCAAATCAATTTCTTCTATAATAAATTAATTTATCTTTGGTTCAAACTGCTCAACGATTTTTGCAGAAAGCCCCGTGTATGTTGCAGGAGTTGCAGCAAGAAGACGGATCTTAACTTCATCATTGACATCAAGGCCACGTGCAAGGTTATGGAAGTCTTCAATGGAAACTTTTTTTCCGCGGGTGATTTCCTTTAGGCGCTCGTAAGGCTTGTCAACTCCGCTCATGCGAAGAAGGTTCTGGTATGCTTCCGCAAGAACTTCAGGAGTATTTGCAAGGACATCGGAAATCTTGTCTGCGTTGACTTCGATCTTAGAAAGTCCCTTCTGGAGGCTTGCGTAACCGATCATTGAATGTGCAAAGGCAGCACCAAAGTTTCTTGCAACTGTCGAATCCGTAAGGTCACGCTGCAGGCGGCTGATGCAAAGCTTTCTTACAAAGAATTCAAACATGGCATTTGCAAAGCCAAAATTGCCTTCTGCATTTTCAAAGTCAATGGGATTAACCTTGTGAGGCATTGCGCTGGAACCGATTTCCCCGGCAACAGTGCGCTGCTTGATCCATCCGTCAGAAATGTAGCGCCAGGTATCCATTGCAAAGTCAATGAGGATGTTGTTGATTCTCTTTACGCAGTCAAAGACGCGAAGGTAGGAATCATGGGGTTCAATCTGTGGAGTAATTGGATTAAAGCGAACCTTAAGTGGCTTTGCATGCATGTACTTGCTTTCAAGTGGCGTAATTGAAGAATTGAAGCTGTCAATAAGCTGGTGGCTGAATGTAATCCAGTCAAAGTCAGGGAAAACAAAATTGTGGGCATTGAATCCGCCAGTTGCACCGTTAAGCTTAAGGAGAATCTCAATGTTTCCAAGCTGGATAAGTTCTTCCTTGATGCGGTTTACAAAGACCAGGATTTCCTTTCCGAATGTAACTGGAGTTGCAGGCTGGCCGTGGGTACGTGCAAGCATTGAAAGTTCCCTGTTGTCATAGGCAAGGGCGTAAAGTGTTTCGTAGATCTTGAGGATTTCCGGAAGAACCACATCGTTTACTGCATCGCGGATCATGAGGCCGTAGCTGATGTTGTTAATGTCTTCAGAAGTAAGGGCAAAGTGAACGTATTCAAGGATTTCAGTCATGCCCATGGCAGTAAGCTTTTTCTTGATGAAATATTCAACAGCCTTTACGTCATGGTTAGTTGCAGGAATTCCTTCGTATCCCTTTGTCTCAATTGCCTTGATGATTGCAGCATCGTCTTCAGAAATGTCGATGATTCCAAGAAGCTTTGCAGTGTCCACTGGAGACTTAACACGTTCCTTGAGCATTGGAGTTTCAAGAAGCTTGATCAGGTAGTGGATTTCTGTCTGAACGCGGTACTTCATGAGGGCCATTTCACTGAAATATGGTGAAAGGCACTTTGTTTTTCCTTCATAGCGGCCGTCTACCGGCGAAACACTTGTCAATGACATAAATAACCTCGGCATTAAATAAAGTTCGTTTATTATAGTAAATAAAATGACAAAATTCAAATAGCCTCATTGAATTAATGAATCCCGAGTGATAGAATGGAATAACAATTTTAATTTACAAGAAGGTTTAATAATGGACTTTGTTTCTGAACTTAAGGAAAAGGCAAAGAAAGCCGGAAAGACAATCGTTCTTTGCGAAGGCGAAGACAAGCGCGTAGTAGAAGCTGCTTCCATCATCACAAAGGAAGGAATCTCAAAGATCATCCTTATTGGAAATGCAGAAGAATGCGCAAAGGTTGCACCTGGAGTTGACCTCTCTGGAGTTACACTTGTAGACCCTGCAACAGACCCTAACTGCGACAAATATGCAGAACTTCTCTTCAAGGCACGCGAAGGAAAAATCAACAAGAAGACAAATGCTCCTGAATATGCAGACGTGGCAGCTGCAAAGGACTACATCCTCAAGGACCGTACAATGTACGGTGCACTCATCCTCAAGGCTGGGGATGCAGACGGATTCGTTTCCGGTGCATGCCACTCAACTGCAAACACGCTCCGCCCAGGTCTCCAGGTTATCAAGACGGCACCTGGCATCAAGACAGTTTCATCATGCTTCATCATGGTTGCCCCAGACAGCGGAAATCCATACATCAAGGAAGGCGTTTCCGTATTCGGCGACTGTGCAATAAACATTGAGCCAACAGCAGAAGAAATGGCTGACATCGCCATCGCATCTGCAGACACAGCAAAGAAAATTGCAGGAATCGAACCACGCGTTGCAATGCTTTCATTCTCTACAAAGGGTTCAGGAAACGACAAGAAATTCACTGACAGCGTAACAAAGGTTCAGGAAGCAACAAAGATTGCCCAGGAAAAGGCTCCGGAACTTGCCCTCGACGGTGAATTCCAGTTTGACGCAGCCATCGCACCGGAAGTTGGAGAACTCAAGGCTCCAGGAAGCACGGTTGCAGGTCATGCAAACACATTCATCTTCCCTAACATCAATGCAGGAAACATCGGTTACAAGATCTGCCAGCGCATGGGCGGATGGATGGCAATCGGCCCTGTATGCCAGGGATTTGCAAAGCCTCTCAACGACCTTAGCCGTGGCTGCAACGTAGACGACATCGTTGCTACAGTAGCCGTCACAGCATTGCAGGCATAACATGATTTTCTGCGCAAGCAGAAAATCCACTTCAGACATAATTCTAAGCATAAAAAAGGGGCTGCCCATGTTATTGGACAGCCCCTTTTCCTTATTCAGCCTAAAATCAGTATACGCTCAAGATCTGTGCAAGTTTTTCCTTGCCGATGATCTTCATGAAGTTTGCAAGACGAGGTCCCTGATCCTTGCCTATGATTGCATGGTAAAGGGCTGTGAAAAGTGCCTTTGATTCAAGACCCATTTCCGTTGCAATGTCATACATGGCCTGCTGGCATTCCTTGTCCAGGGCATAGCTTCCAACCTTAGGAACAACTTCATCACGGACACGCTTAACAGCTGTAAGCATGTCGCCCGTAATGTCTTCTGCCCTTGAACCGTCCTTGCGGATCTTGAAGCAGAAGTCCGGAGCGCAGTCAGGGGCGCTTTCATTAATCCAGTACCATGCACATGCACAGCGGCGGCGAAGGCATTCTTCCTGTTCAGGCTTTACGTCACCAAGTGAAGCAATCACTGCATCAACATCCCCGTCATAAGTCTGGAGCAATGTTGTCAGAAGCCTGAATGGCACCTGGTATGGCTGAACCTTTGGCATTCCCGGTTCAATCTGCGAAAGTTCATAGATTCTCTTTTCACGCAAGACTATCGATTCCTTTTTTGCAGGATCCTTTTCCTTTGGTTCCTCAAGACCCCAGACAATGCGTTCAGTCTTGTCATAAGCTTCGTAAACAGTAACGACATCAAGGTCAAAGCTGATTGAGAATTCATGGTCAACCTTGTTCTGTGCAAAGATGTAGCGCAGAACTTCCGGCTGGTAAACTTCAAGGGCGTCAACAAGGGAAATGACCTTACCCTTTGAAGATGACATCTTTCCAGGAACACCCTTAAGCTTAACGAAGTCGTACTTCATTGTAACAGGAGCATCCCAGTTGTAGATTTTCTTTGAAACAAGCTTTGCAGTATCATAAGATCCGCCCGGGCTGATGTGATCCTTTCCACCTGGCTCAAAGCAAACCTTTTCTTCTGCCCATCTCATGGGCCAGTCAACGCGCCAGCCAAGCTTGATTCCGCCAAAGTTACGGATGTCTACAGTTTCTTCACAACCACATTCACACTTATAGCTTACTCCGTATTCCCCGTCGTAGCCCGTGATTTCAGTCGTGTCCTTGCTGCACTTTCCGCAGAAAATTGCCGTTGGCCAGTAAACGTCTTCCGACTTCATCTTGTGCTCGTCATCGCGGTAATGGTTAAGGCATTCCTTAATGAGCTCACGGTTCTGGAGTGCATTTTTCATTCCCTCGGCATAGCGGTTTGCACGATAGCGTTCCGACTGATAGAGGAATTCCGGATGGATGCCAACACGTGGAAGCTGCTTTTCGATGTCAACTTCGTGGTGGCGTGCATAGTTCTCGTCACGGCCAAATGTATCAGGCACCGATGTAATTGGATAGCGGAGGTATTTTTCAAGTTCTTCCGGCTTTGGCATGTTGCCAGGAACCTTGCGGAACACATCATAATCGTCCCATGAATAAATGAAGCGGACATTCTTGCCGCGATCCCTCATTGCACGTGCAACAAGGTCAACAGTGATGATTTCGCGGAAATTTCCGATGTGAACAGTTCCCGAAGGCGTGATTCCCGATGCGCAAGTATATGAATCCAGGTCACCCTTTTCCTTGATAATCTTAGCTGCCTGCTGGTCGGCCCAGTGGCAAAGTTCCTTAACGTCTCTACTCATAATGTGCGTTATTATAGTAAAAAACCTTTTCTTTTGGAATATGCATGAAGTGAAAATCACCATAATTTGAAAAAATGATGTTTTTAAGATATACTATCATCATGAAGTTCACAAAGGGAATTTTGATTCTTGCACTTTCAGTCACATTGGCAACCCAGGCTTTTGCACGAAGCGTTTCTCCAGTGCGGCAGAAATTCATAACCTGCGCCCTAAGCTTTGTAGAAACCCCCTACGTCTGGGGAGGCGACACGCCCAACGGATTTGACTGCTCAGGATTTGTAGGCTATGTTTCAGAACATTCAATAAGGGCAAGGTTTCCACGGACAGCCCACGAAATGTCACTCAAGCTTCCACCCATAAAAAAGGAACAGAGGGAACCGGGAGACATCGTGTTCTTCCGGGAAAGTCCCAATGCAAGGGTCACCCACGTTGGAATCTACTGCGGAGTCTACAGGGGCCCCATAAAGGAGTTTGTCGGCAAGAGGGTTTTCATCTCGGCAGTCAGCGGTGGCTCCAACAGGGGCGTAAAGCTTTCACTGATTGACGAAGGCTACTGGGCAAAGCGGTACCCGACTTACGGAAGGGTTCTTTTGTCAACGGATGAGTACAACAGGAAACATCAGGCTGCCGTAAAAAGCGGAGCTAAAAAATAAAAGGAGAATATGTCATGGCATGTGGCGGAAACTGTTCAAGCTGTTCTAGCAGCTGCGAAAAGAAAGACCTTAAGGAAACATTGAGAAAGGATGCAAGCGTAAAAAAAGTCATCGGAGTTGTGTCGGGAAAAGGCGGTGTCGGAAAATCCCTCGTTACTTCCCTTCTGGCATCAAAGGTTGCAAAGGACGGATTCCGTTCTGCAATTCTTGACGCAGACATAACTGGTCCTTCAATTCCAAAATCCTTCGGCCTTGAAAAAGCAAGGGCAGAAAGCGTTTCAGAAAAGAAAGAAGACGGAACTGACGGCGGTTACCTTCTTTCAGTTAAATCCAAAAGCGGAATCCAGGTAATGTCCATGAGCTTCCTTCTTCCGGAAGAAAATTCACCGGTCATCTGGCGCGGTCCTGTAATCGGTGGAGCCGTAAGGCAGTTCTGGACAGACGTAATGTGGGAAGACGTGGACTTCATGTTCGTCGACTGCCCGCCGGGAACAGGTGACGTTCCGCTAACGGTTTTCCAGAGCCTTCCTGTTGACGGAATCATCGTTGTATCTTCACCACAGCAGCTTGTTCGTACAATCGTGGAGAAGGCAGTGAACATGGCAAACATGATGAACATTCCCATCCTTGGTCTTGTTGAAAACATGAGCTACATCAAGTGTCCTGACTGCAGCAAGGAAATCAAGATTTTTGGGGAAAGCAGAATCGAAGAAACTGCAAAAGAATTCAACATTCCTATCCTTGCAAAGATTCCCATGAGGCCGGAAACTGCAGCAACAGTTGATGCCGGACGCATTGAAGACCTTGAAGTTCCGGAAATTGAAGAAGCCGTAAAGGCAGTTGAAGCCCTCATAAAAGAATGATTCTTGCATGCGGACCCATGGCAACCGTAAGCCACGAGGCATTCAGGCACTCGGTGGAAAAATGCGGCGGTTGCGACCAGTACTACACGGAAATGATAAATGCCTCTTCATTGGTCAACATGGGTCCCTTTGAAAAATTCTATCTTGTAAACAACACAGCCCCAGAAAAAATCGTCTGGCAGATTACGGGATGGAATGCAGACAGTCTTGCCCAGGCAGTTCCCATTGTCCTTGAAAACGGTGGAATCGGAATCGACATAAACATGGGATGCTCTGCCCCACAAATCTACAAGACGGGAGCCGGAATCGCATGGATGCTGAAACCAATTTCAGAAACTGAACAGGCCGTGGCAAAAATCCGAAGGGTTCTGGAAGAACAGGAAAAATCCCAGAACCGCAGCTTTCGCCTGAGCGTAAAATGCCGCCTTGGAGATGAAGACTTTACGGAAGAAAGCCTATTGGACTTTATGGAAATGCTTTACGGCAATGGAGTTGAGACTGTGGCAATACATCCGCGCACCATAAAGGAAAAATACAGGGACCTTCCAAAATACCAGTATGCCCAAAAGGTTGCACTTAAATACAGGGGAAAGATGGCTGTCATAGTGAATGGCGCCATAGAAAACCGGCAGACCCTCGAGGCTGCAAGAAAAGCATGTCCTGATGCCGAAGGTTTCATGATTGCCCGGGCCGCCTGCACCAAGCCATGGATTTTCAGGGAACTTTCATCGCCCCCCGGAGAAAACACCGTAGACCGCCAGCAGCTTGCCCTGGATTTTGTGGACGACGTTGAAAAATACCAGCCTCCTGAATTCTACAAGACGAGAATCCAGCGCTTCTTTGGCTATTACTGCGACCAGTTTACATTTGGCCACTGGTTCAAGTCCCAGGTCCAGAACTACAAGTCCCTGGAAGACACAAGGAATAAAATCAATGACTACTTCGATAAGCAGCCTGATGAAAGGATCTTAAAGTATTGAGGATGAAATTATTATAGAAAGAAAAATTGAATAAATTGCAACAAATTAAGAAAATGCTATTGACACAATTAAATTAATTGTATATATTCTAATTATCAATTGCATTCCCCGATTGTGTAATGGTAGCACTTCAGATTCTGGTTCTGATTGTGGGGGTTCGAATCCTCCTTGGGGAACTAAAGCTGAACTGAGAAATTGGTTCAGCTTTTTTTATACGGCTCCATCGAATATCGGTTTAGTTCGTGACCCTCTCAAGGTCGAAAGACGGGTTCGACTCCCGTTGGAGCTAGTCAAAAAGGACTTCCTTATGGAAGTCCTTTTTTCTTTGAGTGACTTTTAAAGGAGTCGAACCGCGAAGTGAGCGCGGCACAAAATGCTTAGTGCATTTTGTTTTTTGAGTTTTTTCTTGGCGCAGTCCGCGCCATTTTTTCATCCTGAAAAAAACGCAAAAACTCACATTCAATAAAAAAATAATTCTGCCTAAAGTCAGGACGGCGACGACAGCAAATGCAGATTGAACAGGAACAGCCCTTCCCAGCACAAGTACTTTTTTTTCATGCGCCGAACTGCTATAATTCTTCCATGGAAAAGAATCTTAACTTCATGGAACAGAGAATCCTAAAGGACGGCATAGTAAAGGAAGGAAACATTCTTCGCGTTGACAGTTTTTTAAATCACCAGCTGGATGTAGCCCTTCTTGAAGAAATCGGCAAGGAATTCTACAAAAGGTTCAAGTCAGAAAGAGTAACTAAGGTTCTGACTGTGGAATCATCTGGAATCGCCATAGCATGTTTTGTTGCAGCAAAATTCAAGGTGCCTGTCGTATTTGCAAAAAAATCAAAGTCACTGAACCTTGGCGACGACGTTTATTCAGCAGAAGTAGAATCATTCACACACAAAACAAGAAATACAGTCGTAGTCACAAAAAAATACATCAGCAAGGATGACAGCATCCTGATTGTGGATGACTTTCTTGCAAATGGAGCAGCACTCCAGGGCCTGATATCCATCATGAACCAGGCTGGAGCAACAGTTGCAGGCATTGGCATCGCCATCGAGAAAGGATTCCAGCCGGGCGGCCAGTTCATCCGCAACATGGGATATCACCTTGAATCCCTTGCCATCGTTGAATCCATGGAAGTGGAACCAAAGAAAATCAATTTCAGGAAATGACAGGCACCAGCACATTTGCTAATGCTTAAGTAATAAGGAGTTCATTATGGAAAAAATGCAGGAAATCTATGAACTTGACGGAAAAATCAATCCGTTCAAGGGACTTCCCTTCGGAATGCAGCACGTTCTTGCAATGTTCGTTGCAAACATTACGCCTATCATGATCATCGCCGGTGCCTGCGGAATCGGACAGGAAAATGTTGCCCGTCTTATTCAGTCTGCAATGCTCATCGCAGGTATCGGTACATTCATCCAGCTCTTCCCTCTCTGGAAAATCGGATCCCGCCTGCCAATCGTCATGGGAATCAGCTTTACTTTCGTCGGAATCGCCTGCGGAATCGGGGCACAGTTTGGTTACGGAGCAATTGTTGGAGCCGTTATCGTCGGCGGTCTTGTTGAAGGAATCCTCGGTCTCTTTGGCAAATACTGGATCCGTTTCATCAAGCCTATTGTTGCAGCAAACGTTGTAATCGCCATCGGGTTCTCACTGCTTGGCGTTGGAGCACGTTCCTTCGGCGGCGGATATGCCCCTGACTTTGGATCATGGCAGAACTGGACAATTGGAACTGTCACGCTTGTAAGCGGCCTTGTCTTTTCTCACTTTGCAAAAAACTACCTCAAGTCACTTTCAGTTCTCTTTGCACTCATCGTGGGCTACATTCTTGCAATCTGCTTTGGCAAGGTAAACTTTGCACCGGTTAGCTCAAGTCCGATTATTGGACTTCCAGCCTTCATGATGTTCAAGCCAACTTTCAATGCAGGAGCCATCATTTCTTTCATCCTCATCTATCTTGTTTCTGCAACAGAAACTTTGGGCGATACTTCTGCAATGTGTGCTTCGGGACTTAAGCGCGACCTTACGACAAAGGAAGCTTCCGGTTCCATCGCATGTGACGGATTTATCAGTGCCCTTGGCGGACTCTTTGGATGTTCACCTATTACATCATTCAGCCAGAACGTAGGACTTGTTGCCATGACTGGTGTTGTAAACAGAATCGCAATTGCAACAGGGGCTGCAGTCCTTGTAATAGCCGGAATTTTCCCAGTATTCGGTGCAGTTCTTGCAACTTTGCCTGATGCAGTTCTTGGCGGATGCACAATCATGATGTTCGGCTCAATCGTTACAAGCGGAATCCAGATGCTTACAAAGTGTGGCACCTCAAAAAAGAACATTACAATCACTGCCCTTTCCCTAAGCGTTGGAATCGGCTTTACACAGATTCCTGAAATGTTCAACGCATTCCCACAGATTGTTCAGACCGTATTCAACGGAAACTGCGTAGCCGTAGTATTCGTAATCGCACTCGTGCTTTCTCTTTGCATGAAGGATGAAAAGGCTGAATAAGCATAAGCTGCCCTGATAGAATTTAGGGCATCTCTAAAATTGCAATTTTTAGAGACTTCATTTAATCCTGGCAGAACATTTCCTGCCGGGATTTTTTGTCAGGAAAATGGATTTTCAATTACTGAACCAGAATTATTTCTGCACCCTTCAAGAAAAACAGAGTAAGAGTCATCAATTTCCTCTCCACAATCTCTTCTCCATTTTCTGTAATGCTCAGAAAAGCTTTCAGATTTACTGGTCAGCTGCTCCAGGGTTTCCTGACTGATCAGCAGAACAGAAGTCTTTCCATGCTTTGTGACGGCAACAATCTCCCCATTCTCCGCCATGGTAACGTATTCACTAAATTTTGCCTTGACATCAAAAAGTGGCGCAGTCATGACCTTCTCCTTTAATATAGTCATATTATATATGATATAACTATATTAACATTAAATAGGTACAAAAAAAGAAAAAAAAAAAACCGATGATGTCTATAAGTTTATTAAAGTCATTGAACTGCCATTTTTCAAATCAGATTCCTTTATCGATTCAGGCTTTTCAATTTCAGATTCAATATTTGTATTAGAAGTATTACCCTTCGAGTTTTTTAATTCAATGCAAAACTTTGATATAAGTACAAATACAAGGACCCAAACTAGAATAGTTATTACAATCAATATTCGGGTCCGGGGTAACCTCCCGAACAATTCATTGTTCCTTAACTTAACCAATCGTGAAAGTTTCTGCATATTTTCAGTTATATTGTCATTAATTTTTGAAGTCATTTCGTTCACTTCATTATTTACATTATTTGAACAAACATATTTTTCAAGAACATCTTTTTTTGATGCAGAAATATTCAGGGATTCTAGATATTCAATAGCCTCCTTGCTTCCATGGGAAGCAGCTTTTTTATACCATTCCAAAGCCTGCTCTTCATTTTTCATAACACCTCGGCCATCCCTGAAACATTTTCCCATTTTACATTCAGCATCAGGATGTCCTTGATTAGCAGCCTTCATTGTCCAATCCAAAGCTTTTGCTATATTCTGTTTCAATCCACAATTTGGATAATCTTGCGGTCTTCCATAATATAAACTTAAGGCATATTCTGCTTGTGCATTACCATATCTAGCCGCCTTTTCAAATTCCAAAAATGCCCTTTCATGTTCAGCCTGATCCTGCTTCATGTAGGCACTTATGCATAACATATTGGCATATTTTTCTTTTCCCTCTGTCCAACCATCAGAAAAAGCCTTTTCAAATGCCAATAAAGAATGTTCAATTATTTTCTTTTCAACATCAGGCTTCATATTCTTTGAATCTAACAATTCAGAATATAAAACACCTAATTCATACCAACCTTCTGGATAACCATTGTTTCCAGCATCAGTATACAGCTTTACAACTTCATTAAAATGTTTCTTTATATTCTTGCTTTTTAATTCTTTTCCAACCTCTACACAACCTTTAGACTGTATATGCTCTTTTACCTTTAAAAGGTCAACCGATACATATCCAGCAAGTGAAATATCATCCCCACTTCCTCGTTTACTAAGATCTGGAAGAGAGTTTGAAATTTCATTAAGAACATTATCAATATGTTTATTGTACTTTTCCTGAGATAAAGTGAAAGATCCAAGAAATTTCTTTTCAATTATTTCAGAAGAATCTACACTGTCCCAATTTCTAAAAAGCCATAGAACCTTATCATGAAAACCGTATAATTGTTCATCATTTGCAAAACAATTTGCAAGTCCGTCCGTAGAACATAAAACAGCTTCAGGTTTACTTACACCTGCAGAAATTCGAAATTCACTTAATGCATTTGAATCACAAATAGAAGTAGTTTGGTTTAGAAACAAAGATTCATCATCGGGAATTGGCTTTGTCCAGGTTCCATTTTGCTTTATGCAAACATCTCCATCTCCAATCTGGAAAGCAAACCAAAAATTTCTATTCTTTTCTGAAAATGCAAGTTCTCCCGTAGCAACAAAACATAAAGCCGTAGCACCATAGATTGAATTTAAATCTTCACCCAATTCATATTTTGCTAATGCCTTTGCATCTTCTTTAGACAAATACCCTTTTTCAACATCTGTAATTGGATTAGCTTCCAAATGATTCTTTACTTTACTACCCCACAGAGAAACAACCTGTTTAATTACAGTGTTTTTTACAACCTCATTAATGGTAGAAATATTTTCGGGATTCACTTTAGTTGCAACTTCATCAATCGCTTTAGAAACAACCTCTTTCATTGCATCAACAGCAAATCTTGAACCGAGTTCACTTCTAAAATATGCAGAGCCTCCATGTCCATCGCAAACACAGGTTATAAAATATGAAGTTCTATTACCGTATTTTCCTTTTTCAACGTATTCACAATCTGAAGAATCCTGACATGGAAATTTTCTTCCAATGCGAAGATTTTCTTCTGCCTGTTCACGTTTTATATGAGATGCACCCTGAACACTCTTTGCGAATGAATATATTTCTGCCATCAAATCCTCCGATTACCAGCCTTCGTCAATGTTTTCTTCCGGGTCAATTTCCTGCATTTCAGACTGAATAGCCTCTACAAGAGCAGTTTCCTTTGTCTGCAATTCATTTCCAGAATCACCTGCCTTCTGGCTTCCTATTTTTGAAGAAGTAACTGAAACAAAGCGAATCATTTTCTTGAACATCGCCTTACCCATAATAGGAATTACGAGCTCTTTGTTACCAGTGAACTCCGCAAGCTGATCTTTGTTTGCATCAGAACCAACTGCAAATGCAACCTTAATTGCAGCCTGGAACCACTTGTTCTGTTTAAGTTCCTTTAAGCCCCCACTAAAGTCATCAGTTGGCTCACCGTCACTCATAAGAATAATTACTGGAGCATAGTTTCCGACTTTATCTGCAAGAAACTGATCACGGGACAACTTTGAATTCAATTCACGACAAGCTTCTCCTAAATCCGTACAACCGCCAGCTTCAAGATTAGTCCACCTGAAAGTTTCCAAATCCTGTGGAAGCGGAGTAATCCACTCTGTACCAGATGCAAAGTCAATAACCGCAATCTTAATCAAAGCATCAGCATTACTGTCAGAAATATCCTGAAGATCCGGCATAATATCCCTCATTGCATCATTAAGAGATCCAATTTTGTCTCCTTCCATACTTCCTGATGTATCCAAGACAAAAAACATAACCATTGTTTTTCTTGGAATTTCTGTTGCCTGTGATAAAATACCCATAATCAAATTCTCCTATGTTTTATTTTTTAGAAAAAAAATCTTTTAATAAACTTAAAGTTAATAAAAATACTGCTGGACGGACACAAAACGCTGCCTGAGAGATTTCATGGAAATAAGCACCTTTAGATGTTATATATCTAATTATGTCTATAACGAATAACACATCGCAAATACATAACAAAATTAAAAGTACTAAAGATACCAAAACAGCTAGAATACACAATAAGGTATCCTTCAAATCAATTATTTCATTTTCATCTCCATTCCACCATTTACTTAATTTTCTTACTAAATTACTCCTATTAGAATTAATATTGGAACTTGCCGAATGATTCTGGTTAACATTTGTAATTTCCTCATTCTTAGTTTCTTTAACTCTAGAAAGTCCGATATATGATGAATTAGAACTATCACTTACTTGCTTATTTTCTATAGATTCATCTTTTGTTGACAAAGAAACATCACTTTCAAATCTTTCTTTTTTTAGAATTTTTAAGTCAGAATTACAATGAGGACAATATCTATGCTCTCCAACAATTTCTTTGCCACAATTTAGACATTTTTCCACATTGTTATTCTTATTTGTTAAATTCACTGTACTTTCAATATCTCTTACAAGAGATCCACACATAGGACACTTTGTAACTCCATCATCAAGACGATTTCCGCAAATTTTGCATTTCATTTTTTTACCTCTTCAATTTCAAGTTTTCTTCCACAGCCAGGACAGTATTTATATTTTTTCAGAGACATAAAACACTTTGGACATCTATTGCCAATGTTTTCCGAAATTTCACTTCCGCTTTTTTTATCATAATGAGATGACAAAGGCTTTATTTTAGAACCTCGACGAAACACCATTCCAAACTTACAAAGTAGAACACTAAAGAAAATAATAAAAATTATAATCAGTAATACTTTATTTGAAATCTTAATACCTTCACAAATTTTCACCAGTGGAATAATTCCCAAAACGCACCAGACCACGAATTGTAAAAAACCTAAATAATGGTTTAATTTCGAACTTGAAATAATATATGCATCAGGAGAAAAAATATTGGAACTCTGTTTTTGTTTGTGCAACAACTGTCCCATCTTATACTTTCTTTCGATACCTAAATCAGTTTCAATGGAGAAAATTGCATCAGCATAAATTTCATACCAATATCTTGATTCTTTTACAAATCCCATCCAAATCAAAGAAAGAAAAAGACCAATCACACTTAAGAAAATCAAGACATACTCTTTAGGTATTTCAATACCGATATTAAGAGAATTACATTTCACTCCAAGAACTTTGCTGAATGCAGTAAAATCCAACACAATGAAAGTAGTCAAGAAAATTGTTTTCTGCCATGAGGTTGATAATTCAAAATTTCTGCACTCATAGAAAGTCTCTCTTAATTGTCTATATTTCTCCTCATCACATTTTTTCGTAAAAGAATTCTTATTTTCTATTAGATCACTCATATTAAATTCCTCTTCTTATTATTAAGAAACTTACTTGATCCAAGATAGGTCTGTAATTACCAAGTTTCGAAAGTCAACCAATGCTTGTGACTTAGACTTCTTACCGTAGATATATGTATCAACAGCCTCGTTAAAACGCCATTCAATATATTGATCTGTCCCCTGTGAAAGCTTTCCATCAACAGACTTAGCTATTTCAGCAAATTCTGCATACTGATTTTGTCCTCCGAGGAATGGTTCAGCAAAGGAGCTCTTAACTTTATTAACAACCTTAGCGTTAGAAACAACGTCACCTGTATTCTCTACCCAGTTCTCAAGGAATGTATCATCAGTTGTAATATACTTGATGAGCTCCTTAGCTGCATTTGGGTTCTTTGTCTTTGCCCATGCACCTATCCATGTACCACCCCAACGCCATGCAGTAGGTCCTTTTATCATTGCCCAATCACCTGAGGTCCATGGAGCCTTTGTTTTAATAACATAGTGAAGCCCCCATGTAGGAAGGAAGTAAGAGAATATTTCCTTATTATTTCCAACTTCATCCCTAAAATCACCCATCATACCAGCGAACCAACCTTCTGACCACTGACCAACACGACCTTCAAGACCACGGTCCTTAAGTGTCTTACACATTTCCATGTAGTCTTCCATGATTGGATCAACTACGAGTTTGTCATTCACTACCCATGGAGTCTTGCGTCCTGAAGCATAAGGCCTATAAATATCTCCTATTGATGATACTATATAGCAATTCCCATACGATTTTCTTTTGAGAATTTCAGCAGTTTCAAGGAACTTTTCCCAGTTGCAAAGATATTTCTGTACTTCTACTGGATCATCTGTCCCAAGATACTTCCTAGCCAAAGAACGGCGGTAAAACAGAGCACCTGGTGTAACTTGCCAAGAAAGAGCGTATACCTTTCCGTATGCTGAACCAACTTCAGCCGGATATGCAATCATCTTATCCTTGACTTCGTTGTATACGTCTGTAAGATCTAAAAGAAGTCCTGATTCAACATACTTACGAACGAATGCATCTTCAAGAGCAAAAATATCAGGACATCCTGAACCAGATGCAAGAACTGGGTCAAGTTTGTTTGGAAACTGATCTGTTGGAATAAGAGTGTAGTCAATATTATATTTACCAACATATCGATTATCCTTTTCAAAATAGTTCTTAATCATTCCGTCTAATTCGTCTGTGAATGACCAAACATTTAATTTATTATCAAAATCTTTGACTGTAGCTGTTTGCAAAGATTCTGAATAATTATCTATGCCTTGACTGTCATACGTTGGAATACCATTATTATTAAATGAAAAAATAAATACGATAAGCAGAAAAATAACCAGTATAAAAAGACCAATAACCTTAAATTTTATATCACTATTAGTAGAAAGAACCCTATTAGTTTTCACATTTCGTTCTTCATTTTGCGTACTTGATGTAATAATCTGCACTACAGGTTCTTTCTTTTTAGAATCTTCTATCTGATTCAATTCCTCATTCTCAGATTTATCTTCTTCGGGTTCTTCCTTTCTTTTACTACATCCCCAACATTTTTTATTTAACTCATTATTAATCTGGTAACAATCCGGACATATCCAATAAGTAAGTTGATTTATCTCATGATCAATCAACTTTAACTCACAATCAAAGCAAGATTCTTCTCTTTCAGGGGTATTCATCTTTCCACAAGCAGGACATTGCCAGAATCCATTTGAATATTTCTTTATGGTGTATTTTTTTACTGCACTCGTATTTACAGAAGTGGAAGAGTCTATATTCCCATTAGAATTCTCTTTTATTATATGAGTTTCTTGCTTTTCTGTTTCCACTATGTTTTGTTCTTTTACAAAAGAATCAAGTTTTGCCCCACACTTAACACAGAATCTATGTTCACCTAAAACCAAACTTCCACAGTCAGGGCAATATTTTTTCTCTACACTTTCATCTAAATTCTCAACCTTGACATCAGTCGTTCCGGCTTCTGTCCCACATTTTGGACAGAATTTTTCACCTTCATTTATTCTTGTTCCACAAATTTTACACTTCATACAATTTCTCCTACTTCTTTAGATGGGAAAGTAATTTTTACGCCTCTTGCAACAGGTACAACCTTGCCTAGTTCAACAATTTCCTGTTTTCCCCCAGGGGTAAGTTTTGTCCATGGTTTATCGCTATTATTTCTCAATCCCCAAATTCCAGGATTATTCTTATTTGCTATGACCTCTCCAATAGAATTACCTAATTCTTCCAGAGTAATATCAATATCTTCAATTTCGTACTGATAAAGATTTCTTCCAGGCTGCAAAGGACACAAGTATTTTCCGACCTTTAACAAAGGCGGTGCTGCAAACGGTTTATCAGTATTCATATCAATATGTTCTTCATCTTCTGGATCAAAAAAAGTTTCTTCACCATTGACTACTACAATCTGATGTCTCAGTTTAATAAGTTCTCGCATCCATTGTTTTTCAATTATTCTGGATTCCCTATCAGAACCACCATCATAAGCCATAAGAGTTTTATCAAAAGCCTTTATAAATGCCATCCGAATTGATGACGGATAGTAAGGCCAAAACAAAATCGGGTTCTTGTGGATATCTGGATCAGGTCTGTTACTTGCATTCTTTGGATCAAAAATAAAGACAGGATTTTTGCAGTACAGATTCATCTCATTCTTAGATGGATCTGTAGCAGGATTGTCATTCTGTCCGTCTAGGGGATGCCCTTTGAAAAAAAGCATAAACAAAATTACAGCAAGCGAAAAACGGTCACTAAAGGCATCAGGTTTTTTATTCAGGCATACAACTTCTGGTGCCATATATTTTGGCTTACCTTGAATTCCAAGATTTTCCCCTTCAGCCGTCACATTATCGTTATCACAAATAAGAACGTCACCATTTTCTGGATTAATGAAAAAGTTGCCATCATTCAGATCCTGATAACTAAGTCCTTTGTTATGCAAGAGCCTGAAACTAGCTACAATCTGAAGAGCTGAATTTACCATTGCAGTAAAACTCTTGTATTGCACCCTGTTCAAAAGGAACATATCAAAATCTTTGAATTCTTTTGGACGAAGATCCATTACATAACCACAGCAAGTTGATGCATCCATATTGGTTAATGCAACAGGCCACAAAAAAGTTCTTGCTGGAGAACCGTTCTTTACGTTTTGCTCAAGATTTCTGTAAAACCTGTCTGCATTTTCCCCCAAACCTTTTGAATACCATTTGAGTGCCATTGATTTTCCACGAAATTGAACTTTATATACAATTCCCTGTCCACCTTCTCCAAGCTGCTCTTGAACAAGTATATCTTCACCTTCAGTTGTTTTTATTACAGTATCATTCTTAAGTTTTGCC
>JAZLGN010000022.1:0-45448 GCA_045616325.1 Treponema sp.
GAACCGGTGGACATAATAGAAGAATCCCTTTCGTCTGTCATGGCCATGGATTCACCGGAGCCAACCGACAGGGAAGGTTCTGAAATAAAGAGGAAGCAGGCCAGCGACAGCTTTAATGTTGCCCCCTTGTCCTTCTCAAACCTTGATTCTGAAGGGGGGAAAGACTAAATGGCTGCAGAAAAAAACAGGGGACTCATGAATCGAGCCCTGCAAATAAAAAATGGCAAAAAAAAGGAAGACAGTTCCCAGGGACTTCTTTCAAAAATTAAAAATATGGATATGAGAAAAATGAACAGTGAACTAAAGGTAAACGCGATTGTTGAAAACGAAGGGATATTTTCCATTCAGGAAAATCTTGAGACCTCTGGCGTAGTCCAGGACCCGGAACTCAAGGCCCTAGTGGATGCAGTCATGGGAAACTAATTGGCATCCTAAGGGATGCAAAAAAAAACGGGCTGTCTATTAAGATCTGTCATGCTGAACTTGATTCAGCATCTACACTATATGTAGTGTAGAGATTCCGTGCGTAGCCACCGAAGGCTATCGAGTTCGGAATGACACTAAGATTCTTAATTCTAAGACAGCCCTTTTTTTATGGGTTTACCTTATTTCTATTCATCATCTTCTGGCGGAACAATCTTAAAGTTCTGCATCAGGGAAACAAAGGTAAAGATCTGCTTGTATGCATCAATGGACATCTGCTTAAGCTGGCCTTCTGCAAAATGGTCAATGTCCTTCCAGTTGATGATTAGGGTAGGGTGCTGCTTTACGCAGTCTTCAAGAATCATCTTAAGGTTCCTGTCGTATGTAACAAGGATTTTTGTGGCATCAAGAATGATTCTTGCTGCCTGGCCGTTAATCATGTTCAGGGTGGAGATGATGATTCCCTTTGATTCCTTATCGCGGTCTGCACGTGGCAGGTGGGTCTTCATCTTAAGTCCAAGGTCAACGGATTCGTTGCAGCTGTCGTCAAGCTTGATTATCTCTGCACCAAGGTCGATGAGCTTGTGGAATGCATCGCTCATTGGGGTGGCCATCTGCTGGTTTGCCCACTCACCACGAACGAGGAGAATGTCGGAAAGTTCCTTAATGTCCTTCTTTACATATTCAATGAGGAATTTCTTTAGGTAGCTTAATGGTTCGGCATATTCAAAGGAACCGATGCTTTTGCGTTCAAACGGGGCACTGCCGGCTTCGTTATAGTACTTAAGGTGCTCGATGTCAGCCGAGCCGAAGATCTGCGTAAGCTGGCCGTCAATCTTTCCTGCAGTCTGTTTTGCTGCTATTTCGTCAATGGCCTTGGCTACGGTTTTCTTTGTATCGGAAATAAAGTCGTCTACAATCTGGAGGTCCTTCATTGCAACGTCATCGTGGTACAGCGGATTTTCCGACAGAAGCTGGATGAGCATCTCGATGATGTGATTGTCCTTGATGTACTTTAGCCTTGCGATGACTTTCTTCCACTGGCCCATGGCAACAGGATCTGCCCCCTTAACCGTCTTGAACAGCTTGAAGACTTCCGACCAGTCCGTATCCAGCTGCATTGCCCATGCCACATCAACAAAGTTCTTCAGGTCTTCCACAATGTATGAGCCATTGATTGGGACGAATCTTGGTTCCTGGGCAACATTGTGCTCCTTGAGGCTGTTGTCGAATTTCTTGAGGGTAAAGTAATAGTCAAAGTTTACAAAGTTTACAAACTGCATGAGCTTTGTGTAAAGCTGGTCTGTAGCAATGATCTTTGTGCTGTCAAATTCCTTGGAGAAAGCTTCAGAAATCCCGTTTATTTCTTCCGTAAGCTTGTTGAGGGGAACTTTTCGCGCAGCATCGGCTATGTACTGCTCGTTGAGCTTTTCAAGGGCCTTCTTCTGGTTTTCAGAAAGGGAATGGTCTATGACCAGCCGCTTGAATGCATTGGGGTTAAAGGATTGAACCATGGCCTGTGCCGGCGAAATGGTTTTGTAAATTTCATAGAAGAATTTTGCAAAAGCCGGTTCAACTTCGTTTGATGATGCCTTATAGAATTTGTATTTAGTCTTCGAAAGGTTTTTTGCAATGTTCTTGAGGGTCTTTTTCTTGGCTGCTTCCGGGTCGTTTCCCCCAAAGAAGGAGCTTAAAATGTCTTTTATAAAATTGCCTGCCATAATCCTAATATATGAGAATAATGGGAATTTTTCAAGATTATAGGCTTAAAACAAGGAATTCTTGCGTTATTTTCTATATATACAATCCATATTTTGGATGAGTTGCTAAAAAAAACATTATAAACTTGAAAATTCAAAAATTCCGTCCGATAATATAGGTGAATCTTTAGAAACTTTTTGTTTTTAGGATGCAGACTGAAAAGGCTCTATTGCTAAAACTGTGGGCTTATTTGATATTCCAGGGGGAATTTATGGAGTTGAATAAAAAGAATGGAAAACTGGTTGTAAAACTTCTTGTTTCCATTGCACTTGCATTCATTGCGCTTAACGTAATCCAGGTTTTGGTTATCTCTAACTATACCAAGGCAAAGATGAAGAATACGGCAGAAACTGAATATGCCATCCTTACGGAGCAGTTTGCCAATCAGGTTACGGCAAAGGTGGAAGAATACTATGCCGAGCTTTCAACATACACAAAGGCTCACGTCAACAGGACAAAGGATCCTGAGCAGATTGTTGCATGGCTTCGCGAGAACGAGGACATCCGTCCGGACGACTTTGACTATGTTGCCTTCGTAGACAAGAAGGGTAACTTTGACTCTGACATTGGAAGCCACACTTCAATCCCTGACCGTGACTATTTCAAGGCCATGATGCAGGACCGAAAGAACATGTATGTTGACAATCCTGTAAAGTCTAAGACTACGGGAAAGTCTGTTCTCCACATCTGCCGTCCAGTAGACATTAACGGTGACAGAATCGGGTTCTACTGCGCAGTAATCCTTGCAGACCACCTTTCAAACATCATTGACAATGTTCATGTAGGAAGAACCGGTGTCGGTACCCTCTATGCCTCTGACCATGAACCGATTGCCACATCAGGTGACATGGCTGGAATTACGGCAGCACGCGCAGACAAGGCAAACAGTGCAAGGCTTGATGCCCTCATGGAATCCTTCAACAGAAAGACTACCGTATTCTACCAGAAGTTCCAGGAAGACATGATGCTTGTTTACACACCAATTAAGAATGCCCCGTGGTATCTTACATTTGTAATGAATACTTCTGAAGTTCTTGAAACTGCAAACACTGCATCAAAGCTCATTGCCGTGTTCAGCCTTGTTTCGGCAGTTGTTCTTCTTCTTGTAATCGCTGTTGTAATCAACAGTGCCATGAGGCCTCTTGCCATTGTTGAAAAGGCTATTAATGAGATTGCAACCGGTAATGCAGACCTTACAAAAAGGATCGAGCTTAAGGGTAAGAACAACAATGAAATTGGCCGCGTCGTATACGGATTCAACCAGTTTACTGCAAAGCTTCAGGAAATTGTTGCCGCCATGAAGGAATCAAAGAACGACCTGGACCGCTCGGGAAGCGACCTTCGTGCAAGTACGGAAGATACGACAGCTTCCATTACACAGATTATCGCAAACATCCAGAGCATGGACCGTGGAATCACTTCCCAGACAGACAGCGTTCACCAGACTGCAGGTGCCGTTAACGAGATTGCATCAAACATCGAGTCCCTTAACCGCATGATTGCAAACCAGAGTTCAAGCGTAACCCAGGCATCTGCTGCCGTAGAAGAAATGATCGGAAACATCAATTCCGTTAATTCTTCCGTAAACAAGATGGCCGTTTCCTTTAGTGATCTTGAATCAAAGGCAAACGTTGGCGTACAGAAGCAGGAAGACGTAAACGCAAAGATCCAGACAATTGCAACTGAATCCGAAGCCCTCCAGGAAGCAAACGCAGTAATCTCTTCAATTGCTGAACAGACAAACCTCCTTGCCATGAATGCCGCCATCGAAGCAGCCCATGCAGGCGAGGCCGGAAAGGGATTCTCTGTTGTTGCCGACGAAATCCGCAAGCTTTCAGAAACATCATCTGAACAGTCAAAGACAATCGGAAACCAGCTCCAGAAGATCACTTCAAGCATCGAGGAAATCGTTAGGGTTTCTAAGGATGCCGCAGATACATTCGCCCTTGTTTCTACAGGAATGAACAGCACTAACAACCTTGTTCAGGAAATCAAGAACGCCATGGAAGAACAGGAAGAAGGTTCAAAGCAGATTTCAGAAGCCCTTGAAAACATGAACGACAGCACTTCACAGGTTAGAAACGCCTCTGAAGAAATGTCTGAAGGTAACAAGGCAATCCTTGAAGAAATCCGCAACCTTCAGGATGCAACAACAAGCATCAAGTCTGGCATGGAAGAAATGTCCATTGGTGCAACAAAGATCAACGAGACAGGCGCTGCCCTCTCCGGTATTTCCGGCCAGATGGAAGAAGCCATCAAGAAGATCGGCGATGAAGTTGACCTCTTCAGGACATGAAATAAGATAGCTGACCGTCTTGAGTCATGGCTTTAGGCGGATTGAACGGGGTTGCCCTTGGAAGTGCAATTTAGTGCACCTGATTCCGGGGCAGCTTTTTTTTTGCAAAAAAACTTGTCGCTTTTTGGAATTTTTATTATCTTTATATGGAAAATAAATAAAACATAAGACTGATTGTGCTTTCGGGGCAGGTCAGTTGCATTTTATAGGAGACATATATGGCTAAACAGTTGGTTTACAGCGAAGAAGCACGCAAAAAGATGCTCAGCGGCGTTGAACAGATCGCAAAGGCAGTAAAGGTTACACTCGGACCTTGTGGTCGCCTTGTAATGCTGGACAAGAAATACGGCGCTCCTACAATTACAAAGGACGGTGTTTCTGTTGCAAAGGAAGTTGAACTCAAGGATCCTTTTGAAAACATGGGTGCACAGCTTGTCCGCGAAGTTTCTTCCAAGACAAATGACGTTGCAGGTGACGGAACAACAACTGCAACAGTTCTTGCATACGCAATCGTCCGTGAAGGACTCAAGGCTGTTTCTGCAGGCATGACACCAATCGAAATCAAGCGCGGTATCGACAAGGCTGCAGCCCTTGCCATTGAGGAAGTAAAGAAGAACAGTCGTGCAGTAAAGGGAACGGAAGACATCACTCATGTTGCAACAATTTCTGCAAACAACGATCCTGAAATCGGTAAGATTCTTGCCGATGCAATCGAAAAGGTTGGAAAGGACGGTGTAATCACTGTTGAAGAATCAAAGAACATGGATACAACTGTAAAGACTGTAGAAGGAATGCAGTTTGACCGTGGATACATTTCATCATACTTTGTAAACGACCGCGAAAGAATGGAAGTAAACTACAACGACGCTTTCGTCCTCATCTATGATGAAAAGATCAGCACAATGAAGGATCTTCTCCCAGTGCTTGAAAAGGTTGCACAGACAGGAAAGCCTCTTGTCATCATCAGCGAAGACCTTGACGGCGAAGCCCTTGCAACTCTGGTTGTAAACGCAATCCGCGGAACACTCAAGTGCGTTGCAGTAAAGGCTCCAGGCTTTGGTGACAGAAGAAAGGAAATGCTCCAGGACATCGCAATCCTTACGGGTGGACGCGTAATCACAAAGGATCTTGGACTTAAGCTTGAGACTGCTGAACTTACAGACCTTGGACAGATCAAGTCAGTTAAGATTGACAAGGACAACACGACTTTGGTTGACGGAGCAGGCGACAAGAAGGCCATTGCAGACCGCATCAGCGAAATCAAGGCACAGATTGAAAAGTCTACCTCTGAATATGACAAGGAAAAGCTTAAGGAACGCCTTGCAAAGCTTTCTGGTGGTGTTGCAGTAATCAATGTTGGTGCAATTACTGAAACAGAAATGAAGGAAAAGAAGTTCCGCGTTGAAGATACGCTTGCCGCAACACGCGCAGCCCTCGAGGAAGGAATCGTTGCAGGTGGTGGAATCGCCCTCATTCAGGCAACAAAGGTTCTTGATGAAGAAAAGGCAAACCTTACAGGCGACGAAAAAGTTGGATTCCGCATCATCAAGCGCGCCCTTGAGGAACCAATTCGCCAGATTGCAGAAAATGCAGGTGTTGACGGTGCAGTAATTGCTGACAAGGCAAAGAACGAAAAGCCAGGTGTCGGTTACAACGCTGCCAAGGGTGAATGGGTTGACATGATGGAAGCCGGTATCATCGACCCTGCAAAGGTTACAAGATGTGCCCTCCAGAATGCAGCTTCCGTTGCAGGCATGCTTCTGACAACAGAATGTGCAATCACCGACATCCCAGAACCTCCAGCTCCAGTAGCTGCCCCATCTCCAGATATGGGTGGCATGTATTAATACTATAGGCGAGTTTGCATTCTGCAAACTCGTTAGCAGGCGTCAGCCTGCGGCGAATGTATTGATAGGTAGAGCGAGTTTGCGTTCCGCAAACTCGTTAGCAGGCGTCAGCCTGCTCGCTCAAAGGACTGTCTAATAAGTTCTGTCATGCTGAACTTGATTCAGCATCTATGCTATATGTAGTGTAGAGATTCCGTGCGTAGCCGCCGAAGGCTATCGAGTTCGGAATTACGCTCAGATTCTTATTTTTAAGACAGTCCTTTTTTTGTTTTTTTGTGGAATTTGATGTATAATATAGGCATGAGATTCGGTCTGATTATATACGGCTGCAACAATGAATATTTTCACACTTTCATAAAGGGTACGGAAAAATACTGCCGTAGCCATGGCATAGACCTTGCAGTCTATGTTGTAGGCGCCCCCAACTGGCAGCCGGATGACTTTGGCTATCACGACTGGTCTCTCATGAAATTCGTAAACCGGGAAAACCTTGACGGTGCCGTCATCTTGACTGGTACCCTATGCCATTTTGTTACAAAATCGGAGATTCAGGAAATAATCAGGGGCCTTTTGCCTCTTCCCCTTGTGTCAATCAACGTGGACGTGCCGGGAATTCCAACCATAATGGAAAATCCAGACAGGGCCTTTTCCTACCTTGTGGAACATTTGATCGTAAAGCATGGCTTCAGGCGGTTTGCCTTCGTTTCTTCTGTTACGGCAAGCGTTGAAATTCGCCACAGGTATGACCTGTTCAGGCAAGTCCTTTCAAGGCACGGCACAGTCTTTGATGAAAAGAACCTGTTCTACGGTGACTACACCTTCTATTCTGCCCAGAATGAAGTCGGAAAGATTCAGGATAAATCTAATGTTGATTTTGATGCCATGGTTTGTGTAACCGACGAGATGGCCTACGGTGCAATTTCCGCCCTCCGTAACATCGGAGTTTCTGTTCCTGATGATGTGGTTGTAACGGGCTTTGATAACACTTCCTTTTCAAAGCTTTCCTTCCCAAGCCTGACTACCGTTGACCAGCATATTGAACGCCAGGGAGAACTCAGTGCCCAGATTCTCCATGAACAGACTGAGGGGAAACCCGTAAAGGACATATACAGCGTTGATACTTCCTGCCGTCTCAGAAAATCCTGCGGATGCATTCATATTTCCGACATGGAAAACAACAGCCTGGATGAAAACGGCGTCTATGACAAGGAAGGTAAGGAAGCTACATTTAACTCGACCCTGAAATTCCTTGCCCTCCAGGAGCAGATGCAGAAGGTTCAAAAGCAGCTTAACAGGCTTCAGGGAAGTCTTTCCCTGGATGAACTTTCAAGTTCCATGAAGGAAGATTTTGTTACCCTGGGAATCACCAATGCTGCCGTCTGCATTTACGAAAAGCCAAAGGTTCACACTAAGGCTAATATTGAAGACACTCCGGACAGGGCACGCGTCTACTTTGCATTCAGCATGGATGAAGATGACAATGAAATTCCCCTGGAATACGATGATGGCGAATACTTTGACTGTTCAAGAAAGCTTTTGCCTCCCGGTCTGGAAAATGAAATCCTTAAGGGAACCAATACGGTCCTGACCCTTTATCACGGCGACCTGCTTTACGGATACATTATTGTTCGCCTTGGAGATTATGACCCCTTCATCTATACGCTATTCTGCTCCGTAATCGCAAAGTCAATCTGTTCCGCCTTTGAAGTATCAAAGAAGATGGCAGAGAACCTGTTCCTGGAAAAATCTAACAGCGACCTTTCCCTCCTGTCACGCACTGACGAAATGACGGGAATATACAACCGTCGCGGCTTTATGGAAGCTTCAAGAAAAGCCATGGTTGCTTCCGGTTCCAAGGAAGTGCGTGCTGCCCACGGACTTGTCATTTTTGGGGACATGGACGGTCTTAAGAAAATCAACGACACCTACGGTCACGATGCAGGTGACAGGGCCATAAAGGCTGAAGTCGGTGTGTTGAAGAAGGCCTTCCGCGACACAGACATAATAGGCCGCCTTGGCGGTGATGAATTCGCAATTCTCGGCCTTTCCCTTGACTACGACATGTTTGCCGCCATCAAGGCAAGGGTCAGTGATCTGTGCGACGAATGGAACAGGAATTCAGGAGAGCAGTTCTCCCTGTCCATAAGTCTTGGAGCCGTCCAGTTCAGCAGTGAAAGCGACAGCCTGGAAGAACTCCTGAAGATTGCCGATGATGAGCAGTACAAGGAAAAGGTTCTTAAAAAGAAGTCCCGCGAAAATTAGCCTGTATGGCGGCCTGCATTATTTTCTTGCCACGATGACCATTGTCTTTGCATTCTGGTCGTAGGGTTCCCCGTTGAATCCGCCGAAGACCTGTGCCGTCCTGAATCCGACTTTTTTTGTAAGGGTGTCCCTGAGTTCTGCGGCAGAGTAGAGGCGCTGGATGAATTCGTGGTCGATGCGCTTTCCGTCTGGTGCAATTAGAATCCACTTTGACCTGAGGCCTTCCCATGCTCCAGTAACTGAAAATTCCGTAAGGACCGTCATTCCATTGCGTTCAAACCATTCCCCTTCCGTAAAATACTTTACGGCGATTTCCCGGCTTATGCATTCCAGTATGAAAACACCGTCGTCCCGGAGGGCAGCGTACACGCTTTTTAGGATCCTGGTGTCGTCGGAGATCTTGTCGCAGTAGCCAAAGGAATTGTAAACGTTTACGGCGCAGTCAAATTTTTTTTCAGTCCTGAAGGTGCGCATGTCCTGGTTGATGAGGGTAAGCTTGACGTCTTCGTCTTCGGCCGTTTCTTTTGCGGCATCGAGGAAAGGCTGGGTGATGTCTACGCCTGTAACCTTCAGGCCAAGAATAGCAAGTTCCACGGAGATTCTTCCAGGTCCGCAGCATACGTCAAGGATTGAATTTCCCTTCCTGAGTCCGGCAAGTTTTTCTACTGCCTCTGCAATTCCCCTGGCTTCCGCCCAGTGCTGGCTGTCGAACATGACAGGGCCGTAGTTAAGCCAGAAGTTTTCTTCTTCAAACCATTCTTTCTTTTTCATGGCTACAGTGTATACCCAGATTCTTCTTGTTGCAAATGGCTTTATGCTGAAGGACGGGAGCAATTTTTTAATATGGCCACACTATATGCTTGTATTAAATTGTAGGTGGGTGTATACTATAAATATGTCTGATAAACGTATCACTGTCCTGGATTTGCTGGACATGGATCTTAAAGGCCACAATTCTCTCAACATCAGGTGCATTGCAGGACGCAGCGGTCTTTCCAGGCAAATTACCGTATCAGACATCAATAGGCCGGGGCTTGCCCTGTCCGGTTTTTACGAATCTTTTGCCTATGAACGCGTGCAGCTTTTTGGCCGCGGAGAATATGCATACCTTCAGAAGCTGGAGGCGGAAAACAACATTGACCTCTTGAGGCAGTATTTTTCCTACAACATACCGTGCATTGTCTTCAGCCATTCCATTAGCCCTTCGGAACTTTTCCTGTCCCTTGCAGAATCTTCCGGTTGTGCCGTCCTTCAGACTGACCTTGGTTCCTCGGAATTTTCCCAGAGACTTTTCCGAGTCTTTTCGGATATTTTTGCCCCGCGAAAAACACTGCATGGAGTTTTCGTGGAAGTTTATGGTGTAGGCATCCTTCTTACCGGTGAAAGCGGTGTAGGTAAGAGTGAGACGGCCCTTGAACTCATTGAGCGCGGACATCGACTTGTTGCGGATGATGTTGTGGAGATCCGGTGTGTAAACGGTAACTCAATCCTGGGTCAGGGGGCAAACAAGCTTATCAGCCACCACATGGAAATCCGCGGGCTTGGGATCATCAATGTTGCACAGCTTTACGGTGTTGGTGCAATCCGCGAGCAAAAGGAAGTACAGATCGTCATAAAGCTTGAAGCATGGAAAGACCAGAAGGTTTATGACCGCATAGGAACCAGCAACGATACAGTTGATCTTCTGGGTGTTAAGATTCCCCAGATTGAAATACCGGTAAAGCCTGGGCGCAACCTGCCCATCATCATAGAAGCTGCATCCATGAACGAGCGACTTAAGACCATGGGATATTTCTCCGCCAGGGAATTCAACCAGAACATCCTCAAGTGGATTGAGACTGGCCAGGCCCAGAAAGCATATTATGGAAGTGACGACTTGTATTAAGTCTCAGATATAGAAGGGAACCTCTATAGATTGCAATTTCTTGGGGTGACCAAAAGTGTTGTATCAGCAACAAAGGAAGGACATTGTGGTAGAAAAATTATTGACAGTTAGAAATCGTGCAGGAATCCATGCAAGGCCTGCAGCCCTTATTGCTCAGACAGCAAACCGCTTTGCATCGGAAGTGCTCATCAAGAAGGACACCATAACTGTAAATGCAAAGTCGATCATGGGCGTTATTACAATGGCTGCCGGTTACAATACAACATTGACTCTCAATGCAGAAGGTTCGGACGAAACAGAAGCAGCGGAAGCTATTTTCAACTTGTTTGAATCAAAGTTTGAAGAGGAATAAGAATGAAGACATTGACAGAACGCCAGAAGGAAGTTCTGGAATTCATTGCAAAGTTCACTGATTCCAACGGCTACCCTCCAACGGTAAGGGAAATCGGTGACAATTTTGGCATCTCCCTTCGCGCAGTGCAGGACCATATTGCTGCATGCCAGAAGAAAGGCTATCTTACTCAGTCTCAGAAGCGCTCCAGGTCCTTCCGTGTAATCAAGGGGGACGATGTTCTTGAAAAGCGCCCTTACACTGCAAAGATTCCCCTTCTTGGAACTGTTGCTGCCGGGAAGCCCCTTCTTTGCGAGGAAAACCTTGACGGCTACGTAACCATTGCGGAACCTTTTGTAAAGCCGGGAAAGACATATTTTGCCCTCCATGTCCGCGGTGCAAGCATGATCAATGCGGGAATCCTTGAAGGAGACCTTGCCATCCTTGAGCAGGCAGAGGTTGCATCCGAAGGACAGATTGTTGTTGCCGTTGTGGACAATGCCATTACCCTCAAGAGGTTTTACAGGGAAGCTGAACGGGTTCGCCTTCAGCCGGAAAACCCTGACTTCCAGCCAATATACTCAAAGGACGTACAGGTTGCAGGCGTAATGGTTGGCCTTGTAAGAACCTACTGACATAAGCTATGGCATCGGAAGTTTATCTGTTTACGGGACCGGAAGCCGGAGAAAAGGCGGAGGCCATTGAGAACATAAGGAAGGCTGCGGAAAAGAAGAACGGCGCCCTTGGGGAATACAGGTATTATTCTTCTGATGTGGGTGTTGCAGAACTTGTTGCCCAGCTGCAGAACAAGTCCCTCTTTGAGCCGGCCCTTTTCATAATCTACCGCAATGCCGAGGCTGTAAAGACAAAGTCCGATGTAGACACGATGCTTTCCTGGATAAAGGGGAGCAACCAGAGCCCAAATACGCTTATTCTCGTATCCGACGAGAATTCCATTGAAAAAAAGATAGAGTCTGCCATTGCATCCGACCACAAGAAGATCTTCTGGGAGATGTTTGAAAACCGAAAGCCCCAGTGGGTGGAATCCTATTTCAAGAAGAATGGTTTTGCCGTTACCCCTGATGCAGTCCAGCAGATCCTGGAGATGATAGAAAACAATACGGAAGCCCTTAAGGCCGAGTGTTCCAGGTTTTTCTTCTGCTTTGAAAAGGGGCACAGGATTACGGTACAGGATGTGGACAGCATCCTTTCCCACAACAGGGAAGAAAATGCATTCACCCTTTTTGATGCCATGTGCGACACCACCAGGTCTCCTTCCCAGAGGCTTGAGACTTCCCTTGAAATCCTCCAAAAAATCAGGACTTCCTCAAAGTCGTCTTTTGCAATTCCCCTGATTTCGGGGCTTGTCTACTGCTTTCGCCAGCTTAAGGCCTATCACGGCCTGTGTTCCGGCGGTGAAAAGCCTTCTGATTCCCAGCTCAAGGCTGCAGGTTTTGCCAGCAAGAAAAAGCAGGAGCAGTATGGGCGTGCCAGCAGGTGCTGGAATGGGGGAGCCACTTCATCGATACTTGCACTTCTTTCATCAACAGACATTGCCGTGCGTGAAGGTGGATCTGCCTTTGAAGAAACCAATGTTTCCATGATGATCTATTCAATTGTAATCAAGAACGGACTTTTTCCTGCAGTGTATGAATGTTGACACTGAACATGGCGGCTGCAGGTAAGGCCTAGCCCCGATAGGAGCGGAATGGACGGCACATGGTGGCGGCCATTGGAGCGGATAGCGGGTTTAGCAGATGGACTGTGCTCCCTATTAAAATCATGTTTCAGAATAAAAAAAAGGCCGCCCAAAAGGCAGCCTTCATCTGTGGCAAGGAAATCTTACTTAGAGTAGAATTCAACGATAAGCTGTTCGTTAAGTTCTACAGGAATTTCGTCGCGCTTTGGCATCATTGTGAGCTTTCCAGAGAAATCTCCTTCTGTAACTTCAATGTAGTCAAGTGGACGGCGGTTTCCGTTGAGGAAGCAAGCCTTGATCTGTTCGTTCTTCTGTGACTTTTCACGGAGAGAAACAACCTGACCAACCTTGATCTGGAGTGAAGGAATGTTTACCTTCTTTCCATCTACGCGGATGTGTCCGTGAGATACAAGCTGGCGTGCCATGCGGATTGAGTTTGCAAATCCGATGCGGTATACCATGTTGTCGAGACGTGTTTCAAGTCCTACAACGAGGTTTTCACCAGTCTTTCCTTCCTTGCGAGAAGCGATGTCGTAGTAGCGGCGAAGCTGGCGTTCGAGAACACCGTAGTAAGCCTTTACCTTCTGCTTTTCACAAAGCTGCTTTCCGTATTCAGAAGTCTTCTTTGTCTTCTTGAAAGCTGGATCGTTAGCTCTGTTCATTGCCTTTGGATGTCCACATACGTTTACACCAAGTCTTCTGCATTCCTTGAAACGTGGGTTTCTTCTTGTTGCCATAATATTAACTCCTGTTCACCATGGTGATTTGCTCACCAAATTTTTTGCCGCGGTGAGGGAAAAATATCACATCCATAATATTGAATTCGCGCAAATTATTCAATATATTCTGTAGAATGAATAAGAAAATGTGGAACTGCGTGTTCAAGACTACAATGCCTGTTTTCATGGGCTATATTTCCATCGGAATCCCCTTTGGCCTCCTGATCGTAAATGCTGGCTATCCCTGGTGGATTGCTCCCCTCATGGCCGTTGCAATGTATACGGGGGCCGGCCAGTTTTTTGCCGTAGGGCTTTTTGTCTCCGGTTCCCCACTGAGCGTCGTGATTCTGGCGGAATTCCTTCTGAGCATCAGGCACATCTTCTACGCCCTTTCCCTTATTGAACGCTACAAGCCCCTGGGCTGGTGGAGGCCTTACCTGATGTATTCCATTACGGACGAGACCTTTGCGCTGGTGGCTTCTTCTGAAGTTCCAGAAGAATTTCGCGGCCGTGACGGGCTTTACTATACCCTGGTCAGCTGCCTTGACCAGTTCTATTGGTTCCTGGGCTGTTTTATCGGGGCTGTTGCCTTTGGAATCCTCCAGAAATGGAACCTTACCCGGTTTTTGACGGGAATTGATTTTTCCCTTACGACCCTTTTTGTGGTCCTCCTTGTAGAACAGGTCAGGAAGAGCCGGGATTACGCCGGTGCCCTGTGTGGAGCCGCTGCCTGCGTGCTTACGGTCCTTTTGTTTAAGGCCGGTCGCTTTGATTCTTCAGGCATAATCTGGGTTTCCATCTGTGCCGCCCTTGTCCTTGTCTTTGTCCTGCGTGGAAAGTCCTATGTTGAAAACAGCCGCAATGGGGTGGAGAAGGCTCTTGATTCCATTTCTCCATGGGGAATTGGCGCTGCCCTGGGACTTTTTGCTGCCTTTGTCTTCCTGATGATGGCTTTGTGCCGGCCGGGAACTGTTTCCTCTTCCCAGGTGAATCCATTGACCCTAAGGCAGGCATTGGTTGCGGTTTTCTGTTCCGGAGCCGTTGTTGTTGCCACAAGGGTGGTTCCATTCGTTGTATTTAATAGAAGAAAGATTCCCCTTGCCGTGCGGTTCATTGAAAAATATGCAACGACGCTGATCATGGCAGTTCTTCTTGTCTACTGCTTTAAGGACCCGATTTATTCGGTTTACCCTTATGGAATTCCCTTTGCCGCATGTGCAGCTCTTTCCGTGGTGATTCACCTTTTGTTCAAGAATTCCATGGTCAGCATCTTTGGGGTGACGGTGGTGTACATGGTGGCCATAAGGTTTTTTGCTTGATTTGAACTTTCTATTGCTATAAAATAGAAGAACCTGATTTTTCAGGGTATTGAAACATGATTATCTAGAGGTTTTGTTATGGTATCTCTTATCGTAGGTGTTGTTCTCTGTGCTTTCTGCGTGTTTGCATGCCTTCCTTCAGGTCTTGGATGGAACGGCCAGGTTGTTGAATTCCTCAAGGGATTTGCACCTGTTTTTGCTGCTTTCTGCGGTCTTATGTCAATTTTCATCGGATTTGCAGACATAAAGGACAAGAGGGAAGCCAAGAAGGAAGAAAAGGCTTCAAAAAAGGAGTAGAATTTCCCATGAATTCCGGGGAATTCAATTGACCTCTCCTTTGAATTTATGGTATTCTTTTGTACCCCGTAATTTAAGAGGCAACTGCTCATTGCCTTGCGTTCAAAACTAGATGCAAAGTGGCGAACGAAACACTTAATTGAAGGTAAATTACATGAAAACAATTTTTGCTAAAGAATGCGAAGTAAAGAATGACTGGTATGTCATCGACGCTTCTGGAAAGACTCTTGGTCGTGTTGCAGCTGCAGCTGCTGCAGTTCTTCGCGGAAAGAACAAGCCTACATTCACACCAAACTACCTTTGTGGTGACAATGTAGTTATCATCAATGCAGAAAAGATCCAGGTAACAGGTAACAAGGGTTCAGACAAGCTCTACCGCCACTACACTGGTTTTGTTCACGGTCTCCGTGAATTCTCTTTCGATGCACTTCTTGCTAAGCATCCAGAAGAACCACTCAGAAGAACAATCACAGGTATGCTCCCACACGGACGTCTTGGTCGCCAGATGGCAAAGCACCTTAAGATTTATGTTGGTGCAGAACATCCACATGCAACACAGAATCCAAAACCTCTTGAAGTGTAATTATAGGAGTATAGCATGAATAAGAATCTTGCAATCGGAACAGGAAGAAGAAAGACAGCTGTTGCTCGCGTATTTTTGCGCGAAGGCTCAGGTAAGATTGTTGTTAACGGAAAGGATGTAAAGGATTACTTTGCAACTGAATCACAGGCTCGCCTTGTAAGCCAGGCTCTTCTTGTTACATCAAACGCAAACAAGTACGATGTGCTTATTACAGTATTCGGTGGCGGTCTTAACGGACAGGCTGCAGCATGTCTCCATGGCATGTCACGTGCCCTTACACAGGTTGATCCTAACGCACGTCCAGCACTCAAGGCTAACGGTTACCTTACTCGCGATTCTCGCATGGTAGAACGCAAGAAGTACGGTCAGCGTGGTGCTCGCCGCAGATTCCAGTTCTCAAAGCGCTAATCGATTATCTTTACATACAGATTTTTCGATGGTTATTCGGGAAATTATGCAGACTTTGACCGGTGTTTACGAAGTGACTCCGGTTACAGGGTCTGCTTTTTTTTTGCGCTGCGAATATCTTGATGTAACGGACCCTGAAAAAATCAGGGCTGGGGCAGAACTTACGGATGAAGAGTCTGCCGACCTTCTTAATGCTGCCCTGGTGTACAGCGCAGAGTATGCAGCCATGACATATCTTGCACGTGCAGAGCATTGCCGTGCCTCCCTTCTTTTAAAGCTCCAGAAAAAGGAAATAGAAAAGAATGCGTGCAACCGCGCCCTGGATTACCTGGAGAGTGTCGGTTATCTTGATGACGAAAGGTTTGCCGGGGCCTGGCTCAGGACACGCTCCATTGACCATGCCGAGGGGCGCATCCGTCTTGCTGCCGAACTGGCCCAGCGAGGGGTTGACCGTGGAGCCGCCTCTCGTGCCCTTGATGAATTCTTTGGGGAACATGACCAGATGGATATATGCCGCCGCGCATACAGGAAGGCCTTGATAGGTGCCAGGTCGGACGATAAGATTCGTGCAAGCCTTGCAAGAAAAGGTTTTACCATGAGGGAAATTGACACCGTTATCAGGGAAAATGGTGACTAAAAATCTCTAAAATCTCTTCCAAAATCCTTGAATTTTTCATTAAAGATACTATAATTTCCTCGTGAGTAAAAAAGATTTGGAAGAAAAGTCAGTTGTTTTTTCTGCGCTGGAAGTTGCAAAGCTTTGTGGTGTGGTGAACCAGACGGCCATAAACTGGATTAAGGGCAATCATCTTAAGGCGTATCAGACTCCTGGCGGACAGTTTCGCGTTTACCCGGAGGATCTTTATGATTTCATGGTGAACAGGAACATGCGCATTCCTGAAGAACTTGATGCACTTTGCAATGGCGGGGAATGTGAAGGTTCCAGCCTGAAGATTCTTTTTGTCGATGATGATGAGGCCTTTAATGGGGTTTCCGTTAAGCTTTTGGCCAAGCATTTTCCAGATGCCCAGATTTTCCAGGCCTTTGACGGTTTTGAGGCTGGAGCTAAAATGGTGGAAAAGCAGCCCAACTGCCTGATTCTTGACATAGGACTTCCGGGAATTGACGGACTCAGGCTTTGCTCAAAGATCCGTGAAAGTGATGCCTTTGGTAAGCCGGAGATAATTGTCGTAACCGGCCTTGAAGATGACGATACCGAAAAAAAATGCCGTGACCTGGGCGTGCGGTACTACTTCAAGAAGCCTCTTGTTGTATCAGAGCTTGCCACGGCAATCGGTGAACTTTTTAACTGCTAGCTACAGGTTTCCCTGGTTTTCCCAGTAGTAGGCTGGGTACGTGAGCTTTGAGTCCAGGACCTTCTGCACCTGGCTTGGAATGGAACTGGCAGATGCACTTGTTCCCCACCTGCCGGCAAGTCCCATGATCATCTTGTACAGTGTCTCTTCTTCCTTGTATGAATAGTCCACAACTTCGTACTCGTTGAAATCAAAGGCCTTTCTTGTCATTGCTTCCGTCAGGTCCTTGAAGGATCCCGTTGAATCGATGAGGTGATTTTTCTCGGCCTGGGCGGCGCTGTAGATTCTTCCGTCGGCCAGTTTCACCGTATCTTCCCAGGATAGTCCACGGGAACTTCTTACGATTCCGACAAACTGTTCGTAGGTTTCGTCGGCAAGAGATTGCATTATTTCAATCTGTTCTTCCGTTGGAGATTCCTCGTAGCTGCCCATTATCTTGTTGCGGCCGGAGTGGATTGTCCTGATTTTTACCCCGTATTTTTCCATTAGGCCAGTCAGGTCTGTGAATCTTCCGGCGATGACACCGATGGATCCCGTAAGGCAGTTCCTGTTTGCCATGATGTAGTCCGAGGAACAGGCAATGTAATAGCCGCCGCTTGCAGCAAGGGTTGAAAAGTATGCATAGATGGGGCGGCTTGTCTTGTTCTTGTATTCCATGAGGGCAAGATAGGCTTCGTCTGAATGGTAAACGGTTCCTCCGGGGGAATCGATGTACAGGATGATGCCCTTGTTGTTTGCGTCCTCCGAAAGGTTTTCTATTGTTTCAAGGAGCCACTTCTGGTTGTATCTTTCTGAAGCCTCGCAGATGACGCCCTTGATTTCTATTTTTGCGATATAGGGATTCTTGCCTGCCTTGAATTTGTTTCCCTTTTTTGTCTTGTTCAGCATGGAAAGAAGTTCGGTCTTTTCCCTTGCATCGGCTTTCTTGTGGGTTTCTGAAGCCTTGCCTGATGCTGCAGAATGGAAGAATGTGGATATGCTCAGGATTATGATTGCGGCAAAGGGGATAAGGCCCCTGCGGTTCTTAAGTTTTTCCAGTTTCATTATGGCCTCCGTTTATGTTGCTCTTGTCTATGCGAAGTCTGCGGATGTCAGCTTTCCTGTTCTGAAAGCCTCTTCCTTAAGGTAGTAGTAGGCGTTTGTGTATGCCATGCTCATGTATGGAATCACCCAGATGAGCAGGATTCCGCCGGTGCATGAAGAAAGGAGCAGCCATCCGACAAAGGAAAGTGCCATTAGGAACAGGTCCATTTTGTGGTCCCTTGTCATGATCTTGCTCAGGTTCATGGCCTTGATAGGACCCATGTCGGGATGGTCAGCCATTATGAAAAACATCTGGGAATATGCAAAGGCCTTAATGATGCCTGGAACTACAAAGAAGCACAGCCAGATTGAAATCCATAGGAACATCCACAGGCTTCCGAGGAAACCCTTTGTAAAGCCTGAAAATCCCTCTATGAAGTCAAAGTAGGTAACCTTGCGCTGGAGGGTTGCAATCTTTATGCAAAAAGATGCCATGGCCATGGTCATGGTTCCAACTACGAGCAGCAGTACAAGGGGTGGCAGGCTGATTCTTGCATAGGCCCTCCTTGACACATTTGGCCCAATGATAAGGGCAACGACTGTAAGGACTGTGAAGGATACAAGTAGGGGTGATGCAATGTTTTTCTTGAGCTGCTGCAGGGCAGATTTCTTAAATGTACTTGAGTTGAACATCATTTACTTCCTTTTTGTGCTTCCTTTAGAAGGTCTGAATAATACCTGTTCTCTATGTCTGAATCTGAAAGTCCTGACTTCATGAGGATTTCATGAAGCTTGTCCTGGGCCTGTGCCACCACATCAGGCTTGTCGCTTTCGGAAAGAATTTCTATTTCCAGGAACCAGCCAAGGGGAGGAACGTTGCAAAGTTCGATGGTTGCATTTTCGTAAGCCCAGTCCCTGACTTCCTTGCGCTTCTTTACGGCAACATGGAATCCGCTGTCAAGGAAATACTGCTCAAGGACTGCCGGATCTTCAATGGTTGTTTCCATCTCATTGTTCACTTCCGTGGAAATGCCATTCTGGCCTGTGACATTTTCCTTTTTCTTGTAGGTTAGGAGCCATCTTGTTCCACTATCGGAAGTTTCCTTTCGGATCCGGATTTTCCTTGAATTGATTTTGTCATTGGCAAAGTACAGGTCTTCCCTAATGACTGAAGCCTTGAATTCAGCAAAGGAGTTGAGCATGGATTCAACATGGGAAGGATCTTTTACCCGTGCCTTTAGTTCGATTTCGTTCATGGCATGAATTATATCATATCGGCAGGATTTCTTCTATTTGTAAAGTATGCTTATTCTTTCACATTCCCGTTGAATTTTTCCGGCCAGTCGTTTAGGCCTTAGGATCCTGAGGCCGCTGCCGAACCTGAGGAAAAATCCCAGGGTAAAGTCTGCATCCGGGAACATGAACTGAACCGTTGATTCTTCTTCCATCTGCCTAAGGATCTGCACTTCCGTTACTTCGTCAAGAAGGTATGACAGCAGTGAATTCCTTATGATGCACTGGATTTTTAGTATTGGACAGCTTGAAACCTGGTCGTAGAAGACATTGCTTTTTTGGGCGGATGCTTTTTGTGGTGTGACGGTGGATTTTTTTGTTGAAGGCTGGATGTTCTTGATTCTTGAAAGCTTGAAGAACCTGTCCTGCATCCTTGTGTTGCACCAGCCCCAGAGGTACCAGGACTGGCCGCGGAATATGATCTGCCATGGCTGTACTGACCTTGACTGCACGGGAAGATGGCTTGTGCCATAATAGTCAAAGGTTACCTGGGTGCCGGAAAGGATTGCGTTCTTTATGGTGTCAAAGATCTGCCTGCGTTCGGTGCCGCTCTGGTTCCATGGGGCAAAGTCTATCTTTATCCAGTCGCTGGCATTTGAAACGAGGGATGAGATTTTTTCTGCTGCACCCTTGTAGTCAGATACGTCTCCTTCTGCAAGGCTTGCAATGGCGTTAAGGCTTGAACTTAGGGCAAGCTTTTCGCTGTCGGAAAAGACTGCGGAATCGATGCTGTAGTTTTCCATCAGGCTGATTCCGCCACCCTTTCCCTGGGTTGTGATTATGGGGATTCCTGCCATGGACAGGGAATCGCACCACCGGTAGACTGTTCGGGTTGTAACTCCAAAGTGACTGGCAATGAATGCTGCCGTCGTCTTTCTTTTGTTGAGAAGTATGTAGAAGAATTCGAATAGCTTTTCCTGTGATGTCAATGCCTGTCCTTTTGGTTAAGGGGTTGGAACTGCAATCTGCAATTCCGCATTCCCTTATTTTATCCCTATGTAGATGAATATGGTTCCGGTTTTTCCGTCGCAGTCTTCCTGGTATTCCTCAAAGTCTGCAACCCATGTGCGGTCAAGGGGAGTATTCCAGATTTCCATCCATGATTCTTGCACGGCCTTTACAACATCTCCCTTAAGGGTGAATTTTGCATACCGTCCCCCTGGAATGATTCTTTCTGCAAGGTCATTGTTGTCATTCCTGTCCTTGACCTGGCAGCCTACAAGGATGGTGTAATCCTTTTGGGTAGGCTTAAAGTAGTCGCAGTAAAGTCCGATGGCTTTCTGGTTTGTCCTGCCCCTGATTTCCTTCTGGCCGGAAAACAGGTTCTGCCACAGTGCGCCGATTTTTGCTCCCATGTCCGGGCTGTCGTTGGATGTAATGTCTGCATATCCTGCCACAACTTTTTCTTCAAGTTCCACGATTTCGTAATTCATTTCTTACTCCATTGAATTATTTTTGTTTATCTTGTAGTGGCATTATAGGAAGTATAATATGACATCTGTATGTCAAGTTCAAGAATATTTTTGATTTTTTTTCAGGACCAGGATTTGTGTCATGGTGGCATAAGACATGGACAAGTTCCATGTAAAATTGAAAAGATGGTTCTTTTGTGATATAATTTAGGTTCAGTAATAAAAGAGGGGTTTATTATATGAGATTTTTCAGCACCCGTGACAGCAGCAATGTTACAAATTTCAAGAATGCTGTTATGGACTGCATGCCGCAGGATGGCGGCCTTTATGTTCCGGAAGACATGGCGGATCTGAGAAGGTGGATTCTGTATGCAGATGAAAATACGTCCTTTGCATCTCTTGCCGGTGCCTTGACTTCTGCAATGATCAATGATGAATTCAGTCCTCTGATTTGCGAAGCCATAGCAACAAGGGCTTTTTCCATTGATCCGGTCTTCAGGCAGCTGGATGAAAATTTTTTCTATCTCGAATTGTATAATGGTGCCACAGGTACTTTCAAGGACTATGGCGTTTCCTACCTGACGGCAACTCTTGAAACCATTCTTCAGATGGACGGCGAGAAGGCAATTCTTCTTGATTCAACCTGCGGGGAACTTGGTGCATGCATGTCAAAGGCTATGAAGGACAAGAAGCTTCTGAAATCTGTTCTTCTCTATCCAAAGGGAAAGATCAGGGGCCTGGACCAGAGCGACTTCGTATGGAACGGGGGGAATATTTTTCCTGTGGAAGTTGATGGTACTGAAGAAGACTGCAGGAACCTGGTGAGAAGGATTTTTGCTGACCGTGAGCTTGTAAAGAAGTATAACCTTACTGTTGCAAATACGGCAAATATCGGACGCCTTCTTCCACAGTCCTTTTTCTATACCTATGCATTTTCGCGCCTGAAGAAAAAAGTAAACGGTGACATATTCTATGCTTTTCCTGCAGGCAATTACGGCAACCTGATTTCCGGCCTTTACAGCTGGAGGCAGGCCCTTCCTGTCAATGGATTCATGGTTCCTGCAACTTCAAGGATAACCCTTGATGCAAAAGGAAACTGCATGATGATGGACAGCATGGTTCCTGTGGAAAAACGTGATCCTGCAGACCCTGCCGATCCTTCCAACATCGAGCGCCTTGAGCAGGTTTTCAAGGCCAATTCCCTTATGCTCAGAAGTTTTGTTTTTCCGGCAAAGGTTTCGGAAGATGATACGGTGGAAGCATGCAAGGAACTTTTCATGAAGTACAGGATTTATGCTGACCATGATACTTCTGCAGCTTATGCCTGTGCAAAGAAGAGGATGGCTGCAACAACCGATGGCGATGCTGTGCTTGTTCTGGTTGCAAGGGAATCTCCTTCCATGGATGGCGACTTCCTTAAGAAGACTCTTGGGGAATGTCCGGTCATGTCTCAGAATGTGGCAAAGGCATTTACTCCAGTGACACTGGACAGGACATGCCTTGCTCCAGGTGATATTGAAGGCCTTAAGCTGATCTTGAATTCCCTTAACCTTAGGAGACTGTTCTAGTTCCTGAATTTCATGTAAAAGGAAAGGGCCGCCAGCAACATGAAGTGAATTTTCACTGCATGTTGCTGACGGCCCTTTTTTTGCTGCACCAGTAACCGGAGGGCATGTTCTGCTTACCGGCAGTCACCTACCGTCTGGTCTGCGGCTGCCGGAATTGCATTCAGCTTATTTTGCCTTTTTTGCTGCTGCCTTCTTTGTTCCAGTCTTCTTTGCTTCCTTTGTTGCAGTGTCCTTCTTTTCAGCCGGTTCTTTTTTTTCTGCAGTTTCCTTCTTGGCCGAAGACTTGGTACCGGTCCTTGAAGTTGCCTTTGAAGCGGACTTTACGGCAGGTTTGTTTTCTTCCTTGGAAGACGCCTTTGTTCCATTTTTTGCTGCCTTCTTCTTTGGTTCAATGTGGAATGCATCTTCAAAGAGCTGGCACTTGTACTGGGAAGAATCGCGGGAAGCAGAGAGAACCTTGTACAGCTTGAAGATCTGGTCACGCAGGATTCTCTGGGTCGTCATTGCATTTGAGGCAAGGGCAAACCAAAGGGTGGCGTCCATTCTTTCCTTGTTGAACCATCTTGTTCCGTCGTATTCGTTGGCACCAGACAGGAGGGCTGCATAAGGAGAATCCGTAAGGAGCCTTGCAGCATCCCAGCATGATTTTGCAAAGGATGCAGTGCCAAGGTTCATGCCGCTGAACTGGGAAGTCACGAAGATTCTTTCACAAATCTGGCGCAGGTCGTAGCTGCTTAATCCGCCAGTAAGGTCAGCCTCGCGGAGAAGGTCAGGGAGCTTTCTTGCAAATCCCCACTTTAGGAGGTTTTCCCCGCCTGACTGGGATACTGCAGCATAGGCACAGAGTATCATTGCATTGACTGACGGGTTCTTATCATCAAGCCTGAGGCCATGGATGATTTCTTCTTCAAGATCAGTTTTCTTTTCGTCGCTTTCAGAAGCCTTTACGAGCTTTGCAAGATATTCAACCTGCTTTGCAAATACCGTAAATTTTTCTTCAGGGGAAGATTCCTTGCTCTTTGTCTTTGCACGGGCTTCCTTCTGGGTTACGGTCTTCTTCTTTGCCTTACCCTTTGCTTCCTTTTCTGCGAGTGCAGCTGCAAGGGCGCGGGCTTCTTCTTCTGCCTGAATGATGAATTCAGATTCAGTCTTGAAGTAGTGGAGTGCATCCTCTTGTGCCTGGGCAAGAACCGTCTTGAGAACAGGAATTTTTGTTCCTTCAGGAATGTTTTCCTTCTTTGTAAGGCAGAGGGCAAGCTGGTTCAGAAGTTCCGGCTTGAGGAAAGCTTCGACTGCGCGGTAAAGTTCCTTGTAGCGGTATTCTAGCCATGCTGATTCAAGGTCTTCTGTTCCGCGGCCATTGAGGAGCTCACAAAGCTTTGCATATTTTCCTTCCGGTCCGTCAACAACTTCGCGAACGTCCGTGTATACCTGGGCTTCGAATCCGTTGAGCATTACGAACATGCCGTTGTTGATGATGTCGTCACTCTTTCTGACATACCACATTCCGGACTTGTGCTCGCGGAGAATCACGTAATGGTTGTAGCCGTAGGAAAGGTTGAGTCCTTCTCCAAGGGAACGGGTCATCATTATCTTGTCGTTTTCGCCGCTGCCAGTCTTGACTGCATATTCGCACGACTGCTTGATCCAGCCCTGGGCGCGGTCATACCTGTTGTTGTAGAAGACGACTGTTCCTTCCTTGCCTACGTAGTTTGAATAGGCAAAGATGTTTTCGTTTACGCTGCCATTGTCCCATACATCGTAGAAAAGGAAGTTTTCTACAGGAGCAAAGAGCCATCGCTTGTGCATGAGAGGGAAGATGAGGTGACGGTGTCCGTTCATGAGGCCTTCGTCAACCTGCTCGTCCTTGTATGCACGGGTGTATTCCATTCCGTATTTTTCCTCAAAGCCTTCAAGCTGTCCGTGTCCGAACATTGGAAGACCAGGCATGGTAATCATCAGGGTACATACGCCGAAGTACTTGTCGCCCCTGCCAAACTGAGCAACGGCTGTTTCTTCGTCCGGGTTGTTCATGAAGTTTACGTAGCGCTTGAGGATCTGCGGGTCAAACTTGATGGTATTTTTTACGGTATCGCGGTACTTCTGGTTTTCTTCCTTCTTGAGCATGTTCATGAAGGCTGAATTGTAAACGCGGTGCATTCCAAGGGTGCGGGTAAAGTATCCTTCCATCATCCAGAAAGCTTCTGCAAGGAGAAGGGTGTCAGGCATTTCCTGTGCACAGCGGTCAACGACTTCGCGCCAGAATTCATTTGGAATGCGGTTTTCAAATTCTTCAGAAGAAAGGGCGTAGCGGCTGCGGCTGTAGATGTCTCCGCCGTGGCCTGGCTGAGGGTACCAGAGTCTTCTTATGTGTTTCTTTGCAAGAACCATGGCTGCGTCAAAGCGGATAATCGGGAAGTTTCTTGCAACATGGAGGATCTTCTGCATTACGGCTTCGCGTGCAACCGGGTTAAGGTAGTCGATCTGTGCAGTGTCGCACCAAGGCATTCCGGTTCCGTCGTTTCCGTGGTAGATGTATGTTACGTCTCCTGTGGCGTTGTCTACGCGCTTGTAGCAGACGGCACAGTCCGACTTTGAGTAGTAGTGGTCTTCAAGGTAAATGCTTACACGGCTGTCATGGCTAAGGTTTTCTCCGTTGAAGGTATAGCTTGGTGATGGCGGTTCCTTGCATGTAATGAAGTAGTCTGGATGTTCCGTTACCCATGTGCCGTCCATGCCCGTGTGGTTTGGAACCATGTCCGATGCAAGGCGGATTCCACGCTTCCACAGTCTGGCGCGAAGGTTTTCAAGTGCAGGCCACCCACCAAGGTTCCATGCAATGTCGTAGTCCATGAGGGAATATGCCGAAGATGCAGCTTCCGGGTTTCCGTTAATCTGCTTGATTCTCTTTGAGGCGTTTGAGCGCTCCCAAAGTCCGATGAGCCACAATCCGGTGAATCCCTGGTCGCGGAGGGCGTCAAGTTCTTCATCAGGAATCTGGTCAAGACGGTTGATGTCCCTGTTGTATTTTTTTGAAAGCTGATAGAGCCAAACGAGAACTGTCTTTGCCATGAGGATTACCTTTGGCATCCAGTCCCTGTCCGGGCTGAACCTTTCGTATTCCTTCATGAGCTCGTTGTCATCAAAGCTGTAGGCATCCATGGAAACTTCGCCGCCGTTAGTCGGGTGCCATGCAGCCTTTTCTTCTTCCGTAATCGTGTCGATTCCTTCGAGCATCCTCAGGAGCCATTCGCCGAGAATCTTGTCCCAATAGGTGCGGATGTAGTCAAGCTGGCCCTTGAGGGATGTAGGGGATGCAACGACAGGTTCCTTGAGCATGTTAATGAGGGTGTTGCCCTTTGGTCCGAAGAGTGGCTGCGTTTCAAAGAATGCCTTTATCTGAATCCATGCCTTTACGTAGGTTGGATTTGCCTTGAGCTTTTCGTCGTCAAAGAGGATTGCAAAGGGATGGAATGCAGGGTTTTCGTTGGCAAGGTGCAGGAGAATCATTTCTTCCAGGGTCTGCTCGCGGTTTGACCTTTCGCGGCTTACGTTTTCGTCCCAGCATGTTTTTGCAAGGTATTCTTCCGCAGAAGTTTTTCCCTGGTAGACTTCAACAGGAGGAAATTCCCGTGTGAATTCAAGGAGCATCCTGTCTATTTCTTCCCTGCCAAGGTCACGTTCAAGGTCTTCAAGAAGGTTCCTGAATGCATCAGGAGCCTTCTGCTTTCTGAAGAGCATGCATACGTGATGGAAGATTTCATCGATAAGGCCCATGGCATTTACGCTGCCTGCCGAAACTTTCTTTTCGTTCTGGCCTCGGTCTTCAAAAACCTGGTTAAGCTTTATCTGGAATTTCTGGGCTGCTGCAAAATTTGCAAAGACTGCATTACCTGTCGATGCAAAAATTCTTTCGTCAAAATTGCAAAGGTCTCTCAGTGTCTTTGAGATGTGGAATTCGTTGCAAGAAATTTTCATTGGCATCTCCTATTATTGTTCCTTTTCGTGGGCTTTAACAATTTCAGCAATCTTTGCAATAAGATTCCTGTTGTCCGTAAGTTCCTTTACCGTCACAGGAATCCTGTAGGTCCAGTTAAAGTCGGTTACGCTGCCCGGTATGTTGATCCGTTCATCGTTTTCATTTTCCATGTAGAACACGTGCTCGAGGAAGAGGAAATCCTGCAATGGGTTGATGAACAGGGCGCTGTTGCATCCTGCCATGGCCTTGAGGACGGCTTCCGCAATTTCCGGCGTGAATGCTGAATTGCCGTCGATCTTCTGGTCAAGTTCCGAAGCCTTGAGGAATGCCCATACGCTGTCCTTTTCCTGGTTCCACCACTGGCGGAGGGTAGAGCTGTCGTGTACGGAAGTTGTGGCAACACTCAGTTCCGGGTACTGGTCAAAAGGAATGTAAGGCTGTCCTTCCAGTTCCCACTGGCGTGTCCAGCGCAATACCTTGAGTGAAAGAATGTTGAGCTTCTTCAGGACTTCTGGCATTACTGGAAGGTTTACCCCAAGGTCTTCTGCACATGGAATCATTTCAGTGGCATTGGTGATGGCGCTAAGGGTTTCCATTGCCTGTTTCTTCCAGGTCTTGTTTTCCTTTACGTCAGTTGCCTCGAAAAGTTCCCTGAGCTTTTCCTGTTCTTCCCATGAAAGGGTTTTCCAGGCTGTTGAATTTTCAAAGGAATAGACCTTGATGAATTTATTCTTCTTTATTTCAATGAGGGCACGGTCGCGCCATTTTTCTGCAAGGGCATTCTGGATTCTTGAATTCTTTTCACCATCATCACAGAAATTCATTTCGTAGATGTCCCTGTCGCCCGTGATGTCTTTCTTGAATGTCCACAGTTCTTCCGTCTTTACACGGTCGCACAGTTTTTCAAGAATTGCAGTTGCCTCTTCGTGATTCCATGTGATGGATTCTATGTGTCCCGTAGGAATGTGTGGCTGGCTGAGCCATCTGATTCTGTCATCGTCAAAGCCAAGTTCGTTCAATGTCTTGCGGCTGAAGTCTGCAAAAGGAATTGTGTGCCCGAGGTATGCAGTGGTGTCGCGTTCACTGGAAGACCAGATCCTGAAGAATCCCAGGATGTGGTCGATGCGGAATGCGTCGTAGTACTGTGAGGAAGTGATGATCCTGTCCTTCCACCAGCCGTAGCCGTCTTCCGAAAGCTTGTCCCAGTCGTAGGTAGGGAAGCCCCAGCTCTGACCCATTGGGTTGCCGCCGTCAGGAGGGGAACCTGCCCTCCAGTCCTGCCTGAAGAATTCCGGGTATGTCCAGCAGTCAACGCTGTCTTCATTCAGGAGGATCGGAAGGTCGCCTTTCAATATGATTCCCTTTGAACGCAGGTAGTCTGCGCTTTCCTTAAACTGCTGGGAAGCACGAAGCTGGCACCATACGAAAAAGTTGTGGCTTGATTTCTTTGCCTTGTTCTGCCACTTCATCTGGATCTGGTCGCGGGAAAGGTCCCTTACAGTCTCGTCCCAGCATTTCCAGGAAGCCTGCATGTTTTCGTCCTTGATGTTCTTGAAGACTGCATAGGGAACAATCCACTTGTTGTCGCGGATGAATATTGCCATTTCCCGGCTAAGGGTGTCGTATACGGAAGGTTCCTCTCCGGCCGTAACTACGGTCTTGGCTGGTGTTGCCATCCTTTTTTCAACAAAACTGTACAGAAGGTGAAGGAGCTTTGTCTTTTCCTCGAGGACGGCATTGTAGTTAAACCGTTTCTTGTATTCAAATTCCTTCTCGAATTTCTTGTAGGCCGTTGAGAATGCCTTGTTTGACTTGAGGGCATCCTTGAATTCCGGCAGGGCACTGATTCTGATGAACATGGGATGAAGGGCAAATGCCGATAATCCTGAATATGGTGAAGACTGCGTGCCAGTATCGTTTACAGGAAGAAGCTGGACTACTGAAAGGCCTGAAGCACTGCAGAAGTCGGCAAAATCCTTGAGGGCGGGATAGTCTCCGCATGCGGGACATTCTTTTGTGTACAATGCAGAAAGGGGAACTACAACTCCAGTTCGATTTTTCATAATTTAAGCCTATTTCAATGTTTTAGTTAAAATAAAAACCGCAACATGCGATTAACCGTCCTTACAATTATATCACATTATTGCGGTTTTACAATTTATTTAAAAAAAAGGCCCGTCTAAGGCTAGACGGGCAGGGTTCGGATGTAAGCCTTATTGCTACATAATGTCCTGGATCATCTTGAGGACTTTCTTAGGACACGAGGCAACACAGGTTCCGCAAGAATCGCATTTTGCAAAGTCGATCTTTGGAATTCCGCCTGCAATGTCGATGGCACCCTGAGGGCACTTCTTTGCACAGATTCCGCACTTGAAGCAGCCTACGGAACAGTCCTTGGTAATCTGAGGCTTGTTGTCGTTGTGGCAAGAGCACAGTGCAACAGGTCCCTTGACGGAAACATCCTGCAATGTAAAGAGACGCTTTGGACATGCCTTTACGCACTTTCCGCAGCCAACGCACATTTCCCTGTTTACCTTTGGAAGTCCGTCGTCACCCATTGCAATGGCACCGAATGGACATGCAGCTTCGCAGTCACCGTAACCGATACAACCAAAAGCACACATCTTTGTACCGTTTACTGCAAGGGCTGCAGCCTTACATGTTTTTACTCCTTCGTAGACACCCTTGTCCTTTGCGCATTCCTTTGAACCCTGGCACAAAAGAAGGGCTGCCTTTTTGGCTGAAGAACCGCCATCAACGCCCATGATCTTTGAAATTGCATCGGCACATGATGCGCCACCTGCAACGCAACCGGTTACCGGAGCTTCTCCTGCGGCAACGGCAGCTGCAAATGCATCACATCCTGCATAACCACATCCACCGCAGTTTGCCCCGGAAAGAACTTCGCGGACGGCGGCAACTTTTGGATCAACTTCAACGGCAAAAATTTTCTTAAAAAGCCCAAGGAGCATTCCCAGGAGGAATCCGATGACAAGGGCAACGATAATTGTATAGATAACTGTATTCATTTATAACAACCCCTTGAATCCCATGAATGCCAGGGAAAGAAGACCTGCCGCTACGTAGAGAATTGGTGTTCCCTGGAAGGCTGCCGGAATTCTTGCAATCTTCATTCTGTTTCTTACGCCGCTCATGACAACCATGGAAAGAAGGAATCCGGCTGCAGCACCCAAGGCGTAGATGATGCTTTCCAGGTAGTTGAAGTCTTTTCCGATGCAGTTGATGGTAACGCCAAGAACGGCACAGTTGGTTGTGATCAATGCAAGGTAAACTCCCATGCTTGAATAAAGGCCGGGTGCAGATTTTTTAAGGTAGAATTCTACAAGCTGAACCAATGATGCGATTACAAGGATGAAGAACAGTGTCTGGAGGAATTCAAGCCCGAGGGGAACCATTACAAACTGGTACAGTGGCCATGTAACTGCCGTGGCAAGAAGGATAACGAAACTTGTTGCAAGACCCATGCCTGCAGCCTTTCCTGTCTCAGAAGTCATACCGATGAAAGGGCAGATGGCAAGGTACTGGATGAATACAACATTGTCAACGATGGCAGATTTGATGAAAAGCTTTAAGAGTTCCATTAGTTTGCCTCCTTCTTCTTGTTCTTGAAGAACTGAACCAGTGCGCCAAGGAAACCGAATACCATGAATCCGCCTGGGGCAGAATTGAGGATGCCGATCCTGTAGGCTTCAGGAATCACTTCAATCTTGAGGGCTGTTCCTGCAAGCAGCGTTCCGCCACCGAGGAATTCGCGGCAGAGGGAAATGAGGAACATTACCATTGTGTAGCCGATTCCCATTCCAAGGGCGTCGAGGATTGCATTGCCCGTGTTGTTCTTTGAGGCAAAGGCTTCAACGCGTCCCATGATGATGCAGTTTACGACTATGAGGGGAAGGAAAACTCCCAGTGCGTCGTAAAGGGATTCAACATAAGCCTGGAGCACAAGCTGGACGATTGTGGTAAAGGCTGCGATGATGATGATGAAAATTGGAAGACGGATGGCAGAAGGAATTCCCTTGCGGAAAATTGAGATTACGATTTCGCTCATGAGAAGAACGAATGTCATGCTCATGCCCATGCCAAGGCCGTTGAAAATGCTGGTTGTAACACCAAGGGAAGAACACAGGCCGATGTTGAGCACCAGCAGTGGGTTTTCCCTTAAGAAACCGTTTGTAAAAATGGAAAGCTGCCTGTTCATTAGTTTGCGCCTCCTTCAAAATACTTGAACATTGATTTTGTTCCTTCTTCGATCAATGCGGCTGCGGCCCTTGAAGTGATGGTAGCACCGGAAATTGCATCAAAGTTCTCTCCGGCTTTAAGACCGTTCCTTGCGTCTACGCCTTCAAACTGACCGTAGAAAGTCTTTCCGTTTGGAAGCTTGAATGTAGGGTCGTTGGCCTTGAGGCCGAATCCAGGAGAATCCGAAAGTTCAAGGAACTGAACTCCCGTAATCGTTCCGTCAGTCTTCATTCCAACCATGACAGTACCGCGGTCGTATGTAGGACCGTTAATCTGTGCAACTGCTCCAGTAACCTTTCCGCCTGTAATGGCCTTGTATACGCTCTGGATCTTGATGGAAGAATTGGTGCTTGGTGCAAAGCCTTCCACAGGTTCAAAGGAATCTGCGTCAGCCATGACAATCCTCATTGCAGCGTTTGCCTTTGCAATCTTGTTTGCCGCAATCCTTACGGAAGTCACGCTGTTGACCAGTGCAAGAACCGTGCAGCTTGCTGCGGCAAAAAGTGCGAGGACAAGACCAAGCTTAATCATTTCAATAGAAGAATTGCTGCTGTTTTTGCCGCTCATTTTGATTCCTCCTTGCGAAGTGTTGCCTTTGACACGTCAAATTCCTGCACCCGGTCAGGACTTGCAGGACGCCTGTTTCCCTTTTTCCCATAACCGTACATTCTGCGAGTAAGGTTGTTGAGGAACGGGGTAAAGCAGTTCATGATGAGGATGCTGAACATTACTCCTTCCGGATATCCGCCGAATTTCCTGATGAGGAACGTGATGAGACCGCATCCGAATCCGAAAACAAGTCTTCCATATCCTGTGAGGGGAGCTGTTGCATAGTCTGTAACCATGAATGTTGCACCAAACAAAAGTCCGCCAGTCAGGAGGGAAAGAAGAACGTCTCCGCCAGAAACAAGGGAACAGAATGCTGCAGTTGCAACCATGGCAACAGGTGCGCGCCAGTCGATGACACGAATGAGTGCAAGGAATGCAAAGGAAATCAGGATGAGGAGGATTGAAGTCTCTCCGATGCATCCTGCCCTGTTTCCGATGAAGTACTGCATGTAAAGATCAGGAGTTGCCGTAACTGCGCCGTTCTTTATCTGGCTCAGGATTGTTGCGGAAGAAACGGCATCAAGCTGGCCTGGAACTGCCCATGCGGCACCCATGGCTGCAGGAAAGCTTATGAACATGAATGCGCGTCCAGTAAGGGCAGGGTTGAACACGTTTGCACCGATTCCGCCAAAAAGTCCCTTTGCAATAACCATTGCAACAAGGCCACCAAGGATAACCATCCAGATTGGGGTGGTGGAAGGAATTACAAGGGCAAGAAGAATTCCCGATACTACAGCCGAAAGGTTGCAGACGCGGATCTTGTCACCTGTGATCTTCTGGAACAATGCTTCAAATGCAACACAGGAAGCAACTGAAACAAGGATGCGGATCAATGCAGCCGCACCAAAGAAGATGACGCCTGCAATGCATTCAGGCAGCATCGAGATGATGACAGCCAGCATTATCTTCTGTGTAGAAAGGCCTTCCGTAAAGTGAGGGCTAGAAGAAAGATGGATTTTATTTTCGCTCATTTTGCACCTCCATTGACACCGGCAGTACTGGCAGCCGCAGCCTTTGCAGCCTCTGCCTTGGCCCGTTCTGCAGCCATTTGTTCGCGGACAATGGCCTTACCCATTCTGATTCTCTGGACAAGGCGAACGTTTGCAGGACATACGTATGCACAGCAACCGCATTCGATGCAGTCCATGAGGCCGTAGCCTTTTGCCTTTGCCACATTGTCTGCCTTGAGCTCGCGAACCATGAGGGCTGGGCTTAGTCTCATTGCACATGTGTTTATGCATGCACCGCAACTGATGCACGGGTCTTCGTCAACAAGATAGGTTTCCCTTGCCGTAAGGAATGTAACGCCGCTTGTACCCTTTGCAACAGGAAAGTCTGCACAAGGCATGGCAAATCCCATCATTGGACCGCCGGAAATGATCTTTGCAGTTTCCCCTTCCTTGAGGGTGAACTGTGCATCTTCCCCCATAAGGTCTGAAACAAGAGTTCCTACAGGAACCTTAAGGTTGCAAGGCTTTGCAACTGCACCGCCTGAAATCGTAAGGGCGCGTTCAATCAACGGCATTCCAAGACGGAAGGCATCGCTTATGGCACAGACGGTGCCAACGTTACTGATGATGCAGCCTGCATCTGCCGGAAGCTTTCCCGAAGGAATCTCAACTCCAAGGCAAGCTGATACTATGAACTTTTCTGACCCTTGCGGGAACTTTGTCTTGACAAGCATGACCTTCATGTCATCGCCGTAACCCTTGTCATTGATTACCTTGTCAAGCATGGGCTTGATGTATTCCTTGTTGTCTTCCAGGGCAATGATGCCGTAGGCTCCAACTGTCTTAAGGATGATTGCAAGACCGTCGATGAGTTTTTCCGGAGTCTCCTGCATGGTGCGTTCGTCACATGTCAGGTAAGGCTCACACTCTGCGGCGTTGACCAGAACGTATTCAATGTCCTTGTCTGCCGGAGGATTAAGCTTAACGTGGGCAGGGAAAGAAGCTCCTCCCATACCAACAATGCCTGCTTCCTTGATGCGCTCAATGGCCTCGTCGTGGGTGCATGCAAATGGATCAAGGGGCGGCATGAAGTCCGTCCTGTCGCTGTCGTCGCTTTCGATGACGATGCATGGAACAGTCATGTTGCCCGTAACAAGGCAGCTGGAAATTTTCTTGACCTTACCGGCAATGGATGCGTGTACCGGAGCCGACATGAATTTGTCGCTTGCAGCAATTTTCTGTCCTTTTGCCACAAGGTCACCGACTTTGACTAGGGGTGTATTTGGAGCCCCGCCCATGGTAACGGGAATTGTAACCGTCTTGGACTTAGGAAAGGCTTGAGTGATGGGACACTTGTTGCTCAGTTCCTTCATCTCTTCGGGATGAATTCCACCTTTAAATGTGTGTGCTTTCATAACTCGATATTCTACTATTAAATGGTGAATTTATCAAATGAACTTGGGGAACCGGGGCAGTCCTCGGGTCATGCTGCCCATATTTTTTGTGCCGGTATTGGGTCATTTTTTGCGGGGCAAAAAACCGGGCTTTGCGTACTTCGCCGTCTTCCGCGGCTCATCCACTCGCTTCGCTCGGGAGTGGGGCTGCCGCCCCACGTACTCCAATCCCTTGTCCGTCAGAAAACAAGGGGCCGCCTGCAAGCTTTGCAGGCGGCCCCGGTCTTTACTAAAAAGAGTCTTAGTTTATTGGAACAAGCTTAACATTGTCGATGAAGACATCGTGTTCTGCCGAAATGTTCTTATCGAGCGTTCCAAGAGAGAATGTAAGGATAACATCGCTGTCATCCGGGCATGTCATCTGGAATTCCTGTGTGAAAGTCTGCCTGCTTGTTGTCAGTTCACATGTAGGAGCCTCGTTGTATGCCGTCCAGTCTTCTGTTCCGTGTCTCTGCTTCCAGAGTGCGCCGTCCCTCTGGCATGCGTACTTCATCTTTCTTGGAAGCGTTGACCATGCATCAAATGTAAGGCGGTATTTCTGGCCCTTCATGAGAGGAATCTTCTTCTGCATGAGCTGGATCTTCCAGTCAACATCCTTTGTGTCCCTGATTGTAATCTGGGCTGCCTGCATCTGCTGGTCTACTGCAAGGTCGCATGAGTTTGTATCGTACTTGTAGAATTCCCACTGTTTTGCGCTGAATTCGAATTCTCCGTTGTAGATAAGGTCAAACTTGTCCTTCTTCATGTCGGCTCTCTTGACGATCTTTGCCTTTCCAAGCTTTACAAGCTTAACGTCTGCAATGTTAATCTGGTCGAGGGACTTTGTTGCACCCATGTTAAAGTCAATGCGTGCGTTTGGATCCGTCTTTTCTTCCATTGCAAACTTGTAGGTGTAGTGCTTTCTTTCCGGAGTCATGTCTACGCTTACGTCGCCAAAGTAGTTCTTCCATCCCCTGTCAGGAGCGCAAAGCTTAACCTTCATCTTCCTGTTCTTTGCAGCCCATGCGTCAAAGGAAAGTTCATATTCAAATCCCCTTTCGAGAGGAAGGTCTGCCTGAACCAGCTGGATTGAATAGTCCTGGGTTCCGGCCTTTGTTGACTTAACGGAGAGAACATTGCCTGCGATGGCTGCATCACCGGCTCCGCCCTGCTGTGTCATGAACTTCCATTCAGCATTGTCCTTGAGGTTTTCAGGATTGAAGCTGCCGTTGCGGATGTAGTTTCCGTCAGCTCCTGGACCGCGTACTTCAACAATTTCTTCATGTCTTGTTACGTTTTCGTTGTAGCTCTTCTTCTGATATACGCGAACGTAGTCAACAACCATCTGTGCGTTATCGCCAAACTTTGTGTTTGCATCAGGATATCCAGGCCAGTTTCCACCTACGGCAACGTTGAGGATGATGTAGAATGGCTGGTTGTAAGGTGCAGGATATGGTTCTTCATCGTCATAGAGCTTCTTTGTGAACCAGTCGTCAAACTTTGCAAATTCAACACCGTCAACATAGAACTTGATGAGTCCAGGTTCCCATTCACATGCGTATGTATGGAATTCATCGGCGAAGTTGCCCTTCTTGAGAAGGTATTCCTTCTGTGCCATGGTGTGTGGTTCCCCAAAGTGGAGGGTACCGTAAGACTTGTTCACCTTGTCTCCAAGAACTTCCATGATGTCGATTTCACCGCACTTAGGCCAAGAGCCGTACTTGCTTTCGTCTGTAGGCATCATCCAGAATGCAGGAAGGAATCCCTTTCCCTTTGGAACCTTGAGCCTTGCTTCAAAAAGTCCGTACTTAAAGTCGTGCTTTCCCTGGGTGTTGATTCTTCCCGATGTAAACTTGTTTCCGTTCTTTGATTCTTCCTTGATAGGTTGGATTATAAGGTTTCCATTCTGAACGTAAATGTTTTTTGGAGACTTTACATAGGCCTGGAGTTCGCTGTTTACCCAGCCTGGTTCATGAAGTTCGTAGTTCCAGTCCTTTTCGTTCAGTTTGTTGCCGTCAAAGTTGTCTTCAAACTTCAATTCGTAGCCTGCCATGTTCTGTGCCCAGGCAGAGAAAGCTGCGGCAGACAAAACAAGGGCTGCCATTGTCTTCTTTAGAAATTTCATAGTCTTCTCCCTTTGATATGATCATGTAGAATTTTCATTATAATTCTATGGCTGATTTATTGATTTAACTATTCTAATTTTTAGAATTATGTCACTTTTTTCCGTTACCCTTGAAAGTTTTGAATTTCTAAATTACCCTTATAATATGAAGAGAAACTTGAAGATTTCATTGATTTCACTTACAGTCCTCGTTTTAGCAGTATTTGCACTGTTCACTTTCTATACAAACAAATCCCTGAATGCATCCATGGGAGCCATGAAGCCGGAAAACTGCCCTGCCTCTCCCCATTTTGTTTCGGGCAAGGTGCACGGTTCCCTACAGAAGCGGCAGGCAGAAGAAGATGCCTTTCCGCGCCTTAAGGAAATTTCCCGGGTTGTTTCCATAAAGTCCTTTGATGGCCTTAACCTTAATGCATACTTTTCAAGGAATCCTTCAAGCCATGATTACCTGCTTTTTATGCACGGCTATACGGACAGTCCAAAGGACGGTTCTTCCTATGCCATGCATTTTGCCGACATGGGATGGAATGTTCTTGTTCCGGGGCAGAGGGGACATGGATGGAGCGACGGAAAATTCATAGACATGGGGGCCTTTGCCTGCCGCGACACGGTGGAATGGGCAAGGTTCATTGTAGATCAGGATCCGGAAGCCAGGATTCTCCTGTATGGGGTTTCCATGGGGTGTGCAACGGTTACCATGGCCACGGGACTTGACCTGCCGGGGAACGTAAGGGGATGTGTTGCCGACTGTGGTTTTTCTTCCATATATAGACAATTTGCAGTAAGGCTCGGTGACTTTCATGTTCCGGTATTTCCGGGAATGTTCTTTGCTCGCAGCCTTGTAAGGATCAAGATTGGCTACGACATGAAAAAATGTTCATCAGTAGAGGCTGTAAAAAAATCAGTTACTCCGACGTTGTTCATTCATGGTGAAGCGGACACCTATGTTCCATTCAGCATGCTTGAAGAAATTTATGGTGCCGCTCGGTGTCCCAAGGAAAAACTTGTGGTTCCACATGCGGGTCATGCAGAATCGGCATTTACCGAGCCTGAGCTTTATTGGGCAACTGTAGATGCTTTTGTGGGAAGGTATTTTAATGCAGAATGAAAAAGAACTTCACGAGACCCTGTTCTATCAGAATGAAAACAACATTAACCATGCCAGGTATGAGGATGAGCTGAATTTTTATGCTGCTGTAAAGAAGGGCGACATTGAAACGGTAAAAAAACTCATGACCCCTCTTGAATCAAAGGAAGGTCTGGGCCAGCTTTCCAACAAGCCCATAAACAACCTGCGTTATCACTTTATCATTACCACGGCCCTTATCACCAGGTTTTGTGCAGAAGGGGGACTTCCCTTTGAAACGGCCTATACCCTGAGCGACATATACATCCGCCAGGTGGACAAGTGTGCAAGTGAGGAATCCATTACAAGGCTTCACCGTGACATGATAATGGACTTTACATCCAGGATGAGCAAGATTCGCCCAGGAGAAGCAGGCCCGCAGATAAAGCTCGCCATGAAGTACATTCACGAGAATATCTACAACCAGTTCTATGAGGAAGAAATTGCAGACTATGCAGGGCTTACTCCTTCATATCTTTCGACCCTGTTCAAGAAGGAGACGGGGGAGACACTTAAGAATTTCATCCTGCGTGAAAAAGTTGAGGAAGCAAAAAATCTCCTAAGGTTTTCCGACCAGTCATACATCGACATAAGCATTTCCCTGAATTTCAGTTCCCATTCACATTTCATTGCAACTTTCAAGAAATTTTCCGGCATGACGCCAAAGGACTACCGCGTAAAATACTACGGAAAAAAGTGGGACGGGGAATAGACTGCATCTTTAGGCGGCCGGCAATAATATTTGCATTTTTTTCTTTTTTTTTCTATTCTTTTAGCATCAAAATGATTTTATTTTGGAGATAAAGATGAAACATGAATTTCAAACTGAGGTTAACCAGTTATTAAAGCTCATCATTCACAGCATGTATTCAAACAAGGATATTTTCCTTCGCGAGATTGTTTCCAACGCTTCCGATGCATTGGACAAGCTCAAGTACCTTACGGTGTCGGACGACAAGTTCAAGGGGCTTACATTCAGCCCAAGAATCGACATCACTTTTAACGACGAAAAGAAGCTTCTTGTAATCCAGGACTGCGGTATCGGTATGGACGAGGCAGACCTTAACAACAACCTGGGTACAATCGCTCGTTCAGGAACAAAGGCATTCATCGACCAGCTGGCAAAAAGCGGATCTGCAGGCAACGACCTTATCGGTCAGTTTGGTGTCGGCTTCTATTCTGCATTCATGGCAGCATCAAGAATCGATGTATACACGCGCAAGGCTGGCGGTGACGGAAAGGTATGGCACTGGTCAAGCGACGGCACCAATTCATACGAAGTGGAAGAACTTGACTTCAAGAATGAAGCTTTCTGCACATACGGATTCGACAAGGCCGAGACGGTAGGTTCTGCCATTGAAATTCACCTTAACGACGATTCAAAGGACTATGCTTCAAGATGGAAGATTGAAGACCTGATCAAGAAGTATTCAAACCACATCGCATTCCCGATCTACCTTCACTACACACAGACAAAGTACGACAAGGACGGAAAGGCAGAAGGCAGCGAAAACAAGGTTGACCAGGTAAACAGCGCCAACGCCCTCTGGAAGAAGGCAAAGTCAGAGCTCAAGAAGGAAGACTACAACGAATTCTACAAGTCCATTGCCCACGACGGCAGCGACCCCCTCATGTACGTTCATTCCCATGTTGAGGGAACCCAGGAATACACAACCTTGTTCTATGTTCCAAAGGTTGCTCCCTTTGACATGTACCAGGCAGACTACAAGAGCGGCGTAAAGCTTTACGTAAAGCGCGTTTTCATCACTGACGACGACCGTGAGCTTTTGCCAAGCTACCTCCGCTTTGTACGCGGTGTGATTGACAGCGAAGACCTTCCATTGAACGTAAGCCGAGAAATCCTCCAGCAGAACCGCATCCTCGAAAACATCAAGAGCCAGTCCGTAAAGAAGCTCCTTGGTGAATTCAAGAAGCTTGGGGAAGCAGCAAAGGATGCACTTGCAAAGGCAGAAGCTGACCGCAGCGACGAGGACAAGGCAAAGATCGAGCAGTACCAGGACTTTGTAAAGAACTACAACCGCCCGATGAAGGAAGGCCTTTATTCAGACTTTGGCAACCGCGACGAAATTGCAGAAATCGTACGATTCAAGTCTACGGCAGAAGCCGGAACAGGTGACGGAAGCTGGACAAGCTTTGCCGAATACGTTGGCCGCATGAAGGCAGACCAGAAGGCAATCTACTATATAACAGGAACTGACGAAAAGAACCTCCGAGCATCTCCACTTTTGGAAGCATACAAGAAGAAGGGCTTTGAAGTCCTCATCATGGCAGATGACATTGACGACATCGTAATTCCAGCATACGGCAAGTACAAGGACTATGAGCTTAAGGCCGTAAACCGCGCAGGCAGCGATGAAGAACTCGGCATCGACAAGGAAGAGGCAAAGAAGAAGGAAGAAGCATTCAAGCCGGTACAGGAAAAGATCAAGAAGGCCCTCGAAGGCCGCGTAAAGGATGTAGTTCTTTCAAAGCGTCTTTCTGACAGCCCGGCATGTGTCGTCATCGACGAGAACGATCCTTCAATGCAGATGGAACGCATGATGCGCGCCATGGGTCAGGGCGGGGGAAGCCTTGTAAAGCCAATCCTTGAAGTAAACGCAGACCATCCGGTAGTCAAGAAGCTTGAGGGTGATGCATCGGAAGAGCTTGTAAAGAATGTTTCGGAAGTTCTTCTTGACCAGTCACTTCTTGTAAGCGGATTTGAAATTAAGGATCCTGTTGAATTCGTAAAGGCAATGAACGCCCTCATCGGATAAAAGTCTGAAGGGGTGCATGTATTTGTGGGGGGAAAAAAGCCTTCCCTGCGTTCGGAACATGGGTTCCTCACTACCAAGAAATGCCACCTTCAGTGTCATTTCTTGCTCCCCATGGGAACTATGGTACGTTGGCCGCCACCCCCTTCTAACGGGCCTCAAGCGCCGGCCCGTAACGCCCGCTTTGCTGCATCCATTAAAGTGCAGTAAAAAACCGGTACCGACAGCGGGGCGATATTTTTTTTTCAAAAAATATCGCCCCGCTATTGACACAAAATCCGTTTTTCTATATAGTAATGAGCATTCAAGGGGTGTTAGCGAAGCTGGTTATCGCGCTGGCCTGTCACGCCGGAGACCACGGGTTCGAGTCCCGTACATCCCGAATCAAGCACTTGTCAATCTGACAGGTGCTTTTTTTTATTTCTGGAGGATGGGGAATTTTCCCCCCTATTTTTCCGGAAAGACATGAAACCGCAACATTTATGTATTGAAAATATGCAAACTAGGATTTGTACTGCTTTTTTTGGAGGTTGATAAACTCTCTGATCCTGGCTTGTATTATATCATCAAGAAAAAGATTGTTCTTATCGATGGCCGTAAATCCATCGCACTTGAATTTTAGAATTCCAGGGGAAAGATTCTTTGCGCATGGACAAAAAAAGAATCCATAGGCCCTTAAATCGATCTGTATGTTGTGGTACCTGCATTTTTTACAAATCATGTTAAAGTTCCCCCTTTATTTGATAATATCGAAGTCATCATGATATGTTTTATCATTTTCCTTTCCAAGCCTAAGGCCTTTTTCAAGAGAACCCAATGCAAGGTTTGCACCTCCGTTAACTGCAGAAAGCAAGGCAGCTCCGGCAAGAATTGCAACTCCGACACCAGCAACCACAGCGCCTATTTTTACCATTGATTCAACAGCGTCATCCATAATTTGCCTCCATTCGGTTTTGTTAGTAAATGATAGATTTGATTTCAGGATTTTTCACGGGGAAAACTTCTTCAAAAAATCAAACATTGTGTTAAAATATATTTATTGTGGCAAAGCAAAATAAGGCAGTAAGCAGTTTTGAAGTAATAAGAAACCTTGTAAGAAGCTTGTATCTTGAGGGATTTACAAACTATCTGAATGCGGATTCAACAGGTAAAAGTTCCCGTACATATTCAAGCAACTTGAATTCAATAAAGAATTTCATGGACTCAAGATTCATTTCGACTGGTACGAGCATAAAAAAGAATAAGAGCCCGGTTATTTCCTTCAATTCACGCCAAGAAAGTGAAAATCCCCTATATGCCTTATGGAAGTCAAAAGGTACAACGGCATCAAGCTTATCCTTTGATTTTGCATTGATGGACATTCTTGAAGATCATCCGGAAGGAATAAACTGGTACGATTTAACCAGTGACAGTGAAATAAAAAAATATGGCGGTGACTGCTTCCTGAGAAAATATACTGCAACAGGAATCGACAGGAAGTCTGTAAAGCCTAAGCTGGACTTACTGGAATCAGAAGGAATAATCCAGTATTTTGAAAACGGGAAGAAAATTAAAAAGGCTGACACCTTAAAAATCAGGAAACTTATTGACAGGCCTGAGGTAAGGCGGGCAATTCGTTTTGCAAGTGAAACAACTCCCCTGGGAGTCATAGGCGCATTTATTCTTGATGGATTGAAATCATTTGATTCAGGGTCTGATGAGTTTCCATTTCATTTTAAGCATCATTTTATTTTCGATACAATTGATTCCGAAATTCTTTATGTTCTGCTTGATGCTATTGAAAACGGAAAATTTGTTGAAATTGAAACAAAGAGAGACGGACTACGAACTATTGTTCCCATTCAAATTAGAATCAGTACACAGAATGGCAGATGCCACATAATTTTCTGGAACGACGAGGAAAAGATATTTTATTCTGAAAACATTGAATTCATCCTATCGGCAAAAGCTACTGATTTTTGTGAATATCATGAAAAGATAAAAAAGAATTATATTAAAGTTGAACCAAATTTGTGGGGTGTCTCTTTTAGACAAAGGATGGATGAGTCGCTGGAACATGTTTCTTTCACCGTGGAGTATTCTGAAAAAGAAAAATATATTCCCAATAGATTGAAGAACGAGGCAAATACAGGCACCATAAAAATCATGGATGAGCATCATGCAAGATTTGAAGCCGAATTAATTGACTCCCAGGAAATTGTTCCTTGGATAAGATCATTTATTGAACGCATTACTGAATTGGATTTTCCTTATGCAAAAAAAATATGGAATGATGTCGTATTGTTAAAAAAAGAAGAATTCAAAAAAGATGAAAAACTGGATTCAAAGAATTTGCCGCATGAAACTAAACTTGCAAACAGAACGGAAACACCGTTGTTCAATTCTCTGTACAGTTCTTATTATCTTATAGTAAGGCAGGCAATTGAATTTCTTCTTCATGAAAAGGATTCTAAACTGGATAGGGCTCAGCTTGATAAGATAATTGAGAAAAATGCAGTACTGGAAGATAGAATTGAGCTTTATGATATCATCGAATATCAGGATCAGGAAAAACCATCGGTTTTTTATTATGATGGTACTTCTTCAAAAACTAGAATTGAACATGTCCCGGATTTTCCTTTGACAACATTACAGTTGAGGTATCTTGCAACTGTGGTTCGAGATAAAAGATTTCAGCTGTTCTTTGGTAATAAGCAAAAGGAACTTTTGGAACTGCAAAATGAACTTATGCATTATGAGCCCCTTTGGAGTAATGATTCAGTCTGCTATTATGATCAGCGGAAAGACGGTGATGATTTTGGTTCACCTGCTTATAGGGAAAAGTTTTGTACAATTATTGATGCAATAAAAAACAGAAAGTCATTAAGAATAATTTGCGGAAAGGGTAATACTGAATTGAAGCTTACACCAAGGACCATTGATTATTCTCAAAAGGATAATAAGCTTCGACTGTTTTTTAAGGATTCAGAATATCCTGTAAATCTTTGCAATATCAAATGCTGCACCATGATAGAAAACCTTCATTCCCCAGATGAATTTAAAACCAAATATGAAAATCTAAAAGTGCAGATTTATGACAGCAGCAGCAACCAATATCATTTTAACCGAGCAATAAGGCAGTTTTCATTCTACAAGAAAATCGTCAAGCAGATAAAGGAGAAGGAACTATATGAGATGACGGTTGAATACGACAAAAATGATGAGGCGGAAATCGTAATCCGCATCTTGCAGTACGGCCCCAATATGAAAGTCCTGGAACCGCAATCAGTTGTAGAAAAAGTTAATGCCAAAGTAGACAGGCAGTGGAGAAGGTGGAATTAAGATTTGATTTATATTAAAAATGGAATTTTTGATGATTTGAATGTATAATTTTATATAAAGAATTTTGTTATAGTTAAAATTAAAGATTTAGAATTTATAGTGATAGAAAAGAATGAAAACTTCGTATTGATTTTTATTTTAGCTTTAGAATCTTTTAGGCTGATTGATGCATTGTCTTTTTAATAGGAGTAAACTTTTATGGGTTTTTTGGACAATTTTTTAGGAACTAAAAAGAATAATCCGATGAAAGAGAAATTTCTTGGAAAAGTTAAGGTAGGTGACATAATACAATTTAATGATAGTAAAGGAAAAATTTCTGAGATAGATAATGATTTGCTTACTCTTTGTGAAGATGATGGTTCTGAATCATGTCATGATCTTAATGATATTAAAACATTTAAGGTTTTATCTGCAAATTTAGAAATCAAGGATAGAAGATTTGAAAAGTCAAACAGTAAAGTTGATAACAATGCTTTGATTGATAATATACCGACAGTTGAGGAAATAAAGCAGGCTATTAGACTGTCTCCTATTCAAGAAAATGGATATGCTTTTGTTAATGAAGTCTGGCAAAAAGTTAAGGCTATTGTTAAAAGAGATTTTTCAGGAAAACCAAAATTAATTTTGGAAAAATATTCAGATGAACTGGAATTGTATACAGAAGAAGAAGGAGCTAAGGCATTAAGCGTAAAAATAATAGAAAAATTCGTTCCTGATGAAAATATATCATATGATGAAAAAGTACATAATGCTTTGAAGGCTCTTGAAAATGAAGGCTGTTTATATTTTAAGAATATCGATGATGGTCAGACAAAGACTTTAGATGATGTTATACAGTCTTTGCCTGCCGAAAATCGCGGTTATGCATTCGGAATCTATGAAAAATTGAAGTATGCAATGTGTGATTTGAAAGAAAATACTAACGCACTGGATATTTTTGAATTGATTGAATCTGTAAAGAATGAAGGAATAAATTTTCTTGAAAAACAGAATCAACTTAATACATTTCTTGCAGGTATCTTTTTCTATATCAATGATATAGAAAATTTGAAAGAATATTTGGAAAAAGAAATTTATAATAATTTTGGATTTTATTTTTCTAATTCAATTCAAGATGTCGGATTAATGAATGAATTTGCAAAAAAGCATTTAATTCAGGATAAATATCTTCCTCATTTAGACAAGACAGTAGTTTTTAATGGTGTATGTGAGTTTTTACGAGAAAATGATTACAGTTTTTTGAAAGAAATAGAAAAGGTTAATGATAAAGAATCATATAATGCAGTATTAAAGTTTTTATTAAGAGCAAATTTTGTATCTTATGATAATCTGAATGGCTTATCCAAAGCTGAGGAATTTCGTTATTTATATGGACTTGCTTGTAAAACTTTTTTTCCTAGTTCATTGACAAAGAAAAGAAAGACTATTTTTAATTCAGAACTTTCTGTGAAGACATATACATTTACTGCTGATGATGTAAGTCAATTAGGGGCATCACTAGGAAAAGTCGATGTTAATGGTATTGTATATAAGGGGTCAATTCAAAAATCTGACTTACCACAAGGGAAATCTGCATGGCAATTAATCGGCTTACACTTTTCTGTGTATTTAAAAGGTGATTTACAAACTGGTCAGCCAGGTGGGGATTATTACAAATTAGTACCAAAGGAATCCAATTTCTATAATACAAATCGAACAATTGCATTATCTCAAATGTTTCCTTTATATGCGAAAGCGCATGAGTTTAAATTTAAGAAAAACAATCCACTTGATGCAAAAAATTATTATATTCGTTCAATAAATGATGAAAGAGAAAAACAGAAAAGGGTTTCGTCTGTTCCAGATTTGGTTTCTATATTTATTCAAGAAGAGAATTATGACGAAGCTATTTCTTACTTAAATCAGTACAGAATCGACATTCGTCCTCAAGCATATGATTCTTTTATGAATACAATTGCAATAAAGCAAGGTAAAAAATCTGATTATGTTCCTACAACATCAACAGAATATCCACTTTATGATTTAGCACATCAAACATTGTTTGATTTTAAGCAAAGAGATGAAGCAATTGTTCGATATAGAGAAGCAATAAATGCTGGTGAAAATGTTGGAGCATCTGTTGCTGAATTAGTAACTGTATTAATTCAAATTCAAGAGTTTGATGAAGGTGCTGATTTGTTATCTCGTTATGGAAAAGATATGAAACCTACAGCCTATGAGAATCAAAAAAAACAGATATTGTCATTTAGACCAGATCTTGAGGCTAAAATATCCGGAATAAAGCAATTATCAAAAAAATCAAATCTTCAGTTAGCGGCAGAAGCATGTACGATAAAAGATTTTGATAAAGCAATAATGTATTATGAAGAATCCATACAGGAAAAAGAAAATCTGAATCAGGCTGTTCCTGAATTGATACAGTTATATTT
>JAZLGN010000023.1:0-34976 GCA_045616325.1 Treponema sp.
GGTGTATTCATTGCAACATACGCCAACTAAATTGTTTTCCTGAAGTCCGCGTGGCTCAGGAATGCATGTAAAAAGGGGCTGTCCCAAAAGTTCTGTCATGCTGAACTTGATTCAGCATCTGCACTGCATATAGCGTAGGGATTCCGAAACAAGTTCGGAATGACACTATGAATTATACTTATTGGACAACCCCTTTTTTGTTTTATGAATCATTAAAGAACTATCTTTTGCCTGAGCACTGAAATCTTGCTGTCGGTAAAGCCGTTCTTTTCCACCATAGTCTTGATTTCATCTGCTGAATAATTTTCCGGGTACACGACAACAACTGCATCGTCGCCGTCGGCAAGGAAGTTATGCTCGCCAAAGTCGGTGTAGCGGGTGGCTCCGATGGAAACCATCACCCTGTCAGGACGGCCGCATTCCACAAGATAGGAGTGTATGTCTTCTGCAGGTCCTTCGTCCTTCTGCTGATTGAACTTTTCAATGCACCAGTCCACAAGCTTTGCGTAGATGTAGCTGTAACCGCTGACCGGGCTGTCTTCTCCGTATACATTTGCAATTCCATTCCGCACAAGAAAACTTGCAATCCTGTACCTGTCAAGGATTCCGCCTTGTTCGAACTTGTCTATGGCAATGAGGTTTTCTGAAAGCCCCTTGCTTGAAGGCCCCCAGTTTTTCTTGAGGCTTATTTTCTTTGCCCCTTCCTTGCGGATGGAGCAGTCGTTGGATGCACCAAAGGATACGGGTTCAATTGAAGCCACCTGGTTTCCGTTCCACTTGAGGTTGCAGATTACTGCGCATTCAGGCTCTATCTGCAGTTTCTGCTCGTTCTTTGGAAAGATGATTTTCTGTGCATCGAAGGGAAATACATGAAGGAATTCCGGGGTGACTTTTTCTGTTTCATCGTCGGCAGCTGCCGGAAGGTAGGTTGGAAAAATTGCCTTGGGTGCATTTGCTTCCCTGGTTTTGATTCCTGTAAAATCCACTGCCTCGCCAGCCTGTTCAAGATGGCCTGTAAAATTTCCTGCCACGCCAAAGGTGGGCATGTTCTTGAGTTCTGTGTTCATGACTTGAGTATAGTGCTGAATTGTAAAAAGTGGAACAGGCATGGTGTACTATTTTACAATGATGTCCTACTGTGGTATATTATGAGGCGAAAAATTGTAATTTTCAGCATTCCAAAATATTCCGGCGTCCCTGTATGCTACCGGTACTTGTTTGCCTGCATGACATTTGCGTGCAAACCTATATAGGAGAATAAAATGGCACTTTACATTCCAAAGGATTACAAGCCCCTCCTTTCCGTAAAGGAAACGGAAAAAGCTATCATTCTTTTAAAGGATTTTTTTCAGCTTGCACTTTCAACTGAACTTAACTTGACCCGCGTTACTGCACCTCTTTTCGTAAAGTCAGGAACCGGCCTCAATGACGACCTTAATGGAATCGAACGCCCTGTTTCCTTCCCGGTTAAATGCATGAACGAAACAAAGATGGAAATTGTTCATTCCCTTGCAAAGTGGAAGAGAATGAAGGTTTCTGAACTTGGACTTGCAGAAGGATTTGGAATTTACACGGACATGAATGCCATCCGCGCCGATGAAGACCTTGACAATCTCCATTCCCTTTATGTTGACCAGTGGGACTGGTGCATGCGCATTGATCCTGCAAAGCGTACCGTTGAATACCTTAAGGAAATTGTCGAGAAGATTTTCCGTGTTTTCAAGCAGACTGAATTCTTTGTTTACGACCGCTATGAATGCATCAAGCCTATTCTTCCTGAACACATTACCTTTGTATATGCAGACGACCTCGTAAAGGAATATCCAGGCCTTTCACCAAAGGAACGTGAGACTGAAGCATGCAAGAAGTATGGTGCAGTCTTCATCATCGGTATTGGCGGAAAACTTTCTGACGGAACAATTCATGACGGACGTGCTCCTGACTATGACGACTGGATTACGCCAACAGGCGACGGTCACATTGGACTTAACGGCGACTTCATGGTGTGGAACCCGGTTCTTAACAGTGCCATGGAACTTTCATCAATGGGTATCCGTGTAAGCAAGGAATCTCTTGTTGCACAGCTTGCAGAACGCGGCTGTCCTGAAAGGGCTGAACTTGAGTTCCACAAGAAGCTCCTGAACGGTGAATTGGTGCAGACTCTTGGTGGCGGTATCGGCCAGTCAAGGCTCTGCATGTATTTCCTCAGAAAGGCACACATTGGAGAAACCCAGGTAAGCACCTGGCCAGAAGACATGCTCCAGCAGTGTGCAAAGAATAACATCGCAATCCTGTAATATGAGTGGCAGCCAGAATAATTCCCCTGCGGAACAGAATTTTACCATCGATCAGATTTTCTCTTCTCTGCCGGAATTCAAGTCTCGGGGAATTACGGAGCTTACTGTAAATGACAGTAAGTTTTCCTCTGACAAAAATGGAATCATAAGGCTGGCTGCCGGAATAAAGAAATACTGTCCTGATCTTTTCTTGTCACTCCTTGTGGATCCAGTGGTCATCGACCCAAAGTTCATCTCCGTCATGCAGGAACTTTTTGTTTCCCTTGAGATGAATCTTGAAGGTTCCGTCAGGAATGGAAAGCTGCTGTTTGACAAGAAGCTTTTTTCCAGGAAGTGCGCCATGCTTAATGATGCAGGCATGATTTTTGGATTCAACATGAATTGGGGAAAGCAGGAAGGGGACACCTTTAGGTCTTTCCGAGACAGGGTGGATTTTGCCGTTTCCCTTTATCCAAACCATATTGATTTTGAGCAGCTGGAAGCTGAGCCTTATGCAGATCCTGCATCCACCGGAATCTATTCTTCCAAGGACATGGACTTTAGCCGCGGCATGGCCTTTGCATGCAGCACCTTTTATTCAGAGGGGCGTGCGGTGCCATGGTTCAACAGCGTAATCAAGGCACTGAAGATTAATCCGTCTGCATTCTTTTCCGACTTTGAGGAATTTCAGCTTTGCAACAACTGTTCCTTTGAGGTTGGATTCAGGCCAAAGGAAGCGGGGCACAGGGCAATTGAAAAGCTGCAGCTCATGTTCCTGGGCCAGAAGTTTGCAGAAAAGCAGAAGTCCCATTACATGCCTGCGGTGCGCGACATGGTTCAGCTTAATGGCGCATTCAGCCGCGTAATGGAAAGCCAAACGGAAGAAGCCATTGAAACTTCCTATCATCCTGATGATCTTCTTTCTCCCTATGCATTCAGCATCCAGGATTTTGTTGAAAACGTCACCATGGAAACCTGCCGGGTTACCGTATTTGACACTGACGAAGGCCCTGACTACCGGGTGGGGTAAAGTACTTATGGTTTAGTGTATCTGCTTGATCTCGCTGTGCCAACTTTTGCTATTAGATTCTTTTCCAGCATGGATTCAATTATCTTAAGTGCAGGAGTTTTTGACAGTCCGAGCAGGTTCTCTATGTCAACTCTGGATATGGTCTTGTTTTGATCCAGCAGTTCTAATATTTTATTTTCCGGTGTATTTATTTCTCCATGTTTTGAAACGAAGGTTTTATTTGGCAGAATTGTCACAAATGAGTTTGGGGAAATTCTAAATTCCGGTTTTTTCATGCAATCATCGTAACTTTCCATTATTCGTTTGATTCCCGTTCCATAACTTTCTATCAGCCTGAGCCTATAGAACACATTAGCCACGACAGTATTCCTTGATTGTGAGATGCCGTTCATTATGTCTTCGATAGTCAGTTTTTTAACTAATCCACCTATTGAAACTATTTCCATGTGACTTTCAAAAACATTGATGATAATACTTCCAGAATAATCATAATCCCTGTGTATTATGGCATTGGCGAGAGATTCGCGCAGAGCGTATTCAGGATAGTCCGGAAAGTCGTATCTTCTTAGTCCGTCTATAATCGTATTTTTTTTGTTATTCAGGATGAGGTAATTGTATGCGTCTTCCAATTGTTTTAGTATGGAACCTGAAAATTCCTGACGATCTAGAAATGTTGTTTTTCCCTTTCCTTCATATATGGCGCATTTGATCGTATGATTGCATTGGTCTGAAAGCAGGAGGCCTGCATTTGTAAAATAATTGTCCTCGTTTATGAGATATAATGTTTTTTTATTTTCAGTTTTGAATGGCATGTTTTGGTCAGAAAAGAACTTTTCTGCATAGTTAAAGGTTAAGTCCTGTTCCAGACTTCTTGCCTTATCATAGGTTATGCCGTCATCGTTTTTAATTAAGTCTCTGATCAATTCTTCAGTTGCAGGAACTGATGAAACTCCGTGTCTAAAAAAAACGCCTGAGGGCTTTAGACCTTTGTCTGTAAGATGATAAGGCCTTTTTGTTCCTCTTAGGATGGTTACTTTTATTATGAATTTTTCATTTACTAAAATGGGTTCAATGGAAGTAAATCCACTTAAGTCTGGTTTTATTCCCATGCGGATTATATTGCCGATTTGTTCCATGGTTTCGTTTGGGTTGAAAATTCCAGCGACGGAGCCATCGTCATTTACGCCAACGTAGATTGTTCCTCCATCGCTATTTGCAAAGGCTATAATCTCTTTCTTAAAATCATTATTTATTTCTCTTTTTAGTTCCGTGTGGGAATCTTCCCTGAATTCAATTGGATTGCTCATAATCGCCCTTTTTTTTGGATTTTATCGCACTTATTAAGTTCGATTATAGTGCGATAAGTGCGAAATTGCAAGGATTTTTGCTTTGGAAGCATGTTTGTTGGGGCTGTCAATACAGTTTTAATAAATTTTATACAGATATAAAAAAAAAGCTCCCGACCCCGGGAGCTAAAAATAGGAGGTAAATGAAGAAAGCTTTCTGCAAGCTGCCTTACGCTAAATAAACCATCCTATGGAAAATAGGTTACAGGTAAAATAAAAAAAACTTCACATTTTGTGAAGTTTTTTTATTCCGCGGTGTTTTTTTTGCCTATTTCTGGAGCTTGTAGTGTACCGTGCTTACAACATGACCTTCTCGGTATATGTCAAACCAGATTTCCTTCTTGTCGGAAATGTCCAGCTCGCGGTAGAACTGTTCAACTGACTTGACCGGCTTGTCGTTTACGGCACAGATTACGTCGCCTTCATCAAGCTTAAGGGCTGCACCTGGAGTTTTTTCCATGAGACCTGCAACGATGACCCCCTTAACGTTGTCGTTGTTCAAGCCGATGCGGTCCTTGTTGTCCTTGTTGAGTTCTGCAGCAGTAAAGCCTGGCCACAGCTTTGTATTGTCAGAAGTCGTTTCTTCCGTTCTTTCACCAATGGTAACGGTGATGTTCTTCTTTTCCTTTCCGCGCAGGACAATGAGTTCTGCCTTTTTGCCTGCAGGAATTGCTGCAATGTCGCGTACAATCTGGTCTACTGACTTAATGTTTTTCCCGTTAAGTTCAATGATGAAGTCCCCGGCCTGGATTCCGGCCTTCATTGCAGGACTGCCCATGAATACGTTGCTTGCAAATGCACCTTCCTGGTTCTTGGCGATTCCAAGGGCTTCCTTAAAGTCTTCCGAAATGTCCATGAGGCTGATTCCGACCCAACCGTAGACAACCTTTCCCTTGGTGATGAACTGGTCGATGGCGTCCTTTACGTTGTTGATGGGGATGCTGAATCCAAGGCCTACGGAACCCCCGCTTGTTGATGCAATCCATGTGTTGATGCCGATTACTTCGCCGTAGATGTTTACGAGGGGGCCTCCTGAGTTGCCCTGGTTGATGGCTGCATCAGTCTGGATGAAGTCAGAGATGGAACCGATCTTGCCACCGCTTCTGCCTGTTGCGCTGACGATACCCTGCGTAACGGAGGCAAAGTAACCGAGGGGGCTTCCGAGGGCAAGGACAATGTCACCCTGCTGGATGAGAGAAGAGTCTCCTAGGGTCACTACGGGAATCTTCTTGTCGTCCGATTCAAAGGATACAAGGGCAATGTCCATGCGTTCGTCACCGCCAACAAGCTTTCCTTCAAATTCCCTTTCATCGTTGAGCTTGATGCTGATCTTCTTTGCATGGCCTGCAACGTGGAAATTTGTAAGCACGTAGAATGTCTTGTCCGTCTTTCTGACGATTACGCCGCTGCCAAGACCGGAAACTTCACGCTCGCGCTTTGGACGTTCCTTGCCACCTTCCTGTGGATTTCCAAAGAAGAATGGAAGGTCCTTGAAGAAGTCCGGGATGGAAGGTCCTGCCTCAACTGTTTCCGTAACGTCGACTTCGACAACTGCCGGAAGCACATTGGCACTGATGGCGCGGAATGTATCCTGAAGGGACTGGGTTACCTGAAGGGAATCCTTTGGAAGGTTTACTGCTGGAGATTCTGCAAAGGCAACGTTTGCGGATCCGTTGTTTACCTTGCAGGAAAGGTTGAATATGCCGAAGGAAAGGGCGGCTACTGCTAATGCCGTGGCAATGTTTTTAACTGATTTTTTCATGATTCCTCCATGGAGAAAAAAATTGGAAGCATCTCGGAAAAAGCATTTTTTCAAGATACCTATATATATAATAATCAAAAGCAAAAAAAATTACAAAATAAATGCAGATTTTTTAAGAACCTGCATCAATGGGAGAATGAAAGGGTGGCATTTGCCTGGTTTAGTCTGAATGCTGGATTTTAGTCTTCAAAGGAACCTGTGCGTAGTTCATCCTGGATGCGTTTCCAGCTGTCGTAGCGTATTGGGCTTATCTTACCGTCTTCCACAGCCTGGCAGATGGCGCAGTTCTTTTCCCCAAGGTGGGAACAGCTCATGCCAAAGCCGCACTTGCCGATGTATGGCTTAAAGTCCCTGTAGTAGAGTGCAAGGTTATCTGCATCGATATCGTGTAGAAGGAATCGTCTTACTCCCGGAGTGTCGATGATGCTTGCACTGCAGTCCTTGATTCCACCCATGAGGGCTTCGTTAAGCTGCAGGTGGATCAAAGTTCCCTTTGTGGTGGTGTGGCATCCCTTGCCGTATTTTTTTGAAAGGCTTCCTGTCTTTAGGACTACGGTGTTGTCAAGCACGTTGATGATGGAACTTTTGCCCACGCCGCTTTGACCCACAAAGGCACAGAGCTTGTTTTCTATCAGGTGTGCAAGTTCTTCAATGCCTTCGCCGGTGCGGGCGCTGGAACGGATGACCTTGTATCCGACTTTTTCCCATACGTCAAGCTGGTCCTGGAATTCGTCGGATTTACCTGCAGGAAGGTCGTACTTGTTGCAAACGATGACTGGAGTGATGTTCTCGTATTCAGCCTGAGCAAGGGCACGGTCTATGAACCTTGGCCTGAATGGAGGTTCGTCCGGTGTTGTGACAATCAGCAGGTAATCAAGGTTTGCGGCCAAAAGCTGCGGTTCCCGCTTCTTGATGTTCCATCTTACGAATTCATTCCTGCGTGGAACCAGTGAAAGTATCTGTCCCTTTTCGTCTTCCAGGGTTTCCTCGTCCAGCTGAACAATGTCACCCGGGGCAAGGGGGTTGTAGTAGCCTTCGATTCCCTTGAGGATTTTTCCCTTTAGGGAACAAAAGCGTGTTATGCCGTCATCGCATTCAACTTCAAAAAGATTCTTGCTTCCGCTGATTATCAAGCCATTCATATCCTCAAAATTATAGCATGGTTTTCATATTTCTGCTAGAATGGACTGGGTTCAGGATTGCCGGCATGGATTTTGCAGGAGCCTGGGCTTTGTACCATGGGAGAAAAGTGATATGACAAAGAAACGTGTTGCAGTCCTTGTATCAGGCGGAGGAACAAACCTTCAGGCACTCATTGACTACCAGAAGACTACGGCTGACTGCCCCTATGAAATTGTCGAGGTGATTTCAAGCACAAAGAATGCCTATTCAATAGAGCGTGCTGCAAAGGCTGGAATCGACTGCGTTGTAAAAAGTCCCTTCAGCGTAATGGGAAAGGAGACGGCACAGAATTCTTCCCGTGAAGAAAAGAACATTGCCGTTTCCGATGCAATACTTGAGGAATGCAGGTCGCGATCCGTTGACATCATAGTTCTTGCAGGATACCTTTCCGTCCTGACTGGAAAAATCATCGACGAATTCAAGGGACGCATCATAAACCTTCATCCGGCCCTTCTTCCAAAATTTGGCGGAGTCGGAATGTGGGGTCACAACGTTCACGAGGCGGTTCTTGCAGCAAAGGAAAAGGAAAGCGGCTGTACCGTTCATCTTGTGGATTCGGGATGCGATACGGGAAAAATCCTTGTCCAGAAAAGGGTTCTAGTAATGGAAGGCGATGACGTTGATTCCCTCTATGCACGAATTGCTCCGGAAGAACACAGGGCCATCGTTGAAGGGCTCTTGATGCTTTGCAGGTAAAAAATCAGTGGAGATAGACATGAGTAAAAGTTTTTCAGATTATGGAATGATTCTTCCAAAAATTCTTCTGCCAAGGGAAAAGGACATCGGGACCTGGAGCGTTGTTGCATGCGACCAGTACACGCAGGATCCTGAATACTGGAAAAAGGCTGCTGAAACTGCAGGAAGCAAGCCGTCCACATTGAATTTGATTCTACCGGAAGTCTACCTTGGTTCCCCGGACAGAAAGGAACGCATCGAAAAGATCCGCACTTCCATGAAGGAATACATGGCAGACGGAATCTTTGACCCGGAAGAAGAACAGTTCATCTATATAGAAAGAACAAGCGCCTTTGGAAGAACAAGGTGCGGCCTTGTGTGTGCCATCGATCTTGACTGTTACGACTGGAAGCCTTTCAGCAAGAATCTGGTGCGGGCCACGGAAGCAACCATCGTTGACCGCATTCCGCCAAGAAAGGAAATCAGGAAGAATGCCCCACTTGAACTTCCACACATCATGCTTCTTGCCAACGACAGCAGCAGGCTCATCGTGGAAAAGGCAGGCCGGCTTGCAAAGAAGAATTCCCCGGTATACTCAGGGGAGATGATGATGAACGGGGGATCCATAAAGGGATGGAGGGTCAAGGATTCTTCTGACCTGGAAATTCTCCTGGATTCCCTTGGGGAATATAAAAGGCTTAACACGGAAGGCGACGGTTCCACATTCATGTTTGCCGTAGGAGATGGAAACCATTCCCTTGCAACTGCAAAGGCCGTATGGGATGAATACCGTGCAGAGCTGGAAAAGTCAGGGGCTTCCATGGAAGAAATTGAAAATTCCCCGGTGCGCTATGCCCTTGTTGAAATCGTGAACATTTATGACGAAGGCCTTACCTTTGAGCCGATTCACAGGGTTCTTTTCAATGTTGATGGTGAAAAGCTTGTGGCATTCTGTGCAGAAAAACTTGGTGCCCAGGTTGAGGATGTTGCATGTCCAAGGTGCATGGAAAAGGCAGTGAAGTCTAGCCATGCAGATTTTGCCTTTGTCTACCAGAAGGATGGAAAGGAGGAACACAAGGTTCTTCACACCCAGATAAAGGAACTTCTTGTAAGCCGGCTGCAGCCTGTCCTTGATGAATTCATTGCGTCAGATGAGGCCAAGGCTTCCGGTGTTGAAATCGACTACATTCACGGCACTGAGGAACTTTTGCGCCTTTCAAAAAAGGAAGGGGCCGCAAGCATCATGCTTCCGCCTGTAGCAAAGGATTCATTCTTTGAGACCATCGGAAAGGGCGGTCCCTTACCTAGAAAGAGCTTCAGCATGGGAGAGGCAGACGAAAAGAGGTTCTACCTTGAGTGTCGCCGCCTCTTTGGCTGAATGGAACCTTAGCTTGAAATAGATTTTGCAATTTTCCTTGCAAGCCCTGCCGGAAGCCTGACAGTCCAGGTTTCATCCGGCGGGGTGATTTTTTTTATCAGGGCCGGGTTAAGGAATTCAAGTTCTTCAAGGGAAATGTCGGAGACCTGGGCAATCTTTTCAAGGCTTATGCTGCCCTTTATCTTTATGTAGCTGTATTTTTCAGGCTTCCTGTCACGGACATATTCGTTCTGTATTCCAAATTCAATGAGGCCGTAGTATTCTGCGTTTTCACAAAGTTCGGCAAGGGCGCACAGTTTTGGAACGTACTGGCTTGTCTGTTCCGGCAGAAGGTTTTCCTGGCAGAGGTTCCAGTAATCCTTTCCCGGATTTGCCCTGGTTATCTTCATGAGCGCACCGGCACCCATGTTGTATGCAGCCACTGCCAGGGTCCAGTCGTTAAACATCCTGTAGTTGTCCTGGAGTTTCCTTATGGCGGCATCAGTTTCCTTCCACGGGTCAAGTCGCTCGTCGTACCACTGGTTTTTCTTCATGAAGGGTTCCATGCTGTTTTCCATGAACTGCCAAAGTCCAGTTGCCCCGGAAGAAGAAACTGCATTTGGCGTGTAGTCCGATTCCACCAGCGGAAGATACTGGAGCCACAAGGGCATCCTGTTTTTCTTGAGGGCAGCCACGATGTATGGCCTGTAATCCCGGGCGCGGTATAGGGCTTCTGCAATGTGCTCACGCTTTGCTTCCGTCATGTAGTGCCTTATGTACCTGAGAGTTGCCTGCTGCCGGATTCCCCTGAGTCCGGAACCTTTATGTTCAGGAGGCGGAAGGATGTATGTTGAATCTGCGTAGTCCATGCCCAGGGGAGCCGGAGAGACCAGTTCAACCTCAAGGTCCATGGAATCAAAGAAGTCGCTTTCCAGGGTAAAGTTTGCCACCGGTTCTGAAGCAGCCTGCTGCAGTGCAAGACAGAGGAATGCGGTTGCTGCAAGGAGCAGTTTTTTCTTTGCTTGGGGAACTGAATTGTCCCCGGGAATTCGGTTCAGCATGTAAAAACCTTGGGAATGCTACAGTTTTTCACCGAAGTAGATTCCTGCCCATTCCCAGCGTCCGTGGATTTCCGGGTCTGCCGGGAAGTTTACCTTGCGGAAGTAGAGGTACCAGACGTTTACGTAGGTGCTCCATCCCGTTGTCCTCAGGTATGCTTCCGTTGGGGAAGATGACGGGTCAAGTTCTGCACTGTAGCGGATCCTGTTTCCGCGCATGAATGACCTCATGGAAAAGCTTTCCTGTGCGTTGACGTCCGTCTCGATCTGGCGCCATGACATGGCAAAGAAGTTGACCTTTGACTTGTACTTGTCCAGGGAGCGGTAGTTGTAGTTTGAGATTCCCTTCTTGACTGCAGACACAAGGGCATCCAGGGTCTCGAAGGTCCAGTCCTTTGAGGAATTTGAAAAGTCGATGAACTGCTTTGTGCTCAGGTATGCATTGGGGTAGCCCTGAATCTGCAGGGTGCTTGCATCGTCCTGTTCCAGGTACTGGGTGTAGGTGCGCACGGCCTGCTTCCATTCACCTTCCTTTTCGTATTCCTTTGCAAGGCGGTAGAAGAGTTCCGTGGTGCTTACGTTGTTCGGGAATCGGCTTATGAGCTGGTTAAAGTAGGTGATCCTGTTGGCAGGGCTTTCGCTGATCTGGATCAGGTGTTCCAGGCAGATGAAGTGAATGGACTTTCCCTGTACCATCAGGTCGTTGTAGTTGTTTATGATTCGCTCAAAGTAGTATTCGGCCACCGGTTCCGCCTCGTTTTCAAGATAGGCGTAGGCTGTCATCAGGAGCCAGTATGCGTTATAGGAATCGTCCGGATGGGTTTCGACCCAGTTGGTCAGGAAGTATATGAGGGAGTTGTAGTCCTTGACGGCAAGCATGTTGTTGGCAATCCTGTTTACCACGGCATACCTTGTTTCCGGGGTGATGTTTTCCCTGTTCAATATTGAATAAAGCATGTCCTGTGTCTGGGCGTGCCTGTCCCTTTTTTTGCACGAGAAGGTTGAAAAACACAGGATGGCAATGGCTGCCAAAGCAAGAATTTTTTTCATAATACGATGGATAGGATTTTACCATAAGATAAAAGTTATTGGCAAGAATTACAACTTACTGTATTCTATATGAATATATGGAAAACGATACAAAAAACACCCTCATCATAGCCTTTGGATTCATGCTCATTTTTGACGGGCTTCTTTTTGGCCTTATTAATTCGCCTTACTGTTCCATGGGAATAAAGGGACTTTGGCCCCTCTTGTTCATCCTTGCGGGGCTTTCTTTTTTTGCGTCGGATTTCTACATTTTCAAGAGGTTGAGGACGGTTTTTCTTTTTCCATCCATAATGCTCATCGTGCTGGGCGTTTTCTTCCTCATGTTTTCCCTTCATGTAATTCCTGTTTCCTTTAAGCAGTTTGTCATTATCTCGTGGCCCTATGTACTGATTGTTCTGGGTCTCATTCTTGTGCTTGTTTATGGAATGCAGCGGATAAAGGACAGAAAATTCCCATACATGCAGGATGATTCTCTTGAAGACAACCTTTAAAGCAGCTGCAGTTTTTTTCTGTTCTGTTTTTGCCATATACCTTTCCTCATGCGGCAGTACGCCGGAAGTTCCGGAGGCAGTTCCTGAATTTGATGAATCCCAGGCTGTTTCCGTTTCCGTAATTTCTGCAAAAAAGCGTGATTTTTTTTCTTCCATAGATAAGTCGGTTCTTGACCTTGTGGCAAAGGGAGCCCCGGATTCCCTGAGGACGGCATATTCCATGCTGCATAAAAGCGTGGAATCCGATTATTCCGAGGCGGAAAAGACCCTTCTCAAGATGATGAAATCCTTCATGACAATCCTGTGGCCATCCCAGAACCAGATCTGGACCATTCCCGACGTGGGAACAAACCTTTACACCGGCTGCATCGACAGCGTCAACAGGGGCATCTACGACCTGAGCCTTGGTTCAAGTGCTTCATCTGGGGATGGAGGGGTCGGAAGCTTCTTTGCATGTGCAATGCCTCCGCTTATTGTCGTGGACCATTCCCTTTCTGCCGAATATTATGGCCGTGCCGAATCAAGCCTGCGCACTGCATTGAGCCTTTACGGCGACAGCGTCATGGCAAACTATCTCCTTGGATTGGTGTATGAAAGGCAGGGAAAGTACCAGCAGGCCATGGACTGCTTTACTGCTGCCAACAGCCTTTGTCCTTCCGGGGTAAAGGAAATACAGCTTCACCTTGCACAGGTATGCTACAGCCTCAAGAACTACGACATGGCCATTGCTGTGGGCGAGCAGATTCTCCTTGCATATCCCCAGGATGCGGAAGTCTACAAGATCTGCGCCCAGTCGGCATACGCCATAAATGACCTTGAAAAAACCGAGGCCTTCATTGTGCGCATCCTTCTCCTGGAACCGGAAAACATCGACTATGTTCTTCTGCGTGCAAAAATCCTCATGGAAAAGCAGGATTACATACGTGCATCTTCCCTTCTTGACGTTGTCCAGCGAAAGCGTCCTGATGCAAAAAACTACTATCTGCTTCGTGCAAGGCTCCAGCGTGAATGGAACAAGAACAACAATGCGGCCGTGGAAACCATGACAAAAGCCCTTGCTTCCTGGCCAAACGATACGGAAACCCTTGTTCTTGCTGCAGACGTGGCAAGTGCTGCAGGGAATGCCATTGGCGGAAGGTCTGCCCTTGACCTGGCCCAGATGGTTCTTTCCCAGGATCCGGGCAACATCCAGGCACTGAAAATCATGGTCAGGGAATTCCACAAGGCCGGAAATTCCCAGAGGGCCTACGAAATAAGCTCAAGGCTGGTAGCCGGGGGAGATGCCGACAAGGATATCCTCTACACCCATATAGATATATGCATCGCCTTAAAGCGTGTGTCAGAGGCATCGGCATTGGCCCAGAAACTGTACCAGCAGGATCCTTCAAGCGAGGAAAACTGCATGTACTACGTAAAGGTTCTGGCTGCTTCCGGGGACAATGGTACTGCCGGCACCATGATTAACCGGTTCCTGGAGAATGCCAATCCAAAGATGAAGAGTTTTCTTCTATATGAAAGAAGCTTCCTTCAGCCTACGGAAGACCTTCAGCTTGCCGACCTGCGTTCAAGCCTTACGTCAAACCCGCGAAATCGTGATTCCCTCTACAGGCTTTACCAGATTTACTACAGGAAAAGCGACTGGCGCCGTGCACAGTATTACCTTAAGCAGGTTGTTGCCCTGGAACCTAACAATGGGGACCTTATGCGCCGCAATGGGGAACTTGACAGGCTTCTTGGCCGCTAGGTGATCCTCTGGCGATTTCTTGTAAATTTAAAAAAATGTATTATATTTGTAGGGGCATATAAATCTTGAACTTTGCATGCCTCAGTTGGAAATAATGAAGAAGAACCGGGAATACCTTGCATTTCAGTTTTTACGAACATACCTCAAGCCATTCAGCCTTTTGGAAATGAAAAAGGTTCTGGAAGCATGTGGAATTCGTGCGGACAAGGATGAAACCAGGCTTTTTCTTGAGAGCAGTCCCCATGTTCTTTCCCTTACGGATGGAACCTACATTACCAAGGCCGGGGCCTTTACCGGAGAGATTTTCAGCATAATGCCTACCGGTCCGGAAGCGGAGCAGGGTGTTCTTGTGCCCGGTGACAGGTGCCTTCCCTTCATTGAGTCTGAGCGAATACTTTCCACCCTGACTTTTTTTGCCAACGGAAAGCAGATTCCTTCAAAAAAGGGAACCTTTGAAACCGATGACGCAATAGACCTTTTCATGTTCTTTGGAGAGGAATATGCCAACCAGTACATTGCATCTGATCCGGCCAACGAGGACCTGAATCTTGCCGAAAGGGAATTTGAGCTTCCTTCAAGGATCTCCCTTACGGGAATTGACCTTGGCTACCTTGAGCGAAACTACGGCTACAAGCTGGGCGATCGTATATTATGCTGCGTCAGTGACTGGGACAAGGGTTACATCAACGTAATGGTGATCCATTCATCGGATAACAGGTTCAACCTTGGAGAGGTGGGTGAACGGCGCCTTGAATGGTTTGACTATGCAGAAGAAAAGCTCCTTGAATGCTTTGACCTTCACGGCCCCCTTGCTTCCATCGAGGACCAGCTGGTTGATTTTTTCTATGACAACAGGAAAAAACTGTGCGTGCCATACTGCGGTTCCCTCCAGGAGCTCATGAGAAAAACCCGGAAAATCGGCTTTCAGAATTACGGTGTGGAAACCAGGCTCTGGAGAAAGGATGAGGATGTGCCGGCCTTTGGCCAGTGGAATAATGACGTCTTTGAACTTACGGAGCAGGCAAAGTCTGAGATGAGCTATACTGATTTTGTGGTGAGCATGTTTCCTGATTCCGCCCTGGATGCCTTTGTCATGGACTGCTTTTATTCCAAGTCCACGGACGTCTGCCAGCGATTTTTTGAATATGTGGAGCAGAAGCCGGAGGCCATGTCGGATGCCATGGTAAGTTCCATTGCCTTGAGCCTTAAGGATAAAAGTAGTATACTTTCCCGTGATTACAACTGGTTTCGCGATCAGGGCATAGGGGAAATCAGGCATAAGGCCGTGGAGCTGTTCAAGGACGTGTTCCTTCTCAGCAAGAAAATCGACTATACGGGCAGGTCCATCAGTGAATTTCCTCAGCAGGAACTGATCATACTTTCACAGATAAGCAGCCACATCCTTCAGATGATGGAAAACATCGCCATGGAAAAGGATGTGGAAGACTACAGGGAAGCCATGATTGCCTCCCTGGATGGAATGCAGTGGAACTTTGAAAATATTTCTGTGGTCCTTGATGAGGCCCTTGCAAAGGCAGAACGCAGCCAGTTTAAGATAGTGAGACGGACTTCGGAATGAAGAATCCCAGGGAGATGAAATGATAGGCACTTTTGAAGTGGAATCCCTTGTTGGCAGGGGAGAAGTTCTTGGCAATATTACCGGCGGAACTCTGGAAGAAATTTTTACATCGATTTGCAGCAAGGCTAAGCTTCCCCAGGGACTTGAAGCTGATGCTGTCGTGGCTGAGCTTATGGACAGGGAAAAGGTCCTGAGTACTGCAGTTGGCAACGGAATCGCCATTCCCCATCCCCGCAGGCCACTTTTTTCCAGGGAAGAGGACTCCAAGGTTATCGTGGCTTACCTTAACCAGCCCCTGGATATGCAGGCACCGGACGTTAAGAAGGTGTATGCCATGTTCATCCTGCTTTCAAGTTCATCACAGTTCCACATTAAGGCCCTGTCGAACCTTGCAAAGCTCATAAAGAACGAAGAGTTCAGGAAAGGACTGCAGGTTAAGCCTCCAAAAGAGCAGCTTCTTGAACTTATAAGAGAGGTTACTCAGGGGAATTGAATTTGAAAATCAGCCATTGCCTGCTTTTTTGCGGGGCGTGGCTTTTTTTTATTGCCATTTTGACCGTATTGGTATAGAATGGAACAGAACACTTTAGGAAGTCCCAGATTTGATTTTGGGGCAACCTTGCAAGAATTGATTTTTTAAGGAGTAAAATCATGAACACAAAGGCAATTGAAGCAACAGCTCTCTCAATCCGCAGCCTCTCAATGGATGCAATCCAGAAGGCAAACTCAGGCCATCCTGGACTTCCTCTCGGTGCAGCAGAACTTGCCGCAGTTCTCTACGGAGAAGTTATGAAGCACAACCCTGCCGATTCAAAATGGGTAGACCGCGACCGCTTTATTCTTTCTGCAGGTCATGGTTCAATGCTTGCTTATTCAATCCTTCACCTTTCAGGCTATGATGTTACAATGGATGACATCAAGAATTTCCGCCAGGTTGGATCACGCTGTCCAGGTCATCCTGAATACGGCGATACAGACGGTGTTGAATGTACATCCGGCCCTCTTGGACAGGGTGTTGCAGCAGCAGTCGGAATGGCAGTTGCAGAATCAATGCTTGCAGCAAAGTTCAATACTCCAAAGCACACAATCGTAGACCACTACACATATGCCCTCGTTGGGGAAGGTTGTCTTGAGGAAGGCGTTTCTTCAGAAGCAAGTTCACTTGCCGGTAACCTTAAGCTTGGAAAGCTCATCGTGTTCTATGATGAAAACAAGATTTCCATCGACGGAAACACAGACATTACATTTACAGACGACATCGTAAAACGCTATGACTCTTACGGATGGCAGGTTCTCCGCGGATCAATGTACAATGTTGGCGAAATTGCTGACCTTGTTGAAATTGCAAAACGCGAGGAAAACAAGCCGACACTCATCATCCTCAAGTCTACAATCGGTAAGGGTGCTCCAAAGCAGGGAACGGCTGACGTTCACGGTGCTCCACTTGGAGAAGAAGGATGCAAGGCTGCAAAGAAGGCCCTCGGTCTCCCAGAAAATGAACAGTTCTACGTTGTTCCTGAAGCATACAAGTACTTTGAGGAAAAGCGCAAGGAATGGGCAGCAGCTGAAGAAGACTGGAAGAAGACTTTCGAGGCATGGAAGGCAGAAAATCCTGAACTTGCAAAGAAGTGGAATGCATTCTGGAATTATGAACAGACAGCTGAATGCGCACTTCCTGAATACAAGGTTGGCGACAAGCTTGCAACACGCGATGCATCAGGAAAGGCCCTCAACGTAATGGCAAATCGTTACGAATGGCTCGTTGGTGGATCTGCTGACCTTCAGGCTCCAAACAAGACAAAGGTTGCTAACGACGACGGTACATTCAATCCAGCAAACCGCAAGGGACGTACAATTGAATACGGTATTCGTGAATTTGCAATGTCACAGGTAATGAGCGGTATCAACCTCCATGGTGGACTCCGTGCATTCGGTGCAACATTCTTCGTATTCACAGACTACGTAAGGCCATCACTCCGTGTTGCAGCCCTCGCAAAGATTCCTAACATCTACGTTCTTACACACGATTCAATCTACGTTGGAGAAGACGGTCCAACACACCAGCCAATTGAAACACTCGCTTCTGTTCGCTGCATGCCAAATGTTCAGATGCTTCGTCCGGGTGATGCAGAAGAATCTGCTGTGGCTTGGGAAATGGCCCTTGAATCAAAGGATCATCCTGTTCTCATGGCATTCACACGCCAGGCAATCGGTGTTTATGAAAAGGCTGACAAGGACTGGAGAAAGACAGTTCGCAAGGGTGCCTATGTTGTACAGGAAGGCGATGCAAATCCAGACATCACAATCCTTGCAACAGGTTCAGAAGTTGAAATGTCCCTCAAGGCTGCAGCACTTGTTCCAGGCAAGAAGATTCGCGTTGTATCTGTAATGGACAAGAACCTCTTTGAAGCCCAGGATGAAGCTTTCCAGAAGCAGATCATGGGAAATCCAAAGCGCGTTGTAGTTGCAGAAGCAGGATGCCGCATGGGATGGGAAGGATATGCAAAGAAGGAAGACCTCTTTACAATCGACCGCTTCGGTATGTCAGGTCCTGCAAACAAGGTGGCAGAAGCCCTTCACTTTACAGCTGACGACCTTGCAAAGGTTCTTGCCAGATAAATAATCATACGGGTTTTGCTATGGCAAAACTCGGTAGTCCGGCTTGCCGGACGCAGCGCACGTAGACAGGGTTCAGCCGTGTTCATGTGCACAAATTGCTATTTTATTGATGGCAAACAGAAAAGTGTGCGTAGCACGGGTTCATGGCATGCGTAGACTTGCAGCGCCGGCCTGAGGAATTCTTGCTGGGACAAGCTGCACCGTCGGAGCAGGACATGGTTCCGTGCGAGAGTACACTTTATTTTTCATAGGAGAATAAAATGACAATTAAATCTGTATTTGATGCCGATTTTGCAAAGTACGGAAAGGTACTTAACGGATATAATGTAGACGCTCTTCTTGCAAAGCTTGAAGAAAAGACTCCAAAGCCAGCAGACGCCGTAATCTATGAACCAGGTGATGCTGACCTTGAAGCAATCATGGGGGAAGCATTCTCTGTAAATGCTTACGGTGGAATGCCAATCCAGATCGGATACTGCAACGGTTACAACACAAAGCTCAACTGCCTTGAATGGCACCGCGGCTCGGAACTTAACATTCCTGCAAACGACATGGTTCTTCTTCTTGCATCACTGTGCGATGTAAAGGACGGAAAACTTGATACATCAAAGGTTGAAGCATTCTATGCTCCAAAGGGAACTGTTGTTCAGGTTTACGAAACAACTCTCCACTATGCTCCATGTAATGCAGTAAAGGACGGCGTTGTAAGCAAGGAAGGTTTCCGCGTTATCATCGTTCTTCCAAAGGATACAAACACTGCAAAGCCTGACCTCAAGGAAATTGACTTTGAAGACAAGCTTCTTTGGGCACGCAACAAGTGGCTCATTGCACATCCTGAAACAAGCGAGGCAAAGCAGGGCGCTTTTGTTGGCCTTGTTGGTGAAAACATTGACCTTGCAAAGTAAGTTTTTTGCTTGAATTATAAAATCTACCAGTCAGTACGAGTCTGGCAAAATCGCTAGATATCGTTGCTATGTTCAAAGCCCGGTAAGGAATCTACCTTTCCGGGCTTTGAATGTTTTTGCCAGACTCTTCCTTATTTAGATAATTCATCAATCTTCTTGAGTTCTTCCGCAGTAAACCCTGTCTTTTCTATGCATTTTACGCAGTCGGTAATCTGGGACGGTCTGCTTGCTCCGATGAGAACACTTGTAATGTCGTCGTCCTTCAAGATCCAGCTTAAGGCCATCTGTGCCAGGGTCTGTCCGCGGCTGTCTGCCATTTCCTTCAGGGCCTTAATCTGGCTTATGTGGCTTTCAACATCCGACTGGTGAAGGAACCTGCCGTCGCGTGTTATGCGGCTGTCTTCCGGGATTCCCTTAAGGTATTTTTCCGTGAGAAGTCCCTGGGCCAGTGGAGAGAATGTGATGGTTCCCTTTCCCTTTTCGCGGGAAATTTTCTTGAGTCCGTTGCTTTCAATTCCCCTGTCAAAGATGTTGTAGCGGTTCTGGTTGATTACGTATGGCGTCTTGAGTTCTTCAAGGATTGCAAGGGCTTTTTCCATTGTAGGACCGTCGTAGTTTGAAAGTCCGATGTAAAGAGCCTTTCCTGATCTTACCATCTGGTCAAGGGCTCCCATGGTTTCTTCAAGTGGGGTGTTTGAATCCATGCGGTGGTGGTAGAAGATGTCCACGTAGTCAAGTCCCATCCTGCAAAGGCTCTGGTCAAGGCTTGCCATAAGGTATTTTCTGCTGCCCCAGTCGCCGTAAGGCCCCGGCCACATGGTGTATCCAGCCTTTGTGGAAATGATAAGCTGGTCACGGTATGCACCAAGGTCTTCCTTAAGGATTTTGCCGAAGTTTTTTTCTGCAGTGCCAGGTCCTGGCCCGTAGTTGTTTGCAAGGTCAAAGTGGGTGATTCCTGCATCAAAGGCGGTAAAGCACATCTGGCGCATGTTCTCATAGTCGTCTCTTTCACCAAAGTTGTGCCAAAGTCCAAGTGATACAGCCGGGAGCATCAGTCCTGATTTTCCGCACCGGTTGTATTTCATTTCTGCGTATCTGTTTTCTGAAGCCGTATAGCTCATAAAGTGTTCCTCCTGTTCATACATTTTACTATTGAATTTGCAAAAATGCCATTTCTATCTTGTAATGGGAACACGGCCTTCGTACTTCGCAAGTTCACGGAGGATTTCTTCTTCATCGTGGGGCTGTCCTTCGTTGATGCCGGGACAGTGGGCTTTTTCCCCGTTCCAGGATTTTTCGTCGGCAAGGATCTTTGTCCAGAAGGGGTAGGTGCTGCACTGAACGGGACGGGCACTGTAGCATTGGCATCCAGGAATGGAACTGTCCCAGAAAATGCAGTCGTCGGTTTCAGGATTGCCGTGCATGGTTCTTAGGCACAGGTATTCCTTTCCGTCAGAATTCCTGATCCACTGGCAGTAGACGCGGATAAACTGCTGGGGTTCAAGCTGGGCCCACTGGCACAGGCGGTCCAGGTCATCCTGGGAAAGGAGGACGACTCCACCCTTAAACCGGCAGCACTGGCCGCATCCGTTACATGAAAATTTCAGTTCGGCCTTTGGTGTCATTTCTTTGTCCCCATAATTTACTTATTCATTATTTCCATGGTACAGGATTCCGCCATGGAGTTCAAATACCTGACGGCATCTTTAGAAAGTGCAATTTTTAGGGGTTCCATGGAGATTCACCGGCCCTTGCGGAAAAATCAATTTTCACTTGTAAAATACGCCGATTTAGGCCAAAATATAGTATATGAAAATTCAATCTTGCATAAAGCCCCGCATAAAAAATATATTTATGGTAGCAGCCGTCCTCCTGCTTTCAACACTTTCCTTTGCCCAGTCTGGAAAGGCAGTTGTCACAAAACTTTCGGCCCAGGCAGTTTCTTCCCGGACAATTATGCTTACCTGGGAACTCCCAAAAACTGACGGCAAGACTGTTGTTACCTACAGGGTTTACCGCGACGTAAAGCCATTCCTCAATTATTCCCAGGTTGAATATTTAAAGCCCCTTTCACTTTTGCCGGAAGGTTCCCTCACTTTTTCCGATAATGTTCCCCAGGGGCAGGAATTTTTCTATGCCGTTGTTTCCGTAATTCAACAGGGACAGAAGGATGGCAATCCGGGCCTTTATTTTGACGAGGAGACGGATGCTCGCGTTTCTGACTCTGACGGAACTCCACTGCGCCTGGTCCTTCCCGGTGTAAATGCAACTACGGAAGGTGTACGCGTAAGGTCTGAACAGCGCAAGTCCCAGCTTGAATCGGAAATCGTTCCAATGGAAGTTCACAAAAAGGAATATCCTGACGGAATCCGCGAAAAGCCCCTTCCATATATTGATGTTCTTGGCGGTGAGCTTAGTCCAAAGCCTACCATCAGCCAGGAAGCAAAGGACAGCGTTCAGGGCCTCATGAGGTCAAAGACTCCATACGTCAAGAAGGCGCTTCCCCTCCATATTTTTGAGGAGGACATGGTAAGTCCCGTTGGTGGTGATGATTACCTGCTTTTTGAGATTCTCAAGACTTCATTCATCAAGAAGAAATATACGGAATCCATCACTTCCTTAAAGAGGTTCCTTGCACAGAACCGTTCGGCGGAAACTGCCAACAGGGCCAACTTCTATCTTGCCGAGTCCTACTACTACACGGGAAATTTCAGTTCCGCACTGATGTACTTCCTTTCACTTGAGGAAGTCTATCCTGAGCTGACCCGCAAATGGATAGAAAGCACCCTGGACCTTTTTACAGTAGACATTGAGCTGGAATAGGCCCGCCCTTTCATGCCGCGTTTCCTGTTTTACCCGAGTACCCTTGCGGCCTCACCGTAGACTGTTGTAAATTTTCCTCGTTTATTTTATTCTATATATTATGTTTGTTTCTGTAATGGTAGAGCCGGGTTCCCTTGATTCCGGCAAGTCTCTTGTTGACATTCTTTCACGGTACGGTTTTGTAAAGATCCAGCGCTCCTGCTGGGAGAACATGAAGCTTCGCGAAGATCAGCTTGCGGAACTGAAAAAAGACCTGGACAGCGTTACCGACTATTACGACAAGCTCAGGATCTACCAGTTCCCCATCAAGGGAAATTTTGTGATTACAGAAATGCGGCAGAAAAAATGGCGCAAGTGCCAGTTCTCTTCTGCACCCAATTCAAAAAAGACTGAGGAAAAAAGATGATTGAAGATTTTCAGGAACCGATCCAGCAGCTGAAGAAGGACATCGATTCAGTATGGTCCCGTCTTGACGTGGATGACATCAATTCAAAGATTGCAGAAAAAGAGGCCCAGACTACAGCCCCGGGATTTTGGGATGACAACACAAAGGCCACCAAGGTAATGAACGACATCAAGCTGCTTAAGGGAAGAATCGAGCCGTGGAAACAGCTGGTCAAGGATATTGAAGACATTGAGGCAATGTATGAATTCGGCATTGCAGAAAACGACCAGAACATTGAGAACGACCTTAAGGCAATGTACGATGCTGCAAAGGCTGAATATGAGCACCAGTCCATCCTTAACCTTTTGAGTGACGAAGTTGACAAGAATGACTGCTTCCTTTCCGTTCATGCAGGAGCCGGCGGAACTGAAGCCTGCGACTGGACCTTCATGCTGAGCCGAATGTACCAGAGATGGGCAGAACGCCACGGTTACAAGGTTGAAATCGTTTCCCAGGAAGAAGCTGAAGGCGGACTCAAGTCCATAAACATGAAGATTTCCGGTGACTATGTTTACGGCTATACAAAGGGAGAAGCAGGGGTTCACCGTCTTGTAAGGATTTCTCCCTTTGATGCCAATGCACGCCGCCATACTTCATTTGCCTCGGTTTATGTTTTCCCTGTTCTTGACGACAGCATTGAAGTCAACATTGACCAGAAGGACCTTAGGATTGATACCTACCGTTCAGGCGGAAAGGGTGGACAGCACGTCAACAAGACGGAATCTGCAGTCCGCTTTACCCACATTCCAACTGGAATCGTTGTTGCCTGTGACAGCGAGCGTTCACAGCTTATGAACCGCGCCACTGCCATGAGCATCCTGCGTTCAAGGCTCTACGAGTACTACAAGGAACAGAAGGAAAAGGAAAATTCAAAATTTGCAGGCGAAAAGAAGGATATTTCCTTTGGAAGCCAGATTCGCTCCTACGTATTCCAGCCTTACACCATGGTCAACGATCACCGCACCAAGCACAAGGTGGGAAACATTCAGGATGTAATGGATGGAAACATCGACGACTTCCTTGATGCATGGCTTTCTGCAAAGTGGAAGGGTCTGCCGGAAACGTCAGATGATGATGACGACGACATCTAAGCGCAAGCTTGCCATCCTGATTTTATTCAACATTTTTACGATATTCTCATTAGCCTGCGAGGACTGGGTTCTTGCAGCCAAGAAATTTGAATTCTCCCAGAATAAGAGCCGCGGAACTTCAGAGGAAGGATTTTCTTCACTTATTCCACAGCTGATTCTTGAAAACATTGCGGAAGGGCTTTACCGCACCACCACCCATGAAGAAATGCATGACAGGGCTTACAATGATCTTCTGGTTGAGCGCCAGTCACTGTTCCTGCAGCTGTCAAAGGAAGTTCGTGTCCGTGATGCCCTTGTCCTTGAATATGAAAATCCCAAAAAGCTTGGCCGCGAGATAAAAAAGCAGCAGAAAAAAATTGACGAGGTTCAGGCCAAGATAGATGATAACCTTGAAAAATGCACCCGCCTTGAAGCTGAATATCGGGAAAAGGTTTCCGGAAAAACCAGAAAGGCCTTTGTATTTGACCGTGAGGTTTTTCTTGACAGGCTGCATTCCATCTTCATAGAAAAAAAGGAACCTGTCATGGCCGACCCTGCGGAAGAAAAGCTTGTCCTTTACAAGAAGGATGCCTCGGAACTTTATGTTCCCACGGAGGTCTACGAAAAATCCGGTCCCCTGAGTCGCGCCTTTGAAAACGAGATGACCGGAAAAAAAATCAACGGCTTCATTGACGGACGACTTGTAATCTATGGTGCATATTTTTCTGTGGAATGTTCAGTCTACATATATCCTGGAAAAAGATGTCTTGGCACCATTACGGAAGTTGGAAGCCTGCGCGACTGCCAGTCCGTTGTGAACAGGATTGCATCGTATTTTGGCCCAAGGATAATTAACCGCGCACCTGTTGAACTTTACTTTAACGTTACGCCTGCTGAATGTGCTTCCAACGGAAGGCTCAGTATTGACGGCATATACCTTGAAAAAATTCCCGAGAGCATGTTCCTGGATTCGGGAAAGCACAGCATAAAAATTGAATGCGAAGGATATGTGTCCCGGGCAGTAACCTACGAATTCCTTGGGGCTGAAAAATTTTCCCTTACGGCTGCCATGGAGCGTTCCCGGGAGATAAACCTGGTGCTTTACAATTCAAGGCCTCGCCCCGGTTCAATCTATGAGAATGCAAATTTTGTTGCCCAGATGGGCTGGCATGAAATCAGCGGAAATTTTACAAGCAACGGTCAGCCTGTAATAGGGCAGTTCCGTTCAACAGAAAAGGGAACAAAGACAGTCCGCGAAGAAATTGAGCTGGATAACGGAAAGACAAAGGTTAAGGAAACAAAGGAAGAGGGCGACTACAAGTCTTTCTTCTATTACATTCCGGAACGTTTGCAGAAGGAAGATGGAGTGATTGCTGTCAGGGGAACTGCACGTGACCATGCTACATACATCGACAAGCGGCGCATCTGGACATACAGGGCATATTCACTTGTCGTCATATCCGTTCCTTTCTGGCTTTATTCCCTTGGGGAATATAATTCGGCTGTCCGTGCCTACAACAACCGTTCCCTTACCACCCTGGATGAAGTCAACAAGTGGAGAAGATACAAGAACACGTCCATGGCTGTTACGGGAGTTTGCACGGGTTTGTTCATCTATGAGCTTGCAAGGTATCTTATTGCAGCCAATTCGGTTTTGCCGGTAACTGCCCATAAGGCCACCCCGGCGGAAATTGAGCGTGCAGAAAGAAAATCGGAAAAATATCTCATTCCTGAAAAAGAATCTGATTCGGAGTCAGAATCTGAATCGGAATCGGAGCCTAAAACTGAATCAGAGACCGGCGAAGATCCTTTGCCAGGTGATGGAAATAATGAAGAAGCAGTGGAGGTTGAATAATGGCTAAATTGTCTTTTGCCCAGAAACTTAAGGGGCTTTTCAGCAGGAAAAACATTGGGGAAGAATTCTACGAAGACCTTACTGATGCCCTCATTGAAGGCGACATAAGCGCAAAGCATGCGGTGGAAATCGTTGACCGCCTGGAAAAGGAATGCCGTGAGAAAAAACTTGATGACGAAGGATCCGTTACAGGACTTTTAAAATCCATTCTCCTTGAAAACGTAAGGAAAGCGGATTTTGTTCTGGACAAGGCAAAGACAAACGTGTGGATGATTCTTGGCGTTAATGGAGTTGGAAAAACGACTTCCGTTGCAAAGATGGCAAAGCTCCATGCTGGCAGGGATGTTCCTGTAATCATGGCAGCAAGCGATACCTTCCGTGCCGCAGCTGTTGACCAGCTTAGTCGTCATGGTGAAGTCCTTGGAATCCGCGTAGTCAAGCACCAGATGGGAAGCGATCCTTCTGCCGTAGTCTTTGACGCAGCTGATGCATGCCGTGCCAATGGCGGAGGCCTTGTCCTTGCAGACACTGCAGGCCGTCTTCACAACAAGGAAAATCTTGTAAACGAACTTAAGAAAATAGACAGGATATGCTTGCAAAAGGCAGACCCAGATTGCTACAGGAGAATTCTTGTCCTTGACGCAACCACAGGTCAGAATGCAGTCCGGCAGGCGGAAGTCTTTTCAGAAGCCGTTGGAATTGACGCCCTGATTCTTACAAAATACGATTCTACAGCCAAGGGTGGATGCATTGTTTCCATCGGCCGCGACATGGGGATTCCCGTTCTCTACGTCTGCACCGGTGAAAAGCATGATGACATTGCACCCTTTGACCCGGAAAAATACGTGAACGAATTCCTTGGACTTGGTGAATGATGGATCTAGCAACTGCAGCCCTTTCCCTATATCTTCTTTTTCCCCTGTATTCCCAACTGCACTATGACTTTGCTCAGCTCCTTGAGCGTAATCCAAAGACTAACGAGCAGCTTATGGAACGACGCCTTGAGCTTGTAAAATTCATTGGCGGCGAGGAAAAGGCGGATGAATTTCTTGCAGACTTCGATGGCGAATGGGACAATGAAAAGGACGAGCCGGTTGCAGAACGGACATACAGGCGAAGCCTTCAGCGCATGAAGCTTTACGAATACGGCGAGGAAAAATTTTCCCTTGCTGACATTGACCGAAACAGCATGTCCATGGTTTCCATAAATGATGAAACTTTCGTGCGCACCAAGTTTGACAGCAGCTTTCGCAGGATAGAGCAGCTTGAATGGAAGAACAAGGAATCAGTTGCATCTTCAGTCCTTTCCGTAAAAAGAAAGTGGACTTATGGCGAAAAGGGCAGCACATTTATTGAAGAAGATTTTGACCTTGCCACCGTAACCGAGTCAGTCCTCAATAAAAAAGGACTTGCCGTAAAGGTTACAAAATACAATCTTGAAGATGAAGAAATTCCAGAAGAAGAAAATTCAAAAAAAGACGGTTCAAAAAAAGAGGATGGCTCCAAGGAAAAAAAAACAAGGCGGGTAAAAAAACTTGCTTCCGTATCAACTTATTCCTATGACAATGAAAACCGCATAAGCGAGGAAGACGAAAAATTCTACGAGGAAAAAATCAACGCCACGACTGGAAGCCGCCGTACAAAACTTGTCTATGAAAAAAGGACGGTCTATGCCTATACGGAACTTTCCTCAACCCCGGACATGCGTCTGTACGAAGACGGCCAGCTAAGGCTTGTGGTAAGGTATTCCGGCGACAACAGCTGGACGGAAACTGTATATTTTTCAAAGACGTCAGGAATCAGGGCGGTTTATGAAGATGGAACCAAGGTCGAGGAAAATTTCTTCCAGGAGTCCATGCGGTGAAAAAAATCAGGGATTTGCTTAAAAACTGGGTAATGTTTGTATCCTTCCGCTTTTGCAAGGTTGACCGGAAGGGAAGGTCACGGGCCACGTCGTCCATTGCCTCCGTCGGAGTTGCCTTTGGCGTAATGGCCCTCATAGTCGTCATGTCCGTAATGAACGGTTTCCAGCTGACTTTCATAGATGCCATAAGGGAAATTTCAAGCTATCACGTAAGGGTAAGCGGCCTTAGTTCCATGGAACGCATTCAGCTTGAGTCAATGACTGGACCAGAACATGGCAGGGAAATAAAGGCTGCAGTTCCCTTTTATGACGCCCAGGGGCTTGTTGTAACCGAGCGGGGCCGTCAGGCTGCTGCCATAATCCGTTCCCTGCCAAAGAATGTGGTCACGGCAGATGAAGGATTTGCTTCCCAGGTGCAGATGATCTATGGAGATTTTGACCTGAACGGCGGGGACAAGATAATTCTTGGGAACACCCTTGCAAGGGAACTTAAGGCTGCTCCAGGTACAAAGATAAGGGTTGCATTGATTTCTTCCGCAGAAGGGGGAATCCTTACGGAATCAAGGGAATATACCGTAACCGGAGTGTTTTTCTGCGGCTATGGAGACATAAACCAGGGCTATGCATTTGTGGCTCTTCCTCCCGATCTTGAGGAACTTGCGGAAAGTGGAAAACTTGTCATGGGACTAAAGGTTGCAGATGGCAGGGAAGGAAGTGTCATCCAGAAATTGAAAAGGCAGTTTCCCCATGCAAAAATACAGAGCTGGAGGGAATTTAACCGCAGCTTTTTTGGTGTCCTCCGCATGGAAAAAAACGTCCTGTTCCTTGTGGTTTTCCTGATTTTTGTCGTTGTTGCCGTGAATATTTTCAATGCATTAAAGAGGCTTGTCTTTGAGCGCAAGAAGGAAATTGCAGTCCTTTCTGCCCTTGGTGCAGATGCCGGCCAGGTCAGGCTTGTGTTCATTTTTCAGGGGGCAGTCACAGGTCTTGCAGGTTCCCTTCCCGGAACGGTTTTGGGCATTCTTGTAAGCAAAAACATCAGGGCAATCTTTACGGCCATTGGTGCCGTCACCAGGAATTCCATGTTCCGCATATATGCTTCAATTCCTGCAAAAATATATGGGACTGAAGTCGTGCTGATTTTTCTTTTCGGTTTGCTGTCGGCCCTGGGGGCAGCGTGGATGGCAAGCCGCGATGTATTGAAGATGAATGTTGCAGAGGTGCTTAAGGATGAATGAGACCATTGTACAGATAGAAGAACTTGAAAAAACTTTTTTTCATGACGGTGGATCCCTTACGATTTTCAGGGGGCTTTCACTGGAGATAGAAAGGGGAAAGTCCACGGTCATCTGCGGAAAAAGCGGAAGCGGAAAATCCACCCTGCTGAACATAATTGCAGGCCTGGATTCTGCAACAGGTGGAAGGGTCTTGGTAAATGGATGTCATGTACAGGGCCTTAAGGGGCGCGACATGATAGAATACCGCAGGAAAACCCTGGGGCTCGTGTTCCAGTTCCATCACCTGCTAAAGGATTTTACCGCCCTTGAAAACATTTACCTTCCGTCCTATATGGCAGGAACTCCAAGAAAACAGGCGGAAGAAAAAGCCCTGTCCCTCCTGGAAGAAGTCGGACTTTCTGACCGTGCAGGTCACCTTCCGTCCCAGCTTTCCGGCGGTGAGCGTCAAAGGATTGCAGTTGCAAGAAGCCTTGTGAACGACCCGGAACTGATTCTTGCTGATGAACCTACGGGCAGCCTGGACCCGGAGAATGCAGAGCAGACAGGACGGCTGCTGTTTGACATGTCAAGGAAGCATGGCAAGACATTGGTTCTTGTAACCCATGATCCAACCGTAGCGTCCCTTGGTGACAGGATCCTTACATTGGAAAAGGGAACCATAGCATGAAAGCCACCTGCGCACTTTGGTATGCAGTAAAAATATTCTTCTCAAGGGCAAAACCTGCAGGCACTTCAAGCGATTCAGGCCACGGGCGCAGAAGCATTGCCGGGGCAATTGCAACCATAGCCTTAAGCCTTGTTCCCCTGGTAGCCGTAATTTCCGTAGGCAATGGAATGTACCGTGGAATAACCGGAAGGCTCATTGCCCTTGACAGCCAGGACATTCAGGTAAGCGTTGACAGAAAGTCTCCCTATGCAAAAAACTATAGGCTGCTGTTGGAAGCTTCAGAAAAGCTGGAAGAAGTTGACGGGGTAAAAAAGGCATGGCCTGAATTCCGCGGAATGGCACTTGCCGTTGGGGTCAGGGCACAGGGAGAGAGAGTCGGTGCCTATGTTCGCGGTGTGGTTCCCGGATTTATGGAAAGCACTGGATTTACCGCCTTCTTTGATGTTACGGAAGGAAGCGCAACCTTAAGGGACAGCCAGGATGCGGTTCTTGGTCAGAAGATTGCGGAACTTCTTGGAGTGCATCCGGGCGACAGGGTGAACCTGATAAGCGTAATCCTCAAGGGGAATGTCCTTGTTCCGCGGGTAAAGGTATTTACCGTCCGGGGAATCGTTTCAAGCGGCTATCAGGAAATGGATGCCCTGTGGTTTTTTGTTCCTGCTGAATCTGCCATTAACGCCGTATCGAGGGATTCCTTCAATTGCGTCATTGGCCTTGAGACAGTGGATCCGTATTTGGCAAGGCTCCAGGATACCATGGCATTGGTCCGCCAGCAGGTTTACGATGAAGAAGATTATGAAAATTCCTACTGCCTTGACTGGATGGATGCAAACAGCGACAAGCTGGAAAACCTTGAGTCCACAAAGGCATTGCTTGTAGTCGTCATGCTCCTCATAATTTTTGTGGCTGCAGTAAACATAAGTTCTGCCGTGCTGATGACTGGCCTTGAGCGCAAAAAGGAAGTTGCAGTCCTAAAAAGCACTGGTGCCACTGACGGCGGAATCTGCCTTGCATTTACGGCAGTCGGTGCATTTGCGTCGGTTGCAGGCATCCTCCTTGGACTTCCCCTTGGAATAATCATCTCCGTGTTTGCAAATCCCCTCATCAGGGCCATAGAGCATGCGGTCAATTTCTTTACCTTCGGGAACAAGGTCATGATCCTGGACCCAGCCTATTACCTTCAGGAAATACCGGTGTACATTCCATGGGGGGAACTTGGACTGATTGCAGCCGTAACCCTCGTTCTTTCCATCATCATGGCATTGATGCCAGCCATCAGCATCAGCCGCAGGAACATTAGCAGGCATCTTTAGAGATGCCCTAAGTTTGAAATAATAGCCATTTTCTTGTATATTATAATTACTATAGAAGAATAATACATTAAAGGAAAAACAATGCTTTGCGATTTCTGCCAGGAAAGGGAAGCTGAAATCTTCATGGAACAGATGTCAGGTGAAGGCTCCCGAAAGAAGATAAATTTATGCATGAGCTGTGCAATCGAAAGGGGATTTACTCCCGACGCTAAAAACATACAGGCCTCATTGGGCAACCTTTTCAAGGAACTTGCTGAGATTACAAAGAAGGTGCATGAAAAGGACAACCGCATCTGCCCTGTATGTGCAACATCTCTTGGTTCCATAAAGAAGACTGGAAAAACCGGATGCCCTGAATGCTATTCAATCTTCAAGAATGACGTGCGCCAGTACCTTGAAAAAAACGGCGTCAAGACAATTTACAAGGGGACAATGCCAGCCAGGTTGAGCACCGTCCATTCAGTCCTGACGGACCGCATCATGCTCCAGAACAAGCTGAACGATGCCCTCAAGGAAGAAAACTACGAAAAGGCAGCCATGTACCGTGACTATCTTAAGGCCCTGGAAAAGCAGTCCGTAAGCGACGGAGGGAACAGCTGATGCCTGCCAAGAAAAAACCGGCATCCTCAAGTCCTGATGCATGGTATGCCCAGAAGGGAGAAGACATGGATGTTGTCTGCGGAACAAAAAGCATTCTTGCCCGTAACCTTGCAAACTTTCCCTTTCCATCGCGCCTAGACGACAACGAAAGCGAGCGCATAAGATCCATTGTCTTTGATGCATTCAACTATCTTCCGGAAATCAACAGCTACCAGCTTGTGTGGGTTTCCGACCTTGACGACATTGCAAGAAAGGTAATGAACGAGCGTGGCATCCTTCCTCCCTATGAAGGAAAAAAAGCCGGCATAATATTCCGCAACGACGGCAAGCTTGCATGCACAGTAAACACCGATGATCACCTGCACCTTTGTTCCTTTGGTTCAGGACTTGACATAGACACAACCACACGGCAGGTTTATTCCCTTGACGAGCAGCTCCAGCACCACATTCAGTTTGCAGCAAGCTATGACTACGGCTACCTCAATTCTTCCATATTGAATTCTGGCAGCGGCCTGAACGTTGCAGTAAAGCTCCACCTTCCGGCCATGACACTTCTCGGCCAGATACCGGAGCAGTCAAGGAAACTGTCGGAAGAAGGGTTCAACCTTTATGCAGCCTACGGTGCGGCAGGTTCCGAATACCTTTCGGGATTTGGTGCAGAAGCAGCAGGTGCATCCCTTGGAAGCTACTACATAATCACCGGCCGCAGTGGTGCCGGCGGAACGGAACTTGAACAGATTGCAAGCCTGGACATTGCAGTAAGGCAGCTCATTCTCCTTGAACGCCAGGCAAGAAAGTCATGCAGGACGGAACACAGGACCCAGCTGGCAAACTTTGCATACAGGGCACTGTCTCTTGCAAAGCACAGCTTCTTTGTAACCCTGAGGGAATCCATCGAAATCATCAGCGGCGTAAAGGTCGGAGTGGAAAACGGATTCCTTGGGGGAACTGCAGGAGCTGCAACCCGTACCAGAAAAAAACTTCCCGTAAGCCTTGAGGTGCTGAACGCCCTTTTGTACAGGGTTCAGGAAGGACACCTTGAATACCTTTTGACCAATGAAAAGCTAACCTTTGAAAAGGACATAGCGGACAACCATCAGAAAAAAACGGAACGGCTTCGTGCGCTGATATTGCAGGAAGCCTTTGAAAACCTGGAGGTGTAACATGTACGAAAATTTTTCACCAAGGGCACGCCGCCTTCTTGTGGCATTGAGCCAGGATGAAGCCTACTACTCTGGAAGCAAATTCATAGAACCTGAACATATAATCCTTGCACTGCTAAAATCGGCAGACGGACTTGGCTACATAGTCCTTCAGCAGCTTCGCATAAACGTGCTTACATTGCAGCTTGCCATTGAGCAGAGCTTCCAGAGCCGTGGAGCCGCGGGGGAACTCAAGACGATACCCAATTCACCGCGCACGGACAAATTCCTCCAGCAGTGCACCCTTGTTGCAAAATCCATGGATTCAACCTTTGTCGGCACGGAACACATGGTGCTTGCATCCATCTCGGAAGAACATTCCCTGCTGTGGGCATACTTCCGCAAGGCTGGAATAGGTTATGACGCAGTAAAGAAAGCCGTATTCGAAATAGAAAAAAAACTGCCCTCTTCCGCACTAATGGCAGGTCCGGGAGAAAGCCAGGCTGTTGAACCAAGGATGGCAGGCGAACTTTTTAACCAGCCGCATCCATTCATGGCCGACGGATCTTCCGCAAAAAAGCAAAGGCAGAACGGTTCCATACTTGACCAGTTCAGCCGCGACCTGACCCAGGCTGCAAAGGATGGACTCCTTGACCCTGTCATCGGCCGCCAGAAGGAAGTTTTCCGCACCATTCAAATCCTGAGCCGCCGCACAAAGAACAATCCTGTCCTCGTCGGGGAACCCGGTGTCGGAAAGACCGCCATTGCAGAAGGCCTTGCCCAGATGATTGCCCGGGGAACGGTACCTGCAGGACTCATGAACAAGAGGATCCTTCAGCTGGACCTGGCAGCCATGATTGCCGGAACAAAGTACCGCGGCGAATTTGAGGAAAGGCTCAAGCGCGTCATGAAGGAAATAAAGGAAGCAAAAAACATAATCCTCTTCCTGGATGAGCTTCATACCATCATCGGTGCCGGCGGTCCTGAAGGAAGCATGGATGCAAGCAACATGATAAAGCCTGCCCTGAGCCGCGGAGAAATGCAGATCATAGGCGCAACAACAACAAAGGAATACAGAAAGTATTTTGAAAAGGACAGCGCCCTTGTAAGACGATTCCAGATGGTCAGTGTGGAAGAACCCCTGGAGTCGGAAACGGAGCAGATTCTCCTTGGACTCAAGAAGCAGTACGAGGAATACCACAACGTTGCCTATGATGACGACGTAATCCCGCTTATCGTGAGGTATTCAAAGCGCTACATAAACGAAAGGTTCCTGCCGGACAAGGCAATAGACATCCTTGACGAGGCGGGGGCTGCAAAAAAAATAACGGAAAATTCAAAGCCGGAAGGCCTTGAGCAGATGGAATCGGATTTTGCCCGCCTCAACGAGCAGAAGCGTGCCCTTGTTGCAAGCCAGGAATACGAAAAGGCCGCATTCATCCGTGACAAGGTCAACGAACTGCGTGCAGGAATAGACGACCTTAACCGCCAGTGGAAGATGTCTGCCCAGAACAGCGGCAGGCGCGTGACAAGGGATGACGTGTGCCGCATAATTGCAGACATGACGGGAATCGACGTGTCAAACCTTGATGACGACAAGAGCCGCCGTCTCCTTGACATGGAAAAAACAATCCATAAGGAAGTTGTGGGCCAGGATGAGGCAGTGCGCCTCATTTCAAGCGCAGTCCGAAGAAGCCGTGCAGGAGTTTCCTCAAGCCGCCGTCCCATGGGATCCTTCATATTCCTGGGACCAACGGGAGTCGGAAAAACCCAGCTTGCAAAGATCCTTGCAAAATTCCTCTTTGGCTCGGAAGATGCCCTTATCCGCGTGGACATGAGCGACTACATGGAAAAGCAGAATGCCAGCCGCCTGGTTGGTGCGCCTCCTGGATACGTTGGCTATGAAGAAGGGGGAATGCTTACGGAACAGGTTCGCCGCCGCCCCTACAGCGTTGTTCTCCTTGATGAAATAGAAAAGGCTCATCACGACATATTCAACCTGCTTCTCCAGCTCCTGGAAGAAGGTGAACTCAAGGACAACCTGGGCCACACTGTTTCCTTCCGCAACACCATCGTCATCATGACAAGCAATGCAGGTGCCCGTGAGATAATGGCCGACAGCCGCATGGGGTTCAGCACCACGAAGGAAGGCGTCCTCCCGTACAGCGAGATAAAGGCCAGTGCCCTCCAGGAACTCAAGCGCATCATGGCACCGGAGCTATTGAACCGCGTGGACGACGTCATTGTCTTTGATGCCCTTAACCGTGAGCAGATAGGCCAGATCCTTGACATCCAGCTTGACCAGCTGCAGTTGCGCCTGGAAGAAAAAAACATTGAGCTAAAGGTAAAGACTGCTGCCCGCGAGTGGTTCATCGACAACGGTTACGACCCCAGCATGGGTGCCCGCCCGATGCGCCGCCTGATTCAGCGCAAGATAGAAGATCCCCTGGCAGACCTGCTGCTCCAAAACTGCGCAGAAAGTGATGCCGGCAAAAAGACCAATGCAGAAATCGACCTTGACAAAAACGGGGAGGTTGCAGTCAGGCTTAAGAAAAGCAGGTCAAAGGCGGAGGATGCCCCAAGGGAACTTGCCTACACCTTTTAGCAGGAGCAGTGCCGCTGCAACTGTCATCCCGAATTTATTTCGGGATCTCTTTTTTATCCATCCCCACGCTTCGCGTCCATTTCAATCCCGGCTAGGCTGGCCCTGGGGGGCTAGAAATTCCTTGCAATAAAATCAATTCAACACACAATATGGTGAGCCTCAGCTATGTTGTAAATCGTGGATTTACGGCAAACTTTAGTTTGAGACAAAAAAAGCGGCCGGATTACCGCAAACAAAGGAGACTCACCAATGGAAAGTATAATTTATGTAGGTATGGATG
>JAZLGN010000024.1:0-30675 GCA_045616325.1 Treponema sp.
ATTTTATATTTACCTAAGATTTTGTCAGTCATTATATCTCTCTGTTTTGTTTAGAATTTTTTATTTTCCTTTCCGTTGATTTGGATTTAATTGTTTTCCTCGATTTCCTTGATTTTTATCATAGGTAATGTTTGTCCCCCGCGTGCCTTTATTTGCATTTTTGATATCAGCAGCATGATTTTTTCCTGCTGGACGAGATTTTCCTTGTTTTGCCATAGTTTCCTCCATTTTCCCCAAAAGCGCCCCAGTGCGGGCGTCCACATAACATATCTTCTCCGTATCCCGCATAAATTTATTATACTGTTTTTTTGTCCGTATAAGATTCGTGGCGGGATAGTTTCTTCCATTATATCACAAATTCCTGGAAGTTTATACGGATACAGATAATCTCACATCCTGTCCAGGGGACTGATTACGCCGCCGGCGCCCTTGTTCAAGACGTGAGTATAGATCATTGTAGTCCGTAGGTCTGAATGGCCAAGCAGTTCCTGGACGGTTCTTATGTCATATCCATTTTCAAGAAGATGAGTTGCAAAAGAATGGCGGAAGGTGTGGCAGCTGGCATTTTTATTGATTCCAGCTTCAAGAATGGCTTTTTTTACGGCTTTCTGTAGCAATGATTCGTCCAGGTGCCAGCGGCCTTCTTCGCCTGTCTCCCTGTTTTTCCACCGGTTCTTCTGGGGGAACAGCCATTGCCACTTGAATTCTTTTGCTGCTGCCGGATTTTTTTTCTCAAGCTGATTTGGCATTGCAACTTTTCCAAAGCCGTCTTCCAGGTCTCTCTGATGAATTTTCCTTACCAAGACCATCTGTTCCCTAATCTTGGGAATAAGTTTTTGCGGAAGCATTACATGCCTGTCTTTGTCCCCTTTACCATGACGGACTATTATTTCGTTCATGTCAAAATCAACATCAAGAATTCTCAATGCCAATACTTCATTAAGGCGCATTCCTGTTCCATACATCAATTCTGCGGCCAGCTGCTTGCTTCCGCTTAAATTGCCTATGACGGAAACAACTTCCTGTCTGCTAAAGACTACAGGAATCCTCTCCTTCTTCTTTGCGTGAATTACAGATGCAAGTTCAACAGGATTTTCATTTTTAACAAACCTAAAATAAAAGAGCAATGCTGACAGCGCCTGATTTTGTGTTGAAGGGCTTACGTGCTTTTTTACGGCCAGTTCCGTCAGATAGCCGTTGATTTCTGCCTGACCTAAATTATTTTTATGACCATATTTTTCAAGGAATGCTTCCACCCACTTTTTGTAAGCCTCACAGGTTTTCTCGCTGTAGTTCTTGGCCTTTAGGACTTCCTGCATCCGCTTTATTGAATCCATAGGAGCAGCAGATATTTCTTCACTGCCAGGATCCATGCCATCCACATTAAAAAGCCCTGTTTCAAATAGATTATTCTTCAATTGATTTAAGGCGCCTTGAGTGTTTGGAACAAGCCACAATTTTTCGTCGTTGTTCCATATTCTTTCCGGAATGCTGCGAACTGAATTCAGGAGGGCTAGATTAAAGCCTTCTGGGAAGCTGACTGCCATGTAGGTGTCGTCATAAGGTTTGATTTCTATCTTCATATAAAAAAGATAGTAAAAAATTAGGAAAAATGGGTATAAAACTTGGAAAAAAATGTGAGCAAATGAAAATGCCCAAAAAGATGACCGCATGCAAGCATGCCACTACGCCTGCGATTAGCGCAGGCGTTACTAGACTCATACGTCCGCGTTGCTCCCGTTTGTGTTTAGTTGGCTTTGCCAACTAAACACATGCGTTCGCTGCGCGATCCGCGGCGGTAAGGAAGATTTGACTGTGCGCTCACGCGCACGGCCTTACCATTCAGCTTCAACGAAACTGTACTAGTTGGCTTTGCCAACTAAACACATCCATTCAGCTTCAGCGCAGAGGGTGTCGCCGACGTATGCCTTGCCGGACTGCTTGATCATCTTTGGGCTTACGCGAAGGTTCTTGATTTCCATGCGCACCTTGTCGCCAGGACGTACCTGGTTGCGGAACTTTACCTTGTCCAGTGTTGCAAAGAAGAACAGTGCGCCTTCTTCAAATTTCTTCTGGTAGCTCAATGCTGCCCCACCTGCCTGTGCCATTGTCTCGCAGAGGATGACTCCAGGAACTACAGGATATTCAGGAAAGTGTCCCTTGAAGAAGAATTCGTTTTCCGTGAATGTGTGTTCGCTTACGCTTCCTTCGTCGTCGCAGCTGATGATTTCATCTACAAAGAGAAATGGTTCGCGGTGTGGCAAAAGTGACTTGATGTCTGTTGTTACGCTCATGTTAATACCTCAAAAATAAAATTACCCCATTATGTGCTAACGGGGCGTTGCGGGGTGTCCCCGCAGAGAGGGGTGTGGAGGCAATGAAGGCGCAAGGCGACTTTAGTGCCGACCAGGGGAGAGACTTCTCCCCACCCCCTTATGATGATTCCGTCCGGAAAACTAGTTAACCTTCTTGAATACTACGATACCGTTGTGTCCACCGAAACCAAAGTTTCCGCTCATTGCAACATTTACAGGCATTTCAAGACCCTTGTTTGGTGTGTAGTCAAGGTCACATCCGCCTTCTACATCAGGTTCGTCAAGGTTGATTGTTGCCGGAATATAGCTGTCTTCAATTGCCTTTACGCACATGAGGGCTTCAAGTGAACCTGCGTTTCCGAGACAGTGACCAGTCATAGACTTTGTTGAAGAAATGTGGAGTCCCTTTGCAGCTTCACCGAATGCGATGTGGAGCATCTTTGTTTCGCCAGAGTCGTTGAGCTTTGTTGAAGTTCCGTGGGCGTTGTAGTATGTAACTTCTTCCGGCTTTACACCAGCGTCCTTCATTGCCATTGTCATTGCCTTTGCACCGCAGATTCCGTCTGGGTTTGGAGCTGTAAGGTGGTATGCATCAGAAGATGAACCGTAACCTGCAAGTTCGCAGTAAATCTTTGCACCGCGTGCCTTTGCGTGTTCGTATTCTTCGAGTACGAGAATTGTTGCGCCTTCACCCATGATAAATCCGTCGCGGTTCTTGTCGAATGGACGGCATGCCTTTGAAGGATCGTCTGCCCACTTTGAAGAAAGTGCATGGAGAACTGTGAACGAAAGTGTTCCGAATCCGCAGAGTGTGCTTTCTGCTCCACCTGCAAGAATTACGTCGTAGCGTCCTGAGCGAATTACGTCGAGTGCGTTTCCGAGGGCGTCTGTTCCAGATGCACATGCTGTTGCAACTGTGTGTGTAGCTCCGTGAAGTCCAAACTGGAGTGATACGTTGGCAGCAGCTTCGTTTGGAATGAGTTCTGGAATTGTCATTGGTGGAACGCGCTTGTATTCAGAAGAAATGTAAGACTTCATGCTGTCTTCTGTTACGTCAAGACCGCCGATTCCAACACCAAGATATACTGCCGTGTCGTCGAGGATTTCCTGCTTTCCCATGAGGCCTGAATCTTCGAGGGCCATCTTTGAAGCTGCTACGGCATACTGTGAAAATGGAGCCATCTTGCGTGCTGCGGCTTCGTCCATGTAATCAGTTGCATTGAAGTTCTTTACTTCTGCACAATACTTTACCTTGAAGGCTGTTGTGTCATATCTTGTTGTTGCAGCAATACCGCACTTTCCGGCCTTTACTGAAGCCCATGTTTCTGCAACTGAATTTCCAACTGGTGATACACAACCAAGACCTGTAACTACTACTCTTCTCATTTTAATCTCCTATAAAAATATCCGCCCTAGCGGTAAATGCAGCCCGGAAGCCACTGCCCCGGAAACCGCAGTAAAAATCAAAAACTAATGCCGCGCCTGAACGCGAATTAAATTAAGCTCCCATACCTCTGCGTTCAAAGCTGCGCCTTGAACTACCGAGTTTAAGCTCCCATACCACCGTCTACGCCGAGAACCTGGGCTGTAACGTATGTCGAAAGGTCGCTTCCGAGGAACAGTGCAGCATTTGCAATGTCTTCAGGCTTTCCAGGTCTCTTTAAAGGAATCTTTTCTGCCATGGCAGCCTTTACTTCTTCCTTAAGGACGTTTGTCATGTCAGTTTCAATAAAGCCTGGTGCAATTGCATTGACACGAACACCGCGTGCACCAACTTCTGCAGCAAGCGACTTGCTGTATGCAATTACGCCACCTTTTGATGCAGAATAGTTAACCTGGCCACCGTTTCCGTGAACGCCAACAATCGAAGACATGTTGATGATGGAACCTGCACGCTTTCTGATCATGTCGTTTGATACGATCTGGGAAATGAGGAACACAGATGTAAGGTTGATCCTGAGAACGTCGTCCCAGTCATCCTTCTTCATCCTGAATGAAAGGCCGTCGCGTGTAATGCCGGCATTGTTTACAAGAACGTCAAATCCGCCTGCTTCTGCAAGGGCTGCCTTTACAACTTCCGTAACCTGCTCTGCATTTCCAACATCAGCATAGATTTCATGGAACTTGACCCCGTTTTCTGCAGCCAGGGATTCAAGGGATTCCTTTGCAGCAGAAGGCTTTGAACAAAGTCCCCAAACTTCGCATCCGTTCCTAAGATAAGTTTCTACAATAGCCTTACCGATTCCACGTGAAGATCCGGTAACAAGAGCTTTCTTGTTTTCAAGAAGTTTCATCTGGTTCTCCTATAAAAATCTGAAACGCAAACCCAAAGGAGATGGCAGCCGCAACAGCAGAAGTCGAAATCCCTGCAGTTACCATCCTGCCCTTCCATAAGATTTTGCCCCAAGGGCCGCTTATACCGGAGAAAAATTCCCCGGCCAACCCTTTATGACATTTTATTAAACAATGTCAGTTTATTCAACAATATTAGAGTGCGCTGATGTCAGCTGCAGCATTAACAGGAACAACTGCGATTTCTGCACCGCATTCAGTCTGTCCCCAAAGGCCAGAAAGAACCTTTCCAGGTCCCACTTCAAGGAGTGCTGAATTTTCGATTCCGTCTTCCTTGATTACACCGGCAAGGCATGCTTCTTCATCTGTCCAGAGAACAGGATGCGTAAGGTGGAGGACAGCAGCCTTCTTTGCCTGGTCGCCATCGATTACCTTTCCGCCCGTAACGTTTGAGAAAAGATTGATCTTTGGATCGTTGAATGTGATTCCTTCAAGGAACTTTTCAAATTCAACTGCAGCAGCCTGCATGAGTGGTGAATGGAACGGACCTGCAACCTTGAGGCGAACTGCACGGCGGCAGCCTGCTTCCTTTGCAGCAGCTTCAACCTTTTCAAGGGCTTCAAAAGTTCCTGATACTACAGTCTGCTTTACGCTGTTCATGTTTGCAGCATAGGCGTCGGCGATTGGTTCAACAACGGCCTTAACCTGGTCTGGAGAAAGACCGAGAACTGCTGTCATTCCAGGAGCGTGTCCTTCGTTCTGTGCAGCGATTTCCTCGCAAACCTTCTGCATGATGAGTCCGCGCTGGCGAACAACCTTTACTACATCTTCAAATGAAAGAACGCCTGCAGCATAGAGGGCCGGGAATTCACCAAGGGAAAATCCCATAGCAGAACTTGGCTCGATTCCCTTTTCCTTGAGGGCTGCCATTGTTGCAAGAGATACCGCAGTGATTGCAATCTGGCTGTTGTCACTTCTTGCAAGGTCTTCTGCAGTCGATTCCCACAAAAGCTTTGGCATGTCAAGACCAGTCAATGCTGAAATATCATCGATAACTTTCTTTGCAGCAGCAGAACTTTCTGCTATATCCTTTGCCATACCAGGAGCCTGAGCGCCCTGTCCAGGAAACAAAAAAGCGTATTTTTTAGACATAAAAAAACCTCTCAAGTAAAAAGTTGTGGCACCTGCAGATGGTATCCCCACGGTGCCCTTTTATTATGACAAAATTTAAAATAATGTCAAGTACAAATAATGCAGAAAAGCAATCACCCTGTCACCGATAGCCCTCCACCCGGCCCCCATTCCATCACCTTTAAAAACAAAAAACCCCCGCAGTAAATACGGAGGTCATCATATGAAGTACGATCAAACTATTCTATAGAAGATACTCTATTCAGTAAGAATCTTGATTACTTCTGCCTTGTCCTGTGTGTTGAGAATCTGGGCACGCTTGTCTGCCGACTTGAACAAGAGGCTTACTTCAGCAAGGAACTGAAGGTGAGGTCCTGTCTTGTTTACAGGTGAAAGTGTCATGATGAAGATGCGGCATGGTTCCTGGTCAAGACTGTCAAAGTCTACAGGATTGTCTGATACGCCGATACATGCAACAAGGTCAGATACAGTGTCTGTCTTACCGTGTGGAATGGCGATTCCGTGCTTCATGCCAGTTGACATTTTGCGTTCACGGTCAAGTACACATTCCTTTGCAGATGCTTTATCTGTTACCTTGCCAGCCTTTACAAGAATCTCGAGGAGTTCGTCGATAATTTCTTCCTTAGTAGTACCTTTAAGGTGAAGGTCTACGGTGTCAGGTGTTAATACTGTTCTTAAGTCCATAGCTCTATTTTATTTTCCCCCATGAAATTTGTCAAGATTAAAAACGCTCATTTTGGAAACCGGTTGCCAATTTCAGGTCGGCAATTAGCTTTTCCGCAGCTTCCCTTGTTCCCATTCCAAAGCTGAAAAGGGACTTGAGCGGAAAGCCCTGGAACATTGCGTCTGCCATTTCCTTTGCAGCAGCCCCCATGTCGCCAATGACCGTATCATCGCTGCCCTTGTCGTTTGCCTTAAGGTAAGCCTTGAATATCGGTGCTGTCCTTTCATCTTCAAGAAGGGCACTGAAGGTCGTGTCGCCCTTTATCTCAAGGGGAAGGAACCGGCATGCAGTATAGTTCAGCTTTGCCACAGCCTGAATGTTGTCGCTGGAATTACCGGCGCAGATTTCATATTCTCCGCTTCTTGCATACCAGTCATCGATTCTTGTTTCATAGTAGCTAAGGCTACGTGCGTCAAGTTCAACAGAAACCTTTTTTTTCTCCCCAGGCTCAAGGTAAACTTTCTTAAAGCCCTTGAGTTCCTTTACAGGGCGGCCAAAGGTCTTTGTTCTGTCTGCAACATAAAACTGGACGACTTCCTTACCGGCAACCTTTCCCGTATTCCTGACATCAACTGTGGCAGTTACGGTTCCCCCTTCCTTAAGTTCTGCTGAGCTTAATGTCAGGTTGCTGATTTCAAATGTGGTGTACGAAAGTCCATGGCCAAAGGCGTATGCAACAGGAATCCTTTTCTTTTCGTAATAGCGGTAGCCTACGAAAACACCTTCGTCATATTTTGTCGTGATTCCGTCTCCGCCAAAGGAAAGGTAGCATGGAGTGTCCTCTACGCGCAGGGGGAACGTTTCTGCAAGGTGACCGCATGGATTTGCCTCGCCGTAAAGGAGCATGTCCGTTGCTTCCCCAACACCCTGGCCGCCAAGATACATTTCAAGGATTGCACCCGTTTCCTTTCTCCATGGAAGAACCACAGGGGCACCGTTATGAAGGACTACCACCACATTCCTGTTCACCTTGAGGATTTCTTCAATAAGCCTGTTCTGGCATGCAGGAAGGTCCATGTTCTTTCTGTCAAAGCCTTCGCTTTCAATTACATCAGGAAGACCTGCAAACACAACCACCACGTCGGCTGACCTTGCCTTTTCCACGGCAGCCTTGATTTCCGATTCATCGGTCAAGTCCCTGTCTGCAGGAAAGCCCTTGCAGTATTCAACACTGCGCTTTTTCTCAAGGGCAGCATCCAGGGCACTGGTTACCCTGCAGCAGTTAATGTGGCTTGAGCCGCCGCCCTGGAACCGTGGAACCTTTGCAAATTCACCAACATAAAGAACCTTTGCGTCCTTTTTTAATGGAAGAATTCCGTTGTTTTCAAGGAGAACCGCACATTCACTTTCAATCTGAACAGCCTTCTTATGGTCGCGGTCATTGTCAAAGACTGCATCTTCGTGAGGATTGTCCACATAGTCATAGAGAACCCGAAGCATGTTTTCAACAGCCTTGTCCAAGAGCCTTTCATCAAGGGTGCCAGCCTTCACGGCCTCAACGATTTTTGCATCATTGACTCCACCGCTTGCAGGCATCTCAAGGTCAAGGCCCGCGGCGATTCCCTTTGCACGGTCAGCAACTGCGCCCCAGTCCGTCATTACATAGCCATCAAATCCCCATTCATCACGGAGAATGTCCGTAAGAAGCTTTTTATTTTCCGTTGAATAGACGCCGTTTATCTGGTTGTAGCTTGCCATCATGGTCTTTGGCTTTGATTCCTTTACGGCAATCTCAAATCCGCTAAGGTAGATTTCGCGCATGGTCCTTTCGTCAATTTCCGAACTTACGCTCATGCGGAAGAATTCCTGGTTGTTGCATGCAAAGTGCTTTACGGAAGTTCCAACATTCCATTTCTGGACTCCGCGAATATGGGCTGCGGCAATCTTTCCGGAAAGGTATGGATCTTCCGAAATGTATTCAAAGTTGCGGCCGCACAAAGGACTGCGCTTTATGTTCATGGCAGGTCCAAGAAGAACTGAAACACCCTGGGCACGGCACTGCTGGCCAAGGGCATCTCCCATCTGTTCAAGAAGTTCCGTGTCAAAGCTGGATGCAGTTGCACATGCGGCCGGAAAACATACAGTTGACAATGTTGACCCGTCCCTGTTCATCTTCCTGAGACCATGGGGGCCGTCAGATACCATTACGGAAGGAATTCCCAGGCGGTCTACTGCCTTGGTGTCCCAGAAAGATGCTCCGGAACACAGTGATGCCTTTTCTTCCAGAGTCATCTGGGAAACGATTTTCTTTATGTCACGTGCCATAAAATAATACTCCCTTACAATCAAGATGCCGTTCCTCTTTTTTCAAGGAACCTTACCTTCAATTATAAGGGAGTTTTGGAAATTTTCCACAAAAAAATGGGGATTGCCATGAACAGTCCCCGAAGAGAAAATGACTGCCCATGGCAGTCATTTTCTCGCAATAATTATTCTTAATCCTGCAAGGCATGGCGGGCGCCCCCGCGCCCTACCGAGTTTCCTTTCGGAAACTCGCCTTACTATTCTGAGTCCTGCAATGCATCAAAGCCAGATTCGCCGGTGCGAACCTTGATTACGTTTTCTACAGGGTATACGAAGATCTTTCCGTCTCCGATGTGACCTGTGTAAAGGGCCTTCTTTGCAGATTCTACAACAGTATCTACAGGAACCTTTGCAACCACGATTTCAACCTTGATCTTTGGAAGCAGCTGGATGTCAACCGGAACACCGCGGTAGTATTCGCTTGCACCCTTCTGCATTCCACAACCCATTACGTTTACAACTGTCATTCCAGTTACACCGATTGAGTTCATGGCAGCCTTAAGAACATTGAATTTGTTCTGTCTTGTAATGATGACAACCTTGTGGCAAACTGCATCCGTTGAACTTGCAACTGTAGCAGGTACGCTTGCAGCAGGTGTAACAACCGGAACTGCCTGGTCGATGCTGATTCCTGCCTGTGCAGCTTCTGCAACTTCATCAGCAGAGTACTGTGTAAGGAATCCTGCATAACCTGAATCAAGACCATGTTCAAGCTTGTCAAGACCTACGATTTCTTCTTCTGCGGTTACGCGGAGACCAAGAACCTTCTTGATTACCGAGAATGTGATAACCATCATTACAACAGTCCAAAGGATGATTGCACACATACCGCCAAACTGGATTCCAAGAAGCTTGAATCCACCGCCGTAGAATACACCGGCCATTTCTTCACCGGCTGCATCTGCAATTGCATATCCAGGAACTGCAGGATTTGCAAAAAGACCTGTTGCAATTGTTCCCCAGATACCGTTAAGGCAGTGAACTGCAACAGCACCAACCGGGTCATCGATATGGAGCTTGTAGTCCATGACCCAAACACCGAATACTACAAGAAGACCTGCAACCACACCGATTGCAACTGCACCTGCTGCATCCGTTACATCACAAGGAGCCGTGATTGCTACAAGACCTGCAAGGGAAGCGTTAAGACACATGGAAACATCAGGCTTACCAAACTTGATCCATGTGAAGATCATACATGTAACTGTTGCAATTGCAGGAGCGATTGTTGTTGTTACAAAGATTGAAGCAAGCTGTGAAAGTGATGTTGCAGCTGCACCGTTGAATCCGTACCAACCCAACCAGAGGATGAATACACCAAGGGCACCGATAGGGATGTTGTGACCAGGGAAGGCATTAACTCCTTCAATCTTTCCGTCCTTTCCCTTTACGAATTTTCCAATACGTGGGCCAACCATCTTTGCACCGATAAGGGCACTGATACCACCAACCATGTGAATGCATGCTGAACCTGCAAAGTCATGGAATCCTGCAGCTGCAAGGAAACCGTTACCCCATGTCCAGTGTGCTTCAATTGGATAGATGATACCGGAAATGATTGCAGAGTAAACGCAGTAAGAAAGGAACTTTGTGCGTTCTGCCATGGCACCTGAAACGATTGTTGCTGTTGTTGCACAGAATACCAGGTTAAAGATAAATCCAGACCAGTCAAAGTTTGCATAGTCTGTAAAAACCTGCCAGTTAGGTTTTCCAAGGAAACCAAAAAGTGCATTCTCTCCAAGGAGAAGGCCAAAACCAATGAGAATGAAAGTAACAGTACCAATACAGAAGTCCATAAGGTTCTTCATGATGATGTTACCTGTGTTCTTTGCACGGGTGAATCCTGTTTCAACCATTGCAAATCCACACTGCATCCAGAATACCAGGGCAGCTCCTATAAGGAACCAAACTCCCCACAAATCAGAAGCGCTGGCAAAAACTTCTTCCATAACAAACCTCCAAAAAAAAGGCGTGCCGTGATATTACTGGTTTTCAGGGTTACTTGGAAAAACCAGATTGTCACGGCACGCCATTGTGCCAAAAGAAAAATTTTCAGAAAAAAAAAGTCACCGACTGCTACCCGCAACCAGTGACTTCTTTGTCCTCGATGGCTAATTTATAAATCTTTTTAGAAAATCAGTCAATAATTTTTCCAATGAATTCAAATTCATGTCCGAATTTTACAATTCCCCGATTTGACGGATTACATCGGTCACAAGCAGCTTAAAATCCCTGGAAACACGGTTTGCAACTTCCTTTACTTCCTCATGGCTAAGGGCAGCCTTTGTCATTCCGCACGCAAGGTTTGTTATGCAGGAAATTCCACATATCTTCATTCCCATGTGGTTTGCAGCAACAGCCTCGCACACCGTACTCATGCCGACAGCATCAGCTCCAAGGCTTCGGGCCATCTTGATTTCCGTAGGCGTCTCATAGGCAGGTCCCGTAAACTGAAGGTAAACACCTTCCTGCATCTTTATTCCAAGCCTGTCCGCAGAAGAATGAATCAGCTTCCGCAAGTCTTCCCTGTAAACCTGGCTCATGTCAGGAAAGCGCGGGCCAAATTCATCACCGTTAAGACCTATCAGTGACGAAGGAACAAATGAAGAAATATGGTCGCTGATTATCATGAAGTCACCCTGGGAAAATCCAAAGTTCACGCCGCCGGCAGCATTGGTCATGAAAAGATATTCAGCACCCATAAGCTTCATGAGCCTGACCGGGAGAACCACATCGCTCATGGCATAACCCTCGTAATAGTGAACGCGGCCCTGCATTACCACCACAGGCACACCTTCCACATAACCAAAGACAAAACGCCCCTTGTGACCAGGCACAGTTGAAACGGGAAAGCCCTTTATGTCATGGTAGTCCAGGGTGGATTCCATCTTGATTCCGTCAGCATAGTCTCCAAGGCCGGATCCCAGAATCAATGCAACCTTTGGCTTGAAAGGAACCTTTGACTTTATGCTCTCATAGCATTCCATAACCTTATCGTAAACTTCGCTCATATAAACCTCCAGAAATTGCAGCGACAGCTTTCTGACATCCCCTTAAGTATAGCATAGAATTCTGCGTATGCAAAAAATAATGCAGTGCAATCCCCATATTGAATGTTTTTAAACCGCGCTCACGAAGTGAATGTCGGGTCTGAAAAACCACTTGACATAATACGGGGGGGGGGTAAAATGAACTACTTTCCTAAAAGCAAGGAGTATAACATGAAAAAATTTAGTTTATTGGCAGCAGCCTTTGCAATGGTCCTGACTTTTGCATCATGCAGCAACGGAAGCGATGACGATGATGATTCAACTTCGACATCAACTTCAACTTCGACATCAACTTCGGGTACTGCAACAAGCACAGCACCAGCTTTTGAAGCAAATGCAACTTACAAATCAGCAGAAAATGCTTTTGATGGAAGACAAACAATCACAGTCAAAATGACTTCTGCTACAGCTGGAACAATCAACACTGGTGGAGAAGACAAGCCTTTCACCATCAACTCAACTACTGGTGTGCTGACATACACTGGAAATGACACAGCGGTATCACACATCCTTAAGGTTGGTGAAAAAATCTATGCAGCAGGAAGACCTTCTGGTACAACCAGTGCATCACTTGCAACAACATGGGACTGCGGTGAAGGCATGACATTAACATTTACTGCAGATAAAGTTACCTTTAATGGTGAAACTGCTGCTTACACAATTGAAAATGGTATTATAAAAACAACTATTGATGGTGGACAGAGAGAATTATTATTTGCCGGAAGCAAATTGTTCTTTAAGTATGCAGAACTTACAAAGCAGTAAGATTTAGTTTTATTGCATATAACTTTTATAAACTGTCCCGCTGGGGGCAGTTTTTTTTGTCTCGAAATTTGATGCATTCATTCAAACCAGTTTTCAATGATCAGGTTGCCAGATACATTCTGGATTGGCTCAAAGTCTGCAGTGTTTCTAGTCACCAAAACCATTTGAGTGGAAATTGCTGTTGCTGCTATCTGTGTATCTTGAAAAGATTTCTGAATTCCTTTTTGTCTCAGGCGGGAACGCAAATCCGCATGAATCCATGCACAGTGTGAATTGTAATCAATTATCGGGAATATGGATTGAATCGTGTCTATGTAAAAAGAAAAAATCATGTCTTTCTTTTTTCCCTCCGGCATGGCCTGTACTCCAAAGAGCAGTTCATTCCATGTCGTACTTGATATGGCACATCGGTTTTTATTTTCTTCAACTCTTGAAACAACATTCATGTTTGGTGAGGATTTTAAAAACTCGGAAATTATGTTTGTATCTAAAAGATAGATTCTATTCATCCTGCATGAGCCTCTCTATATATTCTGATTCCCTTGCCGACTCCTGAGGTTCTTCCATCCGTAGAGATTCCAGATGCTGTTCAAAATCAAAATCATCATTTTTATCTATTCCATACTTTGCACGGATTTCCTGGACGCATTCATAAATTGTTTTTTCTTTTTTTATGTGGCTTTGTAATTCCGTGAAATCCTTTAAATTTTGAATCACATAGGCTGGCTTTCCATGATTTGTTATGAAAACCGGTCCCTGCTCATCGGTAAGATGCAGATAATATGAAAGCCTGTTTTTTGCCTCAAAAACTGGAATTGCGTTCATGGCCGCCTCCTTAGAGAAAATCTTATGATCAGTATAAAGCGGAAATAGCTATAAGTCAAATTTATGGCTATTTATTTCAAGTAGATAAGTAAAAAAAATCCCCGCTGGTAAACCAGCGGGGAAAAATCAGCTTAAGCTGTTAGACTAAGCATTAAGTCTTGCTTCAATGTCATTGCGGTCGCTAACGCGACCTACCGAGTTTTCCTTTCGGAAAACTCGCAATTAACTAAGCATTAAGTCTTGCTTCGATATCGTCGAGAGTTGCAGACAATTCCTTTGGAAGGTGTGAACCGAACTTTGGATAGTGGTTTTCACGAACGTCCTTAAGTTCCTTCTTCCATCCTTCAACATCAACCTTGAGGATTTCTGGAAGTGTCTTCTTGTAGTAGTCTGCGAGACCGTCTGTGTTGATAGCACCTTCTTTTGGCATGAATCCGATTGGTGTTTCAACTGCATTGTCCTTTCCGTCACAGCGGTCGAAGATCCAAGCGAGAACACGGCTGTTGTCACCGTATCCTGGCCACATGAATCCACCTGGGAGTTCTGCGTTGTTTTCGTCCTTGCGGAACCAGTTAACGTAGAAGATCTTAGGAAGCTTGTCCTGATCCTTTGCTGCAGCACCTACGTTTACCCAGTGCTGGAAGTAGTCACCCATGTTGTATCCACAGAATGGGAGGATTGCGAATGGGTCACGGCGGATCTTACCAACTTCGTCTGCGTTGATTGTAGAAGCAGCTGTGATTTCTGAACCTACGATAGAACCGAGGAATACACCGTGGTTCCAGTTGCGTGACTGGTGTACGAGTGGAACTGTTGATGGGCGGCGTCCACCGAAGAGGATAGCGCTGATAGGTACACCCTTTGGATCTTCCCACTCTGGAGCGATACATGGACACTGTCCTGCTGGTGCTGTGAAGCGTGCGTTTGGATGTGCCATTTCTTCTCCCTTAGGAGCCTTGTCCTTTGGAAGAGCGTCGCGTGTGTTGTTCTTCCAGTCAACAAGCTTGCCCTTTGCTGGGTATCCGATACCTTCCCACCAAACATCGCCATCTTCTGTGAGGGCACAGTTTGTGAAGATTGTATTCTTTTCTGCAGAAATGAGAGCGTTCTTGTTTGATTCTGCTGATGTTCCAGGAGCAACACCGAAGAAACCTGCTTCTGGGTTGATAGCGTAGAGCTGTCCGTCTTCGCCGTACTTCATCCATGCGATATCGTCACCGATTGTTTCAACCTTCCATCCTGGGATTGTTGGGATGAGCATAGCGAGGTTTGTCTTACCACAAGCTGATGGGAAGGCACCAGTTACATACTTAACCTTTCCTTCTGGGTTTGTGAGCTTGAGGATGAGCATGTGTTCAGCAAGCCAACCTTCCTTGCGAGCAAGAACAGTTGCAATGCGGAGTGCGAAACACTTCTTTCCGAGAAGAGCGTTTCCGCCGTATCCAGAACCGTAAGACCAGATGAGTCCTTCGTCTGGGAACTGTGAAATGTACTTCTGGTCAACTGGAGCACAAGCCCAAACACCGTTGTCCTTTGCACCGTCGTTAAGTGGCTTACCAACTGAGTGGAGACATGGAACGAATTCTGCCTTTGCATCTGCATTGAAGATGTCGAGAACCTTCTTTCCAGCGCGTGTCATGATGTCCATGTTGAGAACAACATATTCTGAGTCAGTGATTTCTACACCGTTCTTTGAAATTGGTGAACCAAGTGGTCCCATGCAGAATGGAATAACGTACATTGTACGACCGTGCATACAACCCTTGTAGAGGCCCTTCATTGTAGCCTTGAGTTCAGCAGGAGCAATCCAGTTGTTTGTTGGACCTGCATCTTCTTCCTTTACAGAAGAAATGAATGTTCTTTTTTCAACGCGAGCAACGTCAGATGGATCTGAACGGAAAAGGAAGCTGTGTGGCTTCTTTGCGAGTGGTGTTGCAAGACCTGCATCAACACATTTCTGCATCAAGCAGTCATATTCCTCGTTTGAACCGTCTGTAACAACTACGTTGTCTGGTTCACACATGGCAACACATTCTTCTACCCAAGCCTTGATTCCTGGGTGTTTGATGTCATTAAGAGTAAGAGACATAAATAACTCCTGTAATTTAATATATAAAAAGCAGTTTAAGATCGCAGACCTTATAGCTGATTTTTTCGCTATAAATATACAATTTTTTTCTCAAGTTTTCAACAATTTTACCGAAAGGACAAAAAAAAGCTGCCCTTAAGCAAAAGCCCCGCAAGGTAAACTCCAGAAGCTTTCGGAAAGTGGCAGCCTTTTCAATTCAGCATGAAAAAAACTACAGGGATGCAAGCTTTGCGGCAACAAGCTTTGATGCCACTGCAGGATTAGCCTTTCCCCTCGATTCCTTCATTACCTGACCGCAGAGCCAGCCTACGACGTTTGTCTTTCCGCCCTTGTAGTCTGCAACGGCCTTAGGATTGTTTGCGATGACCGTATCAACGATGGCTTCAATTGCACCTTCGTCGGCAACAACTTCCATGCCTTCTTCCTTTGCAATCACTGAAGGCATCTTGTTTGTCTCAAGCATCTTTGCAAATACGGTCTTACCCTGTGCACCGGTGATTTTCTTGTCGGCGATAAGGTTTACAAGTTCAGTAATGTGTGCAGGTGTAATCGTTACGTCAACGATTGTCTTTTTCTGTTCATTGAGGACTGCAAGGAGTTCAGCAAGAATCCAGTTGGCAACCTTCTTGACGTCCTTTGCATTCTTTGCAGCTTCCTCAAACCACATGGCAAGGTCACGGGTGGAAGTCAATGTCTGAACGTCAAAGTCAGAAAGGCCGTATTCAGCCTTAAGGCGTGTCCTCTTTGCTTCCGGAAGTTCACCTACGCGGTCGAGGGCACGCTGAATCAATTCTTCTTCTACAGTAAACGGCTTGATGTCCGGTTCAACAACAAAGCGGTAGTCAACGAAAGAGTTCTTTGTACGCTGAACCACTGTCTGCTTCTTTTCATCATCCCAACCCATGGTTACCTTGAATCCGGCATTGAATTCCTGGCGGTCGTTGATGAATTCTTCGAGCTGTCTCTTTGCTTCGTAGGCACAGGCATCCTTGATGGTGCGGAATGAGTTAAGGTTCTTGATTTCAGAAATTGGCGTATGGTAAACCTTTCCGTCTTCCCAAACGTTGAGGTTGATGTTGGCGTCACAGCGCATGTTTCCTTCTTCAAGGTTACCGTTTGTAACTTTAACATAGCGGAGGATTTCCTGAACCGTCTGGAAGAACAATGCAGCTTCTTCTCCGGAAGTCATGTCCGGTTTTGTAACGATTTCGATGAGCGGAGTACCACAGCGGTTGTAGTCGATGTATGAGTGGGCACCCTGAAGGTGAAGGGACTTACCTACGTCTTCCTCAAGGTGAATGCGTTCAACACGAACGCGGCGGTATTTTCCGTCTTCCACGATGCAAGGCTCACCCTTGAAATTGTTTGGACGGCACTTTGGGCCACCTGCCCTTTCTTCTTCCGGATAGTGAATCATTGGAAGGTCCACGTAACCATCCGTACAGAGGGGAATGTCATACTGGGTAATCTGGTAGCCCTTTGCCAAGTCAGGATAGAAATAATGCTTGCGGTCAAATTTTGTAAAGCGAGCAATGTTGCAGTTGAGGGCATGGCCTGCTACGGCACCAAGTTCAACATATCCCTTTGAAATGCGCGGCATGGCACCCGGAAGACCAAGGCATACAGGGCACACGCGGGTGTTAGGCATTCCACCATAACGGTTTTCGCAGGCACAGAAAGCCTTTGTCTTTGTAAGCAGCTGAGTATGGATTTCGCATCCGATTACAACTTCGTATTTATCAATAGCCATAATTCATCCTGAAAAAAAATTTCCCTCTATTATAGAAGAATTCATTATGTCTTTCAATAATGGACGACAGCCGTACTGGCAGACAGTCCCAGCCGTGACAGACATCACAGTGGCCGGCAGACTCCGTATAGGCTTGCGACCGCCACAGTGACCAGAAGCCGCCGCTTCTTCTATTCAATCCGCAGGATGAATTCAAGGACCCTTCTTACGCTGACCTTTATTTCTTCCAGGCTGATTTTTCCTTCATGAAGATTCTGCAGGAGCTGCTCAGGATATCCTGCACCCATCTTTACGTCATTACCGGCCCTTACTTCCCTCCACTGCTCACCGCGGGTCCACCAGTCTGTCATTACTATTCCGTCAAATCCCCATTCGTCCCTGAGGATGGCCGTAAGCAGGTCGTGGCATTCACTTGTATGCTGGCCGTTGACGATGTTGTAGCTGCTCATGATTGCCCAGGGCTTGGATTTCTTTACAAGGTATTCAAAGGCCTTGAGGTAGATTTCGCGTGCTGCCCTTTCGGAAACTATGGAATCGCTGTTCTTTCTGTTGGTCTCCTTGTTGTTGAATGCAAAATGCTTTGGAGTTGCAGCAATTCCCTGGCTCTGGACTCCATGGATGCAGGCTGCAGCCATTCTTCCGGAAACAAGTGGGTCCTCGCTGTAATACTCAAAGTTTCTTCCGCACAATGGGCTCCTGTGGATGTTGAGGGCCGGGGCAAGATAGATGCCGGCATTGTTTTCCTTAACTTCCATGGCAACAGCCTGTCCGTACTGGCGCACGGCTTCTTCATTCCAGGTGCATGCAAGGACCGTGGCTGTAGGCCATGCAGTCGTATACTGCTGGATGAAAGGCATGATGCGGATTCCTGCAGGACCGTCTGCCGTCATGATGCTTGGAATGTCGTGGTCAAAGTTGTTGCCGATGCCAAAAGTATTGGCAGTGGCGCGGTTTGGCTGGCCGCACAAAAGCCAGCACAGGTCTTCTTCCGAAAGGCTGTCCATGAAGGCATCCATGGTAATCTTTTTATCTGCAACTTCTTCAAGGGTAGGCTTTGGATTGAATATGCGCTCAACAAGGCTTCCATGTGGCAGTCCCCTTACACCTGGAATTATTCCCTCAAGCTTTTCCTTTGTCCTGAAAATTTCAGGGCGCTGGATTTCCTCATATTCAGAAACAGGAAGCTCCCTGAAGGAACCGTCGCTTAGCATGCGGCGCGAAAGCTTTCTTGGTGCAAGGCGCTGGGTAAGCTGGAGCACCACCTTGGATTCACCAAGGACAAAAGACTTTTCCGCCTGCCTAAGGTTCCTGATGGAATTTCCATAGAAGAACCTGTACTCGCCCTTTTCCAGGACCCATGCAGATTTTTTTACAAGGCCCTCGTCATCGTAGGAAGCCATGGCATTTTTTTCAATCTTCAAAAGAACGGTGCAGCTTTCTCCCGGGGCAAGTTCCTTTGTCTTTGCAAAATCCGCAAGTTCATACCTGGACTTTGAAAGCCTGTCTTCCGGTGCAGAGTAGTAAAGCTGGACAACTTCCTTGCCTGGACGACTGCCCGTATTCTTTACGGTAAGCTCAAGTTCAAGGACATCTTCCGTTTCTGTTTCCCTTCCATGCTGAATTTCAAAGCTGGTGTATGAAAGGCCATATCCAAACGGATAGACTACAAGATCCTGCTTTCCCGGAACGGTTTCAAAATACCTGTAGCCTACAAAAATGTCCTCCTGATATTCAACGGCATCGGCGCGCTCGTGGAATGTTTCCGTAGAAGGATAGTCCTCAAGCCTGCGGGCAAAGGTATCGGTAAGCTTTCCGCACGGATTCTTTTTTCCTGCAACAACTTCTGCCGCAGCAAGGGCACCTTCCATTCCCCCCTGGCCAATGAGAAGGACTCCCCTAATTTTTTCATTGTCGCTGAACCAGCTGGTATCTATGACGCCGCCAACATTCAGCAGGAGGATTACATTCCTGAAATTACCGGTTGCAGTGGCGATGAGCTTTTCTTCACTTTCATTGAGGTAGAAATCGCCCCTTGGATAGACTTCCTTTGACATGACGCGCATTGCATCCTCGCCTTTCCATACGTCCACCTCAACGTTTTCCATGTGCAGTGTTTTGCCGGGAATGTCGCATGCCCTGTCCCAGCCTTCACCGGAATAACGGGTGATGCTTACAACTGCCGTGTCGGAAAAACTGCATGCACCCTCAAGCAAGTCGGCAGGAAGTTCCGGCTCAGTCGTAAGGCCCGGGAGATAACCCCTGTCATACTTTGCCTTCAGGTCGGCGCTGTAGAATTCATGGAGACCCTTGTACACTTCCACATTGTCTTGCATGCTGAATGCATCGTACAGGCTCCTGCAGTAGGCACAGAACACGTCACCGCTTCCGCCGCCACCCTTTACATATTCTTCAGATCCCTTTCCAAGGAGAACTATCTTCCTGTTTTCCAGTGGAAGGATTCCAGCATCATTTTTCAGGAGGACTATTCCTTCTGCCGCAATGTTCTTTGAAAGTTCAACATGCTTACTGCATCCGGAAACAAGGCGGCCGTCTTCTCCCAGCGGCTTGCAGGGATTGTAAAAGTGTCTTATCCATCTCATGATTTTTTCTCCATAATGTTCTCTATATTCCGTATACCCTGTTACTTAAGTGAAACTGCACTGTCGTAAATGATGATTATGTTCTTGGGACAAAGCTTGATGAGTTCCTTCCGCTCCAGATACTTAAGCCTGTCTTCAATGTCGATGGCAGAGCATCCGATCCAGTTTGCAATGATCCCCGCATCAAGGAATATCTGCCTGGTGCGTTCAGTAAGGTTGCCGATATCCTTGGAACTCAAAAGGGTTTCGTCAACCTTGGAAAAACTTGGCCGCATGCACATGTAGCTTAAAACCATGGCAAGCTTTTCACGGACGGTGGCATTTGAATTTTCCAGGGTGTTGTTGTAGTCCAATGAAAAAATCGTGTTGGCCAGCTGCTTCAGGAGCATGAGGCGCATCTGGGTGTTGGCGTCAAAAATCGCATTGAAGTTTTCCCTGCTGAATTCCAGAACCTTTACAAGTCCCTTGGCAATGCATGTCTGCCCATAGGTTATGTCCAGGAGGCATGAATGCAGCCCGATGAATTCGCCGGGGGAATAAACCCTGGTGTACCGCATCTCGCCGCCATGATACTTGCACCCGATGACCTCGCCGCTTTCGATGTAATAAAACTTTTTCCCCTGTTCAAGTTCCGCAAAGAGCACTTCGCCATTGTCAAAAATATTCACCAGGTTCTTAAAAGCCGCTATGTTAAAGATGTTGTTCTCATTCTTCGGGGCAAAGAATTTATTGCTGTCAAGAAACTGGTCAAGGGGAGTTTTTCCTTCGTTGGTACTGGAATTGATTCTTTCCTCGGCAACCTTCCTCAAGTAAGCCAGTGAATTATCATCCTTAAGTTCCGGGCATGAAACCATGTATTTATTGATGACTTCAAATGCTGCAGTTGGATTATGCAGTTTCAAAAAGGCCTTGGAAATTCCACAGGCACCCTCCAGGTCTATCTTTTCGTTGACCTTGCCATAATACTTAATCTCCTTGTACATTATCAGCTTGTTGAACCCGCGTACAATCTGGTCAAAAAGATTCTGCTTTGAAAGAACCATGGTTTCAAATTCGTGGACGGAAAGCATGATGCATGTTGAATCTTCTATGGCGGCAATTGAACAGGTCCTGTAAAAACCTGTCAGGGTTTCCCACACTCCAAAAAACTGGCCTTCCGATATGACATTTTTATCCACGGCAGCCTCATGTTCCTCAAAAATTATTTCCAGGGAACCTTTCTGCAAAATGTACACTCCATCAGGCTTTGAATACTGACTGTAAAGAATTTCTCCGGCAGTTAACTTAACTATTGTAGACATGACACCTTCTTCCTTTTCAAACTTGAACTATTCAAAAGATATGGTACAATATTCATTGTAACACAGAAAAAACCAAAATGCACTTTTTATGGGAGATTTTATGCTTAACATCACAAACAAAACTACAGGTTCAAATGGCATCGTGGAAGTTGAAGGAAGACTTGATACGACAACAGCACCTCAGCTTGAAGAGCAGCTCAAGGCCCTTTTTGATTCCATCGAGACCCTTGTCCTCGACTTTGCCAAACTGGAATACATTTCATCTGCCGGCCTTAGGGTCCTTCTTTCTTCCCAGAAAATCATGCAGAAAAAGGGTGGAATGGTAATCAGGAATTCAAGTTCTGGAATCAGGGAAATTTTTGAAACCACAGGCTTTACGGACATCCTTACCATTGAATAAATTGTCCTCAGGACGATTCCCGTTTTTATGGAGGATTTATCATGAAGGAAAAGGAATTTGCAGCAGAAGACGGCGAGCTCCAGAATGCCACTGATTTCATATCCGGCTGCATCGAAAAAGATTGTTCCCCAGCCATCATGATGAAGCTTGAAGTTTCCATTGAAGAAATTTTCGTAAACATTTCCCACTACGCATACAGGGATTCGGCAGAAAAACCGGGAAAGGTACGCATAAGATGCAGCGTGGAAAATGACTTTCTTGAGATGACATTCATCGACTGGGGGACACCCTATAATCCCCTGGAAAAGGAAGATCCCGACATTACCCTCAATGCGCAGGACAGGCCCATTGGGGGACTTGGGATTTTCATGGTCAAGAAATACATGCACGAAATGCGCTACGAACATGCAGAGGGCGAAAACAGGCTCACCCTTGTCATGAAGCTGGCATAAAACGACCGCACGCGATACCGTATCAATCTACATTAACACGCTCGATGTGACCGCCCAAAGACTGCAGGCGTTCAACCAGGTGCTCGTAGCCGCGCTCAATCTGGTACACGTTGCTGATGCGGCTGGTTCCACGGGCGGCCATGGCAGCGATAACCATTGCCATTCCTGCGCGTACATCAGGCGAAACAAGATGGTCCCCGTGAAGGGCACTGGGGCCTGAAACAACGGCACGGTGTGGATCACAAAGGGTAATGCGAGCCCCCATGCTGATAAGCTTATCCACAAAGAACATGCGGCTTTCAAACATCTTTTCAAAAATCAGGACGGTACCCTCAACCTGGGTTGCAATGACCGTCATGATGGAAGTAAGATCCGGCGGAAATCCCGGCCACGGACTGTCATCAATCTTTGGAATCATTCCACCAAGATCCGTGTTAACCTTCATTTCCTGGTTTTCAGAAACCGTAAGCACGTCTCCCTTTATTTCCCACTGGATGCCAAGCTTGCCGTAGGAAATCTTAAGGGGGCGCATGTCCTTCTCGCGGACGCCTGTAATGGTGATGGAACCGCGGGTTGCAACTGCAAGGCCGATGTAGGAACCGATTTCCATAAAGTCCGGACCGATTTCAAATTCGCATCCGTGCAGGGACTTAACGCCGTCAATCTGGAGTATGTTGGAACCAATCCCGCTTATTTTTGCACCCATTGAATTCAGCATGTTGCAAAGATCCTGGATGTGTGGTTCGCTGGCAGCATTGGTAATTTCCGTATGGCCTTCTGCAAGAACCGCAGCCATGATTGCATTTTCAGTTGCAGTGACAGATGTCTCGTCAAGGAAAAGTTCAGCACCCTTAAGCTTGTTGGCAGTGAATTCAAAACGACCTTCAGTATTTACGCGCACCCCAAGTTCCTGAAGGGCAAGAAAATGGGTGTCGAGCCTTCGCCTGCCGATGACATCACCTCCAGGAGGCATCATGATGGCTTTTCCAGTGCGGGCAACAAGGGGCCCTGCAAACAGAATGGAAGCCCTTATCTTCTTGCTTAGTTCAGCAGGAATCTCTGCAGTCTTTACGTTTTCTGCAGTGACTTCCCAGGTGTTGTTCTTTATTTTTTTTACGACGGCGCCAAAGGATTTTAAAACCTCAAACATTACGCCCGTATCTTCAATTTCAGGAATGTTCTTAAGGACTACTTTTTCTTTTGTGAGCAATGTGGCTGCGATGCATGGAAGGGCAGCATTCTTGTTTCCACTGGCCTTGATCGTTCCCTTGATGGGAAATCCGCCTTCAACTTTATATTCGTACATGGCTTTTATTATAGAAGAAAAACCTAGTTTTCTCAATTAAAACTTTAAATTGAACTTTTTCCTGCAAAGCATATAATATATTCCATGTACAATGTTAATTCACCACATGCGGAAGAATTCATAAACCACGAGGAAATCCTTGAAACCATAAAATATGCCGCAGACCACAAAAGCGACAGGCCCCTTATAGAATCCATCCTGGAAAAGGCAGGACAGTGCAAGGGCCTTGACCACAGGGAGGCATCAGTTCTCCTTGAATGCAACATCCCGGACCTGAACGAAAAAATCAGGGAACTTGCCAAAGAGATAAAGCTGAAATTCTACGGCAACAGGATCGTCTTGTTTGCACCACTTTACCTTTCAAACTACTGCATCAACAGCTGCACCTATTGCCCCTACCACATAAAGAACAGGCACATTCCAAGAAAAAAGCTGACCCAGGAAGAAATAAAGAGGGAAGTCATTGCCCTGCAGGACATGGGCCACAAGCGCCTTGCCCTGGAAACGGGAGAAGACCCTGTAAACAACCCAATTGAATACGTCCTCGAAAGCATAAGGACAATCTATTCGATAAAACACAAGAACGGTGCAATCCGCAGGGTAAACGTAAACATTGCCGCAACCACTGTGGAAAACTACGCAAGGCTAAAGGAAGCCGGAATCGGAACCTACATCCTTTTCCAGGAGACCTACAACAAGAAGGCTTACGAAGAACTGCATCCGGCCGGACCAAAGAGCGACTACGCATACCACACGGAAGCAATGGATCGCGCCATGGAAGGTGGAATAGACGATGTAGGCTGCGGAGTCCTATTCGGCCTGAACCTGTACCGCTATGACTTTGCAGGACTGCTGATGCACGCTGAGCACCTTGAATCATACAAGGGAGTCGGTCCTCACACCATCAGCGTTCCAAGAATCAGGGCTGCAGATGACATAGACCCTTCAGATTTTCCAGATGCCATTGACGACGAAACCTTTGCAAAAATCGTTGCGTGCATCCGCATCGCAGTTCCATACACAGGCATGATTGTTTCCACAAGGGAAAGCCAGGCCACAAGGGAAAAGGTCATGGAACTTGGAGTTTCCCAGATTTCCGGGGGATCAAGGACAAGCGTCGGCGGCTACTGCGAAAGCCAGCGCCCCAATGACACGACTCAGTTTGACGTAAGCGACCAGCGAACCCTTGATGAAGTCGTCCAGTGGCTCATGAAGATGGATTACGTTCCAAGCTTCTGCACTGCATGCTACAGGGCCGGCCGCACAGGCGACAGGTTCATGTCCCTTGTAAAATCCGGGCAGATTGCCAACTGCTGCCATCCAAACGCATTGATGACCCTAAAGGAATATCTTGAAGACTACGCAAGCCCGGAAACAAAAAGAATCGGTGACCAGCTCATAGACCGGGAACTCCTGAACATCCCGAATGAAAGCATCCGAAAGCGAGCCCAGCAGTATCTTGCAGAAGAAGTAAACGGAAAAAGGGACTTCAGGTTCTAGGACAAGACATGCCTGCAAGCCTTATCAGGATTTCGCAAGCCTTTTCCATCTCATTAAGGCTTGCCCATTCATCACGGCTGTGAAAATTGTGCCCACCGGTAAAAATGTTAGGGGTCGGAATGCCCATCTCTGTCAGGCGGCTTCCGTCCGTTCCACCGCGGATAGGAACAAACTTCGGTTCAACTCCTGCAGCCCTGTATGCTGCCACAAGATTTTCAACAACCTCAGGACTTGCATCAAGCTTGTCACGCATGTTCAGGTACTGCTGTGTGTGGGTAACCTTTGCCATTCCACCAAAGGATGCGGCGGTACTTCGTGCAATCATGTCAACAAGAAGACGTCGATTTTCCATTCCTTCAAGTGTAAAGTCACGCAAAAAAAGCACAACCCTTGACTTTTCGATGGAACCTTCAACGCTCATGGGTGCATAAAATCCATCGTAGCCATCAGTTGTCTCAGGACGCTGGTCATGGGGAAGATTCTGCAGGAAGGATGCAGCAAGACTAATGGCATTGACCATTTTTCCCCGGGCAGTTCCCGTGTGGCATGCAACGCCGGTAAATTCAACCTCGCTCTTCCATGCGTTAAAGCATTCGACTTCGAGTTCCCCAAGGGATCCGCCGTCCACGGTGTATGCGCACCTTGACTTGATGATTTCCATTGGAACCCTGTCCATGCCGTGGCCGGTTTCCTCATCCGGGCTGAATATGACTTCGATTCCGCAATGGCTTACTTCCGGGTGAGTGACAAAATATTCGATGGCCGTCATGATTTCCGCTACCCCTGCCTTATCGTCAGCTCCAAGCAGTGTGGTTCCGTCAGTGCCTATGATGGTGTCGCCCTCTTCTTCCGAAAGCTGGGGATTTACATTAAGGCCGCTCACCTCGTCAACAGTATCAATGTGGGCAAGAAGACAGATGTTCCTGTCGCTTCCATCATTGGCCGGAAGATAGCCGTAGGTGTAGCAGTGTTCCGTGGTCTGGACTTCACTAAGGCCAAAAGCCTCAAGCTCAGACTTCAATTTTCGCGCCATTTCAAACTGCTGCGGTGTGCTTGGCATGATGCCCTGGTCCGCCTTATCACTGTCGCTCTGGCTGTATGTCTTTACGTATCCGATGAACCTGTTCAATAATTTTTCTTTGATTTCATTCATGAGTCAATAATAAAAGGAATCTCTAAAAAATGCAATTTTTACAGGGCGCCATTTTTTGAGTGAAGGACAATTTTCTTTAAGTCTTCAAAATACCTGGGGCTAAAAAACTGCCGGACCCTGTTCATGTTCTCAAGGGCTTTTTTGGGAGCCAGGGCCTTATGGTAGGAACGCTTTGTCGTAAGTGAGACATAGGTTTCCACAACTCGGATGATCAGCCCGACCTCGGGAATCATGGAACCTGACATGCCCTCGGGATATCCGGTACCGTCATAATTTTCATGGTGGCTCATGACGGCCTGCAGGAAAATGTCCTTGTACTCCGGTGCAAAATAATCCATCCTGTACACACCACCCATGACATGGGTGCGAAGAAGTTCCCTTTCCTTCTTGAAAAGAACTTCAGAAAAAAACAGGGTGGGATTGACATCCAGAAAGCCCGCATCATAAATCATGGAGGCGCAGGTAAAAAGAATGCAGTCAAGGTCATTCATCTTTTCCAGGCGGCAGATGTCATATACAAGGCGGCTTACAATCCTCGAGTTGTCATGACGGTTGGTGTGCAGGTCAATGCGGGCACCTTCAATTACGCAATGGCGCACAAGGGGATAAAGCTGCTGCTTTTTCTCCGGGACTTTTTCAAGTTCCCCAAAGAGATAGAAATTTTCAAGGTACTTTCTTGTACGGATCCTGGACCGTGACACGATGACCAGGTACACAAGGCCTGCAATCGCCATCACTGCCGCAGACAAAATGCACAATGCAGGAACCATTGCCATGACGGAAGAAGAAATTCCCGACGGAAAAAGATCCGCCAAAAAGGGCAGTACCTCCCTTGAAATCTGCTGACCTTCAGTCATAGACTAGGCACGCCACCTGTCATACCTGTCGCACTCAAGTATTTCCTTTGCGCGCTTAACGCGTTCTGCACTTGGACTTTCCAGATCCTTAAGAACGTAATCAATGCCAAGATCCTTGTACTTGACGGCTCCAAGTCCATGATACGGAAGAACTTCAACACGCTCCACGTTTGAAAGAGTGCGGATAAAGTCACGGGTCTTTTCAAGGTATTCATCATTGTCCGTAATGCCTGGAACAAGAACATGGCGGATCCAGATCGGTTTCTTTATCTCGTCAAGATAGGCAAACATTTCGCGGATGTTCTTTCCGGTGCGGCCCGTAAGCTTTACATGCTCTTCTTCATCGATATGCTTTATGTCCATAAGAAGAATATCAGTCACGTCCATGAGCCTCTTGAATTTTTCAAACCATTCCCCTTCCTTGGTAAAGGGCGCACCGCTTGTATCGATGCATGTATTGATTCCACGCTTCTTTGCCTTCTCAAAAAGTTCTAGAAGAAAATCCAGCTGGAACAGGGGTTCTCCGCCGCTTACAGTGATTCCGCCCTTGCTGCCCCAATAGGACTTGCAGCTTTCCGCCTCATCCAGAAGCTGGTCCGCCGTGTAATCCTTTCCGTCTGCAAGATTCCATGAATCAGGATTGTGGCAGTACTTGCACCTCAAGGGGCATCCTGCAAAAAATATGATGAAACGAACACTAGGTCCGTCCACGCTTCCAAAACTTTCCAGCTGAAATACTTTACCCATTTTCATTCACCTCGATTTTTAATTAAGACTATCCGTTATACGTAAGGGACATCATGGTCAGGTCGTCAAACTGTGGAGCATCCCCTACAAAACCGTCAACGCCCTTCCTTACGGCAGGAAGAAATTCTGCCATTTCTTCATTCCTTGTTGAATTCAAAATGTCCAGCATCCTGTCGTTTCCAAGCAGCTCGTTGTTTCCGTTTGTTGCCTCAGGCACACCGTCAGTATATAGGAAAATCCTGTCTCCTGCACCTAGGTCAAGGTCATATTCCCTATATTTTGCACCTTCCATGCCACCAAGAACAAAGCAGTGCTTGTCCATGAAAAGCTCATAGTCACCACCCTTCCTGCATATTGCCGGATATTCATGGCCTGCATTGGAACAGACCATGTGACCTGTCGTAACGTCAAGGATTCCAATCCAGACGGAAACAAACATTTCCTGGTCATTTCCTTCGCAAAGCTGGGCATTTGCCTTTTCAAGAATCTGGGATGGACTGTAACCATTGAGGGCAATGTTCTTTATGATGGTTTTTGCAATAACCATGAAAAGTGCCGCAGGAACACCCTTGCCGGAAACATCGGCAATAACCATGGCAAGGTGACGGTCATCAATAAAATAGAAATCGTAGAAATCACCGCCAACTTCCTTTGCAGGAGACATGGAGGCATAAAGAACAAAATGGTCCTGACCCGGAAAAGCAGGAAACCCCTTTGGCAGCATGCTGGCCTGAATGTTTGTGGCAACGTTAAGTTCAGCACCGATGCGTTCCTTTTCCGCAGTAACGGCAGAAAGGTTCCTGATGTAAGTCTTGATGTTTTCCGACATCTCGCAGATGGACTTTGAAATGTATCCAACTTCACCCGGAAGGTCTGCAAACTGCCTGCATGCCTTGATGATCTTGTCCGACTCAAAATCCCGTGAAGCATCAGTATGTATATATGCATTGCCGACACCAACCAGTTTTTCAAGGGGACTTGTCACAAGTTTTTCAACCCTGGAAATTACAACAACCCCAAGAAGGGAATAGACAACAAAAACAAGGGTTATGTAAAGGTACACGCTGTTCCAAAGTTCAACCATGTCGTGGGCATAATTCTTGAGGGAAGTAAAGCCAAAGGTTCCAATCATAATGCCTGCAAGAATGGCAAACCCAAGGTAAACAAGAATAAAAAGTTCCGTAAGGGAAAACTTCATGAAAACTTTTGAAAGATTGTACCTGATGAACAAAAGCAGAATGGGAATTCCAAATCCAATTCCAAAGACAATATTATTGAATGCCATGAGCAGCGTTGACTGCGACAGAATCTTGCCAAATCCAAGATACTGGAGGTAGGCGGAAATCAGGAAGGCAACAAGAAAGGAATCGGCCGTGACAACGGCAATATAGAACCCCACATTCTTTGTACTGTTAAGTCTCAATTCCTTCCTTGCAATTTTCCAGCACAAATGGGGAATAATGCTGAATGCAAACTGAATGAAAATGCTGCAAAAACTAACCTTAAGCCCATAGCCTGTAACAAGGTCTGCAACAAAATTTCCCATGGTGCATCCCAAAGCTCCGCTTACGCCAAAGACAAGGCTGAACACGGGATTGAGGGCCGCAGCCGGACGGACTTCCGTATATTCAAGGGCCGTAAATAAATTCCTGAAGGGCATGGTCACGACAAAGAAGACAACTGCCGTAACCAGACAGACTAATGCATCCTTAAAAAAAAACTTCAGCTTAATGTTCATATTGTATTTTCCAAATTATTCCGTCGTAAAAAATGCGTCCTATTTCCTGCCGTAAAAGGCAGAGGTCACGTGTTCCTTTTCAATAAGAATCGTATTCTGGTTCAATTCCACAATGACGTCATCCATTATTTTTTTCATTGCCTCATCGGAAGCATCATAAAAAACATAGACAAAAGTATCCTCTTCCATAAAAAAACCAGTTTCATCAACCCACTTCCCTCTCATTTCCCCAGCGGAAAAACCGTCCACATATTTATTGCAGATTGAATCAATGCGCCGCCTGCACTCTTCAAGAGGAATTTCACGCCTGTAGGTATCCTTGTCGTTGGTTCCAATATACATGGTGAATTTCTCACTTTTATTAACCAGGTTAAAAATCTCCGATGAAGAAACCGACTGCTTTGCCCTCAAAAAATATGCAGCAAAGAAAAAGGACAAAACAAACTGAATTGCAATGAGGCCATAAATCAATGGCAGATGAATTCTACTCTTAGCTTTTTCCATGCAGTGAATTCTAACACAATTTCATGATGAATTCAAAATTTTACATGGAGAGAAAAAAAAATCCCCGACCGCAAACAAGCAGCCGGGGACAGTCAAAGGATAAGCCTTAACAGGCTGACGCAGCAAAAGTCGAAGCCCTAGAAGGCTTGGCGCAACAGAGCTGCTACCGAGTTTTCGTTGCCGAAAACTCGAAGACTCATGCAGAAATTCTCAAATTACAGAGATGCGTGGGGCGCAGCAGAGCTGCTACCGAGTTTTCGTTGCCGAAAACTCGCAACACCACTTAATTTCCTAAACTGAAAATTAAAGTGAAGCATGACATGTTCTTGCTATTACGTCGTCCTGCTGTTCCTTTGTAAGGTTGATGAAGCGAACTGCATAACCTGAAACGCGAACTGTGAAGTTTGCATATTCTGGCTTTTCAGGATGTGCCTGGCAGTCCTTAAGCTTTTCAACACCGAATACGTTAACGTTAAGGTGATGTGGTCCCTTAGAGAAGTAACCGTCAAGAACGTTAACAAGGTTTTCAACTCTTTCAGCTTCATCGTGACCGAGGGCAGAAGGGTTGATTGTCTGTGTATTAGAAATACCATCAAGAGCATACTTGTATGGAACCTTTGCAACAGAATTGAGGGACTTTACGAGACCCTTTGTTTCTGCACCGTAAGATGGGTTTGCACCTGGTGAGAATGGTTCTCCAGCCTTGCGTCCATCAGGCAATGAACCTGTAGCCTTTGCGTATACAACGTTTGAAGTGATTGTAAGGATAGATGTAGAAGGTTCTGCGTTGCGGTATGTTGGGTGCTTTGCAATCTTTGCCATGAATGTCTTGAGGAGCCATACAGCAATTT
>JAZLGN010000025.1:0-35525 GCA_045616325.1 Treponema sp.
CGCCTTATGTAAATAATTACTGCAAAAAAAATACCTTTTTATGAATTTTTTCACTGTCAAACACCTATATTATAGGTGCACAGGAGGATAAGAACAATGTATCTAACAGAATATGAATTAAAACTATTAAAAGAACAGTTAAATGAGTCCAACAATGTTGTATCTGATGTATTTCTGGTTGCAACAGATAATTTAAGAAAAGATATCCATGAATTTTATAAGTTATTTGGAAATCTTCGTATAATAATCTGTCCTTCAGGCGGTGAAAAAGTTAAGGAAGGTATTGAAGAACGTGCACAAGAACTACTAATAGATTTAAAGGAATGCAGTAGTAGAATCCAAGGAGATATTAACACAATAAAAGAACTTATAAATAATAAGTCTCTAAAATTAAATTGTATTGATGATGCAAATGAAAATATCTTTGATCTTAGTTCTACTTGCAATAGTATTTTTGAGCGCTATAATGTTTTCCCTAAAAAAGAAATACCGTTGCTAAAAAATAATTTATGTATTCTTGTAGATGCCTTTAAGGAATTGGATGATTTAATTTTCAAATACAATGATAATACGACTGAATCATTATTATTTCAACCATCCTTGAAATTTGATTTGATTAAGAAAATTATTGATTCTGAAATAGATATTACAGCCCCATTACCTTCGATTTCTTTAGATGATTTTTGTAAAATAATTCCAAAAGAATCGAAGAAGTTTGTATCGTACTTAGATGCAATAAAGGATAAGAAATCCCCTAGGAATAAAATACAGTGGAAAGAAAAATATAATGAATTTAGGAAAATCTTTAAATAAAAAATAGCATTTCAGATTTAAGTGTACATAATGGGATAATTCCGAATTTTTCGAGATTATCCCCACTCATACAAAAAAAATAAATACAAAACTTTTTTCAAAGGAATTTAAAAAACTTTTCTATACTGTCATGCATGACTTTTATTCAATTTCAAAATAATTTTCCAACACAAAAATCCATCATCAATTATTTTATCAGCATCAGATTTCCCAATGGTCTTATCTGCCCAAAATGTGGCTCTGATAAAATTTCATCCCATAAAAACAATACAAAATTCTTCAACTGCAATGATTGTCATAATACTTTTTCAATTTTTACAGGAACAATCTTTGAAAAATCCTCTGTAGATTTACGCAAATGGTTCTATGCAATTAATCTTGTTTTAAATGCAAAAAAAGGAATTTCTGCAATGCAACTTCAACGTGAAATTGGTGTTACTTATAAAACTGCCTGGCGAATGCTTAATAAGATTCGTACAGCCATGGGTAAAGAAAACCTTAACGATTCATTTGAATATGTTGTTGAAGTAGATGAAACGTATGTTGGCGGCAAGCCTCGTCGTTATTCAAAAAATGCTTATAACCTAAAAAAAGGACGCGGTACTGCAAAGACTCCGGTTATTGGTGTAAAAGACAGAACCACAGGTCATGTTTATGCAAAGGTTGCTTATGAAGATTACAATGGAAAAATGCTTACCGGAAAACAGCTTCTTTCAGTTATTGAGACAGTTACAAAATCCGAAGCGGTAGTTCTAACCGATGATTTCAATGGCTATAATATTATGAATCATGATGAAACAAATCCTAAAAATTATATTCATCTTACTGTTAATCATTCTAAAGGCCAGTATTCAGCAGGCAACGGAATTCATACAAACGGAATAGAAGGTTTTTGGGCAATTATAAAACGTTCAATAATTGGCTCCTATCATCATGTTTCCGTAAAATACCTGCAAGATTATGTAAATGAATGCTGCTTTCGGCAGAACAATAAAAACTGTGATGCCTTCGAAAAATTGATAAAACTTGCATAACTCGCTTTTCTATTTCTTCCGGACAACATCCACAAGATGGCTGCCAGCCCCCAGAAGTTCCGGGCGTTCTGCATTTAACATCTGGTATTCCACAAAGCGATCAAAGGATTCCTGGCTCATGGCATTAAGCTCCCGGCGCATGTAGTCGCTTGGCCCGTCAGGAGAAAATATCTTTACCCTCTCAACTCCTGCAAGTGCATTGAGCCTGTCAACATCCTCAAGACGTACGTACTCGTAAAGTTCCTCTTCGGACGGCTGCACGTGAAAGCTTTCATCTATGTGTCCGGTTTCAAAAAGTCCATTGATTCTTTCTTCCCGGAAGCAGTAAGTGATTACGCTGTAGTCGTTCATGACGTATGCTGCAAGAATCAGGCCGCCGGGCTTTGTTATCCTCTTTACTTCCCCATAAGCCTTAAGCCTTTCTTCATCTCCATGAAGGTGATACAGGGGACCAAAAAAAATTGTCAGGTCAAAGGTCTCGTCGGGCAAAAAGGAAAGGTCACGGGCATCCCCCGGCCAGCACTTTACCCTGGCATGCTTTCCCTCAAGAATTTCAAGGTTGTGCCTCACAAGCTCAACGGCAGTTACATCCCAGCCTTCGTTGGCAAGGGCAACACTGTAGCGTCCGGTGCCGGCACCAATGTCTGCAATCTTAAACCCTTCCTTTTTCTCCGGCAGAAAATCATGTATGTACTTCATGGACACAAGAAATTCCACCATGCCATGACGAGTCGTAAGGCGATGGTCCTCCTTGTGCTTGTTGTAGTATTTTTCTATTGGTGACATTGCCATAGCCTACCATCCCCTTTCATAAAATCCGCATTCCCCATTTTCCAGGGGAATTGTCCTTGCATCTATGCCTTCTATTTCAACATAGGGACGCTGTTCCATGTATTGCAGAAGGCCGGCGATTTTTTCTTCCGTACCCTGAACTTCCATTTCCACAGTTCCGTCGTAAAGATTCTGAACCCAGCCCGTAAGGCCTGCAGATGCAGCGTAGTTCTTGCTGTGCCACCTGAAGCCCACACCCTGAACCCGTCCAGAAAAAATAATATGCTTTCGAGTCTTTTCCATAAGAAATCCGGCCCCCCGCAATCAACCATTCTAAATGTATACCCTTTATGGTTGCAATAGCCTGCCTAAAAAAATGGAATTTTTACAGATTCCGTGCTACCATAATAGCATGAATAAATCGTGGGTGCGCATTCTGTCTTTGGTATTTCTTCTTATGCCGGCATTATGTCCTGCAAAAAAAATCAGGGAAAAGAACCTGTGGGAAGATCCGCAGCAGTCAAAGAGCAAGAACTTCAGGATACTTGATAAGCCTGCAAAAATTTTCATAGCACTGGAAGAAAAGGAAGACAGGCAGCCGGAAATTCCACGTGACCTTAAGGTTCTGCAGGAAGCCTATGATGACCTTCACATTAAGGCTGAATTCAGCAAGGAAAAAAACGACTGGCTCATGACCTTTTCCAACTATGGCCGGGATTACGCTTTCTGGTGGTGCGACGGCAGGGTTCTTCCGGAAGAAGAAATTGAAAACAGGGACAGCTGGTGGCCACTGGTCTACAGCTACAACCGCAGGCTAAAGGATCCTTCAGACATGACGGAAGAAGAAAGGCAGCGGCTCAAGGAATTCGGTTCCATCTCCTCAAGAAAAAGCACTGCAGGCACGCCCATGTTTTTTTTCGACGCCCTCTATGATTCCTATTCTCAGGCAAAGATTGAACAGCACATAAAGGTCACGACTTTTCTTGGCAAACGGACGAAGGTCCATGAAAGAATTCATGAACCCCTGAAAAAGGTTGAAGAACAGATTTATGAACTTGCAAAAACCGACGACGAAGTCAATTCCTTTGTGCTAAAGATCAAGAGCTGCGATGCATACCACTGGCGGCTCATTGACGGCACAAGCAGGAAAAGCTTCCACTCCCTTGGAATCGCCATGGACATTCTTCCCGTAAGAATCACCGGCGAGATTTTCTGGAGCTGGGCAAGGGACAAGAATCCAGACGGATGGATGCTCACCCCACTTTCAAGGCGATGGATGCCACCAAAAAAAGTCATCGGCATTTTTGAAGACCATGGGTTCATCTGGGGCGGCAACTGGGTAATCTGGGACAACATGCACTTTGAATACCACCCGGAACTTTTATCCTAGGGGCAGGACAACCGGCCGGAAAAAAGTGGAATTAACTGTCACTGGTCACACTTTTCCGTTTCGCAAGTCTTCTATAGTAACACCATAAAGATAGTCAGAAATCAATGAATTGAGCCTGGTCCACATTGGAAGCGTCCTGCACATGTCTTTTTTTGGACATGTATTTGGCTTGCAGTCAAGGCATGCAACCGGTGCAAGGGATTCTTCCGTAAGCTTTAAAATCTGTCCGACAGAGATTTCAGAAGGACTTTTTACAAGCCTGTAGCCGCCGGACTTTCCACGCTGACCGTCAAGAAGACCAGCCCTTACAAGAAGGGCCACAATGGATTCCGCGTACTTCAGGGAAATGTCCTGACGCTCCGAAAGTTCCGCAAGGGAAACCCTTTCGTCCGTTTTCCTGGAACTAAGTTCAAGAACGATTCTAAGCGCATACCTTCCACGAGTTGACACCAACATTATTTCACCGCCTTTGAAATTATTCCGCCGCCTACAATGACGCCGTCAGCATAAAGCACTGCACTCTGGCCCGGAGCCACGGCACGCTGGGCTTCTTCAAACTTTATGAGCCACGGCTGCCCCTTGTATTCATTCCTGTCACCTTCATCGGGAACATACCTCGACACCCTGCATGGAACAGGACGGGAAGCAAGACGGATTTTTACCAGGGCCTCAAATCCTTCGGGAGGCTCAATGCCTGCAGGCCAGACAAAATCGTCGGCCACAAGGGCACTTGAATCAAGGTCCTCGTTTTTTGCAAGGACAACCAGATTGTTCACCGGATCAATGGAATGAACGTAAACGGGATATGCGCATGCAACCCCAAGACCGCGGCGCTGGCCTATGGTATAGTGCTCGATTCCCCTGTGGCGTCCAAGGATGTGTCCGTCAAGGTCAATGATGTCCCCGGGAATGCTTTCCCTGTCTGCAAAAAGGGCGTCACGGTATTCTTCCCCGACAAAATCCTGGCTTTCTTCACGGGCAGCAGCTTCAAGGTTTGCCTTTCGTGCAAGGTCAAAGACCTCGGATTTTTTTACTTCCGCAAGTGGGAACCTTACCTTTGCAAGAACCTCTGACGGAACACGGTAGATGAAATAAGTCTGGTCCTTTGTAACGTCAGTTGCACCGCTTATCATGTAAGGCCTTTCTTCCGTTCCAAAAATCCCGGAATCAGGACGAACGATCTTTGCATAGTGGCCGGTGCAGAAATAGTCGTATTCAATTCCAAGCTTTGCAACAGCTTCAAGCATGGCGCCGAATTTTATGTTTCGGTTGCACATGATGCATGGATTTGGAGTTCTTCCGCTCCTGTATTCAGACTTGAAATATTCAAGAACCTTTTCCCTATATTCAGCCTTAACGTCGACAACATGGTATTCAATATCGTTAGCCTTGCAGAACCTTTCGCATTCCTCGATGTTCTCTTGTTCACCCGGGCCGTAACAGGCTTCCTTCATTTTTTCCCTGTTGGAATTCTTGTTTTTTTCGATAACCGTCCCGTCCCATAGGCTCATTGTAACTCCAATGACACGGCATCCCTTTTCCTTAAGCATGAGGGCCGTAAGGGTGGAATCAACTCCACCGCTCATGCCCACAAGTACCGTGTCTCCCGCCTTTGGAAGATCCTGTGCTGTATATGTCATGTAATTCACCTTTCCTTCTTATTTTGTTTCCTTCAGATAGTCCCTGAGTTCCTCAAGATACCTTGTGCCTGCTTCCGACAGAACCACATTCTTTTTTGCAATGTATCCAATCTCCATGGCATTGTCGGAATTTTCCTCATCCCTAAAGGGAATTGCAACAAACTCTCCGCCGTTAAGCTCATTGCTTATGATTCCCGAGCAAAGGCAGTAGGCATTCACCCCCACCATAAGGTTAAGGTTGGTGGCCCTGTCAGTTGTCTTGATTACCTTGGAATACTCACGGTTTGCGTAAATCTCTTCCGTAAAATAGAGGGGACTGTTGGCATTCTGGTCAAACATGAGGCACGGGTAGTCATTAAGTTCCTCAAAGGTAATGAAGCTTTTTTTTGCCAGCGGATGCTTCTTCCAAAGATACACATAGACATTGCATGAGACCAGCGGAATAAAATCCAGCTCGTTTGAATTCAGGACCTTTATGATGTAGTTTCTGTTAAAGTCATTGAGGTTTATGATTCCGATTTCGCTCCTCATGTTTGCAACATCTTCAATGACGGTCAGGGTCCTTGTTTCGTTGATTGAAAATTCATACTGATTAAAGGAATCTTCCGCCTTCATCCTGTTCATCAGGTTGATGAATGACTTGACGCAAAAGGAATAGTGCTGGCAGCTTACGGCAAACTTCTTGCGCCTTTTCCGTGACGGATCAAAGTCATCCAGCAGACTTTCGTATTGGGCGTAAATCTGCCTTGCATGCTGAACAAATTCCTTTCCTTCGTTGGTAAGGCTTATTCCGCGGCTGGAACGGTTAAAAAGCTGAACGTTGAATTCGCTTTCAACTTCCTTTATGGAAGCAGTGAGGGACGGCTGGGAAACATAGAGTTTTTCCGAAGCCTTGTTCAGGGAACCGATTTCAGAAACCCCGATGATGTATTTTAACTGCTGTAAGGTCATGGCCTTATTATAGATAAAAACTATAGGTCTTGTCTATATTCCTACTTTTTTCATAGGATAAACTGCAGGACGGCTAATGCCAAAAATGCAATCCATGGCACAATATCATCCCCTCCTCCCCGGCCATCCGACTAAAAAAAATTCCTCTTAACATCGAAAAAATCAAAATGGTGATTTTTTGGTGACCCATTGGGACTGATTTGGTTTTGCATAATCATGTTTAAGGTTTATCCTTATCATGGAGGTCGCCATGAAAGAAACAAGAATCGCCTTTTACGACAGTCATTCCTACGAAAGAAAAATTTTTGACAGGATCAACAGCAGGTACGGTTTTAGAATCGACTACTTTGATTTCAAGCTGAACGTTAAGACCGCTCCAACCTCAAGGGGATATGATGCAGTCTGCATTTTTGTAAACGACCTGGCCGACGAGGATGTTGTCACCATCCTGAACCAGAACCAGGTAAGGACCATTGCCTTAAGATGTGCAGGATTCAACAACGTTGACCTGAAGGCATGCAAGGCAAAAGGCATAAACGTAGTCCGGGTGCCAGCCTATTCACCCCATGCCATTGCAGAACATGCAGTGGCCCTGCTCCTTTCACTTACGCGCCATCTTCCCCAGGCATACATAAGGACAAAAACCGGAAACTTTACCCTTGAAGGCCTTGTAGGCAGGGACCTTAACGGCCTGACTGCAGGAATTGTCGGAACGGGAAAAATCGGAAAGGTCATGGCCCGGCTTTTATGTGGATTCGGCATGAAGGTGCTTCTTTTTGACCCGATGCCAGACAAAGATTGGTCAGGGGAAAATGGATTCGAATATGCTGAATTCAAGACCATTCTTGAAAGATCCGACGTCATCAGCCTGCACTGCCCTCTCAACGACGAAACATTCCACATCATAAACGACAGCTCCATCGCCCTGATGAAAAAAGACGTGGTGCTCATAAACACGGGCCGCGGTGCACTCATCGACACGGAAGCCCTCGTCGGTGCCCTCAAGAAAAAACGCATAGGGGGAGCCGCCCTGGATGTCTACGAGGAAGAAAGCAAATACTTCTTTAGCGACTGGTCCGACCAGATAATTACCGACGACATACTGGCAAGGCTCCTGACATTCCCCAACGTGCTGATTACAAGCCATCAGGGATTCCTGACGGAAAACGCCCTTGAAGCCATTGCGGAAGTGACCCTGGAAAACATAAAATTAAACTGCTGAGCAGGTCCAGTTACTTAACCCGGCATTCATAGGAGAGTTTTATGAAAATGAAAAAAAGTAGTGTCCTTAAAGACAAATTCATCCTGTACACCATGCTTGTATCCCTTATTCTGGGAATCCTCTACCTGATGAAGGGGTTCAGGAACGGATTCCCACCCTTCGGATGCGCCATCATCGCCGCCAACTTTCTTTACATTCCCTTTGCCCTTATCTTTTCAAAAAAGGGATTTCCCTACTTCTACCTTGCCTACTCTGCAATCCTGATCTTTTCCATGGCTACGGAAAGAACCTACCTGTACAACAACTACACTGCCCTTTTCATAGTCTGCGTAATCATCATGCTTCAGCCAAAGATCCGCACTGCAGGCATCATATTCTACTTTACAGCAATCTCCATTGCATTCATTTTTGCAGAAAAAGACCTGTCCAACTACTTCATTCACATAGCACGAAGCATGTGGTACATCGGCCTCATAGAATATGTTCTCCAGGACAAATTCAAGCGGAAGAAACTTGTTCTCTATGAAGACGAAAGGAAAATACTTGACCAGCTGTGCAACGGAAAAATCTACCAGAAGGAAGTTGAGGGATTCAGTGAAAACACAATCTACAGGAAGCTGAAGGCCGCCAGGGAACGCAACGGAAACATCACCCGGGACCAGCTTGTTGAATGCTACAGGATTGAAAGGGAAAAATGCGAGGCAGAAAAGGAGGGCGTCTGAAGCCGCATCCGCATGACCACCTGCATCCGCATGATCATGTCTTCTGAACGTAAAGGAAAACCGTCTGGAAGGAATCCGTGTAATCCTTTGTCTTGATCATCTCCATCTTAACCGGGAAGAATTCGCCGTCAATAAGGCGCCTGTAGTTAATTACATAATTCCTTCTTCCGCCGGCAAAATACTGTCGCAGGTATTCAAGTGAAGTTTTTTCAAGGTATTCTTCCAGGTCTTCCTTGTGAACATGACCGGTTTCTGCAAATCCCCTGAGCCATTGGGAAATCTTCTCTGAAAATCCCCGGGAAACAATCTGCTCCCCTTCGTCAGTCTTTATGATGTAGAAGCTGTCGCTTGTAAGATTCACCTTGAGAACCTTCGTGTAAGATTCGCAGATTGCAGAAAATGCATCATCAAGGCCGCGGCGGTCAATTCCCTTGCCCTTGTAATAAACGGCCTTGTCTGAATACATGCGCTTGTCGGCAATATCAACCAGTTCCTCAAAGTCTTCAATGACAAAGCCATCGATTTCAGTAGAAGAAGCAACACCAAGGGAAACCGACATTGAATCTATGAGGTTACCCTTCCATAGTGCAACAGCCTCATGGAACCTCTTTATGTATTCATCCTTCATCGGGAAATCGTTTTCAATTATGACGGCAAACTCATCGCCTCCAGTCCTGTAACAGCTGCCAACGTTGCCAAAGACTGAACGAATGCACTCTGCAGCACCACAGATAAGCTCATCCCCTGCCACATGGCCTATGGTGTCATTAGCCTGCTTAAGGCTGTTGACGTCAAGAATAACGACATTAACCTTTTCAACATGCCTATGCAAAAGCTCATCGATCTTCATTTCGTAGGCATGACGGTTCTTCAGCTGGGTAAGCTGGTCTACGGAAGACAGGGCAATAAGCTTCTCCTGTTCCTTCTTCATTTCGTCAATGTTCTGGGTCGTAAACACAAGCCTTGTAATCTTTCCGGATTTATCACGGTCAACAACGATAAACTGGGCAGAAAACCATCCCCTGTGCTTTCCGCGGAACTCATCGATGATGGTCTTCTTGGAACCAAGTCGCTCCGAAATCGTGGTAAGGTCCGTAAAGGCAAGGGCCGCTTCCACATCCTGGGGAATGACGGTATTCTTCATTACATCCTGCATCTGGACGACGGCACCGGTAGTTTTGTTTACATATTTCCTTACGCTTTCAGTAGAACTGAATTCCGTTATGACATCATTTTCAATGTCAAGAAGGTGCATGGTCATGTAGATTTCAGAAATGGAAGACAGAAGCTTATACTGCTTTTCAAGATCCTTCTGATAGGCAAGGGCCGTGTTGTATTCCTTTTCCCTGTGAAGCAGGTGCATGAGTGAAAAAAGAAGTCCTACCAATGCAAAAGTAAAGCCTGAAAAATAGAGGATGAAAAACCTCGGGTTAGAAACTACGACACCCCTTATGGAATCCTCATGGGTGAATTTTACAATCCATTTTTCCCTAAGGTGCCTGATGATTCCGTCATTACTCATGTCAACAATGATGGAATTGATCCTGTCGCGAAGTTCCGGAAGATCTTCACGCACGGCAACGGCAGGAAAGCTCTTCATCAGGACAAATTCTCCCTTTATGGCAAGCTTCTCGTTCCTTATGATCTTGTCGGCAACAGCACCGTGGCAGATTCCATAGTCAACCTCACCGGAATCCACAGCCTTCAGGATCTCCAGGTTAGTATAGTAGGGAACATATTCGCAGTTAAGGTCAAAAATCCTTTCAATGATGGAACCAGCCATAAGTGCAACCTTCTTTCCGCGAAGGGCACCAACATCATAGATGCGTTTTTTTCCGTAAACCATCAGGTCGTCTTCTGCAGCCGGAATCGACTTGAGCACGCCCTTCATGTGGGAAAAAATCTCAAGGCCAAGAATTACGTCAGCCTTACCTTCCTGCAGCATCTTACGGCAGGTAGTCCAGTCTGCAAAGGTAAACTCAGTCCTCATGCCGAGCCGGTTTGCAATCTCATTGGCAAGTTCAACATCAAGTCCCGTGGGAGCCTGGCTTGCATCCAGAAATGAATATGGGGAAAAATCGTAATCCGCCACAATCCTCAAGACAGGTGCGTTTTCATCGGAAACATTGTTTTTTATTTCAACCTTTGGAATGGAAGAAAGATAGCCCAGCTCATTAAGTATAAAAAGAATGGGTAGAATTATGCCGGCAATGATAAACAATAAAATAAATGCCTTTAGCCTTCTCATACACCCTAAATTATACTATATAAATGCAGTTTTTTCCATCTGGGACTCCCGATTTTTACAATGCTTAATCCTTGGTGACGGACTGCATGGTGCAGGTGATTTTTTATGCAATATGCCACAAATTTTCCCTATTCCACTTGTTACAACCCCTGCAATATAGTACCTTGTGGGGACAACATTAAAATGCTGCCGTCGACAGTAGTTGGACATACCCGAGTTAAGGATGAAGACAAAAAGCCCCAAAAGGCCGCATGTTTTCATTTCAGTAATGGAGAAAGTCGATGCTTGAAAATAAGGGCACCAATCAGTATTTCATTACCAGACAGGAATCCACAGAATCTAATGCCCGAAGCTATCCGCGCAAATTCCCATTTGCACTGGCAAAAGCCTCAGGAAGCTGGGTTGAGGACGTAGAAGGAAACAAGTATCTGGATTTTTTGTGCGGAGCAGGAACTCTTGCACTTGGTCACAACGACCCTGAAGTAAATCAGGCAATGGTGGAGCTTATAACAAGCGGTGCACCGCTTCACACCCTTGATTTAACCACACCTACAAAGGACGCATTCGTAGAAACACTGCTTTCAAAGCTTCCGGGCGACATGGGCAAGAACTCAAAGGTTCAGTTCTGTTCCCCAAGCGGAACCGACGCAACTGACGCTGCTCTCAAGCTCTGCAAGACCGCAACAGGAAGAACAAGCATCATAGCCTTCCAGGGCGCATACCACGGAATGGGTCACGGTGCCATGGCCTGCACAGGAAACCTTGGCGCAAAATCAAAAATCAACGGACTTATGCCGGAAGTGCATTTCTTCCCTTTCCCTAATTCCTACAGGTGTCCATTTGGACTTGGCGGGGATGCAGGAATCGACGCATGCTGCAACTTCTTTGAAAAAACCTTAAAGGATCCAGAAAGCGGCATTCCATTACCGGCTGCTGTAATCATTGAACCAATCCAGGGCGAAGGCGGAGTAATTCCAGCCCCAGCAAAATTCCTTCAGACAATCAGGCGCGTAACAAAAGAACTGGGCATCCCAATGATTTGCGACGAAATCCAGTGTGGAATGGGACGCTCGGGAAAACTCTTTGCATTCGAATATGCCGGCATCGAACCGGATGTCATTCTCGTATCAAAAGCCATTGGCGGAACCCAGCCTCTTGCAGTGGTAATCTACAACAAGGAACTGGACAAGTGGGGACCGGGTGCCCATGCAGGTACCTTCCGCGGAAACCAGCTTGCCATGAAGGCCGGAACCGTAGTATTAAACCGCGTTTCAACACCGGAATTCCTTGCAGATGTTGCACGCAAGGGTGACATTTACCGTAACCGTGTTCTTGCAATCAAGGAAAAGGTAGGCATCATCGGCGACGTTCGCGGCAAGGGCCTCATGTGCGGAATCGAATTCGTTGATCCACGTGGCCAGAAGGACAGCCTTGGTGCATATCCATTCAGCGGAGAAATTGCAGCCCAGGTCCAGCACGAATGCTTTGACAACAAGCTTGTAATGGAAAAGGGCGGACGCTTCGGCTCGGTAATGAGATGCCTTTGTGCCCTCAACATTTCAGAAGAAGACCTTAACCACGGCCTCGACATCTTTGAAAAGGTTGTCCTTAAGGTAAACTCAGAAATTACAGGCAAATAAAAGGCGGCGGACTTCCATGGGTTCAATACCCATAATATGGGCGAGCGTCCCTTCGGGACACCGGGCTTTCCGTGGGTCCGCGGTCTGGCCGCTCCCGTCCTTCGGACCTGCTCCGCAGCCATGACATCTGAAAAAAAATAACAGATTTTTTTTCAGATGTCCCACAATCCCTCTCGCGGTAATCTGCCAGGGAATATCACAACGAGGCGCCGAAAAAGTTAAGCAGATTTTTTTTCAGGTGTCCAACAATCCCTCTCGCGACTCAACAAGCGCCTGAGGGCATTTTTTTACATGGTGAAAAACAGAATATGAACAATTTCTTTCTTACAGACTCTCCATTAGACAAGGAACTTTATTCTTCAGTAATTGGCAGGACAACCGAAGCCATCATAAGATCCTTTGACAACAGCAGGGCCTACACCGGACCTGAACCCATGGAACTAAAGGAACTGATCCACATGGATTCCATCCTGCCGGAAAAGGGACTTGGATTTGACAGGGTGCTCCAGATGGCGGAAGAAAAAATCCTTCCAAACATGCTTCGCCCCTCTTCAACGGACTACATGCCGCACCTTCATTCCCCTGCCCTCATGGAAAGCCTTGCCGCCGAGCAGATCATCAGTGCATTCAACCAGAGCATGGACAGCTGGGACCAGGCCCCTGCCGCCACGGAAATTGAGGTTGACGTAACAAACCATCTCTGCGCCCTCTACGGTTACGGCAGGAATGCCGACGGTGTCTTTACCAGTGGCGGCAGCCAGTCAAACCAGACTGCCATAATTCTTGCCCGCGACTGGTTTTGCAACACCATCCTCAGGCACGACGTAAAGAAATTCGGCCTGCCGGAAAACTTCAGGAAGCTCAGGATGTACACAAGCTGCATAAGCCACTTCTCCATGGAAAAGTCGGCCCACATCCTGGGACTTGGCTACGAAAGCGTGGTAAAGGTTCCTGTAAACGAAAAAAAGCAGATGGACTATGAAGCCCTCGAAAGACTTGTTGAAGATGACGTCAGGAACGGGAACATTCCATTCCTTATCGTTGCCACAGTCGGAACCACGGACTTCGGTTCAATAGACCCCATGTCAAAAATCCGTTCCCTCTGCGACAGGCACAACATGTGGCTCCACGCAGACGGAGCTTACGGCAGCGGCGTAATCCTTTCGGAAAAATACAGGGATGCCGTAAAAGACTTCTGCCTCTGCGATTCCATCACAGTAGACTTCCACAAGATGTTCCTCCTGAACATCAGTTCAAGCGCAGTCCTCGTAAAGGATGGAAAAAACTTTGAGGCCCTGACAATCCACGCAGACTACCTTAACCGCGAGGAAGACGAAGAAGACGGATACACAAACCTTGTGGACAAGAGCCTCCAGACCACAAGACGCTTTGACGCCCTCAAGGTATGGATGAGCTTCCTTGCCCGCGGAAAGGACGGGTGGAACCAGATCATCACAAAGGTCATGGACAACGCCCGCTACTTTTATTCGGTTGTGTCTGCAAACAATAAGTTCCACGTTGTCACGGAACCTGAAATATCTTCAGTTGTATTCCGCCTTGTGGACGAGTCAAGGACACCGGAAGAAAACGACGAGACAAACAAGAAGGTCCGCCGCACACTGCTGCACAAATACGGAATCGTCGTGGGCCAGACTGTAAGCGACCATCGGGTATGCCTTAAGTTCACCCTGCTTAATCCGGACGTAACCCACCAGAAGCTTGACCAGCTTGTAAAGACCATTGAAAGCCTGGCATAAGGCCATCCATGCAGCCAGCAAGCAAAAGGCCCGGGGCCGCACTTGACATAAGTGCGGCCCGGGGCCTTTCACACATCCATCATAAATAAACAGGCTACCTCAGCTTGACGTCAGAAGCCTCGTCTCCGCCAAAAGGCTCAAGCCAGTATTTCTTTATCTCTATTTTCTTGACGTACTTTTCCTTAAGCTCGTCCAGGATTGCATAGTGGAATGTCTTACTGTGCTTTTCCTGGCTCGGAACGTCCTTCCACTTTTCAAGGATGCAGATGTCGTTTTCGCTATCCTGTGGAAGATAAAGTTCATAGTCAATGTTGCCTTCTTCTGCCTGGGACATCTCGCGGATATTGTTATCCCTGAACTTCTGGTAAAAATCGCTGCGGCAACCCGACTTCAAAAAATATCTCACCTGAACAAACAGACACTTCATATAAACCTCTGCTTAAAATAATCCCAGGGGAATCAAGCCCCAATCATAGAATTTATGGAGTCCCTAAAATTGCAATTTCCAGGGATGCCCTTCATTATATAACAATCTGACGGCCATTATAAGGGGGCCTTAGTCAACCTGCGATGCCACAGTCGGGTTCCAATCAGGATTCCTATTCCGCCCACAACCATCAGGAAGCACAGGATCTGGCCGGTGCTTATGTTCAGGAGGGAAGTGTTCGTATAGAGGGCCGCACTGCTGTCCCTGGCAATCCTGTAACCGATGTCGGCATCAGGCTCGCGGAAATATTCAATGGCAAAGCGGACGATTCCATAACCGATGGTATAGCTTCCGCCAATAAAGCCGTCAAACTTCTTTACCCTGCGCAAATTCCAGAGGACTGCAAAAAGGAATATCCCCTCAAAGAAGGACTCGTAAAGCTGGCTCGGATGGCGCGGTAGGTTTGCAAGACGCTGTCCGTCAAGATTCATTCCGATTCCTGCGGCAAAATCCTTGACCCATGGCAGGCTGGAAGAAAAGCGCTCAGCCCGGGGAAAAACAACGCCCCATGGAACCGTTGTAATTCTTCCATACAATTCGCCATTCAGGAAATTTCCCAGGCGCCCAAAGGTGTACCCAAGGGGAATTGCAATGCACATGGCATCGATCCACCGCCACAAGGGCTTCCTGTGAATGCGGCACCAGACAATCATTCCCATCAACCCGCCAATGAATCCGCCGTGATATGACATGCCTGCAAGCCCCGTAAACCTTTTTGTCTCAAGGTCAAAGGGCCAGAAAATCAGCCATGGCTTCTTCCAGTAAAGTCCGCTGGTGTCATAGATCAGGGTTGAAAAAACTCGGGCCCCGATCAGGAGAAAAACTATTCCCATGGAAATAAAGCTTACGACGTCATCTTCCGTGGTTTTGTTTCCTTCAAGACAGTCCGGTCCGTCAAAAGCACCTTCCCTAAGGAGCCTCTTAAGCACCAGGAATGCCGCCCCAAAGGCAAAAATGTACATGAGACCATACCATCGTATCAGGCCAAGAAGTGGAACACCGGGGAAAATTTCCGGCTTGATCCACAAAGGATAGTTTACATATAGAAAAGCGTTCATTTTTTAACTCCGAATCTCAACCGAATTGCCTGTCAGCCGCAGGTTGCCTACACCTTGAATCCCTGGCCTGCAGCTTCAAGAAGCTTTTTCTTGAGAAGCGTGTTTTCCTTCTTGAGGGTGTCGATTTCATACTGCTGCTGCTTGAGGGTTTCGGCCAGCTCTCCGGGAGTAAGGGCACCGGTTCCGGCAAGTTCCTCAATGTAAGCCATCTTCTGGGCAAAATCATCTGCAGCTTCTTCCTGGGCCAGTTCAAAGGAATTGTCGGAAGCTTCCGTAATGTCATAATCCTCGTCAAAGACCAGGGTTTCAGACTGGATTATCTTTTCTGCAACGCGGTAGATTGCCTGGGCAATGACGGACTGTGGCTTGTACACGATGACAGGAAGCCTTGATGCAAGGGCACGGTCCTGCAGTGTATCGCGGTAAACGACACCAAGGTGTTCAAGATCCAGGTCAAGGTACTGCCGGCATGAACGGCGGATTCTCTGTGCGCGGTCTGCATCCTTTGGATCGTCAATCATGTTAAGCACAAGGCGCGGATGGAATTCCTTAAGCCTCCTGCGGAACAAGGCGGTGCTGGCCGGATCCTGCTGGTCAAGCAGCTCCAGGAGCTTTGGTATGTAAAGCTTCTGCAGGGAATCAGTGTCCTTCTTAAGGGACTCAAGGTACTTGTATGCAGGGCTTGTCTTCTTGAAGGTGTTGTACATCATGCGGAACACAACGTTCTTGAGGAAAAGGTATCCGTTAAGGATGGCCGTTACAGTCGGAGCCGTAACGATGATTCCCTGTGGGGAAAGGAGGAACATGTCAAGGATCGTAAGATGGGTTCCGGCCCCCAGGTCAAGAATAAGGTAGTCAAAATCCTCTTCCATTTTGCTGAAATTGTGAATCAGGTCATTCTTCTGGCTTGCCTTGATTGACGTAAGGCCTGGAATCTCCGAATCACCGGCAATGAACCAAACGTTTTCGTAATCCGTCGGGCTGATAAGATCCCTGAAGGAACTCTGCCCTGTCAAAAATGTTCCAAGGCCCTTTTTAGAGGCATTCTGTCCGATTACAAGATGAAGATTGGAAGCTCCAAGGTCAAGGTCGGCAAGAAGAACCTTTTTACCCGCCTGTCCCAGGGCCACTGCCAAATTGGCACTCAAAAGACTTTTTCCAACTCCACCCTTACCACTGGCTACTGGTATTATCTGCATTTTTTAATTTTACCACAAATTCCACTTTCTGACAAATTGCATGGCCAAATTTCATAAATGTAAATTTTCGTTGAATACATAAAAAAAATAATTTATACTATATAAATGAATTTAATAAAAAAATACATCGTGCTCCCTGTGAACATCCTCCTTGTTTCAATCTTTGCTTCACAGTGCTTTGCCCAGTCACAGACGCCTTCAGCAGACGTACAGCAGCAGAAAACCAACACATACCTTTCGATAATAAACAAACTCTTCTACTTCATTCAGCAGAACTATGTTGAAGACGTGGATCCGCAGGTTCTCTATGAAGGTGCCCTCAGGGGAATGTTTGAATCCCTGGACGATCCATATTCAGTCTACATGGACAAGTCGGAATGGAGAAGCATTTCCGATACCACAAACGGAAGCTTTGGTGGAGTCGGCCTCCAGATTACAAAGCCTACCATCAACACAAAGGACAGGCCTGCCTACGTTGAAGTCGTGCAGCCAATCGACGACACCCCGGGTGCAAAGGCCGGAATCCAGCCAGGCGACCTCCTCATAAAGATTGACGGAACCGACACATCCACAATAACCATGGATGAAGTCCTGGGACTCCTGCGCGGAACCCCTGGCGAAGACGTTGTTGTTACGGTAAAGAGAAAGTCCGTTGAATTCACCCGTACCCTTACAAGGGCCATCATCGTAAACCCTACGGTAAAATACGGCATGATCGGGAATTCAGGCTACATCCGCATTTCGGAATTTTCAACCACGACTGCAGCCGATGTTCAGACTGCACTGGATTCATTCAAGAGTGAACCAAAGATCAACGGCGTAATCATAGACCTGAGGACCAATGGCGGTGGACTTCTTTCTGCTGCAGTGGACATTGCAGACAAATTCATCGACAGGGGAATCATCGTTTCCACAAAGAGCCGTGTTGCCGCAGACAGCAGGATATATCCTGCAACTCCAAAGGTTGTATGGAAACTTCCTGTAATCGTCCTTGTCAACCGCGCAAGTGCCAGTGCATCAGAAATCCTTACGGGCGCCCTAAAGGACACAAAGAAGGCCTACATCATGGGGGAACGCACCTACGGCAAGGGAAGCGTTCAGATACCGAGCGGACTTCTGGACAACGACGGATTCAAGATTACGGTTGCACGCTACTATTCTCCAACAGACATCAACATCGACAAGAAGGGAATCGAGCCGGACGAAACCGTTTCCTACCCTGAATTCTCGGAAGAGGGAAAGGCTGACTGGGAACGCCTGGAAAAGGACGATGTCATCCAGAAGTACGTTGACAATCACCCGGACATGACGGAAAAGGAAATCGCCGCCTACGCAACGGAACTCCAGAAAACATACAGGATTGAAGACTGGTTCCTCAGGAAGATCATTAGAAACCACGTTGACCGCACAAAGCCTTCAAGGCTCTACGACCTTGACTACGACATCCAGCTTAACAAGGCTGTGGAAGTCCTTTCTTCCGGCAACTGGAGCAAGCTCATGAAGTCTACGGAAACCCTCAAGGAACAGTACAAGCGCAGGGAAGCCGAAGAAAAGGAAAGCGAAGGCAAGTCTGAACCAGCCGGTGAATAAGAATGAGACAGTTTGTTGCAGAAAGGGAATTGGAAAACGGCATCCTAACCGTTGAAGGAAAAAAATTCCGCTATCTTAATTCCGTGCTCAGGGTTCAGCCTGGCGACATGATCCATGTCCGTCTCCTGGATTCCACCCTGCAGCCCATGACTGTCGCAAGGATTGACGAAGATTCAAGAAAGATAACGCTTCAGGTTGCAGGTGACCTGGTTCAGCAGGACAGGGATTTTCACGCAGCCCCCATACAAAGCATGCCCCAGGCAAAAATATGGCTCTTCCAGTTTATCGCAAAACCGCCAAAAATGGACCTGATCATTAGGCAGGCTGTTGAATGCGGGGTCCAGTGCATAGTCCCAGTTGAAGGAACCTTCTGCCAGAAGGGAAACATTGAGTCTGCAAGAAAAAAATCGGCTCCAGGTGACGACCGATGGAACAGGATAATAACGGAAGCACGGGAACAAAGCGGTTCCCCGGTAAGCACAAGAATCCTGGAACCAGTCACGGTGCAGCAGGCATGCCAAATAATAGAAAAGGAAAACATTCCCCTTTCCGTGGTATTGTACGAACAGTCGGAGGGAACGGTTTCCATGGCAGCAGCCCTTGAAGGAAAAAAAGGCTCCACCCAGGCTGCGGTTTTTATCGGTGCAGAGGGCGGAATATCGCCGGAAGAAATCAGCATCCTTAAAGATGCCGGGGTGCAGAGCGTACACATAAAGACGAACATCCTGCGGTGCGAAACTGCGGCCCTCTACGGAACAGCCGCACTTCAAACCCTTCTATATGAATGATTAAGACGATTGCGATTGAGGAAAAAAAATGTCAGTACAGCGCATTGAAATTCTCGGAGTACCTGTAGACGTATGTCCGAAGACGGATCTTGAACAGAAAATCCTTTCCCTTCTTGAAAAACAGGGGCCATCACAGATCGTGTTCCTTTCCATCTGGGACCTTCTCAAGGCAAAGAGAAACGCCGAATATGCAGAATCCCTCCAGAAGGCGGACTTGATCCTGCCCATTTCAAAGAGCATACTCAAGGGAGCAAAGAGCCTCAAGAAGACCATCCCCGTGCGCTATAATCCCTTCGAGGCATCCATAAGCATACTTACCACCCTGGAAAACCGCTACAAGTCCCTTTACCTTTTCGGCGCCAGAAAAAAGGCCCTCATTGCGGCGGAACGAAACGTCCAGAAAACCTTCAGGGGGCTTCGCATAGTGGGCCGTTACGTAGGCTACTACAAGAAGGAAGCCGAGCCGGGAATACTCCAGGCCATCCAGAAATCCAGCCCGTCCCTTGTTCTCCAGAGCGAAGGCATCAGGGAAAAGGACCTTTGGTTCCACCAGAACAGGGAAAAGTTCTCCACAAGCATCTTCATGTACTACCACGACTGCATAGGCATTTTTGGCAAGAGGATCCGCCGCATAAACCCAAAAACTTTTGACCGCGGCACGGAAATCTGGGGCGAAATCATCCGTAACCCCCTCAAGATACTGCTGCTTATTCCATTCCTGTGGTACAAGGCAATGCTCCTGTGGGTTAAAATCTTCAAGAAAGACTAAGGGGAATAACCCGCCACATGCATTGCAATGATCCGGCAGCTCAAGAAAATAATCATCGTCAGCCCGAACTACAGCCTTGTAAACCTATGCAGGGCAAAGTTGGACCTGTTTTTCTACATTACTGCCCTTTATCCGGAAACATTCCTGGCTGACTTCAAGATTCTTGAAGAAAAAAATTACGATGTGATCATAGCAGATTCACAGCTTGTAGACGATGATTATCCCCTTAACAGGAAATTCCGACATGCCTTTCTTTACCTGGAAGAACTTACAGGCATCCAGATCTGCATGTATGATTCAACAAACGACGACCCTTCAGATTTCTTTGAAAACTTTGCGGAAGAGCAGAAACTAGGTTCCTATTACCACATAAAGCACCCTTCATACCTTGACTTTAATCCCCCGGCAACCAGTGAACACGCAAGCAAGCTTTCCTTCACCAACCTTGTCAGCGCAGCATGCAGGAGCAGCAGCAATGTCCTTCTCCTTGGGGAATCTGGAAGCGGAAAAGACTTTACGGCAGAATACATCCATTCCCATTCATCTCACGGCAAAACCGGCGAATTCCACAACCGCAACGTTGCAGAATTCGCCACAGGCACCATTGAATCAACACTTTTCGGGACGACAGAAGGCGCCTTTACAGATGCAAGAAACACCAACGGCATAATTCTGGATGCAGGATGCGGAACCCTTTTCCTGAATGAGATAGCAGAGCTTAACCTCATCAACCAGAAAAAGCTTCTGGGAGTCATAAACAGAAAACCATTTACAAGGCTTGGAGACAGCAGGCAGGTTACGGCAAAATGCAGGTTCATTTTTGGAACAAACAGGAACATCCCGGACTTAATCAAACTCAAGAAATTTGACGAAGGTCTCTTCTGGAGAATAAACATACTTACGATAACGGTACCGCCCCTTCACCACCGAAAACCGGAGATAAGTCACATAGCCCGGGAAAAGGCAATGACCATGGGAAAAAGACTTTCAGACCGGGCAGTGTTCCTTCTAGAAACCCTGCAGTGGCCTGGAAACATAAGGCAGCTGGAAAACTGCATAGAACGCTCCTGCATCCTTGCGGAAAACAAGGATGAACTGGACGCCGAGGACATAATCCACGACGGACTCCTTGAATTCTAGGATTCAACCTGACAAGGATTGTCAACGCAGGCTGTGCCCCACCCCATGAATCAAGACATCAAGACCTGCCGGAAAGACCTGCCGCCTTGTCAAAGACCCTTTCAAGATACTGGGCCTCTCCCTCGCTCAGGGCAGCCCTGGACAAAATGTCGCGCCAGAACCGTTCCATGTCTCCCTGGCCTGCAACCTTGAAGAAACCCATCTTCTTAAGGTTTCCACTGATGCAGTCCACAGTCTTCCTGAGCCTGCGTGAATCCACCGGAGTGTAGCCCATCATCTTCCTGTCGCTTGTGCGGAACAATGTATAGCACATGATCTGGACGGCATGGCTCAAGTTAAGGGAACCGAATTCCCCGCTGGAAGGAATGGTAACGCCCATGTTGCATTCAAGGATTTCATTGTCATCAAGGCCGGTGCGCTCATTGCCAAATACGACGGCAACCTTTCCAGCCCCCTTCTTGCCCGACGTAATGCGGGAAGCCTGCACGGCAAATTCTTCCGGGAAAAGAAGCTTGCCCTTCCTCTTCTTTCCCTTGCGCCTTGTGGTACCTGCAGCCATAACGCAGTCTGCAACGGCATCGGTTATGGAATCGTAGAATTCAGCATTGTCAAAAATATACGCCGCATGGATTGCAAGGACATGAACCTTTTCAACGTCAATGTCTTCCCTTTTTCCGACAATCCTCATGGTCCTTATGTTGCTGTTTGCCATGGCCCTGCATGCAGCCCCAATGTTGCGAGGCTCTTCCGGCCTGTCAAGAACTATCACTATGTTGTCTAAATTCATCATGTCTCCTGAAACAAAAAAAGACGTCCCCCATCAAAAGGACGTCTGTAAAAATCAGTCTTATGCCAGATCAGCCAAGGAAAACGTTTCCGGCCTGGTCAATTGCAAGAATGGCCTTGCAGTCCGAACACCTGAACCTTCCGCTCTTTGCAGCCTTAAGCTTTCTTGAGCACACAGGGCATCCGAAAACCTTAGGGAAGATGGAAACCCCAGGGGCAGCTTCCGTGCTGAAGAATCCAATTGCATCTTCAATTGTTTCCTTGATGTTAAAGAACTGGCTGAATCCAAGAAGCTGGAAAACTTCATAAACCTTAGGCTGAATGTTAAGGAGAACTATGTCTCCATTCTTTGGCTTAACCAGCTTGAGGAATGCAGTAAAGGAACCAATACCCGTCGATGATACGTAGTTAAGGTTTGCACAGTTAAAGATAATCTTTACAAAACCTACGCTTACAATCTTGTTGACTTGCTTTTGAAAGTATACGGAATTATAGGTATCAATATATCCATTAAGCATTACGAGGATACCGTTTTCCACCCCTTCAACTTTTTCAAGAGTAATCTTAAGGCTATCGTCTTTTTCATCCGAAAAACCGGGAACCAAATCGTTGCTATTCATAAAATCTCCAATATTCTCACTTTATACATTAATCTAAAAAAACAGTATTGTCAAAGGGAACACAAAAAAAATCATTTTTTAGGGTAACATTAAACCCCATTGCCCAACACCTCTATTCAAATTTCGGTACAACCGGACGAAAACTTTAGGACTTATCACCTTTCATGCAGGGCAGCCGAAGCCATTCCAATTCCCCATGGGGAACAAAGGCAGGCATCTAAATTCCCTAACAATAGGAATCCAATGATCCGATACTAGAATGAGGTCTTGCGAAAAAAAAACGGGACTTCCAAAACTATTAAAGAGTGGTATCCTTAACGTGATGAACAATATAGTAAAATCCTGTCTAAAGATAATTCCAGTATATTTTGTACTCATGGCACTGTGCCTTTTTGCAGCAACATTCCTCTACATGTTCTACACCATGTGTTCAACCATCGTGGCAGGCAGCAGAATATCCCACTTTACATTCCTTCACTTCATGCATGGAATAATACTTTCCTTCCCGATTGTACTCCTGTTTGCGGGGCCATTCACTTCCTTCTACATCATCCGCCACAGGGAACTTTCATTGTGGTGCCTGGTTCCATTCCTGCTCGTGCACTGTGCCCTCTTTGCATTTGCCCAGCCTGCATTCCTTTCGTCAGTATATGACCAGCAGGAAAAGCTTGCCCCGGAAGAAAACATTATTCCTCCTTCCCCTGGTTACTTCAGGACCCTGGGGGGCAAATACATTGTCTACTATTCTTCCATGACCGACGTCGGTGTTGCTTCCGGCATCCTCATCGACACGGAAAAGGCAACGGACAACCTGTATACATTCCACAACACAAAGATAAACACCAACAATGAATTTGCAGACTCGCTGATTTTTTCTTCCATCAAGCTGCCCATCGTAATAAATAAGGCAATCAAAAGCTTTAAGGCTTGGCACATCGTGCTTTACAATGCAATTATGGGCAAAAAAAGCCAGTGGCTCTCCTTCTGTTCGGTGCTGCTTCCGCTGGTTGCAGGCTGCCTCATGGTAAAAATTTCAAGGTGGCGTCTTGTAAGCCTGATCATGGTCATGGGTGCAACAATACTCATATATGTTTTCAACCTGAGCGTCCTTGCCGGTGGATTCCTTGCAGAACCTTTCTACAATGCAAACTTTGCCCTGACATTCATGGACCACAAATGCAATCCCCTGCTGGTTCTGTGCAATGCAGGATTCCTGCTCATACTGGGATTACTGACCATTTTCTTTACGCTCAGGACCATAAAGATTGACGAAGATTTTGCCGATGACGATTCATTCCAGACAGAAGGGAGGGAATAGGACATGAAGAAACTGATCCTGATTCTTGCCGTTTACACAATCCTCATATACCTGATGATCTTCGGGCTTGTGACTGCCTTCCTCAAGTATCCGCCACTTTTGGACGGTGACCAGACAAAATATAAAATGACAGCTGTGACCCTCGGCTTCTTCATCCTGCTACCCTCGATTTTCATAAGCGGATTCATTGCATCCTGTGCCGTAGCCTGGAAGAAGAACAAGTCTAAGTTTCCCGTAAGGTTCTCCCACGAAATCATAAGGAAATTCAAGGGATTGTTTCTTCTTTCTCTTGCACTCACCTTCATCCTTTCGATGAACAAGGAAGTCCTGGTTCCACGATTTGAAAACGCTCTTCACAGCATAGAATCTGCCCCCGTTGAACTTGAGGAAGCCATCACTACTGCCCAGAACCTCCTTCTTGCAGACAAGACCATCCTTGCCCTTCAGTATGCAGAAAAGGCCATAAAGATCGGCCCGCGCAACGAAGACGCCATAGCCATTTACAAGACCGTCCACGACATGCTGGACATTGAAGACGACATGCAGATGTTCAACAGGTACAGGCACAACAAGATCGAAAAGCCGCTGCACACAATGAACGCAGGCTACACCATCCTTGAGCTCCTGGACCGCTCGGAAAAGGCAGCCCTTGAAGAAAACTGGTTTGAAGCCCACTACTGGGCACAGCTTGCCGTAGACGCATGTGACGGAACAAACACAAACCTTTCCAGGGCATCGGAATACGCAAACCGCGCATGGAAAATGCTCAACCTGCCAAAGGGATACGACAATAGCCGTGAGCACGACTATTTTTCAAAGAAGAAGGAAGGCTACAAGGCCTTTAACCGCGGCGACTTTCTCAAGGCCTACTACACATTCCTGGAACTTTCACGAGATGAAGAATGGGGAGAAAACGACCCGGACGTAAAGCGCTTCTTAGAGCTGGCAAAGGAAGACATCGAGAACCAGTACTTCTTCTTTGACGAAACCGAACACATGAAGGAGCTGACGTCACAGCACAACATCCACTTTAGCCTTGACTACCCGGACGGATCAAAGGAAGTTTTCTACGTCTCAAATGCCATGGACATAAAGAAGGATGGCCGTCTTACCCGTTACCTGGAAAACATGTATGTCGTCCACTACAACAGCGAGGACGCATTCCAGTATTCATTCCACGTGCCATATGCAAAGACAATTGCAGTTCCCGTTTCAGAATTCGGAACGGCAAGCCTCTATTCCCTTGGCATCAGGAAAAACTGGAAGATGGTGCCGGTGATTTTCCTCCAGTCTGTTGACCGCGATACGGAAGGCCTCATAAGCCGCCCTGAATACAGCTTTGAGCGCACGGAAATTCCAAGACACATTCTTGAAGAAAACGGAATGACCTACCTTGACTTCCGATACCTGAACGAGGTTGCAGACCTGAGCCCGGACTTTGCCTTTGCAACCATAAAGATCCTGCCGATGCCATACTCGGACTTCCACATGATCAACGAAGCCTCTGCAGGGCCTGAGCACATGTCCATTCCTTCACTTTTCAAATTCATTCCATCAACGGTAAAATACGGATTTGCAAGGGAAACCTTTACGGAAAACCTGACCCAAAGGGCCACCTACCCTATTTTCATCCTGCTCATGTTCATCCTGTGCGCAAGCCTTGCATGGGACTACAAGATTGAATCCCCAAAGGACGTGTTCCGCTTCCAGTGGATTTTCATAATCCCGATTTTTGGATTCCTGACCATATACCTTGTAAACGGGGCACAGTACATCTTTACGGTCATCAACTACATCTTCGTCAGCCTCTTTGGAACACTGGCACTGCCCCTGGCTGCAACATGCCACATGACATTGGTGTTCCTTGCGTCGCTGCTTTTTGTCTCGAGAAAATCCTGACACGCCATGCAGATGCATTGCACAAACTGCAACACACGATGCCGACAATAAAAAATTTGAAAATTGGCAAAACTGTGGTACAATTTATCCATGAGAATGACAGCCTGATTCTTTCCTAGGATCAGGCTTTTTTCATTCAGGAAAATTACAAAAACCAAAAACCGGAGGTACATCATGAAAAAAATAATCACCATCGGACGCGAATACGGAACGGGAGGAAATTCCATCGGAAAGATGATTGCAGAGGAACTTGGCATTCCATTCTATGACAGCGAGATCATCGACCTGTCCGCAAAGGAATCCGGCCTTTCCCCGGAATTCATCAAGAATACTGAACAAAGCCTTTCTTCCGGATGGCTTTACACCCTTCTCCTTGGGGCAAGCTATTCTTCCACTGGAGTTGCAAACACCCGCATGGGGATGGGAACCCAGGCAGCCTCCGCACCACTTGCAGACCAGGTGTTCAACGCCCAGAGAACCACCATCATCGAGCTTGCAAAAAAAGGTCCTTGCGTAATCGTCGGCCGCTGTTCAGACTACATCCTGCGCCACTGCGAAGACATCGACAAGAAGGACATCCTTAACGTGTTCATCTACGCACCGCTTGCAGCAAAGGTAAAGTACGCCGTTGAAGTTCTGGGTCACAATCCTGACACGGCAGAAAAGGAAGTAAAGCTCATCGACAAGCGAAGGGCTAACCACTACAACACCTTTACGGAAAGAACCTGGGGAAACAGGAGCCACTACGACATGCTGGTTGACAGTTCCCTCCTTGGACCGGAAGGAACTGCAAGGCTCATTGCAGACGTGGCAAGAAGATCATGATCGGCCGGGGCAACACCAGCCCCTGCAGGAATAAAATGAATAGGGCCCTGAAGCAAAATGCCCCAGGGCCCTACCGCCCGGTTTCCCGGACTAAAGGAGAGAGTTTTATCAGCTTTATAAGCTTCCTCCACTATAATGACTTAAAACCAAATTGTCAACTTGCATTAACCTGATAAAACTGCCGCGCAAGCACCTGATAAACTGCCGCGCTCCCGGCAGGCTCAGACTTCCCTTGCATCAAGATTCCATCAAGGGCGCCCCTGTTACAGATGAATCCACCGCGCGTAGGCAGGTTCGGACTCCCTTACAGGCACGGTAAGCGATTCCACGCAGGCAGGGTTCGGGTGGTGCGAAAGTCTTGGGCGTGGGAAGCCTTTAAGGCCGAATCAAATACCATATACGCCCAAACACTGGAGCAACCTGCCCGGTTCCTGCCGGAAGTGGAGCCTTACATGCATCTTGGTTCTGCCGAGAGCGCGGGGCCTACATCCACGTTCAAGGGCGGCCTTGATCAAGCAGCAGTGATGAAGATCTTCTTTTCGCGGGCATCTTCGCGGCGACCGATTTCAACGCAGAGCACACCGTTCTTGAAGGAAGCCTTTACGTTTTCGCAGTCAATGTCCTTTGGCATGGTAAATGACCTCTTGAACTGGGTCTTTCCGCAGCTCATGACTCCTTCCGACAAAAGCCATACATTGTCCTTGTCAAAAGCCTGGGCCGCCTTCTTTGCATCCTCGCAGACTTCTGCAGACTGAACCGTAAGCACGTCATCCTTCAATGTGATTTCCACATCCTTTTCAGTTTTTCCCGGAAGATCCATGTAAAGCTTGTAGCCGTCCTTTGTCTGTAGAACATCAGCCTTTGGTGAATAGTATCCGCGTCCGTATGCTCCCTGCATGAATCCGTCGTTTCCGAAAAGTGAATTGAAAAGTGAAAGTTCGTTCATAATGTTACCCTCCTAAAGGTAAGGCCCGCAGGCCAAAATGTTTTTTATAGAATTCCCAAAAGTTCCAGGCTTTAAGGAATAACCGTAAGATTTTTCAGGCACCCGTTGTTTTAGCGCCCTACACTAGATATTAAGCATATACCGTGCCAACTTTTGAAAATTTTCAAAAAAATTTATATTTTTTCGAGTTCTGCAAAAATTTCAGTCCAAGAACCATTAATTCAGCAGGCCATAAGCAAGAAAACACCCTTCCCTATTTTTTTTACATGCTGAATCAAGGAATTTCGTATGGCATGCAGATTTTTCAAGGATTAACCAGCCCATGGGGCGTGAAAACAGCAGCACTGAAATTCAGCCTTATTGACCCGCTTTTCCCAGCCCCAGTTTGAATGGAGGGTCATAATGACACCCTCAGAAACAATAACCACAGCTGGTGCGTCATTAATTCAACAAGGCCCGAAGGGTCCAGCAAAGGCATAGGGAATGAATTTCAAGATGCAGAAACTTACCCCATCTGACCCCATATTTTACCCATTTTTCTACATATATTAGGCCTCTTTTATTGACGATAGAAAAAAATGCTTGTATAATTTTTTCTACATATATATATGGAGGACATTAATGGCTAAGACCAAATATGTTTACTTTTTCGGTGACGGTGACGCAGAAGGCGATGAATCAATGCGTCTCATCCTCGGTGGTAAGGGTGCTAACCTTGCTCAGATGGCTAAGGCTCCTCTGAGTCTCCCAGTTCCATCAGGATTCACAATTTCTATCGACGTATGTCAGGAATACTACAAGCTCGGCCGCAAGTATCCTGAATCTCTCGCAGCTGAAGTTGCAAAGAACCTTGCTAAGCTCGAAAAGTCAATGGGCAAGAAGCTCGGTGACGAAAAGGATCCACTCCTTGTTTCAGTTCGCTCAGGTGCAGCTGAATCTATGCCAGGTATGATGGACACAATCCTCAACCTCGGTCTCAACGACAAGTCTGTAGAAGGACTTGCAACAAAGACAAACAACCCACGTTTTGCTTGGGACGCATACCGCCGCTTTATCCAGATGTACGGTAACGTTGCCATGGGTGTTGACCACGACAAGTTTGAAGAAATTCTCGATTCTGTAAAGAAGGCTCGTGGTGTAAAGGAAGACGTAGAACTCAAGACAGAAGACCTCCAGGAAGTTGTAGCCAAGTACAAGGCTATGTACAAGGCAGAAAAGGGCAAGGACTTCCCACAGGATCCACAGGAACAGATGTGGGGTGCCATCGGTGCCGTATTCGGTTCATGGATGAATGAACGCGCAATCATCTACCGCAAGCTCAACAACATCGACGAAAACAAGATCAAGGGTACAGCAGTTACTGTAATGGCAATGGTATTCGGTAACATGGGTGAAACATCAGGAACTGGTGTTGCATTCTCTCGCGACCCATCAACAGGTGAAAACAAGTTCATGGCAGAATACCTTATCAACGCTCAGGGTGAAGACGTTGTTGCAGGTATCCGCACACCAATGGACATTTCTGCTCTCGAAGCACAGCAGCCAAAAATCTTCGCTGAAATCACAAAGATCCGCAACCGCCTTGAAAAGCACTACAAGGACATGCAGGACATGGAATTCACTGTTCAGGAAGGAAAGCTCTTCATGCTCCAGTGCCGCAACGGTAAGCGCACAGGTCCAGCAGCTGTTAAGATGGCTGTAGACATGGTTGCAGAAAAGATGATCACAAAGGAAGAAGCTCTTATGCGCGTTAAGCCAGATCAGCTTGACCAGCTTCTCCACCCACAGTTCGACAAGAACGCTCTCAAGAATGCTAAGCCACTCGCTTCAGCTCTCAACGCATCTCCAGGTGCAGGTTGTGGTGCAATCGTATTCACAGCAGAAGAAGCAGTTGAATGGGACAAGGCTGGAAAGAAGGTAATGCTCGTTCGCAAGGAAACATCTCCAGATGATATCGCTGGTATGTACGTTGCACAGGGTATCCTTACATCTACTGGTGGTCGTACATCACACGCAGCTGTTGTTGCTCGCGGTATGGGTACACCATGTGTTTGTGGATGTGCTGAAGTTGTATTCCTCGACAAGGAAACAGTTAAAATCGGTGAAAAGACATTCAAGAAGGGTGACATCATCTCTATCGACGGATCAACAGGTAAGGTTTACGGAGAAAAGCTCCCAGTAACACCAGCTGCTGTATCTGGCGACCTCAAGACATTCCTTGGTTGGGCAGATGAAGTTCGCGCTAAGTCTGTTCGCACAACAAAGTCTGGAAAGAAGGTTGCAGGTTTCGGAGTTCTCGCAAACGCAGAACAGAACGAAGCAAAGCAGGCTTTCGACTTCGGTGCAGCTGGTATCGGTCTTTGCCGTACAGAACACATGTTCTTCGAAGAACCAAAGCTTTCTTCATTCCAGAAGATGATCATTTCTGAAAATACTGAAGCTCGCAAGGCTAACCTCAAGGCTATCCTCCCACTTCAGCAGAAGGACTTCTACGAAATCATCAAGACAATGGAAGGACGCGCTGTAACAATCCGTCTCCTTGACCCACCTCTTAACGAATTCGTACAGGCAGAAACACCAGAACTCGCTGCAGCACTTGCAAAGAAGCTTGGCGTATCTGTAGAAACAATCAACAAGAAGTATGCTGAACTCAACGAACACAACCCAATGCTCGGACATCGTGGTTGCCGTCTCGCTATCACATACCCAGAGATCTACGAAATGCAGGTTGAAGCTATTGCTCGTGCAACAGCTAAGGCTCAGAAAGAAGGACTCAAGAATGACGTTCGCATCATGATCCCTAACGTAACAACATTCGCAGAACTTAAGCAGATCCGCGCACAGGCAGAAGCTGTAATTGCTACAGTTAACCAGGAATGCGGAACAAAGCTCAAGTTCCAGATTGGTTCTATGATCGAATTCCCAAGAGCAGCATGTAACGCAGCAGAAATCGCTAAGTACGCTGACTTCTTCTCATTCGGTACAAACGACCTTACTCAGACAACATACGGATTCTCACGCGATGACTACTCTAAGTTCATCGAATCTTACCTTGACCAGAAGGTTCTTCTTAAGGACCCATTTGCAACACTCGATGCAACTGGTGTTGGTGACATGATCGAAATCGCAGAAGCACGCGGACGTTCTGTAAACAAGGACCTCCACCTCGGCATCTGTGGTGAACACGGTGGTGATCCAGACTCAATCAAGCTTTGCTATGCTCTCGGTCTCAACTACGTTTCTTGCTCTCCATTCCGCGTACCAGCAGCTCGTCTTGCAGGTGCACAGGCAGTAATCGAAGCAGCAAAGGCAGCTAAGGCAGCAAAGGCTCCTGCAAAGAAGCCAGCAGCTAAGAAAGCAGCTCCTGCAAAGGCAGCAGCAAAGAAGGCTCCAGCTAAGAAAGTTGCAGAAAAGAAGGTAGCAGCAAAGAAGGCTCCTGCAAAGAAAGCAACAGCAGCTAAGAAGCCAGCAGCTAAGAAAGCACCTGCAAAGAAGCCAGCAGCAAAAAAGGCTCCAGCAAAGAAGACAACAAAGAAATAGTCGTAAAAATCACGTCCTGTGATTTTTACTCTGAGAGTTTCATGAATGAAACTCTCGGGCTTTGTTGCTTAACCGTTGACGCGCCATCCTTGGCGCTACCCACGGGTTCTATGCAAAGACCCTCTCGGTAGAAATACTGGGAGGGTTTTTTATTGCACTAGCCTACTAAAATTTTTTTCTAAGTTGTTTTTTCAAATAGGACAGGTTATAGACAAAATAAAAGAAAAGGACTCCTCCAAAGTAATGCTGCATGTAGTCTGGGCACTTGGCTGCTATAAGGACGATTTTAAGCAGAAGGCATAGGGCGAGAGTTAAAAAAAGACGGAGGACAAGCAGGACGGTAACGGTGTTGGCTGCAGCATTTACATCGCCGAGACTGACTTTTTCAAGCTCTTTTTTTTCAACACGGCAATTCAGCATTCTTTCAATTTTTGTACTTAGAGCGGCAATGACAAATCCGCAAAGAAGATTGAAAGCAAGGTTCATGATTCCACCGTGGTTTTTCTGCGATACAAAAAGAATGATCATGGAAACAGGAACAAAGAGGACTGCAAGTACCATAAAGTGACCGCGTTCTTTTTTTATGGCTTCATGGCGGATGCTTGCGGCAGAATCAGCGTTTAAAAAATCATCGCGTATGGTGTGTATTTTTTTTGCCTTTTCATCACCCAAAGCATCCTCTGCTTCGTCAAGAAAAGCTTCACCGTCTTTTGATTCATTTTTGACGCATGGTTTTTCATCGGCCAGTTCAGTTTTAAAAGCTTGAGTTTTGACATATTCTTCTGCAGAAGGTTCAACAGGTTCTTCCTGCATGGAATTTTCAAAAGAAGCAGATTTAAGGGCCTGGTCATAAGCCTGCCTGATTTTTTGATATTTTACAGGATCCTTACCAGGTGGATTAATCTTTACCTGGGCAGCAAAAGCCTTTTTAATTTCCGCCTTATTGTCTGTAGGTTCAATGCCTAGTATTTTCCAGCATTCTGAATTCATAGATTACAAGATCCTCATTTTAATATGTAAAAAAAGAAGGGCAACCAGGATAAGGATAACAATGTAGATGGTATGTGCCCTCTTATATTCTTTGCTTTTCTCTCCATTCTTATCTTCTGGAGAAAGGCCTGTGATTCTGGTAAACAGGTTGTCGAAAAGATTCACCATTGAAGATTCATCTCCGTCTTCCAGCTTTCTTGAGTCCCATAAAAAGTAAAGCACGACAAGACTTACTGGGACAGCACCGACAGAAAGGATTCCAAGAACCATCAGCAGGGTATCCATAAAATCCGTTTTAAACCCATCGAAGAATAAAAATGTGATCAATAAAAAAAGAAAAATAAGAAGGCAATAGGGAAAGGCAAAAAGCATCTTAATTCGTTTTTCTGCAGAGGAGACTTTTACAAATCCAAGGAAAAAATCTGCAAGGGTCGAGATTGCGAAGCTAAAAATTCCAATCGCCATTCCAAGTATGCAGACGAATTTAAAATCTTCTTTGCCCCAAAAAAATTCAAGTACAAAGAAAATTCCTGCTGCAAGGATTCCAAGAGAAATGTATTTGAGCAATGTCCTTAAAGGAATGGTTTTTCTATTGTTCATATTTTTACCAGATTTCAGAATCGTAGTCGTCAAAAATTCTTTCAAGCTTCTCTCTCATTTCTCTGATCCTTTCTGGAACCTGTTTTGCAAGGGCGGCTTCAAAAAGTGAAGTAAGGTCAAGAATCTTTTTTCTTTGCTCGCCGATTGATTCCTGATAAAGGCGCTTTGCTTTTTCAAGGATGGCGATGTTCTCTTCATCTTCCCAAGGAAGAACCTTAAGGTTTTCCATCTTTTTCCTTGCCTCTGCAATTTCAATGTCAGAAAGATCTGCGTTTCCCTGATTGATAACCATGGATTTTTTAAATCCGCTGGTGACGCTTGTGACTTCAACTTCAAGAAGACCGTTTATGTCATAGGTGAACCTTACGTCAATGGCTTCGTTATCCTTTTTGTTATATGGAACTTCTGAATCAAGGCAGCCAAGGCTCAAGTTTTCCTCTGGAATCATTGATTCTCCCTGGTATACATCGACGCGGATATTTTTCTGCCCTGGAACCGATGTGTAATAGCGCTTTACGATGCTTACAGGAACAGGAGTGTTTCTTTCGATGATAGGGTCGCATATGATATTGCCGTCTGTATTTGTACTGAATGGAGCAGGCAGGCTCTTAAGAACGGAAGTGCTCAAAGTAAAAGGACAGATGTCTGTAAGGACAGTTTCCTTTAAATCGTGGTTGCAGTCCTTCATGGCGGCAAGTACACCTGCACCCAGGGCAACGGTCTCGTCAGGATTGATTCTTGAAATGACCTTGTCGCCAAAAACTGCTTCTGCAAAATCGGTAATGCACTTCATTCTTGTTGCTCCGCCCATGAGTATTACGGAATCAATGTCTGCAACATGGAGGCCTGCATCATTCATTGCTTTCTTTATAGGGCTTTTAAGGCGCATTACAAGGTCGGAAGTTATGGCAGAAAAAGTTTCTGGAGTAAGGGTAGATCTATATTCTTTTCCTTGAATTGTCATAATCATTTCTGCTGGCTGAGGATTTGTTTTGTCGGATACCTTGAACTTTGCAGTTTCTGCAACCTTGTTCATTTCTGCGATTTCTGCGGGAGTAAGGTCACCCATGAGCTTGTTTTCAAAAAGGAACCAGGCGGAAATGGATTTTGTAAAATCTTCTCCACCAAGACGGTTGTCTCCGCTTACGGACTTAACATCAATAATGCCTTCAAAGAATTCAAGGACAGAAACATCAAAGGTTCCTCCTCCAAGGTCAAGGACAATGGCATTCTTCATGTCTGGCTGTTCGTTGATTCCGTAGCAGAGGGCCGCTGCTGTAGGTTCGCTGATGAGTCGTTCAACTTTAAGGCCCGCAAGCTTTCCTGCTTCCTGTGTTGCACGACGCTGGTTCTGGTTGAAGTAGGCAGGCACGCTGATAACGGCTTCAGTAACTTCTTCTCCAAGGAATTTTTCAGCATCTCTTTTTAATGAACTTAAAATGAAGGCAGACAATTCAATTGAAGAATAATCCCTTCCGCGAAGAGAATAGAAATATCTTTGGCCCATGGTTCTTTTAAATGCATAGGCGGTGTTTTCAGGATCCGTAATGAGCATTTCCTTTGCGGCTTGTCCTGTAACAATGGTATTGTCTTCCTTAATGGAAACAAAGGACGGTGTAAGGTTTTTTCCAAGTGCATTTGGAATGATTATGGGACCAAAATCCCTCCATACTGATACCAGACTGTTTGTTGTACCCAAGTCAATTCCGATGATTGCCATTTAATTATTCTCCTCACTTTCTGGTTCTTCAAGTTCATCTATGAAAATATATTCAACGGTAATGTTGTCCCTCTTGTTTCGTTTTGTAAAATCTTCCTCGTATTTTCTGTAGAGGGATTCCGTAATGTAGACTGTCTTTAGGTTTGGGCAATTGGCATAAATTTCACCGTCGCTCAAGTCCGTTACGGTTGGAGGAATGAAAAGGCTTTCCAGGGAAGGAAGATCGCAGAAGGCAACGCAGAAAATCTTTTCCAGTCCATAAGGCAAGTCTATGCGCCTTAAGTTGGGGCAGTTGTAAAAAGCATAGCGGTGGATGCTCCGAAAATTCTTAAATAGATCTTCTGAATAGTATTCAAAATCCAGGGTTATTGTTTCAATGACGGGATTATCATGGAATGCATGTCTTCCAAGACAATAGTCGCCATAATATTCTTCTGACGGCCGTTTCAGGTATAGGTTTTTGGCATCTCCCCTGTAGCGAGTTATGGTTCTCCCACCATAGCATTCTTTTCTATGTTTGAGCGGATTATCCTTAGTACCGATCTCATTAAGGAAGAATGGATTGATGAGTGGATAAATCCAGAGGATGAGTGCGGCAAAAATAAGAAAAACATTTATCTTGCAAAATAAAAAAGGAACATAGTGATTCACCTTGCTAAGGTCAAAGAACAGAAAGCGTCTTTCCTTTGTCATGGAATCGAACACTTTTTCTGCAGTGAAGATTATCTCCCGGCCATGAATCAAAAAGTAAATGTTGAAGTAAGGCATTGTCTTTCCAAGGTTTACAATCCTTAGGACTTCATCTCTGGAAACGGGAACAAAAATGATGCTGTCGTCACCAAATCTTTTTTTTGCCATGTGGACGCTGATTTTTGAAAGGCAGATGTAGATTCTTGAATTGAATTCAGCTTCATCAAGGTGAACGGGAAGTTCTGTTCCTTCAGCAGGTTTGCTTTCCTTTTCAACGGCAATGTAAAATTCCTGATGGGTAAAAAGATTCTTGGAAAGTTTTTCCTTTGCACGGTCAAGAATCTTTTCTTCCGTTAAATGATTTTCGTGTCG
>JAZLGN010000026.1:0-38955 GCA_045616325.1 Treponema sp.
TTTTTTCACTTCTTAATTCCTCATTAATAATTTATAGATCCCGAAACGAGTTCGGGATGACACTTTTTTTCTTTTCAATTTTTAGCTTTATTCCGCTTCCTCATAATAATATGAATAATCAATGCCTTTCATAAACATTTCGCGGTCGTTGATTTTGTCTGTAAGGGCGTTTTGAATCAGATGTTTGATTTTTGTGCTGTCCATTACACTTTGTTCCATTGCGGCAAGATATTCTTTTTTATTGATCTGGCTCCAGTCCACGCATTTTTTAAGACTTCGTTTAAGAATCAAATCCAGCCAGATTCTTGTTGTGCGGCCGTTTCCTTCCCGGAATGGATGAGCTACATTCATCTCCACATATTTATCGATTATCTGACCAAACGAATCTTCACTCATTTTTTCAATCTGGTCTAAGGTTTCCGGCAAAAACTCTGCAGCAGCAAATTTAAATCCACCTTTGGAAATATTCACAGTACGAATTTTTCCTGCAAAATCGTAAAGCCCGCCAAAAAGATAACCGTGAATCTGCTTTAATCCGTTTACAGTCCCGATTTCAATGCTGTCCAAAAGTGAACTTTCAAAAAGTGCATAGGCTTTTGTCTTGCTTTTTGCATCAACAGTTTCATCACTATATGTAAACCACTGAATAAAAGGAGCGGACTTGTTGTTTGGAAAGTTTTTTGCAAGTTCAATTACCTGACTATAATCCATAACATCGGATTTATATTTCTTACCATCTGCCGCTGTTAATTTCAGTTGGGTAGTATCACTAACCAACTCAGGCAACGTCTTTTTCAGTTTGGCTTTAAGATATTTCCAATAGTTTCTGTTCTTTTCGTAATCATCCTGAACATTTAAAACGCCAACAATATCAAGAACACTAAACCACCATTTGGAATTTTCTTCATCCCAGATTGCGCGAACTTCTTTATCATTAAAAAATCTGATAGAAATTTTGTTTTCCACTTCTTAATTCCTCAATCATAGATCCCGAAATAAATTCGGGATGACACTGTTATGTCATGCTGAACTCGTTAGCCTTCGACTGCTTCGCATGGCATCTCCTATGCATTTCCCAACTCTTCCATAATCTTCTTAAACTGTACTTCCAGGTTGTTGATGGAACTGAGAATATCTTTTGTGGCGCGGTAGGTTTTCTTTTCTACCTGCTTTTTCTGGTATTTGTTGAAAGAGAACACATAATCGTTGTCCACGATTTCCTGCTTTTCTACAAGGAATGACTTTTCGTATTTTGTGCGGTCTGCTTCCTGGGCAAGGTTGTTCCAGCGCTGAATGATGTCTGGAATGTCGTTTGCTTCGATTGGGTCACGCTTTTGGTCAAGGCTGTAACCGTCCTGCTCCATGTTGTACATCCAGACTTTATCTGTTCCGCCGGCGTCTGTTTTTGTAAAAATAAGGATGCCTGTCTGAACTCCAGAATATGGATAGAATACTCCGCCCGGCATAAAGATTACGCCTTCAAGTTTCTGTTCTTCTACAAGAGCTTTGCGGAGACGAGTATAGGCTTTATCATTTGTGTTGTTCAAAACTCCGACAGGAATAATGCTTACACAACGACCGCCAGTTTTTAAAAGACGAAGGAAAAGGCTCAAAAACAAAAGTTCTGTTTTTTTTGTACCGCCACTAATCTGAATGAGGGATTTTGCAACCGTACTTGGATCAAGACTTCCGCTGAATGGTGGGTTTGCAAGAATTAGGCTGTATTTTTCCTTGTCTTCGTAATCTTCTCCAAGAGAGTTATTGTATTTTACAGTTGGATTTTCTACTCCGTGCAAGGTCATGTTCATGCAGCCAATACGAAGCATATCTGTATCCGTGTCGTAACCTGTAAACATTTCGTTATGGAAATGCTGGTTATTCTGTTTGTTTGTTAGTTCCTTTGGATAATGTTCCTGAATATATTTTGCACTTTCTGCAAGGAAGCCACAAGTTCCCATGGCAGGGTCAATGATTGTGTCCTGTAAAGTTGGTTTTGCAATTTCTACCATCATGTCGATGATATGGCGTGGAGTACGAAACTGTCCGTTATCACCACTGGTTGCCATTTTAGAAAGCAAGTATTCGTAGCAGTCACCCATCATGTCTGTTTTGTTGAAACCAAGGTCTGGATCACTGAGAACATCAATCATCTTTCCCAAGATATATGGATTTGAAACAGTGAACTCTGCTTTTTCCATGTATTTGGCAAAAGAAGTAATTTTATCGCCATGAAGTTTTTTAATAAAAGGGAATACATTGTTCTTGAGGTTGTCGAACTTTTTACCGTTGTCACCCCAAGTGCTGAACACACTCCAGCGAAGGTCTGCATAAGAACAGTTGATTTTATCTTCTTCGTCTACATAAAAACCGTCCTTGAAGATTAGATCAAAGTCTTCAAGATTAACTTTCATTCCTGCTGCAACCATGCTGTTGATTTTGCGTTCAACTTTTATCTGGTTGTCATCAAGCATTTTAATAAAAATGAGATATGTAATCTGCTGAATATCAATCCAAGGGTTTGTCATCTGGTTTGACCACATTGCATCCCAAAGATTGTCAATTTTATTTTTTACTTCGCCTGTAATCATCGCTCTTGCACTCCAACTGCATAATTCTAGCACAAAAGCAATTTTTTTTCCCTACCTGTCCCTCTGCCTCCGGTCGTTCCCTGCACTGGTATGCCATGCACGCTTTTCGATGTACATGCGCTTGTCGGCTTCCTTTTCAAGGTCTTCAATGGTATGGCCGGGGAATTCAGCAGCCCCAACGATTCCAATGGAAAGGCTCAGGGAACTGCAGTACCTTCCATGCCAGTTCTGGCACAGGCGGTGCAAGTCGCTGAACACATGATTTATGTCCACGCTTGAACAGTGCAGAATCGAAACAAATTCATCACCGCCAATCCTGTAGGTCCTGCCGAATTTTACGCACGAAGAATTAATGCTTTCCGCCGCCGCAATGATCAGCTCGTCTCCTGCAGCATGGCCCATGGTATCATTGGCAACCTTAAGGCCGTTAATGTCGTAGTTTACATACCACAAATCCTTTCCGATTCCATCCTTCTGGATTTTCTTAAGGTCCGTTTCATAGGCATGCCTGTTGTAAACCTTCGTAAGCTCATCGGTAATGGAATGTTCAATAAGGGTCTCAAGCTCACGCTTTGAACCGTCAATATCCTGGCTAAAGAAGATGGCCTTTGAAAGAGGCTCATTCATGTCCCCGATGCGAATGAATCCAAAGCGAAACCAAAGGTTGTGCTTGTCGCGAACCTCGGTGTAAATGTTGGTCTTTCCCTCCATGCGCCGGCCAAGGGTTGCAAAATTGGTAAACTGAATCATGTGGTCAAGGAATTCCGGGCTAATGGTTTCATCAAGAACATGCCATACCCTTTCCTGCAATGACTCCATCCCGTGTTCCACAAGAATCCTGCGGATAGTATTGTTGGCAGCAATCTCGTCAGCCATGTTGCTTTTAAGGTTAAAGACATGCATGGTGGAATAGATTGCAGCCATGGACAGCAGGGAATCCCTTTCCTTCTTTTCCGAGGCAAGGGCTTTTTCCAGGAGCATGCGCTGGTTAAGCTCCTCCTTCTTTTCCTGGTCAATCTGTTCGATTGTCAGCAGGCAGTGGCTCATCTTTCCGTCGGAATCAAAGGCAGAGGACACAAAAGAAAAACGGAACCAGCCATTAAGGATTGATTCAACTTCAATGGAAATCCGGTTCTTTTCCGCAAGTTCCCTGGAAAGATATTCAAAATCAGAAACCACCTTAAGCTTTTCCACAGACTGGCTGTCAAAGCGGTAGTAGTACGGACTAAAGTCAAGGCTTATGGAATTGTCAGAGCCTGTCGTTGACTTAAGGAACCCGTCCGGATCCCACAAGACCGTTCCCCTCGCCTTGCCAAAATCAACGTCAACAACGGCAGAAAAATGCTTCTGCAATGCATCGCTGATCTGAACCTGCTGCAGGAGCCTCTCGTTGGTTTCCGTAATGTCCTGATGGTAACCACGGAGGACAACGCCGGAACCCGTATAGCTCAAGTCCCTCACGCCACCGCAGCGGATGGTAATGGGTCCAAGGGTCGGATGGTTATATGGATACACAACCTCGCTCTGCAGGCCGTTCTTGATTTTCTCTACGGTATCATTGACGGCATCAATAAAGGTAGTATCAATGCGGCGAATCCAGAAGTCATACATTTCTTCCGGGTCAAAATGGTCAGGGCCGCCCACAAGCTTCCTCGTAACATAGTCGCAGTAAAACTTCGGTTTTCCTTCCCCAATGAGGAACTTCCAGATTCCAATGCGGGCAGAAGACAAGACGGATTCAACAACACGTGCCTCCGCCTCCCGCTGGCGAACTTCCGCTTCCCTCTGGTCAAGCAGGGGCTGAACATTCCTGATGGTTATGTATACAATGTGAACGGTTCCGTCCTCGCTGCAAAGAGGAGTTGCAACACAGTTAAGGCGGTGTTCCTTGCCGTCAATTACAACCACATTGTCATAGTGGTACAGCGTCTTAAGGCTGCTAAGGAATTCCCTGGAAAAAACCCGGCGGCATACATCCATGTAATCAGGATGATTTATCTTTGCAAGGCGGTCCAGAAATTCCACTACGGAAACCTTGGTGTTCCTCCAGTCCGTGATTATCTTGTCATTCAGGAACCTGACCGTTTCCGATTCAACATTAACTTCGAGAACTACATCCGTAAAAACCGCCATGCTGTCAAAAAGCGCATGGTTATAATCCATTTCTTCCATAATATAAATTATAATGGCTATTGCCCAGGAACACAAATTTTCTTTTCATGAAATCAATCACTAAAACCCATAATCCTGCATAAAGTCAAATCCGTCGACATCCATGTCCCGACCCTTCTCCGACTCCAGCACCTCGGCCTCGTGCCTTTCCTGGGTCACCTGGATCTTTTCCGAAAATCCCGTCAGGGCAGCAAAGGGTGCAAACTGAACCGCACGGTCCGCCATTGGCATTGGGGGATGGTTCTGGGACTTTGGCCTGTCCATGTAAATCATGTGCTCGTATTTTTTCATGCTCATGCCTTGTGTCCCCCTATCTGTGCATTGCGCTCCCGGCCCGTCGCCCCTTCCTCAAGGCTCACCCCGTGAATAACGGAATTCTTGCCGTACCTGTTCTTAAGGTCAAGGACCACGTTCTGCAGTGCAAGCTCCTTCTTCTTGCGGTTACGGCTCATGGCCCGCTCCTTCCGTTCCCTCTGGTCAAGGTCAAAAAGACTCGGGGTCCAGCTGCGGTCAAGCTTGGTGCACTGCTCTTCCGAAAGAACATCACCGGCGCAGATGTTGATCCGCCTGACGTTAAGGTCCTGGTTTGCCGTAGATTCAAAAAGCCTTACCAGTGAATTGCATATTTCTATTGTAGAAGAAGTGTGTTCCGGCATGTTAACAAGGCCATGGTCTGGAGCCGGCAGCATCCGCCCAAACCAGTCGACGCAAAGGTCCACATCCTCAAAATTGTTGACCGTATCATAGCCGATGTAAATGACAAACTGCCTTGCCCTAAGAGCGCGCTTTACAAGATCCAGAGAAAGGATTTCCGCCATCTCCCGGACAATGATGCGGCACTCAAGAAAACCGTATGGCCGCGGAAGAACCTGCCCGTTGCTGACGCTCGTAGACCTGGGCCTGTAAGCCTTGACCGCCTTGATGGTGCACGGCTCGATTCCCCAGGCGTGGTCAATCAGCAGTTCCGCATTCTTGCCGAATTCCCTAAAGAGAAGGTTCTCATTCAAAAAATCATTGGACTTGCCCAGGGAACACCTGGCAACATCCCCCATGGTATGCAGGCCGTACTTTGCAAGCCGCTTCATGGTACCAGGCCCCACGCGCCAGAAATCCGTCAGCGGCCTGTGATCCCAAAGCTGCTTCCTGTAGCTTATCTCGTCAAGCTCGGCAATGCGCACACCGTCCCTGTCGGCAGGAATATGCTTGGCCACAATATCCATGGCAACCTTGCACAAAAACATGTTGGTACCGATTCCGGCAGTGGCAGTAATGCCCGTGGTCTTAAGAACATCCCGGATCATCCGCATGGTAAGCTCACGGGGCGTCGTATTGTACAGCTTAAGGTAGGGTTCAATATTGATGAAAACCTCGTCAATGGAATAAACGTGAATGTCTTCCGCCGCAACATACTTAAGGTAGATATTGTAAATGCGCGAACTGTAATCGATGTACAAGGCCATCCTGGGGGGAGCCACAATGTAGTCAAGTTCATACTCGCTGCTGTCCCGAATGACGCTGGCCACACAGGTCTTACAGTAAAACTTGCGCTCAGGATTCTGCTGCAGCCGCTGCCTGTTCAGCCGGGAAACAATCTGCCTGACCTCAAAAAGCCGTGGCCTGCCGGGAACCCCAAAACTTTTAAGGCTCGGAGTCACTGCAAGACAGATGGTGCTGTCGCTACGGGTAGGATCTGCAACAATCAGGTTGGTGTTCAGCGGATCCAGCTTTCGCTCCACGCATTCAACAGAGGCATAAAAGGATTTCAGGTCGATGGCAACGTACATGCCCAAAATTATACATCCTACGGTCTATCACTTAATGATAAACCTTTAGTTTTTTTCCTCAGGCATTTTGCGTGCGCAAAACCGGGGTGTTCCGCCACTTACCTACGGACGGCCCTGCGGGCTGCTTGCGCATGGCTCCATACCCCTTGCCGGATTTACTACAGGATGCAATACAAATCATGGCGCTGGGCGTACTTTTCCATTGCCACGGCAGCATCACCTTCCAGGTTCAAGTTGTACCTTCCGCGCTGCTGAACAACTTCCCTGCCGCGGATTTCAATGCAGATTTCGCATTTTTTTCCCCACATGGCATAAACCACCGTACACTGTCTGTCCCGGATTTGCCGTGCATAGGAGGCAACGCAATTATGCAGCTCATTTCCAATTTCCACAAGCTTCCTTGAATTCCTTGGAAGCCTGAAGACAAAATCTCCCACATTGTCTTCCAGCAACTTTTGTCCGGCAGTATATTTAAACCGTACATTCCGTTTGCGCTCCGATGCAGAAATTACGGCAAGGGCATCGTGGTTCAATTTCGTAAAGCCAGACTTGAATATGGAATTCCTCAATGCCCTTTCCACATGCCGGTAATACTTCCGGAACATAGCAATGCCATCCCTAAGATAATAATCCTCATCCTTCATGTTGGACAAGATGATGGCCTCAAGTTTTTTTTCACTGCAATGACGGCGCGCCTTTCTCAAATAGAATGCATAGTCTTCAAAATCATTATCCCTTATGGCATCCGTAAGTGGGCCATTCATAATCCTTGAAATAATGTTTATGTCCCTAAAGCCTGCATGCCGCAAGATTTTACATGTAAGAAGACTTTGTGGATTTACTGCAAAGGATTTTCTGACAGTCTTGCAGTCATCAATTTTCAGGGACCTGCAAAGCTGCCTGTAGCACTCGGGGTTTGTCCTGTCGCATTTACCGCGGAATCTCTTTACAATGGGGGAACCAATGATCTTGCTTATGCCGGGGCAAAAAGGAAATTCCGTTATTTCCTTCAAATAAACGGCACTTATTCTTTGGGGTTGAACTTCCATGGCAAAGCCGCACCACCTTGAAATCAATTCCATATATGAACTAAAAGCCTGTCCTAGAATTTCTGGGGGAAGGTCATCCCTGTTTTCCCAGTCGCCCCAAACTTTTCCGTTTTTCAGGTCAAGGCAGATTCCCCGAGAAAGGACAGTACCCTCCCTTATTTCATGCCATGTCACTTTCATTTTGAAAGCATGATCATCCATCTGGAGTTCATACAAAAAGCGGTTCTTTGGAATGCAGTCTTCTCCCCTGGAAAAAAATTCTTCAATACCGATTCTTTTTCTTTCAATGGTGGAATCTATGATTTTCCTAAACTGACTGCCTCCTGCCAGGCTTACGGAAGCAGAATAAATGTCCCCGGCAAAACAGAAATTTTCCTTTGCCTTAGCAGGCGCAAAAAAATATGCCGGGCACTCTGCAAATGGACCGTGAACTGTGTGACTGCATTCCAGGGTTGCACTAGTAAAATCCATGGAAAGAATTTTCCTTGTCCTGCCGCAAAGGGAACAGCGAATTTTCCGGCTGTCATCCATGGCAGTTGTAATTACAAAATTAAAATCTTCCGGCCTTAGGCTCCGGGAGCCATCATGTTCCCTCAGGGCTTGGGAAAATATGTCCCTGTAAAATATCCTGCTGTATGTCATGGCATCATACGAAAAGATTTTCATTATTTCTTGAATAAACAATCTCACCGGTAGAAATCAACCGATCAAGAATGGCAAGAATTTTTGACTGGGCCTCTGCAACGTCAGAAAGACGGACTGGCCCCATGTACTCCATGTCTTCCTTAAGCATGGAGGCAGCCCTCTTTGACATGTTCCTGAAAATCTTGTCCTGCACTTCATCAGCTGCATTTTTGAGTGCCAGTGCAAGTTCCTGGGTTTCCACTTCCCTGAGGATTTTCTGAATGGCACGGTCATCAAGTCTTTCGATTTCTTCAAAATAATATTTGTTCATGTTGCAAAGGGAGGCACAAAGAAGGGGATTTTTCCGTTCCATCTGCAGGTTCAGGATTCCCACTTCATTGACGGGCTGGTTTCTTATCAGTTCCTTGTACTTGCCCAGGCTGGATTCTGAAAAACCTGAATCATGAAGAACCCTGGCAGCATAAAGCATGGGGTTTGCATCCCTTGAAGTGTAGCCCTTCATTTTCTCGGCCAGCTTCTCCTGAATTTCCTTTGGATAGGCCTTCAGGCATCGGGAAGAATATTCAGCCTCCATATATGACAAAACCATGGCCAGCTGGTCCAGGTAGCCATCCATGGCAAAGTTCATGAGCATTTTCTGCTGGGTTTTGTTCAGTTCTTCCATTTCATCAAGGATTTGAACCTTCAGCTCCTCTTCCATATATAGTCCCATAAAAAAGGCTCTCCACAAAGTCTTGCAACATCATGGAAAGCCATTGTCTGCCAGATACGTCTGCTAGAACCTGATGAATATTGAAAGAATCTTTCTTACAAGGTATTCAGTCAATGCCAGAATTAAAGCAGGAATATAACCTAAAAGGGGAATTGCACAGATGGGCTGAAACAAAATGTTAAAGAGACATCCTTCCATATAAAATGGCCTGTTCCACACTTCCTTAAAGGTTCTTGCAATCCTTCTCTTAAGCTTGAACTCACCGTTCTTCTTTACCTTGTACTTTAACTTGAGGTTCTTTGCTGCCTCAACAGGATCCTCTCCCTTTAAGACTGCAATCCGGTGAAGTTCCTCCTTAAGTGGAGCATCCTCATGCAGCAATTCATCCAGCTCTTCTTTTTCACTTGCGTACTTCTTAGACATAATGGGGGTCTCCTAAAATTTATTACAGCAAATCATCAAAGCAATGGATCCATGTACCTTTACTGCCAACCCAGAAGAATACGTACATCGTAAGACCAAAAACACCAAGTATAGAATATAAGGCGGTTCCCAAAATCTTTGCCACAATTACCAAGGCCTTCAATCCACCATTGGCATCAACACATGCAACTGACAGATTTTTCAAAACCTTTTTTGTAAAGAATTTAAAAAATGGATAGAAAATAATTGGTTCAAGAAGTTTAGCCAATGCCATAAAGCACCAATACAAACCACCATAACATAGATAAAAGATAGTTCCATAAAACTTTAAAAGCACCTTTAATGGCACATATGCAGCTCCTGCACTTACACCACGAGACTCTTTACCAAAACCACCCATATCAGGAAGACCAAATCCTGCTCCACCATCATCAGCCTCATCATCTGCATCAGACACAACATCAGTTTCAAGGGTCATGTAATCAGGATATTTCCTTACAAATTTTTCAGCACATTTTTTCGAACAAAACAATGGATGAGGACTGTACTCCCCATAACTGGAATGCTTATTACTAATACCTAAGTTCTGACTTCCTTTATACATTCCAGATGCAATTTTTATTTCCCAATATTCAACATCTGATCCCTTTGTTACACAAAAATCCTTCAACTTTCTTTCACATTCTTCACATCTGAATTCACAAGATAAACCGATTCTTTTATAAATTTCTACACGCTCTACTTTTCCCATATTAAACCTTCCTTATTTATCAGCATTCAGGCATTTTTTACCACAATATGGACCCTTATGGTCCTTAAGAGAAAACATTCCCCTGTTAAGTTCATAATATGGTGTGCCTGCCGGAATACGCCTTCCACAATAAACACAGCTTTTTGGATCTGAAGATGTTGTCTGAATTACACCGTCAAAAAGAATTCCCATTTTATTTCCTCCTTATTCTGGGTCAAAAATTTTATACAAATAAAAAAAGGCAAAAAATTTTCATGTCAGGAAACACAAAAACCCTTTGCCTAAAAATTGCGAAGCTAAATTGTTGATTGATTTATCAGTTGATTTTAAAAAAACCCAGTTACTGCAAATTGCTGAATTGCTGAATTTAACAAGGTCTTCATTTATTAAATTGTAGCACGAAAAAAATTGTTGTCAACCAGAAAAAACAATTCCCCCCCCCCCCCATCATGCGCCATAGTAAACCACCAAATTTTCGTAATTTATAAATTAATACTCCATGGAAATATTTTTACTATAATCATCATAATATGCTATAATTAGGTCAAATTAGATTACAAAGGAGAAAGTCATGAATAGTAATTCAACAGCCTATTTGTATAATGATGGTGCATATTCTATATTCTCCTTTAAAAATGTAAAACTAAAATTTCTTACTTCAAAAAATCTTGAAAAATATTTAAGTGTAAAGGAATGGGATAACGGCTATCTTGTTGTCACCAAAAAAAATATTGGCAAACCAGAAGAAGAAGATTATATTGACTTACAACCTATACTTGAAAATCTTTATATGGATCCAGAAAAGTTCTGCCAGCCCATAAAAAAGGTGGAGGTTAGATATGTCTGAAGAGAAAATTACAGAAATTGCAGAAAATGCAAACATGATTGTTGATGGATATGCTTTCACAAAAAAAGAAGATGGAATCAGTATACTAAATTTAAGAAAGCCAGAACATGCCATGTTTATTTCTGAAGAAGGAAAGTTGCTGGAAACAAACATGGATGAAATTGAACAGGTAATTGTACAGAATATTTGGGCTAAAGATCGAGAATACATGGAGATTGAAAATGCCTAAATATTACCCCTATAAAATCTGCGGCTGCTATCTATATTATACAGAACATTGCATTATTGAAGCCATGCATGTTCATGCCAGTGATTCAAAGCTTTCAGAACGGGGATCTGCGAAATTTTTTGTAAGAAGTGATGGATCTACTGTAGTTAAAGCAGAAGGAAACCTTAAGGGACATGAAATAACAAAAATCCAAAAATTCATTAAGGAGCATTATCTTGATATGTATAAAACATGGTCAGAAGACAGTTCCAATGGGTTCTATCAAAAATAAAAGAATCATCCCAACCGTGAAAAAACCTTTCACCCTATTCTTCCTCTTTGCATTCATTTCCCTTTTTTCGTTTTCAGAGCAGCTCCCATGGGTCATGAACTCGGAACTGCCGGCAAATGGAATCTTTAAGCACGAAGAAGAAGCTGCCGTCGTAATTCAGCGCGGTCGCCTATACAGGGGCGGCGGTTCAAACCTGGGTTTCATGAACTATGTATGCAAGCTCAACGACAAGGGCATTGTCGACAAAAAATATTTTTTCAACCACGTGAGTTCAATGCACAACGAAGCCCAGGTCATCTACTACGCAAGAAACAAAAAATACTACGCAGGAATCCTTTCACCCATGACCGACAGTGTTCTTGCACTGGAATTTGACGATCCCCACAAGGCATACAACCTGGTCTTTGCCTGGACATACCTAAGGCTCCAGGAACTGAACTCCTCTGCAACAGTAAGATACCTGCCCCACGGCTATTGGACAGACAGAACCGCCCCCCTCGTCTTTCCGCCAGATGCCAAGGGACTTTACGGAAAACCCTACACCCTACACATCGTCAAGGACAGTGACAAAGTCTATGAAACCATCTGCCAGCAGTCCTACTACTACTGCGATGCATGCACAAGGTACAACCATGGCGATCCTGTCATAGAACTCCGCGAAAACCACTATCTTGAGTCAGGCTCACAGGAAAACTGCTACAAAAAAGTTGCCGCCACAATCCGCCAGATCTACCAGGGCTGCGGCGAATATCCAGACTACGGCAAGGATTATTAATAGGGAGCAGACTGAACTGCTTAACGGGCTTTCCATGGCTTGCCCTCACGGCCGGAGCATGGATAAAAAAAGTCATCCCGATTTCATTTGATGCCGTCATCCCGGACTTCACTGATAATGTCATCCCGAATTTATTTCGGGATCTTTTTATCCATGCCCACGCTGCGCGTCCATTCCAATCCCGGCTAGGTTCCTCCAGGCTCCTGCCCCCTTTGCCTTTACAGTCTGGGCAAAAGTTGTTACCCTTGATAAAAAGGGAGTTCATATATGAAAAGTTTTTTACAGAAAAAGATTTGTCCGCATCTTGTTCTATCAGCATTCATCCTTATTGCCATTGCATTCCCATCTTGTTCCCTCTTAAGCAGCGGCAGCGTGGACGAAGGTGGCAGTGTCCGTGTTGTCCTTCCTGCAAAAAGTGACAGGGCCTTCTTTACAAGGGAAGATGCCGCATCCTACAGCATTTTGCTCCTGACGGAAAAAGGAGACACATACCGCCAGGCAAACCCTACTTCCGATGACACCGTGGAATTTGAAAACATTCCCTTTGGAAAATACATGGTACTTGTACGGGCACTTTCTGCTGACTCCAAGACCGTGGCCATTGGCCAGTCTGAATTCTTTGACGTAAATTCTTCCGATGCCGTGACTGTTGCCATAAAGCTTTTCCTTAACCAGTATTTTAACATAACCTACATCCTGGACGGTGGAACAAATTCGCCGTCAAATCCTAATATGTACACCTTTGACGAAGAAGTGGTGCTGGATGTCCCGGAAAAGGACATGTACTATTTTGACGGCTGGTTTAAGGAAGAAACATTTCAAAACCAGGTGGAATCCATTGCCATGGGGTCAACGGGTGACCTTACCCTTTATGCCAAATGGCAGCTCAAGCTGGAATATCGTGATACTGTCCCAACAAGCGGCAGGTATCTTGTTACTTCTGCCAATGACCTTAAGAAAATTTCCGAATGGGCAAACGGAGGTGCAACTGTAACATTCAGTGGCGTAACCTTTGAGCTTGCCAATGATATTGCCCTTTCTCCAGACGAAACATGGAAGTCAATCGGTTATGGAAATAATGGTACTGCAGGTACATCCCATGGCTTCAAGGGAACCTTTGACGGTGCAGGCCATGAAATCAGCGGCTTAAAGATTGAAGATAATTCAGTGGAAGTGGATAATTGTATTCCGGCTTTCTTTGGATGCGTTTCCGCCGGAACGGTCAAGAACCTGACCCTCCGGGGAACATCCGTATTGGCAGGCTTTGTAGGCTTTTTTGCAGACGGTGCAAAGATCGACAACTGCATAAATTATATTGACATTACTACCAGTAAAAGTGGCTCAGGCGGTTTTGTCGGAGCCTACAGCAAGGGCTATGTAACAAACTGCGAAAACTACGGGACCATTACTTCAACTTCCTCGATTGCTGGAGGAATAGCCGGTGATAACAATACTGGATATTCATCTGGAGATTCCTACATAGCAAACTGCACAAACTATGGAGATGTAACCTCTACCGTTGTAACAGGTGGAATAGTAGGTCATAACCATATTGCTGTTTACAACTGCAAGAACTATGGCAAAATTGAATCCACAGCCAGCCCTTCCGATGCAAAAGGAACAGGTGGCATTGCAGGAACTGCCTATACAAAGGAAGGCATCGACCTGATAGTCAACTGCCTTAACATGGGAGAAATTTCAGGTATTGCCAATGTTGGCGGAATTTGTGGCGGTCTTGGAGGCGGTTGGGTTGAAAATAGTGCCACCATAGAAGGTAAAATCATGAATTGCGTAAACCTGGGCAGCGTATCCATTTCTTCAGGATCATCTACGGTTTACGGTGGCATGGCAGGTATTTGCTACGGCAATGATAATAATACCTATGTTTTCACCATTGAAAGCAGCTTTACCCTCACGGGAAAATGTCCAAATACAGTTGGACAGGAAGCAAGTGGCACTAATAAAACCATGACAAACACTGCGTCTGAGTTTTCTGAATCGCAAATTGCTTCTGTCGTTACCCGTCTTAACCAGTGGGCCTCAAGTCATGAACCTGCTGCCAGCGGCAGAAGCTACAGCACATGGAAGGTGTCCGGTTCTACCATATCATTCTGATAAAGCCTAGCCCCGATGGTAGGGAAAATGGGGTGCTGTTTGTCATTCCGAGCTTGATAGCCTTTCGGCAGCCTAGCACAGCATCTGTATAGAGATTCCGAATCGAGTTCGGAATGACAGGCAGACAGCACCCCATTGTACCGGACAGCGGGGGACTTGCTTAAGGCTGCGGTTATGCTGCAGCCACTGCGGGCCGCAGAAAGAATCCGCTCCAAAAAAATAGGCACCACTAAAAAAACTAGTGATGCCTGATAAGTTTAAAGCCTTATAGAGGTTCCCTATTCAGCCTTGGCTTCTGCTTCTGCACCAATCTTTCCTTCAAGATCCTTGTTTGTCATTGCACACACGCAGGAATCAGAATAGATGTTTACGGCTGTCTCGATCATGTCGATTACTGCATAGATTGGAAGAATCACACCCATTACACCGATAGGCATTCCCTTGCCTGCCATAAGCGAAAGTGTAAGGAAGAAGCATCCCATTGGAACGCCGGCATTTCCAACTGCACTGATTACGGAAATCAAGATCCATGCAACGACAGTAAAGAGGTTAAGGTCAACACCACCGTTCTTCATTACGAAAAGCGATGTAACCAGGATGAATGCTGCACAACCGTTCATGTTGATTGTAGTACACATTGGAAGGATAAAGCGTGTGTACTTCTTGTCGCACTTTACGCGGGTTTCTGCGCAGTTCATTGTTACCGGGAGGGTTGCGGCAGATGACTTTGTAAAGAGGGCTGTAAGGATTGCAGGAATCATGTTCTTGAAGTGCTTTACAGGATTGATTCCGCGTACAAGAAGGAAAACTGAAAGGACTACAAAGAACTGGATCAGGTTGCCGCTCAATACGACTGCAGTGTACTTTCCGATGGATTCCATTGCGATGTCTGCGCTCATTTCCTTAACAAGCTGGGCTGTAAAGGCTACGATTCCGATTGGGAGGATTGTGATTACCCAGCCGATGATCATGAACACAAGTTCCTGGAATCCGTGAACTGCATTGATTACCGTTGTCTTTCTGTCCGAGTCCTTCATCTGCGAGATTGCAAAACCGAATGCAAAGGAAACGATTAATATGGAAAGAACATTGCCTGATACAAACGGATAGATGATGTTGTCAGGAATTGCACTTGTAAAGTAGCTGAGGAAAGAAGCCGAGCTCATGCTGGAAATCTTGTCGGCAGCAACTCCCTCGTATACTGATGAAGAAAGAACTTCCGGCTTGATTGCAAAGAAAAGCACTGCTGCAATTGTGGAAGCTGCAACCGTGGTAAGAAGGGTGTACATGATTGTACGCTTGAAGATCTTTCCTGTTTCCTTGTTGCCGCCAAGCATTGCAAGGGTTGTGACAACAGAAACGGAAATTGCAGGAACCGCCGTAAATTTAAAGAGCCTGGTGAAAACTGTGGCGATAAAATCACAAACACTGTCTACTGCACCAACATGCAGCGACCCAAGAATGGCACCAACAACAAGGGCGCCGACCCAGAAAATAATCTGTTTAACCTGTTTAGTCATAATGAACCGATTATAGCAGAAAATGCAGTTTTATAGAAGGTTAAGGGCACCATGGCTAAAGGCATTGCGGGATGGCGGAACTTGCTAACGGTCAGAAAGGCATCATAGCCCGGGGCGGACTAATCATGGTAGCCATGAAACCTTGGCAAGATGCCTGCGCAGGTAGTAAAATGGGCTTTTAGAAAAATGATCCTGGAAAAATTTGATTTTAATAATGCTGAATATCTCGATTCCCTCATAGACAGGGTTGTTGAACTCTGGTCGCCTCCAACAGAAGACAGGAAATTCAGGCGGCTTTACGTGGAAGCCATCATCAGGCAGAATGCCGGCGGCAACGACATGCAGTTCCAGCTTTCAAAGGACGGGCAGCTTTGCTCCATTGCCTTTGCCTCAAGACTTGGGGAACACAGCCCGTGGAATGGCTGGTGGCAGGACAAATTCAATTCCCTTCCCCAATTCCACCAGAAAATGCTTTCCCTAAGCCGCGATTATCTTTCCATGATGGACCAAAAAACCTACGGCTACATGAGCGCTGATGACGTAAAGCTGAGCCTTTTTGTAAGCACAAAACCCGGCTGGGGCAAGCCCATCCTTGAGCAGGCCATGGATGAATTCAGGGCAAGGGGCTTTAGGAACATGTACCTTTGGACCGACTGCGAATGCAATGTTGAATGGTATGTAAGCCGCGGATATGAACTTGTAGAGGAAGGCATCTTTGAGCCATTTTCCCATGAGGAACCCTACAGGACCTACATATTCAGGAAGCCCTTGCAGCCATAGTCTGTAACTGACTTAAGGCAATTTTCCCTTGACTTTAAATACCCCTAGGGGGTATATTCAAAACATGGAAAAGAAATCTTGCTGCTGCATGAATGAAAGTGCAGCCACAGCACCCGATGGCAAAGCAAAGAAAACTGTCCGCCATGATGACGACAAGAAACGACTTATTACAAGGCTCAGTAAAATTGAAGGCCAGATCCGCGGAATCAAGAACATGGTGGACTCTGACGCCTACTGCACGGACATCATGACCCAGGTAAGCGCAGCCCGCTCTGCCCTGGAATCCCTCTCAATGGAAATCCTAAGGAACCACATTAACGGCTGCGTTAAGCGTGACCTTAAGGACGGCAAGGACGAAGTTATTGATGAACTTATCTGGACCCTCCAGAAGCTCAAGTAGGGAGAAAGCCATGCAAAACTACGAAGTAACGGGAATGAGCTGTGCCGCATGTGTGGCACGTGTTGAAAAGGCAGTCTCAAAGGTTCCGGGCGTTACAAGCTGTTCCGTAAACCTGCTTACAAACTCCATGGTTCTTGAGGGAACTGCATCAGAAAGCCAGGTCATTTCTGCAGTGGAAGAAGCAGGCTACGGCGCAAAATCCAAAAGCACCGGGGGAACCGTAAAAGCCTCCACAGGAAAACCGGAAGAAGACGGCTTTCTAAAGGACAGGGAAACTCCCCTGCTCAAGAAAAGGCTTCTTGCATCCCTGGGTTTTCTTGCGGTCCTTATGTACATTTCCATGGGCCACATGATGTGGAACTGGCCCCTACCCTCTTTTATGGAAGGAAACCATGTAATGATGGGCTTAAGCCAGCTTATCCTTGCAGCCATCATCATGGTCATAAACCAGAAATTCTTCATCAGCGGATTCAAGTCCCTACTGCACAAAAGCCCCAATATGGACACACTGGTTGCCCTGGGTTCTTCCGCCTCATTCATTTACAGTACCATCGTACTTTTCTTAATGACCCATTTCCAGATGACTGGAGACGCAGAAAAGGTCACGGGACTGATGCATGAATTCTATTTTGAATCGGCCGCCATGATCCTGACACTCATCACCGTGGGAAAAATGCTTGAGGCAAGGTCAAAGGGAAGAACTACAGATGCACTCAAGTCCCTTATGAAGCTGGCCCCACAGACTGCCACCGTAATCCGCGACGGAAAGGAAGTTGAGGTTTCTGTTGAAGAAGTTGCAGTAGGCGACATCTTTACAGTCCGCCCTGGCGAAAACATTGCTGTGGATGGAATTGTTATGGAAGGAACCAGCGGCGTAAACGAGGCAAGCCTTACGGGCGAAAGCATTCCTGCACAAAAGGCCGAGGGAAGCAGGGTTTCAAGCGGAACCTTCAACACTTCAGGATTCCTTAAATGCCGTGCCACAGCCGTTGGAGGCGAAACCACCCTTTCAAAGATCATCCAGATGGTTTCCGAATCGGCTGCAACAAAGGCACCCATCGCAAAAATTGCGGACAAGGTTTCGGGCATTTTCGTTCCCGTGGTAATCTGCATTGCACTTGTAACAGTTGCCCTGTGGCTCCTTCTTGGAAAGGAAATGGGATTTGCCCTTGCCCGTGGAATCAGCGTGCTGGTAATCAGCTGCCCCTGCGCCCTCGGCCTTGCAACTCCTGTTGCAATCATGGTTGGAAACGGAATCGGTGCAAGGAACGGAATCCTTTTCAAAAACTCGGTTACCCTGGAACAGGCCGGAAAAATCAGCATTATAGCCTTTGACAAGACCGGAACCCTTACAAAGGGAACGCCGGAAGTTACGGACATTCTTGAATGCAGCCCTGCCCTCCTCCGCCTTGCCGCAAGCCTTGAGGCAAAAAGCGAGCATCCCCTTGCAAAAGCTGTCCTTGAAAAAGCCAGGGCCAGCAGCACGGAGCTTCTGGAAGTGTCCGGTTTCAACGCAGTCTTCGGAAAAGGACTTGAAGGCCTTATTGAAGGAAAGAAGGTTTCTGGCGGAAACAGGGATTTCATTGAATCCAAAACTAGGATTCCGGAAGCTGCACTGCAAAAGGCAGACGGTTTTTCTGAAGCCGGAAAGACCCCCCTGTTCTTTGCAGCAGAAAACGAATTCCTTGGGATCATTGCAGTTTCTGATACAATAAAAGAAGAAAGTGCAGGAGCCATCAGCCAGCTTAAGAACATGGGAATCAGGACCGTAATGGTCACCGGTGACAACGAAAAGACTGCCCGTGCCATTGCACTCCAGGCAGGCATAGACAGGATTTATGCCGGGGTTCTTCCTTCGCAGAAAGCGCAAATTATCAGGGAACTTAAGGCAGAAGGCATTACCTGCATGACAGGTGACGGAATAAACGATGCCGTAGCCCTTACGGAAGCCGACGTTGGAATTGCAATCGGAACGGGAACGGATGTTGCAGTTGATGCCGCCCAGATTGTCTTAATGAAGGACAGTCTTCTTGATGTACCGGCTGCCATCAGGCTTAGCCGCAAAACCCTCATGAACATAAAGGAAAACCTTTTCTGGGCCTTCATCTACAACACGATTGGAATTCCCCTGGCAGCAGGAGTCTTCATAAACCTTTTTGGCTGGAAGCTGAACCCCATGTTCGGCGCCCTTGCCATGAGCCTTTCAAGTTTCTGCGTCGTGACAAATGCACTCAGGCTGAACCTTGCAGGAATCTACAATTCAACAGGTGATAAAAAAATCAACAATAAATCACACCATAAGGAGAAACCAAAGATGGAAAAAACAATCAACATTACCGGCATGATGTGCACCCACTGTGAAGCACACGTAAAGAAGGCACTGGAAGCTGTTGCAGGCGTTACCCAGGCAGTTCCAAGCCACGAAAAGGGAACCGCAGTTGTAACCCTTTCACAGGATGTAGCCAACGATGTGCTTACGGCTGCAGTTAAGGAAGCAGGCTACGAAGTTACCGGAATAAACTAAGCCGGAAGTGAAAGCAGGACTGCCCCAACAGTAAAGGTCATGGTGTCATTTCCTTAAAGGACCGCATCATGCAATGTGGGTTAAGCGGCAAAGGGTTACCGAGCCACGAAACTGTCGCCCGGATGCCCTACCCTACCCTATTGCATTATGCTATCATTGCCCCAAGGAACTGAAAAATGAAAGACACTAAGAAAAAAGACCTTACGACGGGGCCCCTGCTTTTGCAGATAATGCTTTTTGCCCTGCCCCTTACTGCCAGCGGAATCCTGCAGCAGCTTTTTAATTCCTGCGACATTGCGGTAGTCGGGCAGTTTGTCGGGCCGGAAGCCCTTGCCGCCGTAGGCAGCACCGCCCCCCTCATCAACCTTATCCTGAATGTTTTCATGGGACTGAGCATTGGTGCCAATGTTGTGGTTGCAACCCTTGAGGGAAAGAAGCAGCCGGAACCCATCAGCCGTGCCGTTCACACCATCATTTTTCTTTCTATTATATGCGGCCTTATCCTGACTTTCCTTGGAATGGTCATGGCCCGCAAGGTTCTTGTCCTGATTGAAACGCCGGACGAAGTTCTTGTTCTTGCAGACGTTTACCTTAAGATCTATTTTGCCGGATTTCCATTCATACTGCTTTACAACTTTGGTGCCTCGGTCTTGAGGGCAAAGGGAGACTCCTTTAGGCCGTCGGTTTTTCTCATTGCCGCCGGAATCCTCAACGTAATCCTTAACCTGGTTTTTGTCCTGTGCCTTAACCTTGGGGCTGCCGGCGTAGGCATTGCAACCACGGTTTCCAATGCATTCAGCGCAGTGTGCATTCTTGCAGCCCTTGCCCGGGAAAAGGACCATTACAGGTTTAGCCCAAGACTCCTTGCCATTGACCGTGATCACTGCTCAAGGATCTTCAGGATTGGAATGCCTGCAGGAATTCAGGGCATGGTGTTCAGCCTGTCCAACATTGTAATCCAGGGGGCACTTAACACCCTGGGGCCAAAGGCCATGGCCGGCAGTGCTTCTGCAGTTACCTTTGAAATCTTCAACTACTTCATAGTGTCTGCATTTTCCCAGAGCGCAGTCACCTTTACAAGCCAGAACTATGGCGCACAGAATTTTGACAGGTGCAGGAAGACTTTCTTTTACTGCATGGGACTGAGCGGCGGAATATGCATCCTGTGCTCGCTGGTCTTTACCCTGTTCCGCTTTCCCCTGTCCCATGTCTATTCCTCGGACCCGGAGGCAATCCATTACTGTGCCGAAAGGATTCTTAAGGTTGAACTGGTTCAGTTCCTGGTCAGCAGCTACGAGGTTACGTCCGGCGTACTCAGGGGGCTTGGCTATTCCCTCATGCCGGCTGTCATTACCCTGGTGGGTTCCTGCGGCCTGCGACTTGTTTGGATCTCTACGGTATTCCAGAAATTCAGGAGCTATGATTCCATAATTGCAGTCTACCCGGTTTCCTGGATTGTCACGGGAACTGCCATGGTTCTTGCATACGCCATTGTATGGAAGAAAATAATCAGATCCCGGCTGGCTGGCGGAAAATAGGGCGACCCTGCCAGAGGCCCGTATCGGGCTTCTGAGGGCCGTTTTTTTGGGGTAGTCAAATATCATTACCCTGCCGGGAATCGGGCCTTGTAGGCAATCCTCGCAGGTCATAGATTTTATAAAGCATTATGCTTGATTTTTGCTTTACTATCTTTAATTTGTCTTTACAAGAATAAAACACTGGTAAATACAATATCTTTATATCTGATTTATATTATTTACACCGTTTCCAACCTCGTCAGAATTCTGCAATCTATGATACAGTTCCTCCAGGGGAACATTAAAGTCCTGCGCAACGGTTTCTGCCGGCTGGCCATATTTTGTAACTACAATGACGGCATCGTCCAGGGCTTTCTTTCGCCGTCCTTCTTCACGCCCTTCTTCAAGTCCTGTGGCTCGTCCCTCCGCAAGTCCTGTGGCACGAGCTTCTTCCTTTTCATCTTCCAATATGTCGCTGAAATACATGTACTCATCCTTGAGGTAAGGTTTCCGCATGGCATTTAAAACCTCATCCTCCATCTGTAACGCAAGACCAGAATCCGGCTTTAACCCATAGATAAACTTTAGGACTTCCCTAACCCCGGCATCCTGTTCAATCTGCCACGCACTGCAATTGTAAAATACAATATGGCTTTTGTCATTCATAGGCAATCCAGTCGGATTCTTCCAGCATTCTCCTGCATATCCTTTCATTCTCCATCACCTTGCAGAAAATAAAATTGTCTGCAATGGTCAGTTCCTCCCAGGGCTTGCTAAACTGTCCCATAAGCCACCTCTATTACAAAATCTGGCAATTGCCTAAGTAGTGATAATTGCGAAACATGTTTTTTCTGCACGCTGAAGACAGATATTTTCAAAAAAAATTTGTTATGAATGGCTAAAAACCGGCTTTTTTTTCCCCTGCCTTCAGAGGCCCGTATCGGGCTTCTGAGGGCAGGTTTTGCCGGATAGTCAAATATCATTACCCTCGCAAGAATCGGGCCTTACAGCCAATCCTCGCAGGCCATGAAATTTATAAAGCATTTTGATTTATCTTTGCTTTACTATCTTTAATTTGTATATACAAACATTTTACATGCGTAAATTATAATTCTTTATTCTTGTTTTATATGCTTTACAACAGATTCCACCCATGGTAAACTACTACCATAAAAAAAACGGCAGCCCATAAAACCTTATTCTCCGGGATGCCCGCATTTTGGAGGCCAGAATCCCATGTATACAATTTGTCTTTACAACCACAAAGGCGGCGTCGGAAAAACAACAATGTGCGCAGCCCTTGGCGCCCAGCTTGTCCTTGCAGGCAAGAAAGTCCTCATGATCGACACGGACAGCCAGGCCCACCTTACGGCCAGGTTCATAGAAGACGACAAGATAACAAAAGAATTTGCCGACTACCTTTTTGAAGACAAGGACAAGAACGCCGTTCTCCAGAAGGCAATAATGAAAACCCTCTACAAAAACCTCTACATCATTCCGACAAAAAAACTTTCCGACGACGGAAGAATTGATGCATGGGCTGTGAAGGCCGGCTCTGACATAGCAAGCCAGAACATATTCAAGAAGCTCCTCAAGACCCTGGAACCCCTTGGCCTTGACTACGTGCTCTTTGACATGCCTCCTTCCTACACGGTGCTCAACCAGCTGACCATTGCCGCCTGCGACGAAATCATTCCCGTACTCAAGATTGACGCAGATTCCATTACGGGTTTCACCGACTTCTACAAGCTTCTTAACAAGCTAAGGGACGGCGCGGAAAAACCAGCCCTCAAGACCATAATCTTCAACGACCAGAACAAGGCACGCAAGAACCAAAACGAACTGCTGCCAAGCATCGAGAAAATGCCCCTGGAAAAGATAATCTTCCCTCACGACGAAATGTTTGAGACTTCAAGAAGATTAAGAAAGGCCGTGCAGACGCTTCGCATAAAAAAGGAAACCCGTGCATGCCTTGAGGAACTTGCAGAAAAAATCACCGGCCAAAAGGCAGAAGAATAGATATTACATGTAAAGAAAAGATAAAGTACAATATATATAATACTGCTTTACAAACGCTTTACGACTATATAGAGGATACCTACATGGCAAAAAGATCAAGACTTGAAGAAAACTACAACGATTCCAACGGAGAACTGGGACTGGCCCTGGAAACCATCGGAACCCACGCCAGCGAGGAAAACAAAAAGGCCGAGGAAAAGGAAGAGCTTGTAAAAACCCAAAAGCTGGTCAACTTCCGCATAAGCGAAGGCCTCTACGACGAATACAAGAAATTTTTTGGAGCCCGTGGAATCACCCTAAGCCGGGCAATCCGCATGTGGCTTGACTACGGCGTAAACGAAGTAAAAAGCGGTCACCTTGAAATTTCCGAAGCCGGCATCAGGGAAAACGCACTTAACAGACTGTAATGGCAAGAACTTTCAGGCAGATAATCAAGGACCCAAACCGCACAGGGGCTGAACTTGGACTTGTCCTCATGGAAAAACTGCGTAACCAGATCCAGGGAGACAACCTTGTGGCCACGGACAAGGAAATTGCATCCATGTCAAAGGAGCTGGCCCAGGAAGAGCTGGCCATATTCAGCATGTACGAGGCAATTTTCAGCACTGTGCTGAACATATACAACTTCTCGCGCCAGACCACATTCAAGTTCTATGCCTCATATAACGCCCTGGTCACATACCTGGACAAGGCACGGATCCTTGAATGCATGCACGGCGAAACCCTGGTTCCGGAAAGACTGCGCAATTTAATAGAAAGAAAATGCTCAACCTTTGAAGAACTTAGGGACCAGACAGCGGAAATCTACGGAACCATGTTTGAAGCTGTTACCTTCATTGAAGCTTCAAATGCATACACGAAAAACCTCCTTGCTCATTTTTCCATCGGTGGCCTTTCATGCATGCAATACGACACTGACGTATTCTACACCCTCATGGGCAGGCTGGGGGAACAGACAAAATCCATGATAAAATGCCTGAATCCGGGAAGGGTAGGGGAAGCTGAAAAGGTCTTCATGAACCTGGATGGTGCGGACAAGAAGGAATTCCTTCCGGATGCAAAAAAAGTGTCGGAATTCAAGGAATTCCTCAGAAAAGAGCCAAACAGAGTTATCAAAAACTCATTTTCGTTTATAATGCTTTTACAGAATCACAAGCAGTTCAAGGGGGAACTTTAATGCCTAGCGATATCATCTTACCTTCACAGGACCAGACAAAACTCGGAGACCTTCAGGCAGAAGATTTTGCCCCATCAAAAGACATTGAAGTGATTCCCGTAGGCGACTTTACGGATTTGATCTACAAGGGTCTGAATGCCGGAAAGGACCTTCCAAGCCTGCCGGACAAGGAAACCAGCGACACGGAGCATTCCCTTTCCGTAGTAAAAAAGGATGAATCCATGGTTCTCTCCAGCCAGACAAAGTACGGCAAGATGAACATTTCCTTTGACAACTTTGCCGTAAGCTTCAAGAAGCGAAACAGTGCCACAAAAAAGGTTTTTGTCCGTGCCATGAAGAAGCTTGGGGAAAAGAGACTGTCCAACGACCTCTTTAGCGACATCAGGGTTGAAATCACCACGGAAGAACTTGTGGCCCTGGACATGTATTCCACCCTGGACAGCGCCCGTGTTGCCCTTAAGACTGCAACAAACCTTAACGACATCAAGATCAGCGGAACGGTTGATTATATAGAAGAAGGAAAGCGAAAAAGCGGTGAGATAGTAAAGGACAAACTTGACCTTACGGGAATCCAGATCTTCAAGACAGGTATCGTGCGCGGTTCCGGAACCCTGGTGATCCAGTTTGACCGCAACATCAACTACGAATACCTTCTTCCAAACATTTCGATACTTCCAAACTATTACTATTCCCTTACGGAAAGCGGTGCCGACTTGCTGATGTACCTTTACGGCCTTGCAGTCAACAAGGCAGAGGAAATCGCCAGGGAAGGGTGCTTTTACGTTAGCCTCAAGGACATCCACAGCTACCTTAACCTGCCGGACTACACAAAGGCAAACAATCCAAAGCGCGACATCAAGGAAAAGATAACCGACCTTATCATTGGCGACATCCATGAAAAGGACGGTGGAAAGAACGTAAGGCTTTCCATTGTAGACGTGACGGAAAATGACACCATTGCCCACTGGGTTGTAAACGGCCGCCTTAAGGTGGAGATGCTGGGGGATTCCTACAAGTATTTCCAGCAGATAGGACAGAAATTGCTGGACGGAAAGAAGAAAAAATAGACTGCCAGGCATGATGCAAGGCCTGGATTCCAAAGCCACCCACTATGTCGGTGGCTTTTTTTGTGCCGCCGGAAAATTCAGGATTAACCGACATTTTAGGTGGCTCAAGAGACATGGGCCGTGGGTGAAGCGACAATCCAAGTGCCATAAACGACATTTTAGGTGGCTAGCCACTCAATTTGTCGGTAAGAAGGCCATTTTTTCCATGGAGAACCAAGTCAAAACGATAAATTCCGTGGCTAAAAAAGGGCATTTCCATAGGCCGGTAACAGCAAAATCACACCGCATAAACCGCAAAAATTCCATGAAATACCAAACAAAACGACAAATTAGGTGGAAATTCCTTTAAATTATGTTGAAAAAACGACATAACGCGTGTTAGTTGTCTATAAATTCATACATCATGAGAATAAAAAACACCTTCCCAAAATAACCGACATTTTAGGTGGCTTGACGGCTGGATAAGGCAGCTAAAAATGCCTGAAAAAACGACAATTTAGGTGGGAATTACGTCAATGCCAGAAAAACGAGTGAACAAAAAGCGGCCACCCAATTTGTCGGAAAATTCCACAGGCAAAACCTTTAAATTAGGTGGGGCAGAATTCAAAAAGGGTTGGAATACCGACAAATAAGGTTACGTTTCCGACAAAAACAGTTGAAAAACCGATAAATAAGGTTAAATTTCACATAAATAGGGTGGCTAAAAATAAAGCTAAATCATTGCAATGCAAGCAAATAACTTGGAATTTCAGGACAAATTCCAGGGATTTGCCTTGAAATTCCATATTCATGCAACAAATCCCATAAGTTAGATTATTGTCGGGATAAAGAAGCACCTGCAAAAGGACTCCGGAACACAAGCTGACGGCGATTTTGCGGAAAAATCCGAAGGCCCTGACGGCCGGCATGTGCTTCGGGTGGGATTTTGAACATTACAAATTCAGCTGCTGTCGGCAGTGGCTTCATTCCCTTTTCAAATTTTGAAAGGGACGAGGCAGCTATCGCCAGGGAAATTTACAAACGACTTCCTCGTCAAATGCTGGTGACAAACAGCCTGAACCTTGGACTCCATGCAGAAGCCAAGACTACGGGTGTCAGGCGCCGCTACATTCAGGTTAACCATCCAAACCTGACCAAAATGATGGTCTTTGACGTGGATAACCCCGTTGACCTGTACGACTGGAAGCACCTGGACCTGCCGGTTCCAAACATTCTCGTAATAAATCCCAAGAATCACCATGCCCACATGATCTACCTGCTTTCCGACACGGACTATGTATGCCGCAGCGCAAAGGGCAGGCTTAAGGACATCCTTGCATATCAGGCAGTATACTCTGAAATCTGCAAAAGGCTCAATGCCGACCCAAGATACGTGCAGAAAATCATGAAAAACCCCTTCCACAACAGCTGGCAGACAAGGGTTCTCCATGAAGACACCTACACCTTTGAGGACTTTTACCGCCAGCTGGATACCCTTCCAGCCCCTGACAGAACAGGAAATTCCCCAAAAAATGCATGGAGCCCCCAAAGCCTGCTGAAACAGGAAGAAGGCCGAAACTGCACCGTCTTTGAACAGACCAGATTCTACGCATACGCCGCCATAAAAAACCACGACTACTGCAACACGGAAGAAAAGGCAAAATCCTTCTACAACGACATTTTACGTTACGCAGCCACCTTAAATGACGGTTTCCAGCAGCCCCTGGCCCAAAAGGAAATCCAGTCCACTGTAAAAAGCATAGTAAACTGGACAATCCGCCATTTTAGAACAGATGCCAGTTCCCCAAATTTAAAAGAAAAAAAATTCGAAAAAAAAGACATTTGGGGTGACAGTTCACGCAAAAACAGCCTCAAGACAAGACAGAATTCAAGAAATTCAGCATTAAAAAAAGCCGCCTTGCTCCGTTCCCAAGGTAAAAAAATAGAGGAAATCGCCGTACTGTTAAAAAAATCACGCCGCACCATTGAATACTACCTGGCAGAATATAATAAATTCATCAAAACAAATAAAAACAATCCCCAGGCAAAGAAAACCATCAATTCAATCCGACAACTTCTGTGGCAATGGCTTAATGTGCAATTTGTTATATCAGATATGAGTGGCATGAGTCAGACTATGGGTATGCTGCAGCTGTTTAATCTTTTTGACAGGCTTGAATGATTTTTCTGATTCCCTTATTTTATTGGCATCCTTGTTTTTTTTAGGTTTATATGTTTTATTTTGGAGGAATTCTATGAAAGTTATTTCTATTTCAAATGCACCAGCTGCCATTGGGCCGTATAGCCAGGGTTATGTTGTTGCAGGTTTGGTTTATACGTCTGGCCAGATTGCCCTTGATCCTGCAACTGGTAATGTGGTTGGCTCTTCAATTGCTGAGCAGGCAGAGCAGTGCTGCAGGAATGTTCTTGCCATAGTTGAAGCTGGCGGAAGCAGTGCATCCAAGGTCATAAAGACAACCTGTTTTCTTGCAGACATGGGTGATTTTGCTGAATTCAACAAGGTTTATGAAAAGCATTTTGTTTCAAAGCCGGCACGTTCATGTGTGGCCGTAAGGACTTTGCCTAAGAATGTGCTTTGTGAGATTGAAGCCATAGCAGAATTGTAGTCGGAAAATCGGAGGGCTAAAGTGGGCAATCAGCATTCAAAGTGGGTTAGTACCTGGGGAACTGCAACTTCTATAACAGACAGAAGGGAAGCTGTTTATGCCAAGGACATTACCTTAAGGTATCCCGTCAGGGTTAATTTTGACGGCAGCAGGATCCGGTTGCGTTTTTCAAACCTTACGGGAACAGAAAGCGTTGAGCTTACGAAGGTTTATGCCGGTCGGACATCCGTGACTTTTTGCGGAAAGACTTTTGCTGAAATTGCTCCGGGCAAGGAGATTGAATCCGATGAGATTGAATTTGATTGCCATGCAGGACAGACTGTGGCCGTAAGCATTTACCTTGGAAAGTGCACCCAGATGAATGCCGGAACCCTTGTAACGGGACCTCTTTCCGGGGGAACCTATGCCTACGGTGATTTTGCCCTTGCCGATGATTTTCCTGTTGAACTTTGCAGACCTACCAATATCTACTATTTTTTCAACACGCTGGATGTTCTTACTTCGGAAGAAAATTGTGCCATCTGCTGCTACGGGGATTCCATTACGGCTCAGGATTGGCCTGACTACCTTCAGCTTGAACTTTTTGAAAGGGGAATCAGGAACGTTGCAGTAATCCGCCGTGCCGTCTGCGGGACAAGAATCTTGCGCCAGTATGACTGCATTACCTACCAGGCCTACGGCTTGAAGGGGGAGACGCGGTTCCCTGTTGAACTGAATGTTTCGGGCCTCAGGTCTGTAATAATTCAGCATGGAATAAACGACATAATTCACCCGGTCGGCAGGGAAGTGAACGTTTTCCGCCCCATGTCCGACATGCCTACGGTGGATGACATGATTTGCGGCGTGGAAAAGTTCTATCTTGACTGGTGCCGTGCCCATGAAATTCCTGCGGTAAGCGCAACATTGCTGCCGATTTACGGATGGCGTACCTATACGGAAGAAAAAGACAGGGTACGTGGGGAATTCAACGGCTGGCTCAGGACATGCAGCGACTTCATGGGCTGCATCGATTTTGATTCCGTGGTGCGTGACAAAATGGATGCAAGAAAATTTGCAGAAGGCTTTGACAGCGGTGACCATCTGCACCCAAGCAAGAATGCATACATGGCAATGGCAAAAGCCGCAGCCGAATATATAGAAGAAAGTGGATTGTCCAGCAGGTAATGGCCGTAAGCATAACCGTTGGAACATTCCTTTTTTAATAATAGAAATTAGGGAGTTTTTATGACGAGAAGAACTGGTGCACTTTTGGTGCTGGTATCTTTCCTGGCTGCAAGTGCATTTGCACAGCAGGTTAAGGGTGATGTGACTGTAGGCGTTTACCCTGCGGAACGCAAGCTTGATTCAAAATATGAGGAAGCAAAGTCAGGTTTTGGTGGGGCTTATTTCCTGGGTGACTTCATCATGTCCAATTCGCATGTTACGGCTGCAGGGAAGATCTATTACAGGATGTCCGGTGCCACAAACCGCCACGAAGAATCGCAGAAGCTTGACATTAAGCGTGCATACATAAGGTTTCGCCCAGATGGAACAAAGGCCCTTGAGATTTCTGCAGGCAAGCTTTATTCCTACTATCTGCCGGGTAACTTTTTTGCCCTGAGCGAGATTTACACGGGTTCTTCAAGATGGGGAAAAACCGGAGTTGGCCTTAAGTCTGAATTTTCAGGCTTTACCCTTGGCCTTGGACTGCCGGTTACGGAAAGCTACGTTGCCTATGAGGAAAGCTTTGGAATCAACGGTGCCATCGGCTATGACTTCAGGCATCTTTACGATAACGTGCCATTGAGCCTTGGTGCCGACGTATTCTACACAAGGACGGATTCAGAAGATAAAGGGCTTGACTATACCCACAGCTGGGCCGCAAGTGCCAACTGGAAACCGGAATTTGACGGTTTTGTAAGTGGCCTTAACCTTACCCTGACATATTCTTCGCGCACGGAACCTTTTGTCTCAAGCAGCGTCTTCAAGAACGTGACCAACTACAAGGATGAAAAGATGAAGGATTCAAACCTTGTTTCTGCAAACCTGAGGACGGATCTTGGTCCTGTTGAAGTTACCTTTGAATCGGAAGCAGGACATTCCGTAAGCGGCGACATGGTTTCACTGTACGAGGGAATCCAGCTGTTGATTCCATTTAACGACCTTGTTGCCTTTAAGCCACGCTTTTTCTATTACGGAGCCATTGATGCAAAGGACAGCGACAGGTCCCGCACCACTTACGAAGTTTATCCACGCCTATGGTTCACCTGGGACCAGTGGACTGTAAGTGCAGGCTTTGACTGGTTCTATAAAGAAACGGAAAAAGACAAGTTCCGTGGCGAATGGAACATCCCGATTTATGTCAAATATAAGATTGATAATAAGGGAAGAAAGTGATAGATTAATTCATCCCTCTCAGGGAAAAGTAGGCGGTGCCCTTTGTGACTTGTGCATGAAAGGGGTAAAAGGGAAGCAGGTTGGAATCCTGCACGATCTCGTCACTGTGTTAAAGGGAGCGGCTGTTCAGCATGTCACTGGAGCGCAAGTGTTTTACATTGACACCTGCAATGCTTTGGGAAGACGAATGGCGGCAAATACCTTTCAGTCAGGAAACCTGCCGTTTATATTGGTACAGGCGCCACGGCGTCAGACCACGAGTAATTGGTCGTACGGAGGAAAAAATGTTTTTCAAATCATTTACAAAAAATCTTTTTGTAATCTTGGCAGCAGCACTTCTTTTTGCCTCATGCAGGAATCAGGCTGCGGATCAGAAAAAGGCTGATCGTGTCGCAGAACTTATCGACGCAATTTACGTTCAGCAGAGAACTTTAGAAACAGACGCACAGTGTGCCCTTGCAAAAAAGGAATGGGACAAGCTTACTTCTGCCCAGAAGGAACTTGTTGAAGGCGAAAATGCCGACCCTGACTATTTTGGACGCTACACTGGAGAAGCAAAGAACGATGATCCTTTAAATCAGGATGGCATCGGTGAAAACGAGATTCTTATAGTAAGCTTTGGAACTTCATTCAATGACAGCCGCGCAAAGGACATTGGTGGAATTGAAAAGGCACTTGCCGCAGCATATCCATCATGGTCAGTACGCCGTGCATTTACGGCACAGATCATCATCAACCATGTTCAGGCAAGGGATGGTGAATTCATTGACAACATGGATCAGGCCCTTGAGCGCGCAGTAAAAAATGGCGTTAAGAATCTTGTTGTTCAGCCTACCCACCTTATGCGTGGTGCCGAATATGATGAACTTTGCGAAGCCCTCGAATCTTACAGGGACAAAATTGAAACTATCGAAGTTGCAGAACCCCTCTTGTATTCTGCAGCAGACAAGGAATATGTAGCAAATGCAGTTGTAAAGGAAGCAGTAAGGGTTTCCGGATACAATTCTGCAAGGGATGCAGCAGACCGTGGAACAGCCTTTGTTTTCCTTGGACACGGTACAAGCCACAGGGCAAAGGTTACCTATTCACAGATGGCAGAAATGTTCAGGAACCTTGGCTATTCAAACATGTTCATGGGAACAGTTGAAGGCGAACCTGAAGAAACGGCCGTTGAGGAAGTGATTGAAGCCGTCAAGGAAGCAGGATTCAAGAACGTAATCCTTAGGCCACTCATGGTTGTTGCCGGAGACCATGCAAACAACGACATGGCCGGTGATGATGATGACAGCTGGAAATCCATGTTCAAGGCATCTGGTGCATTCCTCAATGTTGAATGCCAGATTGAAGGCCTTGGTGGAATTCCTGCAGTTGAATCTCTGTATGTTGAACACACTGCAAAGGCCCTTGAAAATCTAAAAAAAAACTAAAGGTTCTTGAGGATGGTGAATATTCCGTAAGGTTCAAGACGGACAGCGGAATGTTCAGCCTCAACGAAACTTGCAGAGGCCGGGCAAAACTTACGGTTGCAGGCGGCCGGATGAAGGTTCATGTTACCCTGAGAGGAAAGAAAATACTGAACCTTTATCCTGGACTTGCAAAGGACGCTGCTGATAACAGCGGTGCCTGGCTTTCTCCTGTTGAAGAAGCCGTTACCTATGAAGACGGCTACTCTGATACTGTCTATGCCTTTGATGTTCCCGTCAGCGTAATAGGAAAGGATTTTGACCTGGCCCTCATCGGTACAAAGGGCGTATGGTATGACCACAAGGTTAGTGTTTCAGATCCCCTGACAGTTGACGGAAATCCCCCAGAATTTTCAGAAATTCCTGATGCAGGAAAAAATGGCGGCACTCAGGAAAAGCTTTTTCTTTCCCATGCCGAGCAGTTTTCGGTTCACTATGAAGACGGTTGTGCCGTGGTTACCATTCGCGGCGAAGGTCAAATTCTTATAGTTCCCCACGGAAAAAAAGTGCCGGAAGCCCTTGCAGCTAACAGGACCGTGCTTACACAGGCAGTGGACAAGGCTTACCTGATTTCCACATCGGGAATGGATCTTGCTGCAAAGTGCGGTGCCATGGATTCCATCGGATTTTGTTCCCTAAAGGAAAACGACTGGTTCATCCCGGAACCTGTGGATGCCATGAAATCTGGAAAAATGCTTTATGCAGGAAAGTACAGCGCACCGGATTTTGAGCGTCTTGTTGCAGGCGGATGCAATCTTGTCCTTGCCAACACAATGCTGAGGCACAAGCCCCAGGTCATAGAAAAATTTGAAGAACTTGGAATTCCGGTTATAATAGAAAAATCAAATTACGAAAAGGATCCCCTGGGTCGCCTTGAATGGATCAAGTTCTACGGTCTTTTGTTTGGCAGGCTTGATGAGGCTATTGCCTATTTTGATTCCCAGGTAAAAAAGCTTGGCTCCATTTCTGCCTATGAAAAGACCGGCGCCAGGGTTGCATTCTTTGCCCTCAACTCAAAGGGAGGTGTCAGCATCAGGCGCAATTCCGATTATGTTGTTTCCATGATCCAGATGGCAGGCGGAGAATATGCCCTTGAAAAGATTGCAGGCGACGGTGATGGTGGAATGAGTTCCATGAATGTGACTATTGAGGATTTTTCCATGGCTGCCCACGATGCTGATGTCCTGGTCTATAACGGAACCATTGAGACTAGGCCACGCAACATGAAGGATTTTGTCTCAAAGTCCCCGGCTTTTGCTGACTTCAAGGCCGTCAGGAATGGGGCTGTCTATACGACGGACAAGGATTTTTTCCAGAAGACCACAGGCATTGCCGAATTCATCCTTGACATGAACAGGGTTGTAAATGCTTCCAAGGATGGAAGTGGTTCTGGTGGCCTTGTATACATAGAAAAGCTTTCGGAGTAGGTGACGTGAACAGACGCCAGATTTTTGTCCTGACATTTCTATCGGCCCTTTTGGTTTTTCTTGCAGTGATGAGCCTTGCAACAGGCAGCGTGCGCGTAACCCCCGAGGAACTTATTGCAGCCATTTCTGGAAAGGAACAAAGCCCGGCGGCCCGCATCATCTGCAGCTTAAGGCTTCCGAGAATTCTTGGGGCAATGATCCTGGGCGGTGCGCTGAGCGTTTCGGGATTCCTGCTCCAGGTATTCTTCAGCAATCCAATTGCAGGCCCGTATGTTCTTGGAATTTCTTCAGGTGCAAAGCTTACGGTTGCCATGACCATGATACTGTTTCTTAAGTTGCAGATGCAGCTTACTTCCCTTGCCCTTGTGGCTTCCGCTTTTGCAGGTTCCCTCCTGACCATGGGCTTTGTGCTCCTTCTTTCCCTTAGGGTGCAGAACATGTCCATGCTTGTGGTCTGCGGAATTCTTGTGGGCTACATCTGCAGTGCCATTACGGATTTTGCAGTTACCTTTGCAAGCGATACAAACATCGTAAACCTGCACAACTGGTCCCTTGGGAGTTTTTCTGCAGTCAGCTGGAAGGATGTACTTTCCATGTCGATGGTGGTTTTTCCAGTGATGCTTTTTACATTCCTTCTTTCAAAGCCAATAGGGGCTTACCAGCTTGGGGAAAACTATGCCCGTAACAGCGGGGTGAACATAAGATTCCTGCGCGTTTCGTTGATTCTTCTTTCAAGCCTCTTGAGTGCCTGCGTGACGGCTTTTGCCGGCCCGGTTTCCTTTGTTGGAATTGCGGTTCCCCATCTTGTAAAGCTTTCTGCAAGCACCACCAGGCCCCTTGTTGCAGTCCCACTATGCTTTCTTGGCGGTTCCTGCGTGACCCTTTTGTGCGACACCATTGCCCGCACAGTTTTTGCTCCAGTTGAGATGAGCATCAGTTCCGTGACTGCATTTTTACTGGTGCCTGTCGTGATCTTCATGATGGTCAGGAAGCAGGGGAGGGCATGATGCTTAAGGTTGATTGCCTTTGTGCAGGCTACGGAAAAAAAGTTGTTCTCAATGATGTGAGTTTTGAGGTAAGGGCCGGTTCCATCGTAAGCCTCATCGGGCCAAATGGTTCCGGAAAGTCCACGGTCTTAAGGACAATCCTTGGACAGATAAAGTCCATGGGCGGTACTGTTTCGATCCTTGACCGGGACATGTCTTCAATGAAGCTTGGCGAAATTGCAAGGTCGGTTTCAATGGTCATGACGGAAAGAATCAATCCCCAGTTTATGACATGCCGTCAGGTTGTTGCCACGGGCCGCTATCCCCATACGGGTAGGTTTGGGCTTCTTGGAGAAGAAGATGAAAAGGCTGTTGATGATGCCATGAATCTTGTTGGTGCCGGAAAAATTGCCGGTGAAAGGTTTTCAAGCCTAAGCGACGGACAGAAGCAGCGCATAATGCTTGCACGTGCAGTTGCCCAGGATACGGACATTCTTGTCCTTGACGAGCCGACTTCCTTTCTGGACATGTACTACAAGCTTGACTTGATGAAGATAATTTACCGTCTTGCCCGGCAAAAGAAAAAGGCGGTCTTAATGTCCATGCATGAACTTGACCTTGTCAGAAGGGTTTCGGATCTTGTGGTCTGCCTTGACGGTTCTTCCGTAATGAAGGCTGGTACTGTTGAACAGGTTTTTGCCGGCAGCTTTATCCAGCGTCTTTATGGAGTCAGGGATGATGAATTTGATCCGGACACAGGAACGGTTCTGCTGAATCTTGACCGTGAAAAAGCTTCGGCCGAAGTCAATGAATCTTTTGACCGTGGAAGTACGGCAGAAATTCCGGGCGACTTGAGTTCACCAGTAGGAAAAGGCGCAAGAGTATTAATGGTACAGGGAACCATGTCCAGTGCCGGAAAGAGCCTTCTTGTTGCCGGCCTTTGCAGGGTTTTTGCCCAGGACGGTTATCGCGTTGTTCCCTTCAAGTCACAGAACATGGCATTGAATTCCTTCATTACAAAAGATGGCCTTGAGATGGGGCGGGCACAGGTGATGCAGGCAGAAGCTGCCGGTGTTGAATGCGATGTTGGCATGAATCCAATTTTGCTTAAGCCGACAAGTGACGTGGGGAGCCAGGTGATTGTAAACGGCGAGGTTCTTGGAAACATGAAGGCCAGGGAATATTTTGAATACAAGCCCAAGTTGGTTCCCCATATCGTCAGGGCATTCCGTAAGCTGGAAAAAAAGGCTGACATTATCGTGATTGAGGGTGCCGGAAGTCCTGCGGAAATCAACCTGCGTGAAAATGACATTGTAAACATGGGGCTTGCGGAACTTGTGGATGCTCCTGTCCTCCTTGTGGGCGACATTGATCGTGGCGGAGTTTTTGCCCAGCTTGCAGGTACTGTTGAACTTCTTCAGCCTGAAGAAAGAAATCGCATCAAGGGTCTTGTCATAAATAAATTCCGCGGAGACAAGAGCATCCTGGATTCTGGAATTGAAATGATAGAAAAGAGGCTTAAGGTTCCGGTGACGGGTGTCGTGCCTTACATGAACATAGTCCTTGACGATGAGGACAGCCTGAGCCGCGTCTTTGAAAAAAAATCTGCATCCCTCGTGAACATTGCCGTGGTCAGGTTCCCGAAGATTTCCAACTTTACGGACTTTACGGTTTTTGAACAGTTTGACCAGGTTGCATTGCACTATGTGACGGATCCCAAGGAACTTGAACACATGGATGCGGTGATCCTGCCTGGAAGCAAGAATACCATCGATGACCTTCTGTGGATGCGGCAGTCAGGCATGGAAGCTGCAGTCAAGAAGTTTGCGGAACACGGACTGGTCTTTGGCATCTGCGGCGGCTACCAGATGCTTGGAAATTCCATCAGTGACCCTAGGGGTGTTGAAAGCGGAAAGTCTGTGGTAGCCATGGGGCTTTTGCCGGTTTCCACGGTCTTGCAGGAAGAAAAGGTTCGCTCGCGCACCCAGGGAATCCTGCATGTTGAGCAGGGCGAATTTGCTTTTCTTGATGGCGAGAGTTTTAGCGGATATGAGATCCACATGGGAACCACCTTCTTTGACGGTTGCAGCTTAACCACGGCGACAACTGAAAACAGCGATGCTGGCAGCTTAACCGCAGGGGCAACTGAAAACCGCGGTGCTGGCAGTTTAACCACGGCGGAAACTGAAAACCGCGGTGGCCAGGGATTACCCGGGCCGGATGTTCTTGTTGTGAATGGAAATGTTGCCGGCTCATACATCCACGGAATTTTTGACGAAGGGAACGTCGCCCTTAAGGTTGCAGGACATCTTGCGGAAAAAAAGGGAGTGTCTCTGGATGGTTCAAGAAAGGACTACAGGGAATTCAAGGAAAGGCAGTATGACATTCTTGCCGACACGATACGTGGCCACGTTGACATGGATGAAGTTTACAGGATGCTTCGCCCGGCCAGAATAAGGGAAAATGTTTAAGTGACGATTATGGAAGATTATGGAAAAATCTATGAAAGGATAAAGGAAAACTGGGACCATGTTGCAAAACCCCTGGATAGCCTTGGCAAGCTTGAACACGTAATCTGCCGCCTGGGTGCCATTCAGGGGACGGAGCATCCCACTGCCGCAAAATGCTGCGCCCTTATTTTTTGCAGCGACAACGGAATCGTGGAAGAAGGCGTAAGCCAGGTTGGATCCGAAGTGACTGCCATCTGTGCACGGAACATTGCGGCAGGAAAGTCTGCAGTTGGCGTAATGGCCAGTGCCCAGGGAATCGATGTGGTTGCCGTTGATGTAGGAATGGCCTGCACTGCTGAAGTACCAGGAGTCCTGAACATGAAGGTATCGCCTGGAACAAGAAATTTCCTCAGGGAAAAAGCCATGACGGCCAGTCAGCTGGAACAGGCAATTCATTGCGGTGAAGAATGCATCAGGCAGCTTAAGGAAAAGGGCTATGATCTTGCATGCATCGGGGAAATGGGAATCGGAAACACGACAACCACAAGCGCCGTTACCGCAGGAATATTAAGGCTTGATGCCGCAAAGGTTACAGGCCGTGGGGCGGGACTTGATGACAGGGGATTGAATCGCAAGAGGGAAGTTGTTGCCGAGGCCATAGAAAAACATTCACTGCATGAAAAGGATCCTCGCGAAATCATGTGTTCAGTCGGAGGCTATGACATTGCTGCCATGGCCGGAGCAATTCTCGGTGGAAAAAAATACGGCATTCCTGTTGTTGTTGACGGTGCCATAAGCCTTGCGTCTCTTCTGCTTGCCGATTTTATTGACGGGGATGCAAGGAATTTTGTAATAGCTTCCCATAAGGGCCGGGAGCCGGTAGTTGGCATCATTTTGGAAAGGATGAACCTTGATGCTGTAATCGATGCAGACCTTGCCCTTGGTGAAGGAACGGGAGCCGTATTGATGGTGGGCCTTTTAAGGACGGCACTCCAGGTTTACGACAGGTGCGTTCCCTTTGCAAAAAGCGGAGTCGGGCAGTACAAGAGGTTTAAATGAAGACCCTTGTTTACGGTGGAAGTGGCAGCGGTAAGTCAGCCTATGCTGAAAGCCTTGCCCTTGAAAGCATTTGTGAAAAAAAGTTTTATGTTGCAACCATGAAGGTTTTTGATGCCGAGGGTGAACGGAAGGTAATGAGGCACCGGAAGCTTAGGGAAGGAAAGAATTTCATCCTTATTGAACAGGCGGAAAATATCGGGGCTGCTGCCGACAAATTACGTGGCTACTGCGGTGATAATGATAAAAAAGGTGCAGGCAATTTTGCACTGCTTGAATGCATGTCGAACCTTGTGGCCAATGAAATGTTTGGTGAGGACTGTGGAATTCCTTCCGCCAAAGAAGTTGCCAAAAAGGTGTACCGTGACATGGAAGAATTTCTTGCAGCCTTCGATGATGTGGTCGTTGTGAGCAACAATATTTTTGAAGATGGAATTGAATATGATGAGCCGGTCAAAGAATACATCAGGGCCCTTGGAATGGTGAACATGTGGCTTACGCAGACTTTTGACCGCGTGGTGGAAGTCGTCGCCGGAATCCCGGTGGAAGTGAAGAATTCTATTTATAGAGGATGAGGGGTTTTTATTGTATATTTCCGATAGCGGAAGTATAATAGACAGTATGGATACTATGGATAATTTATGCACTGCCAAGGAACTCGCTGAAAAATGGGGAGTCACAGTGCGTATGGTTACACTGATGTGTACAGAAGGTAAGCTTCCTGGTGCTAAGAAATTTGGCAATAGCTGGGTAATTCCAAAAGATATTGAAAAACCTATTGATGGGCGAACTAAAGAAGCAAAAGAAGCTAAATAACATGTATTGAGTGAAGGAATACTGTTGTGGAACTGATTGATAACATAAATAAAACACTAGCCTCAGATTTGAAAGAGACTATAAAATCAAATTCAAAAATCTCTATAGCTGCCAGTTGTTTTTCAATTTATGCTTATCAGGAATTAAAAGATCAGTTAGAAAATATTGACCAGCTTCAGTTTATTTTTACTTCTCCAACCTTCACAACAGAAAAAGCAAAAAAAGAAAAACGAGAATTTTACATACCGAAACTTAATCGTGAACGAAGTCTTTATGGAACTGAATTTGAAGTAAAGCTTCGTAATGAATTATCACAAAAAGCCATTGCAAAAGAATGTGCCGAATGGATTAGAAATAAAGTAGTATTCAAATCAAATCAGACAAATCAAATTATGTCTGGTTTTGTAAAT
>JAZLGN010000027.1:0-68252 GCA_045616325.1 Treponema sp.
ATAAGAAATTCCAGCTGGAATTTCTTATGCCGGCCTTTATTTTTCACCAGCAGTACAATCAGGAAAAGAGAATGGAATCAAACCTGATGTCTATGACGGTAATGTCGTCTGGAAGCATGGTCTTTCCGATGTAATGGTCAACGCAGAATTCAATTTTTTCTGGAACCTCTTCCTTCGTTGCAGAATAAAGCTTGATGAAAAAATTCTTTGCATTCTGTTCTTCATAGCGGAAACCGTCTTCATTAACCATATCGGTAAATCCATCTGAATACAACTCAAGATGGACACCCTTCCTTGCAGCAAGGGTTATGTACGGTTTCTTTTCTTCGCCACGAGTCCTGTCAAGTTCGCTCTTAACGGAACCCATGCCAAATGGAGGGAGCTTAGGCTCGATTTCTGCAACCTTTGGCTTGTTGTCCTCCTGGTTACCGTGGGCAAAGACAAGATAGGTTGTCGTATGGCCACAGTTAAAAACCTGGAAGAACTTTTTCTTGGCATCCACATAAACAAAGACGCCAGTAATGAAGTTGCCGACTGGAACAACACTCTGAAGGTATTCATCAAAATCCGCAAGAATGTCCACAGGATTGACAGACATGCCGGAAATATTCTTTCTTGCCTCAAAAAAGGAAATGGCAGCAACCGTAAGGAGTGAAGCAGCAACGTTCTTTCCGGAAACATCACAGCAGCAGATGAGGGACTGGTATTCCCCAAGCTTGAATGTCTTGTAGAAGTCGCCGCCAAGGGTATTTGCCATCCTGTTCCAGCATGTAATGGAATATGGAATGCCCTTAAGGTCTTCCATGGAAGGGAAAAATGACTTCTGGATAAAGGAAGCCTTGTCCAGGTCCTGCTGCCTGATTTCATCCATGCGATCAAGGAATTCGTCAAGGGTTACGATGCCAAAAAAACTTCTCCTGTCAAAAACAGGAAAATACACCATGCCGTATTTCTTGTTAAGGTCAGAAATTCTTCCAAGTGTCTTTTCGATATAGTCCTTGGCCTGAATTATGACGGAAATCTTTGTGGTCAGTTCAATGGTCTTTTTTGCAATGAACCTTTTGAGGGCCGTATTGGTTGCATTTTCCACGGTATGCCTGTCAATGATTCCCACAACCCTGTCGTATTCTTCTACTGGAACAGCCCTAAGGTCAGGATTGTCCTCAAACATTTCTATCAGCGTATCAATAGGGGCGCTGCCGCTTACAGGTTCAATGTATTTTGCAATGGAACCAATCTGCTTGGGTGAAAATTCCCTGGCAAAACTTTCTGCCCCGTTTTCATCACGGATGACTTCCTGTTCGCCCGTAAATTCCATTACGTCTATAAACTCATTTTCTTCCTCTGCCATAACAAATCTCCCTAAACTTTATTTAATAACGGAAAACACTCTCCATAATATCATAACCCCATAAATTCAATATTTAAATAGAAAACTTTGTTTTTTTTAGGATTTTTCAAAGGCAACCTGTCACCTGCCCCACGGGATCCTGCCAGACATTAGGACTTTTTTGACATGGAAAAAAAACATAAAAAAAGCCCGGCGCAAAAAATGCCGGACTTGAGATGAATGAGAACATCTTAAGCAGATGGTTTAGTTAAAATCCTTTACCCCATCAAGGTCCAATGTTGCAAAGAGATCGTCAATGGTTTCCTTGCGGCGGATGACCTTTGTAGTTCCATCGGTACGCAGGAGAACTTCACCACAGCGGAGCTTTCCGTTGTAGTTGAATCCCATGGCACGACCGTGGGCACCTGCATCATGAAGGATTACATAGTCGCCAAGGTCAATCTTTGGCAGAGAACGCTGAACTGCAAACTTGTCCGAGTTTTCACAAAGGGAACCTACAACATCATAAACGTGGTCGCATGGTTCGTTTTCCTTTCCAAGGACGCTGATTTCGTGATAGCTTCCGTAAACGCCAGGGCGCATGAAGTCGGCCATGCAGCTGTCAAGGGCAACGTATTCGCGGTAAATGTGCTTTTCGTGAACAGCCTTTGAAACAAGGTAACCAAATGGACCTGTAATAGGTCTTCCGCATTCCCAGTAGATTGCAAGAGGATCAAGGCCTGCAGGAACAATTACACGGTCGTATTCTGCACGGATTCCCTTTGCTACATAGTCAAGGTCTACTGCCTTGTCACCAGGCTTATAAGGAATTCCGATTCCTCCGCCAAGGTCTACGAATTCAATTGTCACTCCGCACTTTTCCTTGATTTCTGCGCAGAGTTCAAAAAGAAGTTTTGCAGTGTCAACAAAGAAGTCAGGATTAAGTTCGTTAGAGGCAACCATTGTATGGAGTCCAAAATGCTTAACTCCTTCTGCCTTGCACTTTGAATATGCCTCGAGGATCTGTGCGCGTGTAAGTCCGTACTTTGCTTCCTCCGGCTTTCCGATGATGGCATTGCAGCCTGTCTTTTCTGTTCCAGGATTGTAGCGGAAGCAGATTGTCTCAGGAAGCTTGCCGAGAGTTTTCTTAAGGAAGTCGATATGGGTGATGTCATCAAGGTTGATGATGTTGCCCTGCTTGTATGCAAGCTGGTATTCTTCTGCAGGAGTCTCGTTGGAAGTAAAGATTACATGGTCACCCTTGATTCCGCTCATTTCAGAAAGCATGAGTTCCGGCATGGAAGAACAGTCTGCCCCACAACCTTCTTCTGCAAGAATCTTCAGAAGATATGGATTTGGACCGGCCTTTACGGCATAGTGTTCACGGAATTTTGGGAAGATGGAAAAAGCCTTGTTGAACTTCTTCATGTTGTCGCGGATTGCCTTTTCATCAAAGAGAATGAAAGGTGTCGGGAAAGTCTTTGTCAGCTCGTTAAGCTGGTCTATTGTCATTGGAAAATTTCTCATAGTAATGAAATTATAGCGAAAACGCAGAAGTTAGCCAATACTAACCGCTTGTCAAAACAGTAAAAAAATTGTCAAACAATGGTATAATGAGTTGCCATTTAGGATTTTTTTTACCATATTAAATGGAACGACAATACCTGGCATCCCTGAAAAAATGCAACTTTTAGGGACCCCATTCTTTTTTAAGAAGGAAAGCATGAACCCAATTGAAGAGACACTGAAAAAATACATTCTTGACCATCAGATTAGATTTGTCTTTGGCACGCAGATTGAAGCTTCCCTTTGGGCAGACAGGGCCCTTGATGTTACGGAAGCCCAGGCTGTTGAAACGGAAAGATTCCTTGCATGGGATGACTTTAAGGGGACTGCGGTAAAATGCAGAAACGCCAACAGGAAATCGGTTCCCGGTCTTTTAAGAAAAGTTTTTGCAGCTAAGATAATAGAAGAAAACGCACATTCTCCATTCTTTTCAAGCATAATTACAAGGGAATTTGCAACCTGCGCCGACGGATTCAGGGACTGGATGGCATCGGTTCTTCCTTCCCTAAAATCCTGGAAGGATAAATATGACGAATCCATGAAATCCGGTGCATACAAGCCAGACAGTGAAGACCTTGACTACCTTGAACTCTACAACCGGTATCTGTCATTCCTTGATGAACACAATCTATTTGACCCGGCATGGGAGCGCCCACCCTTTGTATCTGACGGCAACCGCTATGTAATTTTCTATCCCGAGACCCTCATGGACTGGAGCGAATACAGCCTCCTCCTTGAATCTGCAGAAACCATAGAACTGGTCCACATTCCGGCTGAAGAAATTCCTGCTGAAATCAATTACTACGAAAATGTCCGCGTTGAACTTAGGGAAACAGCCCTCAGAATGAGACGCATGCACACTGAAAAAAACATTTCCTGGACGGAAATGGCATTAAGCGTTCCAGACCTTGAAAACTACGAGCCATACATCACACGTGAATTTGACCAGCTGCAGATTCCCTACAATGCACGCATGGGACTTAAGCTTGGAACTACCGGAGCCGGAAAACTTTTCAGGCAGATTTTGGACTGTTACACCACGAAAAATTCCTACGAAAGCATAAAGGGACTTCTAAGGAACCTTAACCTGCCATGGGGAAAGGAACAGATTGCCATAGACAATCTCCTGGACTTTGGCCGCGAAAACAACTGCCTTTATTCCTATGCGTATAATGGAATGGAACACGACATCTGGCAGGATTCCTTCGCAGACAGAAAGGACAAAAGCGTTCCCATGGACGATGCGACCGTTAACATCTACAGGGTCCTTAAGAAACACATTGGAAAGATATGCAGTTCAGACACCTTTGAAAAAATCAAGATTGCCTATGGTGAATTCAAGACAGCCTTCTTTGACATGAAGGAATTCAGCGAAGAAAGCAACAGGATTGTCAGCCGCTGCGTAAAGGAACTGGATGCCCTCATAGACCTTGAAATGCAGTATCCTGATGCAAAAATTGCAAACCCCTTTGCATTTTTTGTTTCCCACATAGAAGGAACAGGATACGTTGCACAAAACAGCACTCCTGGAGTACACATTTACTCCTACAGGTCCGCATCCTGTGCCCCATTCAAATTCCATGCAGTAATCGATGCTTCCCAGGATTCGATTTCCGTGGAAAAGCTCTACAAGAACATTAGCTTCATCAACGATTCCAAGAGGGAAAAACTAGGACTCCAGGATTTTGACCCCACCGTAAGCTTCATAAAAATGTATGCTGCATCCAACGATGAATTCTTCTTCAGCTGCGCGGAAAAAAAACTTGGAGGCTATTCATTCCCACACGGATACTTTAAATGGAAGGAAATGCGCCCCAAGGAACTGGAAAAAAACGGTAAAAAGCCAGTTCTTGAATATGACATCCTTGCAGCCTACGAAAATGAATTTCCAAGCCCATCATCCAAAGCTGATGGAGGACGCTATGATCATGAAGATGCTTCAGAAGGAGAAAACGGAGATACCTGCATTCTTGAAAAAACAAGGGACCAGTTTAATGCATGGAAAAAAATCCAGGTTGCAGATGACGAAAAACCGCAGCCCATCATTCCTGATTCAGGCAGAATTGAAGAGCTTGTAAAAAACTCCCTGTATGACCCAAAGGACGGTTTAATTAAAATTGACAAATCAAGGCTCCAGGACTTTTACAATTGCCCGAGACTTTTCTTCATGAAATACGTAATGGGGAACCTACCCCTTTCTGACGAAGCCCAGCTTACGGACCAGTACACGGAAGGAAACCTTACGCACAGGATTCTTGAACTGTACCTGAGGCAGCTGAAAAATGCAGGCAGAAAGATTGCAGTAACCGACACGGGCCTTACGGACGAATACATGGCATACTTTGAAAATGCAGTAGAAGAAGCAGTCTCGGGATATGAAGCAAGCTCCATAACAAGGGAACTTTTCAAGACAAACATTCCGGGCATAAGGCTATCAAGCCTGGAAGCCGTCATTGAGCTGAGCAGGACATTCGGTTCATACGAAGTCTTTGCAGTGGAAAACGACCTTTGGCTTAACTACAGGCCAGAACCTGGAGACTACAAATTCATAGGAAGGGCTGACTGCATCCTTAAGGTTCCGGAAAGCAACAATAAGGAAGCAGAATACATAATCGTAGACTACAAGGGCACCCTAAAAGCCGAATACAGGCTCAGCGAGGAAGAAGGAATTCTTGAGGACTTCCAGATGCCCCTCTACGTACACACCCTGCAGCACATGGGCTACAATGTGACGGGATTTGCCTACTTTAGCTACAGGGAGCAAAAGCTAAAGTGCACCTACGGGTCCATAAAGGACCTGATAACGGGAGAATCCATTGAACCAAAACTGTCAAGGGACTGTACCCTGACACTGGAACAGGCAACTGAAATAACATTCAAAAACTTTGACGCCTACACCCAGGATTATGTTGACCACATAAGGAAACAGGACTTTTGCCTTTTGCCGGACAGGAATCTTTCCGACTACGATGGATGCAGGTCTTGTACAAACTACAGGGCGCTATGCAGGAAATTCTTTACGGTTTCAGGCAGAGACTGAGACAAGGAACACATCATGAAACTTGACGATTCACAGGAAAAAGCAAAGACAAGCATCATAAACACCGTTGTAAGTGCCGGAGCGGGATCTGGAAAAACCCGCGTACTTGCAGAAAGGTTCTCATATCTGGTAACGGAAAAGGGCTACAAGATAGACCAGATTCTCACCCTTACCTTTACAAAAAAGGCAACAGTAGAAATGCAGGGAAGAATCTTTACCACCCTCAAGGCCCAGGCCGATGCAGGAAACACAAATGCACAGGAAGCAGTTCTTGGATTCAACAAGGCACAGATCATGACGCTGGACAGCTATTTTTCCTATGTTGCAAGGCTTGGCTCAAGGTTCTACGGAATCACACCATCCTTTTCCACCGACCAGCAGGCTGCAGAAAAACTGGTCCGGGACATGGCCATACCATTCCTGTTGGAACATAGGGACAACATTGCCATTAAGGCTGCCACGGAAATCAATCCAAGCCATGAAGAAGTCATAAACCAGCTCTTTGTAATTCCTGCAGAAAAATGCCATCCTTCACGGCCCATGGATTTTGCAGGCGACATAAAAAAGCAGGCAGAGTTTATAAGCAGCCAGTGGAATTCCATCTGGAAGGAACTGGACGCAATGGTGGAGACAATCTCAAGCCAAATGCCCAATGGAAAAAAGCCTACAAAAAGTGAGGAAAATCTGAGGGCCTGCATAGAAGACTATACTTCTACACATGCAGACATTCCGGAACTGCTGCCGTCAGAAATTCTTGACGGTAAGTGTGAAAAAATCAGGGAACTGCTTTCAAAAAAACTCATCAGGTGGATAAACATAAAAAAGCCTACGGGAAACTTCATGACGGAAGACATGGGGGAAGCATACGGAAACATCTGCCAGCTTACATACCAGCTCTTCCACATTTTGAACTTTGTTTCCGGAATGGAAACTACAAAGGCCTCGGCACAGCTGCTGGAAAAATTTCAGGAAAAAGTCCTCGAAAGCAAAAGAATCTCCGGAATCCTTACCCATGGTGATGTTTCACAGATGGCATGCGACATTCTCCTGCAGCATCCGGAAATCCGCCGCCTTGAAAAGCAAAGGTTCCGGGCCATCATGATCGATGAATTTCAGGACAATAACAGCCTGCAGCGCGACATCCTTTACATGCTTGCAGAAAAGCTTGAACGCAGCGAGACTTCAGTTCCCGATCCAAAGAAAGGAGAAATCTACCCGGACAAGCTTTTCTTTGTAGGCGATGAAAAGCAGAGCATCTATAAATTCCGAGGGGCAGACGTAAGCGTTTTTAACGATCTAAAGGACACAATAGCATCTACCGGCGGCAACAGCCTGTTCATGGACACCAACTACCGTTCAGAGCCGGAACTCATCGCAGGATTCAACACCTTCTTTGGTGGGTGTGCATATCCTCCGGAAGAAAATGAAGGAACCCCATCAGGAAATTCCGTATTCCTGAAGAAAAATGCCGATGGCAGCTCAGCAGGAATACCACCCTTTGAAGCAGCCTATGGTAAGGTTCTGGTAAATACAGAAAAACTTAAGAACGCAGACTATGGCAGCAAAAGGATTCACGTTGCATTTACCCAGGACGAAGACAGAATCGGGGAAAAAGAAGAGGACTTTCTTAAGTCCACGGAAACCGAAGCCTATTGGGTTGCAGGCAAGATCCACAGCCTTATTGCCCAGGGAAAATACAAGCCATCAGAAATTGCAATCCTCTTCAGGACAAACACAAGGCTTTCCGAATACGAACAGGCGCTGCTGAGTTTTGGCATTCCCTATTCAACGGAAACAAGAAAGGGATTCTTTACGGACGGACCTGTTAACGACCTTTTTTCGTTCCTTAGCCTATGCGCCTATCCAAGGGACAGAATTTACTATTCCAAGCTTTTGACATCTCCCTTTGTGAACCTGACACTGGAAGAAGCATCAGATGTCCTTGCAGTGGAAGAAGAATTACCCTTCATGGCGGATACGGAAAAAGTCCTTTCCTCAGAAAATTCCAGAAAGCGCTTTGCCATGGCACGTGACGTATACAGCAAAATAAGCCTTTCCTCAAAATATGAACCAGTTACACAAACATTGTCATACCTGTGGAATGAAACTGGATACAAGTACGAAACCATGTGGAACAACAAGGTTTCCATGTACAAACCAACCTACGACATCCTTTTTGAACTTGCAAGGCAAAGCGACCTTAAGGGAGATGGAATAACGGCCTTCATAGACATGGTAAAAACCTATCAGGATGACGCCAACAGGATAGACGACCTTGACGTTCCCTTTGAGGCAAAAGACTGCGTGAACCTGATGACAATCCATAAAAGCAAGGGTCTTGAATTCGGGGCAGTTTTCCTCATCGATGCCAATTCAGGGGCAAGAGGTAATGGGGCCAGGGGTGAAAGCACCAGGATGCTTTACTTTACAAGGGAAGCAGGCATAAGCTTCAGAACAAAGGATGACGAAAGCCTTTACCCACAGGTAACAAAGGCAACTGCAAGGCAAAACCTTGGGGGCAATTTTTTTTACCTGAGGGCAAGGGAAGAAGACGCAAGGCTTGAATGTGCAGAACTCCGCCGCATAGGCTACGTAGCATTTACAAGGGCCATAAGCAGCCTGTACATTTCAGGAAGCGGAAGTGGATACAATCCAGAAAAGGCCGGGGAATACGCCTGTGACAGGACAACTTCCCGGTCAATACTGCAGCAGATTACTCCCATACTGGCCCACTACCTTACACCTAGTGACGACACTGGGGAACTGGCAGCCTCAGAAAATGCACCCTTTGACTTTGAGACAATTCCAAAAGCCACAAGGCAGCAGGTTCTTGAAAAAATTGAAAATGCCGCAAGTGAATCCAAATGCAGGAACACCCTTCAGGAAAAAATTGCGGTAATGGAAAAGGCCGGTGAAAGGATCAGGGCAAAAAAAGCAATACCCCTTGAACCAGGAGAAGAAAAATACATAAGGCCAAGCAGCCTACATGACAATGACGATGAAACCTTTGACGCCAAAAAGAACATCCGGTACACATGGAACAAGGATGCCCCTTATCAGGAAATAAATGACCTTGTAAAAAAATCGGAAGCCCTGGCAGAAAAAAATGAAGACGGACTGCCTGTATTTGGCCTGACTGATTTTGGCACCATAGCCCACGCCCATCTTGAAGCCCTCATCAACGGACAGACAGAAGTCTTCATAAAGGAAAGCTGCCTGTCAGGCCTCCGGGAAATCAAGGCAGACAAGGAAACGGTCCTTAACATCTGCCGCCAGATGACGCAGAAATTCGCAGAATCAAGTCTTGGAAAGGAAGCCCTGGATTCCCCATGGAAAAAGGCTGAATACCAGTTCAAGAGCAAATTCAACGGAAAAATAGCCAGCGGTTCCATGGACCTTGTGTTCAAAAACCGGGAAGGATCTCCCTATAGATACACAGTTGTCGACTACAAGACAAACCAGACAATGGAACCTGAAATATACAGGCAGCAGCTTGAATGCTACAGGGATGCCATGTCAAAAATATTCCAGTGCGATCCTGCGCAGATTAGGACCGTACTGTACTATCTTAGGTTTGGCAAGGAAGTGGAAATAAGCTAGAAAAAAACTGGCCGGACCAAAGCCCTTACTCTGAGGCAACATGATACTTCATGTCAATCATTGCACCAAGTTTTGACAGAAGATCCTTGATCTCAAAGGGCTTTGAAACAAAACTGTCCATTCCAGATTCCTTTGCCTGCATCTTGTCTTCCTCGAAGGCATTTGCAGTCATGGCAATGATTGGAATGTCACCCTTACCGTGGTCTTCAATCTTTCGGATAAGCTTTGTGGCATCATATCCATTCATGAGAGGCATCATTACATCCATGAGAATCACCTGATAGTAATCCGGTACATTATCCCTGACCATATCGATGGCAATCTTTCCATTTGGTGCTTCCTCAAGAACAAATCCCACAGTCTTTAAAAGCTCCCGTGCAATGTCCCGGTTAAGTTCATTGTCTTCAACAAGAAGGAGCCTGATTCCCTTGAATTTCTCAAAGTTGCCAAGATCTTCATTCCTTTCATCAGAAGGACTTACCGGAAGGTCTTCTTCCGTAGCATTGTTAAAGTCAAAGCACACAAGGAATTCACTGCCCTTTCCTTCTTCCGACTTGACAAAGATGGCACCGTCCATTTTTTCGACAAGGCTCTTTGTAATGGCAAGGCCAAGGCCGGTACCCTGAATCTTGGAAGAGGCAACATTATCGTCTCGCTCAAAGGGATTGAACAGCTTCTGCTGGAATTTCTTTGACATGCCGATGCCGTTATCCTTGATCCTAAACTGATATGAAGAGCAGCCCTCTGCAACCGCCGGCATTTCCGTAACGGTAAACTGAATCTTTCCGCCATCGGGAGTGTACTTTACCGCATTGCCAAGAATGTTTATGAGAATCTGCTTAAGGCGCAGTATGTCGCAGTAAATCGGCTTCTTAAGGTTACCGCGGCGGACAAGGGAATATTCAAAATGCTTGAGTTCAATCTGGGACTGCATCACGTCATCGACTTCGGTGATTACCTTTTCAAGGGTCGACGGAGCATTGGTTATCTTCATCTTGCCGCTTTCAATGCGCGACATGTCAAGAACGTCATTAATCAGTGAAAGAAGATGATTGCTTGAAGAACGAATCTTCTTAAGGTACGAAAGCATTTCCTGCGGCTCCGTGACATGTTTTTCCGCAAGGGATGTAAAGCCGATAATCGCATTCATTGGGGTGCGGATGTCATGGCTCATGCTTGAAAGGAACAGGGTCTTTGCATGGCTTGCACTTTCTGCCATGGACAAGGCTTCCTGCAGCATCTTCTTCTGCTTCATCTCGTGCTCGATTTCATCATCAACATTCATGAAACCAAGGAGGAAGTTTCCGGTCTCGCGGATGTCGCCAATCCTTACGGCCTGAAGCTTCATGTAGGAAAGGTTATTGTTAATGTTGGAGCGGAAATTGACGTAGAAACTTTCACGGCCAGTCAGCTGCTTAAGGATGTTGTCCCTGGAAAAAGCCATGCGCATCATGTCACGGTCATCTTCATAGACGGAAACTCCTATGTAAAAGTCCATGGCATCGTCATAATACTGCTCGCCAAAACTGTCATCATAGAAGGAACCGGCCTTGTCCTTTACGCGGACGACCTTGATTTTGCTTGACATGATGTTGACCATGAAAACATTGCTGTATTCAAGGGTCAGAGCATTGATTATCTCAAGCTGGTAAAGCTTGTCCTCTTCCTGCTTGTAATCAGAGGTAATGTTCTTGACAACTGCAAGTCCCAGGACATCACCCGTAAGCTTGTCTTCCGTAAGGATTACGGTATTCCGGGTCCAGAAGGAAGCACCGTCGTATGCAGTCTTGTTGCTGTCAAACCAGATTTCATACTTGCCCGTAATGTAGGAATCCATCAGGTAGTACATGTCCATGTTACGCAGGTACTTTTCCTTTTCTTCGTCGGAAAGGTCCCAGGTTACGGCTTCAAGAAAATCCGTGTACTTGCAGTCTTCCGAAAGGTCAAAGGCATTTCTAAGGTGAATGACCCTTTCTCCAAGACGCTGAATCGGATCGCCAATAAGGCGGTTCTTTGAGAGATTGAATTCATAGACGGAAATGGCATCGCTTACCAGTGCCCGCTTAAATGGATTCTCATGAGAAGGATCATCAAAATAAAGGGAAACGCCACTACCCTTCTTTAAAGTGTTTTCTTCATCTTTACGCTGCTGGTTCTCAGCATTTTCCAATTCAGACATACACAATTATTATAAACCCATTATTTGAAACTGACAAATATTTTTTTGGAGAATTTAGATTTATTGAAAAACCTAAAGGAATCAGGAAAAGCCTAGCCCCGATTGAAGTGGAATGGGCGACGCTCAATGGCGGCGGCCATTGGAACGGAAAGCGGGTTTAGCAGACAAAGCACGCTCAAGAAAAAAAGCCGCAAGGCCTGCATGACAAGACTTATACCCAACATGCAAAACCTGGCGGCCCTTATGAAATGATTTCTTAAGCTAAAACTAGAGGCGTTCCACAACCAACTGACCCATAGCCTTTGTGCCTACGAGCTTACCGGCTGCCTTAACAGATTCGAGTTCAGAACCTGCGATGTCACCCGTGCGGTAACCTTCATCAAGAACCTTTTCTACAGCTGCTTCAATAGCCTTTGCTTCCGTTTCAAGACCGAATGAATAGCGGAGGAGCATTGCGGCAGAAAGAATTGTTGCCAATGGGTTTGCAAGGTCCTTTCCTGCGATGTCTGGAGCAGAACCGTGGATTGGTTCGTAAAGTCCAGGACCTGATTCACCGAGGGAAGCAGAAGCGAGCATACCGATTGAACCTGTAATCTGAGAAGCTTCGTCAGAAAGGATGTCACCAAACATGTTGCTTGTTGCAATAACGTCAAACTGGCGTGGATTGCGTACCATCTGCATTGAAGCGTTGTCGATGTAAAGGTAAGAAAGTGTTACATCAGGATAGTCGTCCTTGATTGTTTCCGTAACCTTGCGCCAAAGCTGTGATGAGTTGAGGATGTTTGCCTTGTCTACAACGCAAAGTCTCTTCTGTCTCTTCTGTGCAAATTCAAAGCCCATGCGAACGATGCGTTCGATTTCTTCCCAAGTATAGCGTTCCGTATCCCAGGCGCTCTTTCCGTCTGCTGCCGTTCCACGGTCACCAAAGTAGATGCCGGAAATAAGTTCGCGAACGATGAGGATGTCAAGACCGTCGCCTACGATTTCGTCCTTAAGTGGACATGCATCCTTAAGCTGCTTGAACATAACTGCAGGGCGGAGGTTTGCAAATACCTTCATTCCACCGCGGAGGCCAAGAAGAGCCTTTTCCGGGCGGAGTTCAGAAGCAAGGTTGTCCCACTTTGGACCGCCAACTGCACCAAGGAGAACAGCATCGCTGTTGAGACACTTGTCAAGTTCTTCCTGGATAAGTGGCTTGCCAAACTTGTCGATTGAACATCCACCAGCTGTAACCGTGTCATAAGACCACTTGTGGCCGAACTTTTCTGCTACCTTGTCGAGAACCTTAACTGCTTCTGCAACAACATCTGGACCGATTCCGTCACCAGGAATAAGTGCAATTTTCTTTTCCATTTTATTTCTCCCATAAAAAGCCCGAAGCCTATGCAAAAACATGCGCCGCCCCTGGGGTTTATATATACTTAAGTTTCTTTAATAATACTAAAGTGTGAAAATTTATGCAAGTACAAAAAAATAAAAGGTTGCATGACTAAGCTATGCAACCTTCATATTGTTCCGTATGGAAAATCCTATATGAACTTGTTAAACCGTTTTTCAAGATCCTTTATGAGCTTGTACTCAAAGGAATCAACAAGGGCAAACCATGAAGCTTCAACAAGGTCGCAGCTTACGCCTACCGTAGTCCAGCTGTCTGTTCCGTCAGTGGATTCAATCAAGACGCGGACACGGCTTGCAGTTGCACTCTTTCCGTCAAGAACACGAACCTTGTAGTCCGTAAGGTGAATGTTGTTAACTGCAGGATAAAATGGTTCAAGGGCCTGGCGCAAGGCAACGTCAAGGGCATTAATCTGTCCCTTTCCTTCACCGGCTGCAACACGGGTATTTCCCTCAACATCAACCTTAAGGTGTGCAAAGGAATAAAGGCCTTCCTCTACAAGAGGCTTCTCGCCGCTAACCTTGTAGTAATGCAAGTTAAAGAAAGGCTGGTACTTTCCGATGAGCTTACGCACCAAGAGTTCAAAGCTTCCGTCGGCACCTTCAAACTGGTAGCCTTCGTGCTCAAGCTGCTTGACCTTTGCAATGATTTCTGCAACAACAGGATCGGACTTCTGGATGGAAGAATCAAACTTCTTGATCTTTTCTATTATCATGCTGCGGCCTGCAACTTCACTCATGAGGAACACGCGTTCATTGCCGACGCTTTCCGGAGTCGTGTGCTCGTAGGCAAAAGGATTCTTGAGTACGGCATCGATGTGCATTCCAGCCTTGTGGGCAAAGGCATTCTGTCCAACATAAGGCATGCCGGCTTCAAGGGGAATGTTTGCAATTTCTGCAATGCGGTGGCAGATGGGCGTAAGGTTAACAAGATTTTCTGCAGGAATACATTCATAGCCCATCTTAAGCTGGAGGTTTGCAATGATCGTGGAAAGGTTTGCGTTTCCAGTGCGTTCCCCAAAACCAAGGAGAACACCCTGAACATGGGTTGCACCGTTTTCAACAGCCACAAGGGAATTGGCAACTGCAAGGCCTGAATCGTTGTGGGTGTGGATACCAATCTTAACCCTGCCGTCACTGCCAAATTTTTCGTATGCAGCCCTGACAGCTTCTGCACATTCACCAAGCATGGCACCACCCTTAGTCTCGCAAAGGCAAAGAACGGAAGCCCCTCCTTCAACGGCAGCATTAAGGGAAGCAAGGGCGTATTCACTGTTGGCAGCATAGCCCGTAAAGAAATGCTCTGCATCAAAAATAACGTTGCGTCCCTTGGCCTTAAGGTAGGCACAGGTATCGCGGATCATCTCAAGATTTTCATCAAGGGTTGCATGGAGAATGTCAGTAACCTGAAAGTCCCAGGTCTTGCCAAAAATGCAGACATCTTCAGTATCGGCGGACAGCAGGCTCTGAAGGTTTGAATCCTCGGAACATGCAATGTCCTTCCTGCGTGTGGAACCAAAAGCCACGATGCGTGCAGTCTTAAGCTTAAGCTCCCGGGCCTTCTGGAAAAATTCCATGTCCTTTGGGTTTGAACCCGGGTTGCCTGCCTCGATATATTTTACACCCAGTTCGTCAAGGGCCTCTACAATGTGAATCTTGTCCTGCACCGAAAAACTGATGCCTTCACCCTGGGAACCGTCTCTAAGAGTCGAATCAAAAATCTCAATTCCTTTATTCATAAATCAGAGTATAATAGAAAAAAAATATTAAAACAACATGGAGCTTTTTCCCGCCACTCCGGGCTACGGCTTTCGCCTCCGATAGGTCCGGGCCTTGCGCCCCGGCCCCATGCCTTGCGGCCCCTGCGAGTCGGGGCTATTCAAAACATTCTGTCATCCCAAATAAAACTGTCATCCCGAATCAAACTGTCATCCCGAATCAAACTGTCATCCCGAATCAAACTGTCATCCCGAATCAAACTGTCATCCCAAATCAAACTGTCATCCCAAATCAAACTGTCATCCCGAACTTGATTCGGGATCTCTATCAAGGATTTTCCTCAGACAAATCCATCCAGTCTTTATTGAATTCATTTACCAGCTTATTTTTCCATTCCCTATGCCAGTTTTTCAATTGTTTTTCACGCTTAATTGCAGCATCCATGTCATTACATTCTTCGTAATAAACTAACTTTGAACAATTATATTTATCTGTAAATCCCTCATAAACATGATTTTTATGCTGTAGCACTCTTGTTCTTAAATCACTTGTAACACCTATATAGAGAACTGAGTTTGACTTATTTGCCATGAAATAAACATAAGTTTTCATCATACATTCATTAATATAATAAATAATAAATGCACTGCAAAGTTTTTTCTTTGTTAGCCAACGAAAGGCTTCGCACAGCATCTATTGTAGATGCTGAAACAAGTTCAGCATGACAGATTTTTTAGACAGCCCATTATCATTCGGCCCTTACTGGGCTTGCGGGAAAGTTTTTATAAATAAAAACTTTCCTACGAGTTCTAAGCTTTAGAATCAACATTACTTAGAACTCGCGCAACATACTTAAATCATCGGCGTTCGCTACGCTACAAGCGGGCATCTCCCAACATCCTTTTATGAGATGCCTACAAGTTCTAAGCCTGGCTTAGAACTTGCAATACAAAAATAAAACCAAAAACATAATAGTTTAAAAAATAAGAAAGCCACCTCAGAAGAACTGAAGTGGCTTTTCGGCCCTTACTGGGCTTGAACCAGTGACACACGGATTAACAGTCCGTTGCTCTACCGACTGAGCTAAAGGACCAATCGATTTCTCGAATGTATGAATACTATATATAATTCATTAAAAAGTGTCAATAGCAATTTTTCAAAAAAATAAAAAAATTGCAAAAAAAAAGCTTCCCCGATTCAGACTTGGGCAAAACCGGGAAAGCATTCATTCAACAGGAGAATGGATTAAAGTTCAACAGTAATCTTCTTTACAGATCCGTTTCTTGCAAAGAGGGCCTTTGTCAGTTCTGCAGAAAGAACATTTCCTGCAACTTCGCAAGATTTTCCGTCGGCACATTCAACCTTAATCTTGCCTGCACCGTTCCTTACATATTCAACAGGAGTGCTGCACCATGTAAAGCAGAGCTTTCCGTCCCTGTATTCCTCATCCTTAAGGAGAACAGGATCAAAGCCTGCAAGACCGTTCTTGATGTAAACGCCAAGTTCGCCCCAGCGTGTAAGGACTTCTTCCTTAACCTGGCCAGTCATTCCCGGCTGCTTTGCACCCTTATGGAATGGTGTATGGCTGTATGGGTCCTGAGGGAATGCACCGTAAATTTCCGGAGTCTTTGTAAAGCTCAAGCCGTTCTGGATGTCGTAGTATGCATCGCGGAGCTTTCCTGCAACAGGATTCTTTTCTGCGTAGGCAACGAGGGCAACTTCCTGGACTGCAAGCATGAGCTTTGAAACCATGTGCCAGTAAATTGAGCCAAGACCTTCGTAAGCGTAGAATGTTCCCGAGCGTCCGGTAAAGTTCTGGTGGTTGAAGGTCTTTTCGTAAAGTTCAGCAAGGGCTGAAATTTCCTTTGCAGAAAGCTTCTTTGAAAGCGGAAGATCCTGGGCTGTCTCCATCATGAACCTTGAGTTGTGGAATCCTGCGTTAAAGTGGTAGACGTCATTTACATCCTTTTCAACAAAGAGGCTTCCGGTCTTTGCAATTACGCCTTCAAGAAGTGCTGCATCTTCCCTTGAAACATTGTTCTTCTGGAGGAATGCAGGAAGGTTCTTGTTTGGATAGAGCATGTATGAATTCTGGCGTGATTCAAAAAGTCCGCTCTTCTTCATTGCTTCCGTAAGCTCAAGCGTCTGTTCCGGTGTAAGCATTCCGCTGGAAATGATTGCAACCTGGCCTTCAAGCATTTCCTGAAGGTTCTTTACGGACATGGTGCTTTCGCCAATGACGAGGGTATTGTATGTATGGTAAAGACCGTCATCCCTCTTGTTTGCAGAAAGTGTAAGTTCAACGGCATTCTTGATTGCACTAAGGGTTGTGATGATTTCTGCCTTTGCAACAGATTCAGTCTCGCTTCCGTAACCGTTTGCATAGAAGTCGTTGCGTTCTGCCTCAAATACTGCACCTTCTGCGTCAGTGAAGTTCTTTCTTGCAGTGTCATCAGCCATTGTCTTTGCAAAGTCTGTTGTCTGGTAGATCTTTGAAAGCTTGTTGAATGCCTTAGCCATTGCTGCAGGAAGGACGAATTTTTCCGTTGAGCATTCAGAGTACATCTTGATCATGAACTTGAGCATTCTGTTAAGGTAGCAGAGCGTTACCACAGAAAGGCCATAGCCTGCAAGTGCATTGTTTGCGTCGTTCCATTCAGGGCGCTGAGTGTTCATCCAGATTCCGCCGCCAGGAATGAAGTTTGCAGTCTTCTGGATTACGATCTGGAGGAGCTTTGCAGTAAGGCTTACAAGTTCCGGCTGTCCGTCCTTGTCAGTAAAGAGCTTTCTGTCCGTTCCGAATTTTGCGCTGTCTGCAATGAGGCTGTCGCTCAGTTCCTTGTCGAATGCAACGGAATCGCGCGGGTTCTTGCAAAGGTCCTTGTAGCTCTTGATCCTGTATGGAACGTTTGAGCTTGTGTAAAGCTTTTCGTCAAGGGAAGCAAGAAGGTTGTCGTGGTCGATGGCGTTCCACTGTTCAAGAAGCTTCTGCAGGTAGATTACCTGGTGGTCACCCCAGTAGCCGTACTGTGCCCATGGATTGTCAGGTTCCGGACATTCCCAGTCGATTCCGTCGCGGCTGATTCTGTATGGGTTGAATCCGTCGATTGTCATGGCGTTGACAAACTTTGCGGCAATGTTCTTGATGTATGCAGGGTAAGACATGGCAAGGGCTTCCCAGTTCTGGAAGATGTCGCGCCAGTTTCCCTCGTAGTTGAGGATTGGATTTCCCTGGTAGTCGTTGAGCTTGATGTTGAACTTGTTCCATGGACGGCTTGGGTCACCGTGACGGCGGCTGAAGATTACAGGCATGTATTCCATGAAGAGCCTCTTAAGCTGCATGTCGCCCGATTCGTCAACGGCCTTTTCAAGTTCTGCCTTTTCCACGGAATTCTTTCCCTTGTATGCAGAAAGAACCTTTTCAAGCTTGTCGCCCTTTTCCCTGTTGCGGTTGCGAACGAATTCAACAAGGTCAGGAGTATTGATCTTTCCGTTGTCTGCAAAGAAACCGCCGCGCATGATGTTGAACATTACGTTTGCCCTGTGGTGGGCGCAAGTCATTTCTTCTGCAGTCTGCTGAACGCCGTCGGCTTCTGCAATGTATGTTGTCATGAGCTTTTCTGTTGCTGCAATATCGTCGGCAAGAAGCTTCTGTGCCTTTTCCCTGTCGCAGATGTCGTTCCTGAGGGTTGCAATCTTTGCCGCAGTAAGGAAGGTGTCAAAAACCTGGCACCATGTTTCAGAAGTCTCAAGGTCAAGTTTCTGTGCAATGTAAGCTGCACCGCGTTCACCCTTTGTAACGCTTACGCTTTCAATGGCATCGATGTTGCCTTCTGCCTGGTAGAAAAGTTCAGGGGTATTTTCCTGCATGAGGACCTTGCCCTTTCTTGTAAACCATGAAGTATTTGCAAGGAGACCTTCGCTTGGTTCTGCCCTGTCGGAAAGAACTGAAGACATGAAGAAGAGGCTGAGTCCAGTCTGCTCGTCAAGGTCATTCTGCTTGTATGCGTCAACGAGGGTTGAGTTTGCATTCTGTGTTGTTGAATCGATGCATGCAGGAAGAATGTTGCGGCATCCATCAACGATTGAAAGGCTGATCTTTTTTCCGCTGATGTTTTCAATGCGTGACATCTTTACAAGCCCGTATTTTGCGCTTGATGTCCAGCCGTAGCGGAATGCAAGTCCAAGGTCCCTGTTGATTTCTTCAAACCACACTTTAGTTCCATTGAGGTTCTTGTAGATGTTGCGTTCAAGGCTCGAAGAATTTTTTGTCCTGTAACTTGAATTTGAAAGAAGCGACTCGAAAGGCTCCCAAATTGTTCCGTTTGCGCAAACAAGCGTAGAGCTGCCTGTAATGCGCTTAAGGTCTGAAAGTTTGTCCGCCGTGTAGTACGGGAAAATTGACTGGTTGCTGTTGATTCTTCCTGCAGAAATTCCACCCTGTGACCAGCAGAAATTCCATACATCGGAAGAACTTGTGATCGTCATGAAAAAATCTTCCATGCAGTCATAGTTTCCAATCTTGTAGAAACGTTCGCCGTCAAGTTCAACAAAACCGCCGTTTACTGTCTTAGCCATAAAAACCCCTTTAATTTTTGATACAAGTCCTAATCCACAATTAAAGGAATTCTGCAATCATGTCAAGGGAATTTTGGCAACCGGTTGCCATCCCGATAAAAAAAACAAATTCAGGTATTTTTCACCCATACAAAACCGCGCTTTATGCATACAAATAAATACTATTCACCATATTATAAAGCAGTCTTGCACAGGCAAAAAAAACTAGGCTTCTGTAAATCCTGCACCAATGCCGTTCATGGCCTCAAAAAAGTCAGGAAAGCTTACGGCACAGCATTCTGCATCCTTGATGGAAACAGCCTGCCCTTCTGGAAGACCAAGTCCAAGGCATGCCATGCTCATGGCAATCCTGTGGTCAAGGAAGGAATCGACTTCACCACCGTGCATTGAAAATTCAGCATTTGCAGAACCGTCACCATTGACTGGAGAATGGCCTCGGATGATCATGTAGTCCGGCCCTTCTTCAATCGTGGCTCCAAGCTTTTCAAGTTCGCTTTTTAAAACCTTGATCCTGTCAGTTTCCTTCCTGCGGCAAACGGCGGCATCTTCTATTATAACTGTTCCTTCAGTAAAGCAGGCAATGGCTGCAATGGCACAGATGGCATCAGGGTATCCGCTGATGTTTACGTGGAGTTCACCGCCAGGAAGCTTTTCCGTTGAAAGGCGTCCGATTCCATCAGAAGACTTTTTTCCTCCGCGGACAACAAGGCAGGATTTTTCCCTGTCAACGGTAATGTCTGCGCCGACCGACTTGAGCACGTCAACAATGGCGTCGTCACCCTGGATTCCGCTCAGGTCAATATTGTCGATGGTGATCTCGCTGTCTGTAATCAGGGCAGCAATCAGCGGGAATGCAACTGCTTCCCAGTCACTTGGAATGGTGGTGTCAAAGGCCTTTATGTCGGCAGGACCTTCAACGCTAATGTGCCTGTAATCCGGAGAAATGGAAACCTTCATCCCCACGCTTTCAAGCCATTTCTGGGTCATGGTAAGGTATGGGGTTTCCTTTGGGTCGGTCAATTCGATTTCAAGGGTGCCATTCATCCTTGCAGCAGACATCATGAGGCCGCTTATGTACTGGCTTGAAACGGCTCCTTCCGTGACGATTTTTTTGCTGCAGCTTACAGGCCCCCTTATTACCATTGGACATGTCGTGCTTCCAGGAACTGCAGTCCATGCCTGGGCACCCATCTGGTTAAGGACTTCAACAACGTGGCTTACGGGACGGCGGCGAATGCTTTCATCCCCGGTAAAAATGCTTGTTCCCTCAAAGGTTGCTGCAATGGGAGAAAGAAAGTACAAGAGGGAACCACTGTTGCCTACGTCAACGACATTATCGGGAAGATGGATGTTCCTGCCTGCCCCCTGGACTGTCCAGATTCCCTTGCCTTCATCCGCAAAGGAAGCACCGATCAATGGAACTGCCCTACTTGTGCTTATGCAGTCTGCGCTTGGCAGGGGATTTCTTATGACTGACTTTCCTTCTGCAAGGGATGCAAGAAGAAGAGCCCTGATTGTATGCGACTTTGAACCCGGTACCTGAATGTGTCCGGAAAGATTACGGGATTGAGACTTAGCTTTCATAATGGAAGGATTATACACGGATTGACAAATAAAGGGAACACGGCCACCACAATTGATTAAAATAGAAGAAAACAGATATAATTACCTTCCATAACCAAAGAAAAAAAATTAACTGAGGGAACCAAAAAAATTGCTTTTTGCGGCGACCTTTACAAGAGGAACCTTTTATGAAGTTGAACGGCTCACAGATTGTTATTGAAAGTCTTATTGAACAGGGCGTTGACACAGTCTTCGGATATCCGGGAGGATGCATTCTCAACGTCTACGACGAACTTTACAAGTACTCGGATAAGATTACTCACATCCTTACAGCTCACGAGCAGGCAGCGGCACACGCAGCCGACGGCTATGCACGTTCAACAGGAAAGGTCGGCGTCTGCATGGCAACTTCCGGCCCTGGTGCAACAAACCTTGTAACCGGAATTGCAACTGCATACATGGATTCGGTTCCAATCGTTGCAATCACATGCAATGTTCCCTCTAACATTCTCGGAAAGGATTCATTCCAGGAAATCGACATCAAGGGTGTTACAATCCCAATCACAAAGCACAACTTCCTCGTACGCAAGGCAGAGGAACTGGCACCTACAATCCGCGAAGCATTCCTCATTGCAAAAAGCGGAAGACCAGGCCCAGTCCTCATCGACATCCTCAAGGATGCAACTGCCCTCAACATCCAGTGCGAATTCACTCCTGCAAAGAAAATGGATGCAAAGAAGGCCGTGGCTGCAGACAAGACCCTTGGGCATGTAATCATTCCAAACAAGCCTAGCGATGCACAGATCAAGGAAGCCGCAGAACTCATCAACGCTTCTAAAAAGCCAATCATCTACGCAGGCGGCGGCATCGGCATGTCAGGGGCAGAGGCAGAACTTCTCCAGCTTGCAGAAAAGAATTCAATTCCGGTAAGCGAAAGCCTTATGGCACGCTCTTCTTTTCCTGCAACACACCCGCTTTGCACATGGATGGTCGGCATGCACGGAACAAAGGCTTCCAACATGGCCATCACGGAAGGAGACCTTATCATCGCCCTTGGTGCACGCTTCAGTGACCGCGTAATCGGTGACCCTTCAAAATTCGGCCTCAATGCAAAGGTTCTCCAGATAGACATCGACCCTGCAGAAATCAACAAGAACATTCCGGCATTCATGTCCCTCGTTGGCGACGTAAAGTACATTCTTGGAAAGCTCATTCCACTCGTAAAGGAAAACAAGCGCAAGGAATGGGTAAAGCAGATTGAAGAATGGAAGAAGGACTATCCTGCAATCTACGACAGGAACCCAAAGAATTCATGCAATCCAAAGCACCTTTGCGAAATCATCAACAAGATCGCAGGTGAAAATACATTCATAACGACGGAAGTTGGACAGCACCAGATGTGGACTGCCCAGTTCTATCCATTTACAAAGCCAAGGACCTTCCTTACTTCTGGCGGTCTTGGAACCATGGGATACGGAACTGGAGCTGCCATGGGTGCACAGATCGGTAACCCAAAGCGCCGCGTGGTTCACATTGCAGGTGACGGTTCGTTCCGCATGAACTGCAACGAGCTTGCAACCATTTCGCACTACAACCTTCCCATCGTAATCGTAATATTCAACAACCATGCCCTTGGAAACGTGCGCATGTGGCAGCGCCTCTTCTACGGAAAGAGGTTCAGCCAGACAACACTGGACTTTGGCCCTGACTGGTGCAAGCTTGCCGACGCCTACGGAATCAAGGGATACAAGGCGGACAATGCCAAGGACTTTGAAAAGGTTTTTGAAAAGGCATTCAAGGCAAAGGCTCCTGCCATCATCGATGTCGAGGTTGACATTGACGAAATGATTCTCCCTATGGTTCCAGGCGGAAAGCCAATCTACGACATGATCATGTCCCTTAGCGAAGAGGTCATGAGCTGAGATGAAAAAACAGCCAAGAAGCGCGGTAAGGTTTTCAGAAATCGGCCGCGTGGATTGCGAACAGATTACCGTTCTCCCGGGGATACTTGACGACATCAGCGAATCAGGCTGCAAGATCAGGTTTCCAAGCCCAGCAGAAGTTGACATGGAAAAGGAATACACGATTTTCCTCAGGCTTTCGCGAAGCGACTGCAAGGAATGCCTTGAACTGATTGTCTCCCCCCAGTGGATGACGGAAGCTGACAGCCAGGTGGAAATAGGATTCAGTTTCCTACGCTCCCCTGACACTCCTGCCTTGAACCAGCTGATTGAACTGCTTAAGGCAGAAAACAGCGGATCCGACGACATTACAAGTCTGATCATCGACACAGAAGCGGAAATGGTATGAGCACTTCTATCGAAAAACTTTCCGGAAAGGCATTCCTTCCATTCCTGGACATGAAGGACCTTCTCCTTTCAGAACTTCAAAAGCGTTACGGCATTTCACTTGCCGGCGAAAAGAACTTTGGCGAAATGGTCTACCTTGACGACTGCCCTGCAGAAATCGAGCCATACTGGTCCAGGTGCACCATGGAAGAACCGTTCATGCTTCACTTTGATTCCATCGGGGAAGCCGCCGGAGAACTTAAGAAAATACAGCGTTCATGGGCGCCATACAGCTTTACATGCTTTCGCCGCAGTGCCCTGATTCAGGAAAAGCTTCCTTACGTAAACCTTAAGGCAAAAAAGTTTCCATACAAAGTACCTGCAAGTCCGACAGGCCTTTACTGCCTCATTGACGACCATACCCTCATAGCCTCGGCAAAGACATCGACAAATGTTCCTGCAGGAAGAATCGAATTCATAGAGGACCACGAAAATCCTCCAAGCAGGGCATACCTTAAGATTCAGGAAAGCCTGAGCCTTGCATCCCATTTCTTTAATGTTGAGCTTCCTTCATCCGGCAGCAGGTGCTTTGAAGCAGGGGCCTGTCCAGGCGGATGGACATGGGTTCTCGTGGGCCTTGGGTCAAAAGTGTTTGCCGTTGACCGTGCAGAGCTTGCACCGGAGCTGATGGAAAATCCCCTTGTGGAATTCAGGGCACACGATGCATTCACCTTCAGGCCGGAAGAACTTGGGGAATTTGACTGGGTCATAAGCGACGTAATCTGTTACCCGGAAAGGCTCCTGGAATGGATAAAGATGTGGCTTGCCAGCGGAAAGACACGTAACATGATTTGCACGATAAAAATGCAGGGGGAAATCGACTGGCCATTGATCCAGCAGTTTGCAGAAATCCCCGACAGCAAAATCGTTCACTTAAACTATAACAAGCACGAGCTTACATTCATTCACGTAGGCAGGGATTGATTCACCATGAAAGCCAATAGAAAAACATTGCGTAACCTTATACTTGCAGCAATCGTTGCAGCCTGTTCCATCTTCACTTCCTGCGACAGGGTCATTGGATACAGCGTTCTCCTTTGGAATGACAGGGAAAACAAGCTGGAGGACGGAACCATTGTTCCCGTTTACTTCAAGTCCAACATCTCAAAGGTCTACATTGCAGGACTTCCGGATTCAAGGAAGGAAAAGATTGAAGTTCCACTGTGGCAGCTTTCAAATCCCGAAAGCAAGGCAAAAGCCATCAAGCGCGCAAAAAAATACGAGGAATACAGGAACACCTATGCAAAGAGCATCATAGACGGACTTCCAATCCGCGACGACAAGGTGAACATTTCAAAGCAGGTATACCGCCTGCGCAAGAACGAAACCGTACGCACCCTGTTCAAGGGAAACGGCGTTGCACCTACAAAAGGCGGAAAGCCCCTGGAAGGAGAATGGCTCTACGTGCTTACATCCAACGGAACGGAGGGCTGGTGCTTTAGCTATAACCTAAAGGTTTTCCAGATGACGAGCGATTCCGTTGCAGAGTCACAAAGCGATGCAGAAGTTTCTACGGAAGAAGAACAGGACACGCTCCTTGAAAACATCCTCAATACAACCTGGTACCCGGACTACTACAGCACCATGATTGCAAAAAAACAGATTGACCCGGAATACTTTAGGTCCGACTTTACCCTTGGATTCAACCAGGATGACAAGAAGATTACGATAAGATGCCCTTCCCTCGAGGGCGAATACACATACGAAAGCTGCGTCAAGGCGGAAGAAAGGGAATATGACTTTGAGGGAACTCCAGTCCACATAAGTGCAAGGGGACAGCGCACCCTGGTGTTCAAGTACACGGATGACCGCGGAATGCCTCATGCAATGAATTTCGTTTCCCTTGGCGACAGGAACGTTGACCAGATTGTCCAGGAGGAATTGAACCGCCGTGGAAAGCTTTACAGGTCCATCGTTTCCTTTGGTCCTGACTTCAAGAGCGGCAATTACGGAACCATTTCTTTCAACGATGACAATACATTCACCTGGACGGGATTCGGCAAGCTGGTCCCATCTGTAATTCCCCAGGGGGTAAAGGGCCGGGGAACGGTGGAAATTAAATACTTCATCCCGGAAAACCTTAAGTCTTCCTGGGACGGAATGCTGACGCTGCACTTTGACGGCAAGGAACCGGAAGTAAATTTCCTCTTTAAGCAGGAAGTTGCAGGATTGAGGCTTGCAGTAGGCAAAATCACCACCAGCTGGGAAAACAACGGAACCCTCAGGCAGGCAACCGTCTCTCTCCCGGCAAACTCCATAGTTCTGTTCTTCCAGAAATAAAAGGCAAAACTTAAGGGCGGATAAAGGCGTTTTTCAGCACCAGGCAATGACGGCCTTGATACCGGCCCACAATAAAACTACTAAACCAGGAATTAAAATGGCATTCATTCAGTTTTCAAAAGTGTCCCTCGCATTTGGGGATAGAGACATACTAAAGGACGTTTCGGTAAACCTTGCAACGGGAACAAAGGCAGCCCTGACAGGTGCCAACGGAGCAGGCAAGTCAACCCTAATTAAGATCATGGCAGGAATTACGGAACCTGACAGCGGTGAAAGAAGCACCCAGAAGGACAGCCGTATTGCATACCTGCCGCAGAGCGGACTCGTTCATTCAGGATGCACCCTTAAGGAAGAGGCAGACAAGGCCTTTGACTGGGGATATGAAATCCTCAGGAAGGCTGATGAACTTGGGGAACAGCTTAAGACGGATACAAAAAACACGGAACGCATTGCCACGGAACACGCTGAACTTCTTGCAAAGCTTGAGGAAAGCGGATGGTACAGGAGGGATGCCTTTTCTGAAAGCGTCCTCCTTGGACTTGGATTTGAACGATCTGACTTTACCAAGCGTACCGAGGAATTTTCAGGCGGATGGCAGATGCGCATTGCCCTTGCAAAAGCACTCATGTGCGGACCTGACATCCTGCTCCTTGACGAACCTACAAACTACCTTGACATCGAGGCACGCAACTGGCTTGAAAAATTCCTCCAGGACTTTAAGGGTGGATTCCTTCTCGTAAGCCACGACCGTTATTTTCTTGACCACACCATCAACGAAGTCTACGAACTTTTTGGTGGAGACCTTAAGCGCTACCCGGGAAACTTTTCCCACTACGAAGAAGTGCGCAAGGTTGAACTTAACACCCTCATTGCCCAGTACGAGCAGCAGCAGCAGGAAATCCAGCACCTGGAAGACTTCATAAAGCGATTTGGCTACAAGGCAACAAAGGCAGCCCAGGCCCAGGAAAGGCAGAAGATGCTTGACCGCATTCTTGAAAACAAGATTGAAATTCCAGAAAGCCTTAAGAAGATTCACTTCACCTTCCCTGCAGCACCACATTCAGGACAGCTTGTCCTTACCCTTGAAAAAATCTGCAAGAACTACGGCGGTCCCAACGTCATTGACAGCCTTGACATGGTTGTAGAAAAGAACGAGCGTCTTGTTGTTGCAGGCCGTAACGGAGCCGGTAAGTCAACCCTACTCAGGATGATTGCAGGCGTGGACAGCCAGTACACGGGAAACGTAAAATACGGTGCAGGCGTAACCGTGGGATACTTTAGCCAGGACAGCGCAGAAAAAATTACGGGCAGCCAGACCATCCTTGAATACATGGAAGAACGCAGTCCCCTTGACCTGATTCCAAAAATGCGCGACATGCTTGGGGCATTCCTTTTCCGCGGCGATGACGTGTTCAAGAGCATAAACGTGCTTTCCGGCGGAGAAAAAAGCCGCATTGCCCTTCTTGAACTTCTGCTCAAGCCGGTAAACCTTCTTGTACTTGATGAACCTACAAACCACCTGGACATGCATTCAAAGGATGTCCTTCTTGAAGCACTCAAGGATTTTGGCGGAACCGTAATTTTCGTAAGCCATGACCGCGGATTCATCGAAGACCTTAGCACTAAAGTCCTGGAGCTTACTCCGGGTCACTTCCGGGAATTCCCTGGCGACTACAAATACTACATGCAGAGAATGGAAGACGAAGCCAACGGAATCATTTCTCCCGTAGAACCTGTTGCTTCAGGAAAAAGCGGAGCAAAAAAAGCAGAATCTCAGCCTTCCGCCACGGGGACAAAGTCTGCCGGCAAGTTGAGCTATGAGGAACAGAAAAAGGCCGAAGCGGAAAAACGCAAGCTTAAGAAGGAAGCCGAAAAAATCGAGGCCCAGATTCTTGAGGCTGAAGAAAAAAAGGCAGAACTTGAAAACCAGATGGCACTGCCGGAAGTCTACAGCAACGGGGAAAAAGCCAAGGCCATCCAGAAGGAAATTGAGGAAGTGGCAACCCTTATCGACGGACTAAACGACCAGTGGCTCATAGCCCTGGAAAAGCTTGAAGCCTCTGAGTAAACTCCATGCAAGGCAAGCAGCCGTTTTTCTAGTCCAGGATCTTCCTGAATCTTTTTACAGTTGCAGGCTTTGCTTTAAAACCACTTGTAAGGATTATCTTGCCCACCAGGTCATTGACGTCTGTAAACGTAATGAGTTCCATTCCCTTTTGAAAAGACTGCTCAGGGATGTATGCATACCAAATCTGGAACTGTCCGGTAACACCCGTACCCTTGCACATCTTGATGGAATCGTTTTCATTGATTTCAGTCATGGTAGACCGTGTCTTTGCCAGGATCCTGCATTCCTTTATGCTGCTGCTCCTGGTTCCCTCAAATTTTACCTCAATTCGCGTCACCTTGCTTACAGGTTTTAGCGTGATGTATGGATTGTCGCTATCCATTCCAGGAACTACTGCAACAACAAGATTGCTTGCCTTTGCTCCTTCAGAAGTTGACTGATCTTTCCTTACTGTAAAGTTTTCAACGGGTTTTTCCGGATCAAAGGATTCCGAATATGGTCCATAAGCATGAACAGTCATGGCATCATTATCCAGCTTAATCGGCTTGTCATCACAAACAAGATTCACCCTGTCCCTGTATACACGATACCTGACATTCTTAGGGCTGTATTTTGATCCGTCAACAAGGCTTATGCCATATTCATCATTTTCCAATGCACCAATTTCATAACGAACGCTATCACCATCAGCCGGTGAAAAAACTACATTCTCCAGGGTAAAATTAGGCGTAACTATATAATTCGTCTCATGCTTACATGAAAAAAAAGCTGGAATAAGAATAAAAAACAAAAGTGCCTTTTTCATAACATCTCCTGAATAAAAAGAACTCATTTTATTATCGTCATAAATCCTTTTTTTCAACAATCAATACATGAAAAATCTGTAAAACCGTGCAAAAAAAAACAAAATGGCACTAATCATATATAGCAGAATTCCATACGCATATCATTCATTGAGGTTTTTTATGAAAAGAAAATTGACAAAAGAGCAGCTGGAGAAGGAATATTCTGAACTTGGGTTTACCAGTGACTTCCTGTTCACCCTGCTCATGAAGGACGAAAAGCTTTGCCGTCAGCTTATCGAAAGGCTGCTCAAGATAGAAATAAGCCATGTCATTGAGCACAAGACTCAGAAATACTTCCGCCATAAAAAGATAGGTCACGGCGTACGATTTGACGTGTACCTCAGGGAAAGCTCAAGGGTATTTGATGTAGAACTCCAAGTGGAAAACTTTCCAAACCTTCCACTTCGTGCAAGATACTACCAGTCAATAATGGACATTGAAGTCCTCCCCAAAAGCAGGGATTATTCCGAGCTGCCAGAAAGCTACGTACTGTTCATCTGCACCAGGGACCCTTTTGGCGGAAAACTTCCCATTTATTCAATCGACAGCACCATCAGGGAAGACAGGTCAATTCCATACAATGACAAAACGCTGAAAATCTTCTATAATGCAGCTGCATGGAAGAACTGTGAGGATCCGGAAATAAAGTCCTTTCTCCAGTTCATCACGACAAAGTCTTCCTCGTCCGATTTTACGAAGACCATTGAGGACAGCATCACCAGGATAAAAAATAGCCGGGAGGTAAAGCAGATGTTCATGACACGACGCCAGAAGTTAAGCATAGACCTGGAGGAAGAACGTGGCAACGGCCGCGAGGAAGGAAGACTAGAAGGGCTTAAAGAAGGGCGTCAGGAGGCTGAAACCCGCCTGCAGCCCATCATCGACCGCCAGGCTGATCAAATCAATCAGCAATCATTTCAAATTGAAGCCCAGCAAGCGGAAATAAACAAACTCAAGGAATATATTGAATCCAGGGGCATCCAGTTGCCGTAATAATCACCAGGATAAAAAACAGCCGGGAGGTAAAGCAGATGTTCATGACACGACGCCAGAAGTTAAGCATAGACCTGGAGGAAGAACGTGGCAACGGCCGCGAGGAAGGAAGACTGGAAGGGCTTAAAGAAGGACGTCAGGAGGCAGAAATCCGCCTGCAGCCCATCATCGACCGCCAGGCTGCACGCATTGCAGAACTCGAAAATCTGCTTGCACAGGCAAAAATCAATCTGTAATTACAACAACGATTTTTACAGACCAGCTATAGTCAATGCCGCCGATTTTCTTTGTGGCGGTATAAACAAGGTCATGGTTACCGTTGGAAAGCCCTGCAATGGCAACGCCATTAAATGGAGTACCTGACATGGAAGGGTAAGAACGGTTTTCAGACGATTCAAGGGTACCATCAGGACCGTAAACCTTTAGTCCGATGGAATCAAAACGGTCCGGGAATACCTGGCTTCCTGCCGTATATGGATCAGTGTCAGCTGGAATCGCAAGTGTCATCAAGATGTCCGTATCACTGCCGGCAGGAATGTCCGACCTTTTTACACAAATGGAACCAACCTTGCCATAATTGCCGGCATCAACAATACGCTGTACAGTGCCGCCCTGGGTGACCTTGTAAGAGAACCATTCAACATTCAGGTCATATTCGGAATTTGAAGAAGGCCTTGAGCAAGAGCCGCCATAACATGCGTAAAGGGAAAGATTTTGGGTACCCGAATATGAAGCACCAGGCATTACCTGAGGGAATCCGCCGACAGTATTTGACCATCCGTTAAATGCCATGTCCTTTCGCTTGAGGAATGCATACGGGTCTGTTGAACTATACCCTTCCCCATTCCAAACAGAAGTATCAGCACCTGTATCCTGCACATAATAAACGAGGCGCAATCCATAAACAGAAGCATAGGGAGCAGCCCAGTAGGAGCCTCCTTCAAGATTGTAAGTAATGCGGAACATGCCTATGGCCTTTGCCGGTGTGGAAGAACCTGAAATGACAAAAGGTTCAAGGATGCCGCCATCATAGGAAATGCCGGAAGCGTTTGCAGGCATGGTCACATAGCACCATTCGGATGGTGCTGAATTATTGCACGCACGAATGCGGGCCTGGTATTTTTTTCCCAATGTAAGCCAGAAAGTTGCGCCTTCGTTATTGCACTCAAGGGAACCGTCGGCGCGAACAGTATCCTTATAATACTTAAAGTTACCGTCGTAAGTGAAAATCTTTGAGCTGTTATAGGTGGACCATTCTAAATCAGTCAGGGTGTCCTGTCCATAACCTGTAACATCTGCAAGCTGGAGTTCAAAATGATTTTCGCTGTTGGAATTGTCCTTCCATGCAAAATGAACCTTGTACTGACCTTCATGGCCTGCAGCATCCTGACTGCCAGAAACATAGGTCGCCGTAAAATTCGTGGGTTTTGCAGGACTCGACCCAATTACGTTGGGAATATGGACGGTACCCGTAAAATCCCTGTTTGGAAGAAGGATGAAGCTGTCAGACCACACGCCGCAGGATTTTCCAGACGCATCAAAAAACTCAAAGGCGATGGAATAATTGCCGCATGAAATCCTGCCGCTTCCATAAAAATTATATGCACCGGAAGAACTGAATGTAACGCTAGCCCTGCTTACCGCAGTTGAAGTGCCTGCGTAATAAACGTCATCGCCGCGCACAAGATTTGTAAAATGCATCTTGCAGGTGTAGCCCGTTGGAACAGACCATGTTGAAGATCCGCCGTCATTAGAAAGAATGAAATTCGCATTGATGGCGCATGTGCCTTTAAGGCCATCTGCAGAAAGGGACACTGGAAGACTCGCCGCATTTTCGCTAAGGTCTGCCGTAAGATATCCGATTAAGCTTGCATTGCTTAAGATCCAGTCCTTGTCCTGGGAGCTAACAGCATCTGACTGAACATAGGAATTTGTCTTGTGAACGCAAAAGACAGTAAGCTGCCAAAAGCCCCTTGGAATGTCCACGTTAAAGGAAGAACCTGAAACATTAAGTTTTTTTGGTGCTAATGTTGCACCCTTGCTGTTTGTCCCTGTAATGTAAAAGCTTTCCTCATCAAGGGACAGTGAATCAGAAAACAGTGTACGGTTGCCCTTACCAAATAATGAATCGTAGTTTGAAATTGAACCGAATAAAGTTTTCTCCTGGTCAGCATATTCTACCCTGTCATCGTCAACGTCTTCTTCTGCGCTGAACATGGCACAGCCGGACATTGCTCCATGGAGAATAAAGAGAGAAAAAATTATTGCACCCCACACGGTGGGCTTCAATTTTTTTACATCCATCAAAAGGTACATCCTTAATAAAACTGCATGCGGCCTGTAACTCCGAAAGAAGCATGTCACCCCGAAGCATGTCATCCCGAACTTGATTCGGGATCCCATCAGGCCACAAAATGCAGCGGCAAAACCTGCCGAAAACACCATAACAGGTATATCGGCAGACCCAGCCACCACAATGAATTCCAGGCCTTAAAAACAAGGCCCGGAATCCATTTTAGTCAGTGATTGTCATTGTAATGTTACAAGAACGGGTAATTGTGTTGCTGTTGACCTTTGCAGTACCTGTAACTTTTACAGTGTATGCGCCATTGTCAAAGCCGCTTACATCAATTGCTGCAAAAGCTGTTGCAGCATCAAGAGCAGAACCTGCAAGGCTCTGAGGTGTAGCTGCATAAGACGTATCAGGCTTAAGCACTTCAACAGAGATTGTATCAAATTTAATGTTATTATCATCATTAGGAATCGTAACGCTAAATTTAACAGTTTCAGTTCCTGGTGCTCCATATTTCTTGCTTATTGTAATGGCGCCGCTTGTATCTGTTCCAGTTCCACAACTTCCTTTTTGAGTATCTGTCTTAGAACATTCATACTTTACATAAGCAGGCAACAGCTTGTATTTTGCAGGATCAGTAACGTCAATACTTCCGTTAAGGTCATAGCTTACAGCTCCGTAAGTTGCATATACCGTAACATTTACATAGCCCGTATAACCACCTGTACCAGAAGGACCAGCCTTAAAGGTCTGTCCAGGAACAGTACCAGAAGTTGGAGCTACAGTTGTAGCAGCCCATGCAGTTATTTCTGCCACGGTAGCTTCTGCAATATTGCTGCTGTCAATACTAAGCACCCAATTGGAAATTACAGCTGACCCCTTCTTAAGGCAGTCCTTATCATTTGTCGGATCAGCTGCATCATGAGTAGCAGTATCAGCACCCTGACCACCCCAAAGGGCAAGAACATCAGCATTTTCAGGATCATGAATGCTGTTGTAGACAACCTTTGGACTTGACTTTACAGCGGTTGATGTTGTCTTGTAACGGCCACCGTTAAGGTTGTATGTAATGCGATAACGGTTCATGCACTTGTCTGCTGTTGCAGGTGTTCCTGTCGTTGCAAAACAGCTAATGTTTGAAGCATCAACGCCTGAGATTGTCGGAGCCGTTGTAGGGAATGTAACGTCAACCCAGTCAGATTCACCAATGGCATTTACTGCACGGATCTGAGCCTGATATTCACGTCCAAGCTCAAGATAAATCGTACAGTCAGTGTTGTTTGCAAAGATGGAACCGTCAACCCTTTCCGAAGCCTCGATAAAGTACTTGAGGGTTTCGCTCCTTGTTCCTTTTTGTGTATAAAGGACTGCCGTACTAGGAATTGTAGGAGGAATTTTACCATCTGCAGTACCATCAATAGGAATAACCCGGATTTCGTAGTATTTTTCGTTGTCAGGAGTATTTTCCCACTGGAAGTGTACCTTATAGAATCCTGTCTTTGGAACATCTTCAGAGTCCTTGTAATAGCATGCTGTAAAGGTTGCAGGAGCAGCAGGTTCTTTACCAATGATGTTTGGAATATATGCATCCTGACCTACAGGTCTTCCAGGAAGAACTACGAGAATGTCGGACCATTCCCCAGACTCCTTTGAATTTGCATCCTTAAATGTAACTACAAAGTTATAGGTACCAGGTACAATGGATGTAACACTGACAGGAGCAACACCATCAGTAAATGAAAGATTCTGGCTAAGGGGTGATGTTCCATTTGATATAACTTCACCTGTAATAAGGTTCCTTACAGAGTAGGTAGCAACTGTTCCTGTAGGTGGAGTCCATGCATCTCCCGCTGCATTATTCTTAAGTATAACATTAAATGCCAATGAGCCAGGATTGACAAGTCCATCCGGAGAAAGCTTGAATGTTACGGCTGTAGCTGCCGACGTAAGGTCTACGTTGGCATAGCCGATGAGAACTGACTTTTCAAGAATGTCGGAAACTGTCCAGTCTGATGCATCTGCAGTACCCTTAACTGCAAATACAGTAAGATCCCAGATGTCAGAGGCAATGGACTCCTTGAACTTACCGGTGTAAGCAGTTCCTAATGATCCGTCATCACCAATTTTCGGGTTAAGTGCCTTGTTTTTTCCTTCATTGTAGGCTTTTCCAGTAATTGAAGTTCCCCTCAGGTAATACTTAAAGTCTGCAATATCAGCATCAGTAAAAGATGCTGGAAGAATTGTACGTCCGCCGTTACCTGCAATGTCAACATTACCAATAAGTTCCCTTTTCTGAGCTCCCCTTTCAACCATCTTGTAAGAGTCGCTGTCATCGACAGTAGCGCTTTCAAACAGGTTTGAACAGCCTGCCATGTAAATTGCAGCAGCAAAAGTGGCCGCAATTCCAATCAATCTGCGTGTCATTTTCATAGACACCTCCTTTAGATTTTTGGAACAGGGTGCTTACCCCCGTCCCGTGTTCCTGGAAAGTAACAAGCAAAGCTTTTTTCCAGTTTGTCCACGAAGCAAATTAACAAAGTCTAATTCACCCGTGTTCCTTGGAAAGAATAAGCTCTGCTCATTCTTTCCAACTGAGCCACGAAGTAAATTAACGAAGTTTATTTGCTTCGTGTGAATGCCCTTCGGGCATTCCAGTATGCGGCATTGCGAGAAAACTCCCGGGAACTCCCCTGACCATAGTCATTCCCATGCCGTGTTTTTAAGCCGCGGCTGGAGGACAGTTCTCTAAGAACCTTCTCGTAATGCCGCCGCATAACAGCCTTATTTGCTGTAGTCTTGTAAAGGCTCGTAAATGGCAAGTGCACTTACGTCCTTGTATTCCCTGCCTGTGCTGTCCTTCACGGTCAGAACCAGTTTATAGGTTCCTGCAGGCATCAGCTCAGCCAGCTCCGCCATGTACAGGTTGAGCATCTGATTCTGGACTGGGACTACCCCATCCATCACAATTTCTTCCTCGTAGGTATCCGTTACGTAAACCCCCTGTACGTCCAAGCTTGTCCTTATGATCCTGTAAATCTGCCATAAATAGTATGAAGATTTAGGAGCACTTATACAGAATGTGGCATTTTTCGCGACAAGGTACTTTTCCTGCAGCATTGAATCCGAGTTAAAGTCCTCGTCGCCTGGAACGGGATCTGGCGGTTTCTCCGCCAATGGATCTTCTTTTCTTGTCAGATTGCTGTTATAGTCATCCACCATTGTATCGATGGTGTTGACGCATGAAGAATAGTAAATTGACGTGGAACCACACAGGATAAGCGCAAGGACCAGGGAACCGGCGTGTCTTAGGACAGCCTTACCCACAGCCTCCAGGCCTTTGATATGAGAAGAAATGGAAATGTCTGACAGCGCCCTTACAATACCTGTAAGGCCCAGTTTTTCTTTCACCCTTAGTATTCCGTATGGACCAGATTCCCTTCCCACCCATGCGTTTTAAGAGCATTTTATTCGTCCAGTTACATAAAATTCACCCGGACGTATCTATCCAGTTCATTTATCGGCAGGAGCCAATTAATACTTTAGCGGTTTTTGGAAAATTTAAAAATTTTCAGGCAGTTACAATTATACTTGAAAATATACTTGCAATTTTAAATAAAACTGCTATTATAATAATATGGAGGTTCAATATGCCGCAGATTTCACTATATGTTACAAGTGACCAGCTCCTTAAAATAGAAAGGGAAGCACATGCAGAAAAATTGTCTCTGTCAAAGTGGGTTACCAGCAGGATAATGGAAAAACTGGAGCCCCACTATCCAGACAGCTGGGCAAATCTTTTTGGTTCCTTATCCGATTCATCACTATCACGTCCCGAGCAGCCAAAGCTTGAAGAACGGGAGGAATTTTGACCTTTTTTATTGATACAAATACGTGCATATATTTCTTAAACGGAAAATTTCCTTCAGTAAGAGAAAAATTCCTATCAATTTCACCTAGAGACATTAAGATTTCGTCAGTAGTTAAAGGAGAACTTCTTCTGGGAGCCTTCAAAAGCAACGCAAGGGATAAAACAACGAATAAGGTGGAAGAATTCCTTAAGCCTTTTGAAATAGCAGAGTTTTCAAATTCAATGTCCTATGTCTATGCTGAAATAAGAAAAAATCTGGAACTTTCTGGAAAAATGATCGGTGCCAACGATCTATTCATTGCAGCAACAGCCTTACACGAAAATGCAACGCTAGTCACCCATAACACCGGTGAATTCTCACGAATTAAAGAACTTAAACTCGAAGACTGGGTAAGAGAATAAAAAAAACCGCCTGAAAACTGAAGTACACATCATGTGAAAGAATTCAGACGGCCTGTAATTACCTGCCGGATTTCTTTGCAGCCTTTGCGTCGGCCTTATCCTTGGCCTTGATGGATTTTGCAACTCCGCGTGCCCTTGCATCAAGGTTCTTTAGGGCATCTCGGTTCCTTGACTTTTCGATTTCTTCCTTAAGCTTTTCAAGATCCGGTGTCCTTGCCTTGCGCATTATCCTGAACCTGTAGCTTGCACCTGTCCCAATGCAAAGCTTTGTAACGCTGTCATAGCCCACTTCAACATACATTCCAAGCCCCTTGTACCTGGCACCAAAGTCACCGCCACCAACAAGGGAAGTATTTAGGTTCCCGCTTCCAAGGGCCGGGCTCACCAGCTGCTTCAATGAACCGCCAATGAAGCCTTCCGCATAAAGGCGCCAGTCCTCACTGTGCCACGGATTGAATTCCTTTCCAATGATAAGAGTACCGTCAAGCTGCCACAGCATGGGAGGTGAAATTTCTGTTCCTTCTATACTGTAAACATAGGGATATTTACCTGTCTTAAAGAAAACGCTTGGGCTAGCCATGGCCCCGATGTATGCAAAGTTAAGGAACCTGTCGTTAATATATCCAAGGCCCATCTTTACCCCGGCCTGGTAATACTTGTTTGTTGCGTACACTCCAAGACCTCGAAGTTCCACATTATGGCCCGTTGCAATTCTGTCCGGAATGAATTCCTCATCATCAGAATATCGCCTTGCAAGTTCCTGCTGGAGCTTTTCCGTATCGATTTCTTCCTCCTGGTCACCGTCGGTATATACTATGCGGTAATTTTCCGGAACCTCGTCAGGAAGATATGTAACTTCTTCCACCTTAAGGATGTAGATGCTTCCGTCACTGTGGCCTACAAGGAGGTATTCCCCGTCGTTGCTGAATGAATAGCAGGTAACAGGGCTTCCGTTCCATGCAGGAATGTAATGGCTGAATTCCCCGGTGGCAATGGAATAAAACTGAAACTGATTGCGGTTTGTAAGAACGACTACATAAAGGCCGTCGCTGCTAAGGCAGATTGAATTAATGTCGTTTATGGTCTTTATGGAAGAAGTCACCACGCCCTGGAAATTCCTTACTTCGATAAGTCGCTTTGCCTTTGGTGCAATGACCTGAATGTTATCCTTTGTAAAGCAGATTGGAATGAACTGTGGCGGCGGATAGTCCTGGCTTAGCTGGGAAACCTGGGTTCGGTCTGCAGTACGCCAGATCTTGATGGTACCGTCAAGGGAAGCAGATGCAAGGTAGGCTCCGTTGGGGCTGAATGCAAGTTCGTAGACTTTCTGGGAATGGCCCTGCAGCTTTTGGGTAAGGATATTCTGCGTGTAGTACATCTGCTGACCAAGCTCAATGGTTCCGTTTTCCGTACCGATGGCAACATAGTTACCGTTTCTTGTGAATGCATACTTTGAAATAACGTAGTCTTCGTCAAGCTTTCGGACAATGACCGGGTTTGGATCCGGCAAACGGCGGATGCTTACGGAATTGTCCTCATTGAATGTTACAAGCTGCATGGACTGACCGTCAGCCGCATTTACACCGGCAAAATCCTGCTTGTTCACTGCCACGTCTGAGATGATGGTATATGTTATGGAATAATCCCTTGCACTGCGGAGGGTAATGTTCTTGTTTTCGCTATAGGCAAAGACTGAATTGTCCTGGCTCCAGGAAACGCTTTCCACGGCACGCGGCAGCTTTACCATAGGAATGGGTATCAGGTCCACGCGGCGTGCAGCTTCCCTTCTTTGAGACAAGTCGTCAGCCATTTCTTCCATGTCCTCATTTGCATCAACATCTTCCTCAAAGCTGTTTGTAAGGACAAAGGTATTGATTCGTTCCTTTCTTGGGGATTCCTTTGGCTTTTTTGCGTAGACATTAGCCATGGCAAATGCTGCAAGACACAGGCAGATCAGGAGAAAGCGAATGTTTTTTCTATGTTTAAAGTTTATTGAAATCATTATTTTATCAGGGAACAGTACCCCGCTTGTATTTTCGGCAGGAAAGCGGATTTTCAACAGTAAAAATTGGATTTTCAAATTCAAGGTCATGGAAAAACACGGAACAAACACTGCCCACTGATTGAACTTGATTTACATATATGGTACATTTTCAATATTCTCTACAATAAACATAGGAGCATTTATGGCAAAGGGTGTTGATTACAAGAATGCAGGCGTTGACGTTAACGAAGGCTACAAGGCTGTAGACAAGTACAAGGTTCAGTCACAGCGCGCACGTATCCCGGGTCAGCTTACGGAACTCGGTGCATTCAATGGAATGTTTGCAGTACCAAAGGGAATGAAGAACCCCGTAATGGTTTCAGGAACTGACGGTGTTGGAACAAAGCTTGACATTGCATTCCAGATGAAGAAGTACGACACGGTTGGAATCGACTGCGTTGCAATGAGCGTAAACGACATTCTTTGCTCTGGCGTACAGACATCATTCTTCCTTGACTACATTGCCTGCGGAAAGCTTGACGCAAAGGTTGCAGGTGAACTCGTTAAGGGTGTTACTGACGGATGTCTTGAAACGGGATGCGCCCTTCTCGGCGGTGAAACTGCAGAAATGCCTGGATTCTATGATGAAGGAAAGTATGACCTTGCAGGTTTTGGCGTAGGCGTTGTTGACAAGGCAGACATCATCGATGGAAAGAAAATTAAGGAAGGAGACGTTCTCATCGGACTTTCTTCTACAGGTCCACACTCAAACGGATATTCCCTCATCAGAAAGCTTGTAACTGACTTTGATGAAAAGGTAAAGATTAACGGAAAGGAAAAGAAGATTGGAGAAGTTCTCCTTACACCTACACGCATCTACGTTAAGCCGGTAATGGAAGTCCTCAAGAAGTTCCCTGGAAGCGTACACGGCATGGTTCACGTTACAGGCGGCGGTTTCTACGAAAACCTTCCACGCATGTACCAGCATGCTCCTGAAGGAAAGAAGCAGCTTTGTTCAATGGTAAGGAAGAACAGCTGGAAGGTTCCTGAAATCTTTGACATCCTCGTCCAGAAGGGTGCAGACGAAAAAAACATGTTCAACACATTCAACATGGGCATCGGTCTCGTTCTTGCAGTCAGCAAGAAGGATGCACCTGCAGTTCTCGCCATGTTCAACAAGAACGCAAAGAAGTACCACAAGGCCGGCATCGAGGACATGGTAGCATACGAAATCGGCTACGTTGGTCACACAGACAAGGTTATCAAGGGTGACTTCAAGGGTTCAAAGGAAATGACCCAGTTTGTTGACTAAGTTTTCGTAAACATAAAAAGCCCACGGCGGATCCCAGCGACGCCGAAAGTGCCAGGCTACCTCCCTGAGGTCCCGTCCTAACACTTTCGGCTGCGTCCCACCGTGGGCTTTTTTTATTTTTCTTGATATCACCGCAGAATATAAAAATAAGCCTCCTGGAGCGGGATCCCACCGTTTTTCCGTCGCTGGAACCTGCTCTAGGGGTCATAACATTTTAAAGTTCTACACCAAGGCCGCCATTGGCTTCGGCATCAGAAGCCATCTTGCTGCGGAATTCCAAAAGCTTTGCCTTGATTTCAGGATACTTGATGGCAAGAATCTGGAGTGCAAGGTATGCCCCGTTCTTTGCATTGCCGATTCCAACCGTGGCAACCGGAATCTGCGGTGGCATCTGGACTACGGAAAGAAGTGCGTCCATTCCTGCAAGACCGTTGGACTTTCCGGGATTAATGCATTCAAGTGGAACGCCAACTACAGGAAGAACGGTGCGGCTTGCGATTACTCCAGGAAGTGCTGCGCTAAGCCCGGCTCCTGCTATGATTACCTCGCATCCATCTTTTTCCACCTGTGCGATTGTCCTTACCAGAAGGTCGCCTGCGCGGTGGGCCGAAAGGATGTAAGCCTTGTATTCAACGCCGAATTCCTTGAGGACGTCGGCGGCCTTTTTCATTGTGTCCATGTCGGACTTGGATCCAAAAAATATTGCAACTTTCATTCCTCTACAATATCAGATTGCATGGCCTGAAACAAGTTGACAATTAGCCCTGAAAGCCCCACTTTATTGTGTTTTTTACGCAAAAGTATCATAATAGCGCCACTATGTATAAACCAGAGTTATTCAACACTTTTAAAAGCTATTCTGCAGGGGCTTTTTCCAAGGACCTAATTGCAGGCATCATCGTCGGCATTGTTGCCCTCCCACTTTCCATTGCATTTGCCATTGCTTCCGGCTGCAGTCCTGAAACCGGACTTTACACTGCCATCATCGCAGGTTTTTGTATCGCTGCCTTTGGCGGAACCAGGTGCCAGATTGGCGGTCCTACAGGTGCATTTACAGTCATCATCTATGCCATCGTAAACAACCCTACCCTTGGCGTAAGCGGACTTGCTACTGCCACGGTTATTGCAGGCGTTCTCCTGATTCTTCTTGGCGCCTTTAAGATGGGCGGTCTTGTCAAGTTTATTCCATATACTATCGTCGTTGGATTTACTGCAGGCATTGCGGTTACCATTGCAAGCGGCCAGATCGGGGACTTTTTTGGACTTGATCCGATTACCGCCTCAAACCCGGTAATGATCCTGGGCGAAAAATTTGAGAAGATGCCTGGCGAATTCCACCAGAAGATGATCGCCTACTCGCAGATTTTCAACACAATCGACATCTATACTACGGTCATGGCTGTTGTTAGCCTTGTTGCACTTTTCATGTGGCCTAAGGTTACAAAGAAGATTCCGGGTTCCCTCATCGTCATCGTTCTTGCAACTGTCATCCACCTGATTCTAAGCAGGGCCTGCGGCTTTGAGACAACACTCATCGGCGACCGCTACAAGATTCCTTCAAGCCTTCCCGTTCCAAAGGCTCCGGACTTTAGCATCAGCACAATCAAGACTGTCATGCCTACTGCAGTTTCCATTGCAGTTCTTGCTGCCATCGAGTCCCTTCTTTCTGCCGTTGTTGCAGACGGTATGATCGGTGCAAAGCATGACTCAAACAACGAGCTTATCGGCCAGGGTATTGCAAACATCGCTTCCCCACTGTTTGGCGGTCTTCCTGCCACTGGTGCCATTGCACGTACTGCAACAAACATCAACAACGGCGGACGCACACCGGTTGCAGGTATTGTTCATGCCATCGTTCTTCTCTTAATCATGATTTTCTTTGGAAAGTATGTTGAATACATTCCTATGGCAGCCCTTGCAGCAGTCCTTATCCAGGTTGCATGGAACATGGCCGGAATTCCTTCAATCCGCAAGCTTTTGCACGGACAGAAGTCGGACATTACGGTTCTTGCCGCAACTTTCCTCATCACCGTATTCGTTGACCTTACTTACGCCATTGGTGTCGGACTTATCATAGCCGCATTCTTCTTCATCAAGAAGATCATCGACCTTTCGGAAGTTCAGACTGGAAGCAGCACCATCGTTACGGGCATCAAGGGTGACGGTTCCACAGAGACCATCGACCTTCCTGCCGGAGTCATGGTTTACGAAATCGAAGGATCCCTCTTCTTTGGTACGGTAAGAAAATTTGAATACGCCCTTGAACGTGCAGGTTCTGACTGCAAGGCCATCATCTTCCGCATGAGGAACCTGATTTACCTTGATGCAGGCGGAATCCAGGCCCTTGAACAGGCCAAGGCTGCATGCGACAGGAAGGGAATAAAGATCATCCTTAGCGGAATCCACACCCAGCCTTTCATGCTATGTGAAAAAACAGGAATGTCTGAAAAACTTGGCAAGGAGAACATCTGCGCCAACATCAATGCTGCTCTTGAAAGGGCAAAAGAAATCATCGGTTAAACTGGAGTAAAACATGAAACTTACATGCGGTATCGTCGGACTTCCAAATGTTGGAAAGTCTACAATATTCAGTGCCCTTACAAAGGCACCTGCCAGTGCAGAAAACTATCCTTTCTGTACCATCGACCCTAATGTTGGTGTCGTTGACCTGCCTGACGAACGCCTTGACTTTATGGCAAGCGTTTTCCAGCCTAAGAAAAAGATTCCTGCAAGCGTTGACTTTGTAGACATTGCAGGCCTCATCAAGGGTGCAAGCCAGGGTGAAGGTCTTGGAAACAAGTTCCTTGCCAACATCCGCGAAACGGCCGTCATCGCCCACGTTGTACGCTGCTTTGACAATCCGGACATCCAGCACGTCCGCGAAGATGCAAAGACAGATGCACCCATCGATCCTGAAAGCGACATCCTTACGATCAACTTTGAGCTTGCACAGGCTGACCTTGACACCATCAACAAGCATGCAGAAAAAGTTACAAAGCAGATCCGTGCCCTGGGCAAGGATGAAGAAAAGCGCCTTGCACCTTACTTTAGTGCAGTAGAAAAAATCAAGCCTCTCCTCATTGACGGAAAGTGCGCACGCATGGCTGACCTTTCGGATGAGGAATCTGCCGCTATCTACGACCTGCACCTGCTTACTATCAAGCCACAGGTTTTTGTCTGTAACATTGACGAAGACACCATTGCAAGCGGAACAAACGCATACATTGAAACAGTCAGGAAGATTGCAGAAGAACAGAAATCGGAAGTCATCGTCATCTGCGGCAAGTTTGAATCCGAGCTTGTTGAAATCGAGGAAGAAGACGCCAAGAAGGAATTCATGGAAAGCGTTGGCCTTGAAGAATCAGGTCTTACGGTTCTTGCACGCCACGTCTATCACCTTATGGGACTGCGCACATTCTTTACAGGCGGAAGCGATGAATGCCGTGCCTGGACAATTCACGCCGGTGACAAGGCTCCACAGGCTGCAGGCGTAATCCACACTGACTTTGAAAAGGGATTCATCAAGGCCGAAGCATACACGGTTGACGACCTGAGGCAGTACGGAAGCGAAGCCGGCATCAAGAGCGCCGGAAAGTACCGCCAGGAAGGAAAGGAATACGTTGTTCAGGACGGAGACGTTCTGTTCTTCAAGTTCAACGTTTAATTTTATCCAGGCACCGGCACAGCCTGAAACCGGGCGGCGGCCTTGAGCCAGACTTAAGCCCCGCCTGAACCGTAGCGGCCACGTACCGGATGCAGTCATGTACAGGCTGCAATCAAGGCAGCTTAACTAAAAGGGCTCGGTGCATTCAATTGTCACCTTCTCCCCTGTCACAGGGTGCGGAAAGGTGATTTTTTTTGCGTGGAGCAAAAGCCTCTCCCCTTCCTGGCAGTGGCCATAAAGGGTGTCGCCAACAATGGGAACCCCAAAGCCGTGGCTGTCAGCGCTTGCAAGGCGGAGCTGGTGGGTGCGCCCCGTGTGGGGAATAAAACGTACCCGCGTACAGTTCCTGACCACCCCATCCGGTGCCATGTATTTTTCCACGTCAAGGATTTCCCATTCTGTTACTGCTTTTTTGCCATGAACTTCATCCCAAATCTGGTGGGGCCTGTTGTCTACGTCAAGGCGAAAGTAAAGTTCCATGACGCCAGTTTTTTCTATTCCCATAGCAGGAAGAATTCCGTCAAGAACGGCAACGTATTCCTTCTGGCAAAGCCCCTGCTCAAAGGCCATGTTCATCTTTCTGTGGGCTTCCCGGGTAAATGCCAGGATCATTATGCCGGAAGTCTCCATGTCAAGGCGGTGGACGCTTGGTTTTACAGGTTCAACCTTACTACCAAACATCTGCAAAAAGCGGGTTTCCACGGAATCAAGTTTTTCAATTCCACGGCCGGGAACACTCAAAAGGCCGCTCTGCTTGTTTACAACGCATATCGATTCGTCGCGGTAAAGAATTTCAAGGCCCATCATCTCTGGCAGCAAAAGACCGCACCGCTGGTCGCATGGTGGATAAATGGTTCCGCTTTTTCTTTCAGCAGAAGGATTTCCGTAGTACATCTCGCACATGCTTTCCGGCACCATGCCATTCCTGTAACACCAGTCAAGGAGCTTTGGCGCACAGCAGTCGCCAGTTCCCGTGGGCGGAAGCTTTCCCGGAATTCTCTTCTGGCAGATTGAACCAAGGCTTCTCTTTTTGCCGTCCCAGCACATGAAGGAATACAGGTCATGAACTGCCTTAAGGGAAGCTGTAGTGAGCTCTTCCCGCCGTAACCTTAAGGGGCCTGCATCCTGTCCCGTAGCCTTGAGGCTGTTTATCCTTTCCGTCAGTGAATGGATTTCTGCATCGTTGGGTTCAAGTGCCCCTGCTACAAGTTCCGGCAAAACAATGGGACCTGCAAAAACACCCCCTGCTGCATTTTCAGCGTCTTCAATGACATGGGCACTGCCAGAAACCGTATATGCAAATACCTCCGCAAAGTCATTTTCTTCAGGACGCCTGCATAAAAGGGCACCAAGCATGACACCGGAATTTTCCCGTTCAGCACTTGGACTTGAAATTCTCCTGAGAAAAACTTTTCCTTCATCAAGGAGATTCATGAGGTTCCTTAAAAATTCTTCTGCTTTTTCCTGTGGCAATGGGGCAAACATGCCCATGATGATAGCAGATTTTTCCTGCAATAGATAGCGGCGCAAATTGAATTTATAACCGGTCCCGTGTATAATCGTGGCATGGCACAGACGAATGATTCCCATGAGGAACTGGGACTAAGCCTGGACAATCTTCAAGACTGCTCCTGCCCCTACAGCATCTGGCAGGACAAAAAAATGTTCTGCTACGGAATCGATGCAGTTCTTCTTGCAGCATTTACAAAAACCAGGGGCAGGGAAAAAATCTGCGACCTGTGCTCTGGCAACGGCATAATCCCCCTGCTTCTTGCATCAAGGTCTGACATGCTTAGGATAGACTGCGTTGAAATCCAGGCCAGGGGATGCGACCTGATCCGGAAATCCATTGACTACAACGGACTTGAAGGCCGGCTGACAGTCCACAACATGGACCTTAACAGTTCCATGGAATTCCTAGAAAAAAACACCTATGACATTGTCACATGCAATCCGCCGTACCAGAAAATTCCACAGGGCAATAAATCACCAGACGGAAAATCAAAGCCTACGGAAAAGGAAATTGCACGTCACGAAATTTTCTGTACGCTGGAAGACGTCATCAGGACTGCATCAGGGCTTTTAAAATCCAATGGAAAATTCTACATGATCCACCGCCCGGAACGCATTGCAGAAATCCTTGTCCTTTTTGAAAGATACAACCTTGGCGCAAGAAGGATAAGGCCAGTACAGAGCCGCATGGAAAGCGACCCTGTCATGATCCTTGTTGAAGGGGAAAAATGTTCACGGGCACTTGTAAAAATGGAATTCCCCATTGCCATATATGAAGAAGGGAATAACTACAGCAGCCAGACAAGAAAGTTGTATTCCTTGTCCGGCAGTCAAGATTCAAAGGAAAACTGCCTGATTACATCTGTATCAGGTTGATGCCCTGAACATACCAGTCCATGTTCCAGATTTCTTCATCGGTCAGGGTTTCATCAATGTCAACCCTGAGGGTTCCCTGGTTGTCATAGACAGGACCGCGGAAAATCAGCCCCGGGTCTTCAATGATCCTGGCCTTCATCTCCTCAACTTTCTTTACTGAGCCTGGATTGCAAAGTGAACTAAGGTCATCAAGGCCAACCATTCCTGATTCAAGGCCTCCCCAATAAATGAGCGGCTGCCAGCGGTCTTCCAGAAAGCGCTTTACATCTTCAACAAAGAAATTTTCCCAGTAAAAGACAGGAGCTGTAAGATAGGCCTTTGGGGCAACCCTTCGCGTACCATAGTTATATCCAATGCAGAATGCCCCGTACTGCTGGGCAATCTTCTGGGTCACGTTTGTATCAACATGCTGTGCAAAAACATCGCATCCAGAATTAAAAAGCTTTGTTGCAGCATTCTTTTCTGCATCTTCATTGAACCACGCATTTGTCCAGATTACATCAATGGTTGCATCGGGATTAACTGTCTGCACACCCTGGGCAAAGGCATTAAGGCCGCGTATAACTTCCGGAATTGGAATTGCCGCAACATAGCCAATCTTGTTGGAAGTGGTCTTAAGGCCTGCAACGATTCCACTCAGGTAACGTGCTTCATACATTCTTCCAAAAAATGAATTCATGTTGGGAAGAACCTCACCACCTGAACAGTGACCAAAGCGGATTTCCGGATGCTTTACGGCTTCAATCTTTGTAAACTTAAGGTGACCATAACTTGTGGTATAAATGAGCTGGCAGCCCTGGTTTATCAGTTCCTCAATGGCAAGAATGCAGTAATTGTTCTCCGGAACATTTTCCATGAAGACTGTCTTGATGCCTTCCCTTACAAGGGCAATTCGCCCGGTATCCAGGGACTGGGTGTAGCCGTTATCGCGAATTTGGCCGACATAAACAAAACCCACCTTAAGGTCTTTCTTTGAAATGGGCCCGGAAGAATCTTTCCTGAAAAAGGAGCATCCGGCAGTCAACAGTCCCGACGCAATGATGAATGCACATGCAAGTTTTCTTTTCAAATCCATTGGCTCTACCTCTGCTTCTTGTATTGGTTCTTTTCTATCTGCTTCTGCCTGGCCTTTTCAAGTTCCATAGCTTTCTGCCTTTCGGCTTTTTCATTCTGCCTTGCATCGGAAACATCCCATTCCACAGGAACAGTGCGCTTTTCAATCTGCGGTATCCGAAGGAATGTCATGCAGTCTGCACGATGGACGGTAATTCCCCTTGCACGGCTGATGTACCCGGTTATGGGCTGGCCAGGCTGGGGATTACAGCATTTTGCAATGGTGACAAGATAGTTTGCAGCCCCTTCCACACGGATCTTTCCTGAATAGATGGAAACAGTCTTCTTTTCCTTGTGCTGCTTTTTCTTTTCTTCCGCAATCTTCTTTGAATAGATGGTATTGGCAAGGATTTCAGCCTCGCGTTTTTCCTGTGCTTCCCTGTCGATGTAAGTGGAATCATTCTGGGTAAGCCATGCGTTTATCCTCTGGCGTGCCCGGGCCGTCTTTACGGATGCCAGCTGGCTCTGGGTCGGATGGGCCTGCACATTGGTAAGAATTTCTATTATCTGGGTGTTCTTAAGGGGCTGGGTCAAGGGTATGATTTTTCCGTCAGCCTTTGCTCCGACAATTTTTTCGCCTATGGAAGAATGAATGGTGTATGCAAAGTCTATGGCATTGGCTCCCTGTGGAAGCTCACGGACATCACCGTTGGGAGTGAATACGTAGATTGAATCACCCAAAAGCTCATTCTTAAGCTGAGAGAAAAATGTTTCGTCGCTAAGGTTCTGGTCACGCAGGGCCCTGAGCTGGTTTATGATGCTAAGGTCTTCTGCCTTAACCATGTCATGGTTTGTTCCCTTCTTGTAAAGCCAGTGGCTTGCAACACCATGTTCCGCAACATTATGCATTTCTGCAGTCCTGATCTGGATTTCAAGGGGCTTTCCCTCGCAGATTACCGTCGTATGGAGGGACTGGTAGCCGTTGGCCTTTGGCATGGCAATGTAATCCTTAAACCTTCCTTCCATGGGCTTCCAGAGGCTGTGAACAATTCCAATGAGGGTATAGCACTCACTGTTGGTCTGGCAGATTACGCGTAGGGCAAGAAGGTCATAAAGTTCCCCAGGCTCCTTGTTGCGCTTTCTCATCTTCTGGTATATCGAATAGAAGTGCTTTGCACGGCTTGAAATCTTTATGTCTGCAATGCCTTCTTTTTCGGCAGCTTCCTTAATCTTTCCGACTGCGGACTCAAGGTATTCTGCACGCTCGGCTTTTTTCTGGCCGACGATGGTCTTTATCTGCTGGAAGACGACGGGATTTGAATACTTAAGGCTCAGGTCTTCCATCTCGCTCTTGACGTCGGCCATACCAAGACGGCTTGCAAGGGGACACCAGATGTCTATTACTTCAAGGGCGATGAGTTTCTGGGCTTCAGGGGGAACCGACTTCAGATTCCTCATGCGGTCCAGGCGGTCGGCAAGCTTAACGAGTATGACGCGGATGTCGTCTACCATGGCAAAAAGCATTTTCCTTATGCTGTCCGCCTGCTGAAGGGTCTTGCTCTGGATCTTGAGGCCCGTAATTTTTGCCGTGCCATAGCAGATGGATGCAATGTCCTTTCCAAAAAGACGTTCAATTTCACCAAGACAGTCAGGGTCAACTTCCAGGATGTTATGGAAAATTCCAGAAATTGTCGTGTCGGCACCAAGGTGCTTTTCCGTAAGGATTCTTGCAACGCGATATGGGTGGAGAAAATAAGGCTTGCCGCACTTCCTCTTCAACTGGGAAGTCTTTGAAATGAGATAATCCCAGGCACTTCTTACGCGACTTGCATCATCGGCAGAAAACTGTCCGCCAAATTCCTGCATGAATGAATCGATGAGAATGGCCGGGTCTGTTTCAATCTGTTCCTTTCCAAATGTTTCAATCATATCATTACCTGCTGCACACCAATAATAATACTTGGAAACTCCAAAAAATGCAATTTTTAGAAACAGTATTGGTATTTATCAAAAAAAACTACAGGTGGAAAGTGCGCACCCGGAAAGTTCCATTCTTCACATCCACATACAAAACCGCAGCGGCGTAATTCTTGATGTAACTTTCAAGGTTCACTTCCTTAAAGTAGTCGCCGTAGGTATAGCCGTCCTCAATATGGGCATGTCCCGTAAGGATAATCTTTACATCATTGCGGCAGAATTCATCGATAAGCATGTCACGCTCGTCTATGTTCTGCAGGCAGTAATACATGGAACTCTTGAGGAGCAATGGAAAATGGGTGACCACAACCTTCCTGTTTGAATCGTGCTTAAACCGGAAGAACAGATCTTCAAGCTGTTCCGTACCAAGGGTGGCACTTGCCGTATCAAGAAAATACCAGCTCAGGCTGCTTTCTCCGCTTGGAGTGGTAAAGCGATAGTAGGAAGAATAGGGAAAAACAAGATCCCTGTATTCGTCCCATCCTGAATTATATACGTCATGGTTTCCGAGGACGGAATACAGCCTGACCCCAGCAAGGCGTTCCATGCGTTCCCCCATGGCAGCGTAATCCTTGTATTCAGACCTAATGCCACTGTAGGTAAGGTCACCTGCGCAAACTGCAAATTCAAGGGGGAATCCTTCCTCTTCCAGAAGGGGCTTTTGCACCCTCATCCAGTCAATGAGAACATCAGGATCATTTTCCTTTCCCCCAATGTGAATGTCGGAAAAGAAAACCACGGAATAGCAGGAACGACCGCCGGTCTGGGGTGCACCGCCAGTTCCGTCAAGGTCAAGTATCCTGTCAGAACGCGAATTCACAGAATTCTTCCTGTAAAAAAATTCATCCCAACCGAAGCTGCAGCCGCTTAAAAAGCCCACCATAAGAACAGTGGCAAGAGTCAAAATGGAAAATGAAGTTTTTCCTAAAATCCTTTTCAACAAAGCTTTTTTCATCAGAACAAAACCTCCGCCCCTATCTTCAAGGTAACGCCTTCATTCATGGCAGAAATTCCAAAATAGTCAAAAGTACGCATTCCCACAAAAGACTTGATGCGAACACTGTCACTTACACTTCCAGAAGCGGAAACAAAGAAAATCGGGGCAAAAAAAAGCGGATGCCAGAACATTTCCCAGGACGAGATTCCAGCAGAAATTTCCACATCATTCTTGTAATGCCATGGTCTAGCACTAAAAGAAAAGTCTCCTGCAACATCCTTCCTGAAAACGGGATCAAGTCCCCTAATCCTCTTGAATGTGGAACCCCTGACACCTATGAGGGAAGACCCCTGAAAGGAAAATACATCATTAAAATGGACGCGGCCTGCTAAGCCTGCAAACCAGTGCTGCCTAAAGGAAATGTCGCTAAAGTTTTCAAGTTCCGTAAAATTGCAGGGACCAAACCATCCCCTGTATCCGTCAAAAATCTTGTACCTTGCATAGGAAAAAAAAGACTGCCTTTTTGACGCAAACTGAATTCCAAAGTCAAAATCCATGTTCTGGCCATGGTTGGAATATGTAAGGTCAACGGCATTTTCGTCGCTGTTTACGGAATTAGTCCAGTTATGCTCAAACTGAATTCCCAGGACATTTTCCCTGGCTCCAAAAAATCCACCGGAAGATTCCTGGCCAAAAAGCGCAGGAGAAAACACAAACAATGCCGCAAGTAAAACGGCAGAGAACCTTACCTTACTCATCATCGCCCCGAATCCCTGAATTTACCTTCTATATAACCTGGATCCCTTGAACGAAGGATGGTTCCATCAGCAATGGGAAGTCCAGTATACATTACGCATGGATGGCCGTTGCATACCCAGTTGTACACCTGGCCATTTACCGGATTTATAAATGCAAAATCCTTTCCCCACTCAAGCTTCCTGGCAACAATATCGGGAGACACAAGCTCGATATCTGTTTCTCCAGTCAGCATGTTGAGCGGATTAATCGGATACATTTTCCAGCCGTCGATTTTTTCTGCAAATGGAAGATGCATGTCAGGCTTGTCTTTAGCACGCTTCCGGTAAGCCCTAAGTTCAGGCTCGCACATGGCTGCAATCTTTTCCTGCCTGAGCCGTTCACCGTCAGAAGCAAGGCCAAGGATTTTTTCTTCCTCTGCTGAACCAAGGCCTGGTCCGATTTCCGCAGAAAGTTCGTAGGGGCTGTCGCTTGCTCCGCTAACTGCAACGTCTGCATCAGCCTTGTTAAAGTAAAATCCCGTGGCAAAGGGTCTGTGGCTTACCTTGTAAAGCTCATCGATGAATGGCCTTGCCTCTCCGTCAGAAATTTTTCCCTCAAGGGCATCAAGGGCCTTCCTGTATGCACGTGTAATCATGGCAACATAGTAGACGCTTTTCATGCGCCCTTCAATCTTAAGGGAATCTACGCCTGCATCCTTAAGTTCCTTAAGGTGGTCAATCATGCAAAGGTCCTTTGAAGAAAGAACTGCCGTAAAATTCTCCCCTTCATAAACCGGGAAGTATTCATCAGGACGCTTGTGTTCCCTTAGGACAAGGTTTCCGCCTTCTGCAATTTTCTTTGCATCCTTTGAGGAATCAAGGCTTGCAAGGACATCGTAGTCCCAGCGGCACGTATGGCTGCAAAAACCTTCCTGGGCACTGCGGCCATTAAGATATGCACTCATGAGGCATCGGCCCGCATAGGCAATGCACATGGCACCGTGGACAAAGCATTCAATCTCCATGTCAGGAACGGCCTGCTTGATTTCTGCAATTTCTACAAGGGAAGCTTCCCGTCCCATTACAACGCGCTTAAAGCCAAGGGACTTGTACATCTTTACGGCTTCCCTGTTCATGCAGCTGGCCTGGGTTGAAAGATGCAGTTCAGCATTGGGAAATTCCTTCTGGAGAATCGGAACAATGCCAAGGTCCTGAACGATGAATGCATCGATTGGATACTGCCTGAAGTATGGAATGTTTTCCACAAGGCGGTCTATCTCGTCATTGTGGAATGCAATGTTCAGTGCACAGTGAAGCCTTCTTCCGGGAAAGCGGTTCTTAAGTTCCACAACCCTCCTGTATTCATCCTCATAAAAATTATCTGCCTTAACACGAAGGGAAAAATTCTTAAGGCCTATATAGGCGGCATCAGCTCCGTAAGTATAGCAGTATTTTAATTTGTCAACGTTACCCGCAGGTGAAAGAAGTTCCATAGTTTTTACTCTGTCGTAATATTGTTTTCCCTGACAAGGCGATGGCGTTCCTCTTCTTCCAAAGGAGAAAGTCCTTCCTGCCTGTTGATGTAATTTCCGGCACGCTCCACGGCCTCATGGGATTCAACAAGGAATTCATCTGCCATCTGGAACATGTACATCATGTCATCCGTAATGTCCAGGGTGCACTTGATGCCATTGGCTGACAGCAGGTCATTGAATTCTTCAGCCTGAAGTGCCAAAAGCTCACGGCCTCCGCACTGAATGTATACTTCCGGAAATTTTTCAAGTTCTTCTGCAGTTCCCCTGAGTGGAGAAACCTGCCTGTTCAGGAAATTTGAAGAATATGTATAGATGTCGGCAGCATGGCGCAGGTCTTCTGCCGTAAGAATTTCATCGCGAGATTTTTTTGCAAGGGTCGGACTGTCTGGAGTAAGGTCAAGCCATGGAGAAAAAAGCACGATCTTTGAAATGCAGGAACGCTTTGCCGGGTCCATTCTGTAAGCCACTGCAGTTGCCATGGTTGCACCGCTTCCATCTGCCGCAAGAATTATCTCTGGCTTTACCCCAGAACCGGATTCGCCACTAACCGTAAATTCCTTCATGACACCGGCAAGAACGGTTTCAACATCTTCTATCGACGAAGGAAAAGTATATGAAGGTGCAAGACGGAATTCAGGAAGAACAAGGCGGGCAGAAGATGCATTGGCAAGAACGGAACAAAATCCCCTGTAGCTTTCACGAGATCCGCCCACAAAGGATCCGCCGTGAATGTAGATCATTATGCGGTTGGCGGCATAAATCTCGGGAACAAGAAAATCACACTTGACCCCGGAATAATTCCGCTGGGCAAGCTCCACACGGTTAGGAAGGAATTCCACCTTGAACTTTTTCTCAAGCTTTACGCGGAACGAATCCACATCGCTTTTGGAAGACAAAACAAGAGACTTTAACTTCTTTACTGCAGCCCTTCTGTCTGTGCTAATCCTCATGAGTCAAACCCCATAAACTTGCGGACCTGACACAACTTGCTGACAAATATTTCCGCTTCTTCTTCAGTATTGTAAAAATAGCAGCTGGCACGTGCCGTAGAACCAACACCAAGCTTCTGCATCAGTGGCTGGGCACAGTGATGTCCTGCACGCACCGCAATGTTGTCCGTATCAAGGACCGATGCAATGTCATGGGGATGAACGCCGTCAACGGTAAAGGTTACGATTCCGCAGTGCCTGTATGGATCAGTGCTTCCGATTACGTGAATATACTGGTTGCCTGCAAGGCCGTCCATAATGAGCTTTGCAAGACGGTTATCATTTTCTTCAATCCTATCAAGCCCAACCTGTGTAATGTACTCGATGGCCCTTGCAAGACCGACGGCATCACCTGCATTGACCGTTCCAGCCTCAAACTTGTGCGGAACCTCTGCATAGGTTGCACCCTCGCGCGTAACGTACTCGATCATCTCTCCACCGCGAAGGAACGGGCTCATGCCTTCAAGAAGATCCTTCCTTCCGTAGAGAACGCCGATTCCCATGGGAGCGCAAAGCTTGTGTCCGCTGAATGCAAAAAAGTCAACGCCAAGATCCTGTACGTTCACCTTGAAATGGGGAGTGCTCTGGGCACCGTCGGCAATAACCACGGCTCCCTTGCCACCGTTACCAACCCTATGGGCATAGGCAGCAATTTCCTTGACTGGATTTGTAATACCAAAAACATTGCTGACATGGGCAATGGAAACTATCTTTGTCCTGGAAGTAATCTTGCTTTCATATTCTTCCCTTGTAATTACGGCATCGTCACCGCATTCAAGCCATACAAGCCTTGCATTTTTTGCCTTGCACACCATCTGCCATGGAAGAATGTTGGAGTGGTGTTCCATGCAGCTGATTACGATTTCATCACCTTCCTGCACGTTATCCATTGCATAGGTGTATGCAACAAGGTTAAGGCTTTCAGAGACATTGCGGGTAAAGATGATTTGTGCAGCATCCCCGGCACCGATAAAATCTGCCACAGTCTGGCGGGCGTTTTCATAGGCATCTGTTGCCCTAACGCTAAGGCCGTAAAGACCGCGGAGAGGATTTGCATTGTCAACGTTGTAAAAGCGGGCAACTGCATCAATTACGCACTGGGGCCTGTGGGTTGTGGCAGCATTGTCAAGATAAACCACACCCCTGTTTTCAGGTGCATTGAATATATTAAAATCCTTTCTATACAAATCAGGCAAAGACATATTTACTCCAAACTGTAGGGCAAGCCTAGATGGAATACTCTACCATATATATGGAAAAGTTTCAAACAAGAAGTTCATGGTGAACCAGTTTTTACGCGCGCTCCCCACCTCTTTATTAATTTTTTTTCTGCATGTATATTTTGGGTAAACCATTTACAAGGAACTAAAATGACACAGGAAGAATTCGGAAAGCTCATCAGCGGAACCAAGGAACTCATTTCCATCTACAACAACTACATGCCAATTACCACAGAAGGATACGACCTGCCAAAGGTAAAGGAAACAATCGTAACCATGACGCAAAAAAGCGTAGAAGACCAGGAAGAATGCAAGGCCCTCATTCAATGGATGGAAGACCACGAGTTTTTCACTTCCCCTGCATCCACAAGATTCCACGGAGACTTTGACGGCGGACTTTGCGTGCACTCCCTGCAGGTTGCATACCAGGCCCTTAAATTCACCGAATCATTTCTTACAGACTTCATGACCACGAAATATGCAGAAAAATATACCTTCACTGCAGGCGACGTTTTCATTGCAGCCATTGTCCACGACTTCTGCAAGGCTGGATTCTACACTGTAAACTTCAGGAATACAAAGGACATTTTTGGAAACTGGGTAAAGAAGCCCTACTTCACCGTAAAGGACGACAACCGCAACCTTGGTCACGGAAACGAATCGGTGCTTCTGCTGCTGGAATCAATGCCATCAATGCTCAGGAAAAGAACGGTGATAGAAGCCGTTAGCCGCCACATGGGATTCAGTGACGTAACCACCGGCGAGATGATGAACTATTCAAATTTCCTGCAGAACCCCCTGGTGCTGCTCATTCAGGCAGCAGACCAGATGGCTTCAGGATGGTATGACTATTAGTTCTTAGGCTGAAAGTGGCTGAATGTCATGCCAAAGCTTGCGCGGCCCTGGGTAACGGAACGGAGGCTTGTAGAAAATCCGAACATCTTTACCATAGGTGCCTGTGCATGAACCACGGAACCGCCAGACTTGTCTTCCATGCTCTGGATCATTCCTCCGCGCTGGGTAACAAGGCTCATGGCCTCCCCCACGAATTCAGCAGGAGACTCAATGTCAACATTCATGACAGGCTCAAGCATTACAGGCCCTGCTGCCATGCATGCCTTGTCAAAGGCTTCTGCAGCTGCGGCACTGAATGCAAAGGTCGTTGAAGTCGTTTCGTCATATTTTATCGAAGTAACCGTAACTCCCACATCGGCACACGGATATCCCATCTGGATTCCGGAAGCAAGGCTTGAATTAACGGAAGACTGGATTGCCTCGTAAATTTCATCAGGAATTGCACTGTCTGTAACGGAACAAGAATAGGCGTTGCCACTTCCCGTCTCCCTTGGTTCAACACGGAGGCTAAGGACTGCAGCATTTTCCTTTCCTGCAAGAACGCGTGAATATTCTTCAGTAACCTCATTGGCAGAAGAAACGGATTCGCGGTAGGTAACCTGAGGGGCACCGACACGGCATGCAACCTTAAAGTCATCCTTGATTCTCGTAACAAGGACATCAAGGTGAAGCTCACCCATGCCGCTGATAATGAGCTGGCCTGTTTCCGCATCGTCGCGGTATGTAAAGGTCGGGTCCTCGCGGCTGAGGATTTCAAGGGTTTCCTTAAGCTTGTCGCTGTCGCTCATGGTTTCAGGCTCAATGGCAATGGAAATTACAGGCTCAGGGAATTTTACGCTTTCAAGAAGAACCGGAAGTCCCTCGCTTCCCACGGTGTCGCCGGTCTGTGCAAGCTTAAGCCCTACAAAGACTGCAATGTCGCCGGCACTTACGCTGTCCATCTGTTCCATGCGGTTTGCATTTACGCGCAGGATGCGGTTGACCCTTTCGCGCTTTTTCTTTGCAACATTGTAGATCTGGGTTCCGGTGGTAATCTTTCCGGAATACATCCTTACAAAGCACAGGATTCCTGCCTCGCGGTCATACTGAATCTTGAAAACAAGGCCAATGGGTGTTTTTGCATCAGGATCGCATGGAACCTCGCATTCAGTTTCCTCGTGCTTCTTAAGCTGGATTCCCTTTGCAGGAGGAATGTCTGTAGGACAAGGAAGATAGGCAAGGATTGCATCCATCAATGGCTGGATTCCCTGGTTGTGGCGGCTTGATCCGCACATGAACGGAACAAGGGTACGGCTGATGGTTGCAGTACGGATTGCGGCCTTAAGCTGTTCAACGGAAATTTCCTTTCCTTCAATGTAAAGTTCGGTAAGGGCATCGTCCGTAGAGGCAACGGCGTCAACAAGCTTTTCACGCCATTCTTCTGCAAGGGCACGATTTGCATCGCTTACATCGGTTACTGTAAATTCCTCACCTTCCGTATCTGCATCCCAGCGGATTTCCTTCATTTCAAGAAGGTCGATGACGCCTTCAAAATCCTGGCCTTCCCCCATGGGAACCTCAAGGGCAACACCCTTGCAGCCGAATTTTTCCTCAACATCAGTGATGGCACCAAAGAAGTCGGCACCAATGCGGTCCATCTTGTTTACAAAGCAGATGCGTGGAACATTGAATTCATCAGCCTGCCTCCATACGGTCTCCGTCTGCGGCTGGACATGGCCAACGGCACAGATTACGGCAACTGCACCGTCAAGGACGCGGAGGGAACGTTCAACTTCTGCAGTAAAGTCAACATGGCCCGGTGTGTCGATGATGTTTATCTTGTGGCCCTTCCATTCAGTCGTAATGGCAGCCGATGCAATGGTGATTCCGCGTTCCTGTTCCTGCTTCATGAAGTCCATGGTGGCAGCACCGTCATCTATTTCTCCAATCTTGTGAATCTTTCCGGAATAAAAAAGTATGCGCTCTGTAGTTGTAGTCTTTCCAGCATCAATGTGAGCCATGATGCCGATGTTTCTCATTTTAGACAGATCTGTGGACATAGTATGTTCCTTTAAATTTTATATAGCGAATAAAGTTTTGTCATTTTAGCAGAATTAACGGTTATCTTCAAGGATTCCCCCTAGAGGTGGACAAATATGCAGTTTTCCTATAGAATAAATGGCACTTCTGAAAACAAGTTTTTTGGAAATTCCCTTAATTCACATTAAAAATATGAGGAAAATTATGTCTAAAGAAACAGCAGCTTCACTTAACGATAAAGTAGAATCCTTCATCCTTAAGAACAGGAAGACTCTCCTTGCAGTCATCATCGCAGCCGTAGTTGCAGGAGCAATCGCATGCACAGTAATCGGAACGACTGACGCAGCCAACAAGAAGGGCCTCGCAGCCCTCGATGCTGCAGAATATGCATTCACAAACAAGTCCGACAGCCTTTCTGACTCGGAAATCGCAGCCCGCCAGGAAAAGGCCCTTGAAGCATGTGCAAAATACACTTCAAAGAAGGGAATCCTCGGCGTACGCTCAAACATGCTTGCAGCCGACATTGCCTTTGGAAAGAAGGACTATGCACAGGCACTTTCAAACTACCTTGCAGCAGTCAACGCAGGAAAGAAATACTATACGGCATCCATCAACCTTTTCAATGCAGCAGTTTGTGCAGAAGAAACGGGAGACATGGAATCTGCAGCACTATACTACGAACAGGCAGCAGAAGACAAGGACTTCTACCTTGCACCACACTCACTGTTCAATGCAGCAAGAGTAAGGGACGAAGCAGGAAAGGCAGAAGATGCTGCTGCAATCTACAAGAAGGTTACGGAAAAATTCCCTAACGACGACTGGGCAAATGCAGCTCAGAGCAGGATCATCGACCTTCAGTCAAAGGGAAAGATTGAATAGGGTCCGGGCTTAATCCCATCAGATTCCATCATAATTCAACCTAAAAAACATAAAGGAAACAGACATGGACGGAAGAAAGAACAGAAAAAATCTATCATCCGTTGCTGTCTGTTTTTTTTTGCTTGCCCTGGCATTTACAGGTAACGGCTGCGGCCTTGACACCCTTTACGAGCTCCAGCCACCCCACTCAGACGGCCACATCCTGAACTACACCAACGCCGACCGTCCGCTGGACTACTTTTCCCTCATCACCAACGAAACCGGAGAAAACGGAAATTACGACGACTCCGACTTTCGCTTTCTTGGAACTGAAATCTACTACAAGATTTATACAAGCTCCAGCACCATGGAAAGTGCCATTACAAGCATAAACAACCTTAACACCACATCAGACATTTCGGCCGCAGCAACTGCCATAATCAATTCCCAAAAATACATGACACTGTCCCTTGATTCCGGCCATCCAACTCCTCTGATTGAGTACACACGACGCAACAAGTACGTCTACATAAGGCTGAACAAGATCACCGGAACAGATGCATACAGGGACTCGATTTTCACGGGAAGAACCAACATGAAGCAGGCCGATGAAGAAGGCTCGACCCTTCTTGGATTTCCAAGGCGTTCCTTCAACTCAAAATATGGATTTAACTTCAATTCAAAGGATTCAATAAACAATCCGTTGCCAGTCAATGGAGACGAAGACGTAAACTGGTCCGGGGAACCAAGCAACGGAACCTGGTATGTGGACATGTGGGCAGTATCCGTCGGAAGGGATTCATCGTACACCCCATCCTACAGCAAGGTACTGCACCTTGGCTCCGTTACCATAAAGGAATCATACTACGACGTTCAGTAGGTAGTCGCGGCATTCCTCAAGGTTTTCCTTAAGCTGCCAGACTGGATTCATTACGAACATTCCACTTCCGTAAAGATGGGATGAGTCAGGGGCCTCCATGGTGGAAGGATCGGCAACCTGCAGTTCCACTGAAAAGCTTTCGCATGGCGTAGTTCCAAGCTTGCCAAAATCCTCAAGTTCCGTAAGAAGCTGCACGGTTTCCTTTCTGCGGCGTGTCAAAAGCGGATACCATAATAAAATCACAGCCGTATTCCACTTGCGCCTGACGGTCTTAAGGGCCTGGGCAACCTGGGCATAATCGGATGCATCTTCATAGCTTGGGTCACAAAGGACGACACCGCGCTTTACCAGCGGAGGAACAAGGGCGGCAAGAGCCTTATAGGAGTCCTGGTCGTAGATGACTGGAGTGCTTTGAGCCTTTTCAAGGCCTGCGGCTGTCATGATTGGAGAGCTAATGTTCTGCCGGAGCTTTTCCAGCACCTGGGGATGCTTTTCCACCAGATGAATCTTGTCGCCGCTTCGGGCAAAATGCCTTTCGATTCTTGCACTGCCTGCATAAAATCCCCGTTCAAAATAGGGACGCTCCAGTGAAAGGTAAGATGCAATTCCCCCCGGCAATGTAGCGAAATCCGAACCGTCTGCAGCGGAAAAAAGACGCTCGATTCCCTTGTGGGCTTCGCCGGTTTTAAGGAGGCGTTCATCATTAAGGTCAAAGAGTCCTGCCCCACTGTGGCTGTCGATGATGGTGAAGGGCTTTTCCTTTTTGCACATGGATTCAAGGACTAGGGTAAGGCAGACATGCTTAAGCAAGTCGGCATGATTGCCTGCATGGTATTCGTGCTGGTAGCTCAGCATAGGCTCTCCAGCTGGGAAAGCCAGACTGCTGCACTGGCATCGCTAGGCATCCTCCAGTCTCCACGGGGAGACAGGTTTACGGTACCCACCTTTGCCCCGTCAGGCATGCAGCTGCGCTTAAACTGCTGCATGAAAAACCGCCTGTAAAAGGACTTGAGCCACTTAAGTATGATTTCCTTCGTGTAAACCATGTCACTGCCCTCTGCCGTCTGTCCGTCAAAGGCAAGGGTTGCAAGGTAGAAAATCTTCTTTGGATCAAAGCCCCATCGCAGAACATTGTACAGGAAAAAGTCATGAAGTTCGTAGGGGCCAACAAGTTCTTCCGTCTTCTGGCTTATGGTTCCATTTTCCGGCGGAAGAAGTTCCGGACTGACAGGTGTAGCAAGAATGTCTTCCAGAACTGTGGCAAGCTCGCACTGCCCCCTGTCCCTTGCATCATCGGCAAACCATCCAACAAGATAGCGCACCAGGGTTTTTGGAATGGACGAATTGACGCCGTACATTGACATGTGGTCGCCGTTATAAGTGCACCAGCCTAGGGCAAGCTCGCTCAGGTCACCGGTACCGATGACAATGCCTCCGGTCTTGTTTGCATAGTCCATGAGAATGTATGTTCGTCCGCGGGCCTGGCCGTTTTCGTAGGTAATGTCATGGCAGTTTATGTCATGGCCTATATCCTCGTAATGCTGGGTCACGGACTTTCTTATGTCAATCTCCCGGATGGAAGCTCCTGTTTTTTCTGCAAGAAGAATGGCATTGTTGTATGTTCTGTCAGTGGTACCAAAGGCAGGCATCGTAATGGCATGGATATTCGACCGGTCAAGGCCGCAAAGGTCAAAGGCACGGGCAGTAACAAGAAGGGCCAGGGTACTGTCAAGACCCCCACTCAGGCCGATGACTGCACTTTTTGCATTTATATGCCTGAGCCGTTTTGCAAGGCCCTGGGACTGCATGTCAATGACGGCAAGGCACCTTTCGCTGCGGCGTCCCGCATCAGAAGGAACAAATGGACGGGGATCCACACGATCAAGAAGAAGTTCACCTGAATCCACGCCAAGGCCATTGTCCCCAAGGTCTGCATACACGGTAAGGTAATCATCTCCGGCAAAGACCCTTCCCCTGCTGAAGGTGGAAGACTTAAGCCTGTCCTGGTCAAGTTTTTCCATGTCAAGGTCGCAGGCAAAAATCTTTCCAGTATCGGAAAACAAAAGGGATTCCTTCTTAATGCTGCCGTTAAGGGCAATAAGGTTGTGTCCTGAAAAAACCATGTCCGTTGTGCTTTCATCACATCCGGCATTGGCATAGACATAGGCACCGCAGAGCTTTGCAGAATGGGACTGTACGAGCATGCGCCTGTATTCTGCCTTGCCGGCAACTTCATTGCCTGCACTCAGGTTTGCAATCACCGTGGCACCATTAAGACTGTGTCTTGTGGAAGGAGAAAGGGGAACCCACAGGTCCTCGCAGATTTCACATGCAATCTTTATAAGGGGATCATTCCTGTCCTCGATGATAATGTCGGTTCCAAAGGGAATTGATTCAAGACCTTCGCCAAGGGAAACGCAGGTGCGCTTTCCGTTCCAAGAAGAAAACCACCGGTCCTCGTAAAATTCCCCATAGTTGGGAATGAAGGTCTTTGGAACCAGGGCAAGAACCTTTCCGCGAAGGACAAAGGCAGCGCAGTTAAACCTGTCTGCCCCCACCGTAACTGGAAGGCCCACGGCAAAGAGGACACCGCATGATGCAGTCTGCCTTGCAATTTCCCTCAGGGAAGAAAGGGCGGATTCCTGGAGGGTACGCTGCAGGAAAAGGTCCTGGCATGTATAGCCCGTAATGGAAAGCTCTGGAAAGACAAGAAGCTTGACACCCATGCCATCAGCTTCCCTGACAAGGCCAATGATTTTCTGACTGTTATAAACAGTGTCTGCAACAACAAGAGCCGGACTTGCACATCCGGCCCTAAAATAACCGTATTTCATAATCTGCTTTTAATGGCTAAAGTGGGCAACAATGTCTTCCTGGCAGTTCTGGAGAAGCTCAAAAACGTCAGGGCGGAATGCTGCACTGTCTTCCTGAATTGTATTAATTGCCCTGTTGAATTCACCATAACCAGGATTGTCAACGGAGAAGAAGTGATGGCAGAATTCAATGGCAATGGCACACATCTGGGTGTAGATGTTGTTGATGCTGTCCTTAAGACCGTGAGGCATGCCCCTGCCGTCATAGCGTTCGTGGTGGTGCATGCAGATGTCTGCACAGATCTTTACAAAGTATGCAACGTTAGGAGAACTGTTTACGCCAACCAGGTCTGCACCTGCAATGGTGTGTGTCTCCGGAATGTTGTCAATGTCTGCCTGTGAAACAACCTTGAATTTTTCCGTGCGGATAATGGAACGGCCAATATCGTAGAAATAGGCAGCCTGGCTGATAACCTCGATGGCCTCAGGAGAAAGGTCACGTGGAGCCTTGAGGGCGAAGTAGTTTTCCAGCATGATGTGGACGACCTCGCTGACATGAATGTAACCCTCATCATCCTTCTTTTCGCTCTTGAGGAATGAAAGGTAAACGCGCCTGAGCTTTTCCGCATAGGAAGCAATGGCACGAAGTTCCGCATCGGAAATGTTGCCGTTGGCAGAAGCATTGGAAACTGCCCCGGAAGCAGGAACTGCAGCAGCACTTGATGCAGCCATGTCCTTCTTTGCAAAGATTGCCTTAAGCTTCATCAGGACCTGGTCGCTGTCGTAAGGCTTCCTGAAGAATCCTGCCGCACCAAAGTTTGCAGCCTTGATGATGTTACCCTTCTGTGCTTCGGCAGAAATGAGCATGATCTGAAGTCCGGCATGGCGCGACTTGTCAAGAAGGCTCAGAACCTCAAAACCGCCAAGACCCGGCATGTTGATGTCAAGGATGAGTCCGTCAATGTGAAGGGACGGATTGTTAAGTATGTCAAGGGCCGAATAGCCCGAATCGGCTTCTATGATACTGTACGTACCCACAAGAATGTTCTTGAGGATAGCACGGTCAATTTCAGAATCATCAACAATAAGCAATGTCGCCATAAAAAAATCTCCAGACTAAAATGGACACCTCTAAAAATCGGGATTTAGAGTTTTCCTATAATTTACATCACTTTTTTAATGCAGGCACCATAAAATCCATAAGGATCCAAGACACCATCCAATATAATAATATACAACTTATTCTGCAATATTTCCAGTTTCCTGGATGGTACTTTCACCCTTTCCCAAAAAACAGGAATTCCTATTGCCTCCACACCTCAAGGAGAATGGAATCAATTCTGTCCAAGAGTCCGGTTCCAGTCTCACCTTCCAGCACGGCACCCTTGCGAGCACCAAAGGCAGATGACAGGACCATTACCTGACCCACCAGCCCCCTGGATTCAGCATGAAAAGGAGAAAGCAGGGCAAATGCCAGCCTGGAAGAAAAAAGGCACGCCGTAAGCCTGCCGGAGCGCAGCAGCCCCTGAACCAAGGCCCCCTCCGTAATCCTCAGGAAGCCCAGTTCAAGAAGAATCTTACCGTGGGGAACCAGAAGGGAAACTGCCGTTACGGAAAGGACCATAACCGCAGTCGTCACAACAGAAATCTTCCGTCTGAGTACAAAGACCGCAGCAGCCATTACCGCCACAAGGCTCCACAAAACCGCAGGTGACTTGCAAAAGCATGCAAAGACCACAAGGCTAAGGCATAAGATCGTAGCAACGGCAAAGGCAAGCCGTAATCTAAAACTTACCAAACCTTCACCTTCCTTCACCGGAGCATCATCTTGTTCCACAAGGAGCCCATCTTCCCTGATGACGGCTTCAAGCCACCTGGACCTTGACTGGAAGAATTCCGCAAAAAGACCGAGGGCAATGGAAGAACCAAGGGACAGGACCAGAAAATACGGGGCAACGTAAACAGTACTTTCCCCAAAGATGAATATCCTTGACAGGGCAAGCTGGGCGCAGTTGCTTGCAAGGGCCCCGAAAAGGCTGACACCAACCCAGGACATCATTCCCCTCTCTTTAAGGAGAAAAACTGCAGCCATGACAAGGAATGAAGCCATGGATCCGCAAAATGAGAACAGGAAAATATAGGAAAATAACGTGCCGGATGCAACTGAACCTGCAAGAATTTTCAGGAAAACAAGGAACAGGGACTGGGATGGACTCATAACAAGAAAGGAAATCATTACCGGCAGGTTTGCAAGTCCCAGCCTGAAGAAGGGAACCGGTTTTGGAAAGGCGTTTTCTATTATGGAAAGAAAAAAACACATGGCCGCAAGAAAGACCAGCTTTTTTCTGGCAAAACTGTTCATGGCCCCCATGATACAACTTTAGGCTGTGATTGTTAAGATTAATTCAATCTGCTATAATCAGCCCATGCCAATCAGAATAGATTCCGACCTTCCAGCAAGGTCAACCCTTGAAAATGAAAACATCTTCGTAATGACTCAGGAACGCGCTGCATCCCAGGACATCCGTCCACTCAAGATCGCCATCGTCAACCTGATGCCAACCAAGGAAGTTACGGAAACACAGCTCCTGCGCCTGCTTTCAAACACGCCACTTCAGATTGACATTTCCCTGGTTCAGATGGAAAGCCACGTCTCAAAGAACGTGGATCAGGGACATCTAGACAAGTTCTACATCACTTCCGAAGAAATGCTCAGGAACCGCTACGACGGAATGATCATAACAGGCGCACCAGTGGAACAGATTTCCTTTGAGGAAGTTGACTACTGGCCGGAGCTTTGCAAAATCATGGACTGGGCAAATGAACACGTTTTCTGCACCCTTTACATCTGCTGGGGTGCCATGGCAGGACTTTACCACCACTTTGGCATAAACAAGAAGGTCGTAAAGGACAAGTTTTCAGGCATCTACTATTCAAGGCTGCAGAATCCAAAGGAACCCCTCATGCGCGGCTTTGACGACTGGTTCCCGGTACCAACATCACGCTACACGGAAATCAGCACGGAAGAAGCATCGGCAAAGGAAGGACTTGAAGTTCTTGCCTACTCCGACGAAACCGGCCTTACGCTGGCAAAGTCCAGGGATTCCAGAAGCATATTCATGACGGGACACCTCGAATACGACCCGGAAACCCTGGCCAATGAATACAGCCGCGACCTTGGCAAGGGCATAAACCCTTCCATTCCGGTCAACTACTTTACCGATGACGATCCGACAAAACCCGTAGTCTCAAAATGGAGGAGCACGGCCCACCTGTTCTATTCAAACTGGCTCAACTACTACGTCTACCAGGCAACCCCCTACAGGCTGGATTCCCTTTTTGAAGGAAACCTGTAAATACTGCAAATTTTCTGGCCAAGTTCAAGTTCTATTGGAATTTTCCCCGATAGTGCTATATAATTGAAGAACTATGGACACAAAAAAAGCATTACCCGGATTACAGGCACCTCTTGGCGCAACCCTTAGTGACGACGGAACAAATTTCGCAGTCTTCAGCAGAAGTGCTTCCAAAATATATCTTGAATTCTACAATACGGAGGATGACTGGGAACCTTCAGTCAGGTACGTTCTTGAACCGGATACCAACAGGACCGGAGACGTTTGGCACTGCTTTATCCCGGGAGTAAAGGCAGGTGCACTGTACCTTTACAGGGCAGACGGTCCCTTTGAGCCTTCACAGGGACTCAGGTTCAACGTAAAGCAAAAGCTTTTTGACCCCTATGCAAAGGCAATCACTGCCCAGTCCCTGTTCTATAACCTTCCGCCAAAATATGCACCTGCTGTGGACAAGCAGGACATCGCCATGCAGGAAGAATTTCCGCAGAACAAATTCCCAAAGTGCGTGGTTGTCGACAACAGGAAATTCGACTGGCAGGGTGACAGGCCCATCAACCGTCCCCTTTCAGAAAGCATAATCTACGAAGTTCACCTTAAGGGCTTTACCGCCGGAAAAAAATCGGGGGTTTCATGCCCGGGAACATACCGCGGCTTCATAGAAAAGATTCCATACCTCAAGGACCTTGGAATCACGGCCGTCGAACTTCTACCAATCTATGAATTTGATGAATTTGAAAATTCCAACGTAAACCCCAGGACCGGGGAAAGGATGAAGAACTACTGGGGCTACAGCACCATGAACTTCTTCTCCCCAAAGGCTTCCTTTGCGGCAGACAAGACTCCAGGTGCCTGCGTTGATGAATTCAAGCTTTTAGTCCGCGAGCTCCACAAGGCAGGAATCGAAGTCATCCTCGACGTTGTATACAACCACACTGCAGAAGGGAACGAACACGGTGTAAGCCTTAACTTCCGCGGCTTTGAAAACCCCGTGTACTACACCCTTGTTGACAGCCACAAGGAATACTACATGAACTTTTCCGGCTGCGGCAACACGGTAAACTGCAATCATCCTGTAGTCCGCAACCTTATCCTTGACAGCCTGCGTTACTGGGTTCTCAACTACCACATCGACGGTTTCCGCTTTGACCTTGCTTCAATCCTTACAAGAAGCCAGGAAGGAATCATCCTTAACTTCCCTCCATTAACCAATGCCATTGCAGAAGACCCAATCCTTTCCCAGACAAAGATCATTGCAGAGCCTTGGGATGCAGGTGGAGCCTACCAGCTGGGCGGATTCCCGGGCGGAAGATGGGCTGAATGGAACGACCGCTACCGTGACGACATACGCCGCTTCTGGCGCGGAGACGAATACTGTTCAACAGGAGCCGCCACAAGAATAAGCGGTTCAAGCGACCTCTTTGCGATTTCCGGCAGGAACCCAAGCTTCAGCATCAACTACATCACGTGCCACGACGGATTCACCATGAACGACCTGGTAAGCTACAACGGCAAGCACAACGACGAAAACGGCGAAGGCAACCGTGACGGCAACGACAGCAACTGGAGCTACAACAACGGTTACGAAGGTCCCACCATGAATCCGCGCATAGAAAAAATACGCAACCGCCAGATGAAGAACTTCATCCTGACACTTCTTCTTTCGGAGGGAACTCCAATGCTCCTTGGTGGTGACGAAATTCGCCGCGGACAGCAGGGCAACAACAACGCCTACTGCCAGGACAACGACATCAGCTGGTTTGACTGGGGCAATTGCGACATCAACCACAGCGTACTCGAATTCACCAGGAAGGCCATAAAGCTCCGCAAGGATCACGTGGTGTTCAGGAGAAACAGGTTCTTCAACGGAAGCACCGGCGCCCAGAACGACATAAAGTGGTATTCAAAGGAAGGCAAAAATCCCGACTGGAGTAAGATTTCCAGGTTCCTGGCATACAGCCTTTCAGGCTCAGCCGACTGCACATGCGACGGCTCGGAAGACAACGACTTCTTTATCGTTGCAAACACGGACAGGCAGGACGTGATGGTAAAGCTGCCTACCCTTACGGGCAAAAAGAACTGGTTCCGTGTGGTTGACACTTCCATCGAAGACGATGCATGCATACTCGATGTGGAAACCGCAGAGCCTCTTTCGGCACAGGAACATTACATCGTGCCGGCAGGTTCCATGCTTGTTCTTGCGGCAAAGTAGCAGGGGATTTTTCCGGGAACCGGCATCATGATTGAAGACCTTGCCCTTTCCCGTAAAAATTTTGTATAAAGTATAAAATTATGGTAACGCTTGAATATTTGAAACGTTTCCATATATAATAATAAAAGAAAAACAGCAAAAGATCAGACGGAGGAAATAAATGACTTTTGATGCAGAACAGTTCAAGGAAAACCTTACAGCTCGTCTTCGCAGACAGTACGGAAAGGACATTTCCCAGGCTAACAAACACGACCTTTTCGATGCAGTTAGTGCCAGTGCACTTGAAATCATCATGCCTAACTGGATGGAAACACGCAAGGCTTACGAAGCAAAACCAACAAAGCAGCTTTGCTACCTCAGTGCAGAATTCCTTATGGGCCGCGCACTTTCAAACAACCTCATCAACTCAGGCATCATGGACAAGGTAAAGGAAGTTCTCCAGGGAATGAACATCAACTACGACCTTGTTGAAGATGAAGAACCGGATGCAGGTCTCGGCAACGGTGGTCTTGGACGTCTTGCAGCATGTTTCCTTGATTCCCTTGCAACCCTTGAATATCCTGGACACGGTTACGGTATCCGCTACCAGTACGGTATGTTCGAGCAGCACATTGAAGACGGACAGCAGGTGGAATATCCTGACAACTGGCTCAAGCACCGTGACCCATGGGAAGTAAAGAGATCAGACCTTTCCGTTTCAGTCAAGTTTGGCGGACAGATCAAGTACGGAAAGACACCAGACGGAAAAGACCGCTTCTATCTTGAAAACGCAGAGGAAATCATTGCAACCCCATACGACATGCCTATCGTTGCATACGGTTCAAACACGGTAAACACACTGCGCCTGTGGCAGGCTTCATCTCCAAACGGATTTGACCTCCAGCTTTTCAACGACATGCAGTACCACCGCGCAGTAGAACGCCAGAACGATGCAGAAAACATCAGCCGCGTTCTCTACCCTAACGACAACGGCCCAATGGGTAAGGAACTCCGCCTTCGCCAGCAGTACTTCTTCTCATCAGCTTCCCTCCAGGACCTTATCCGCTCCTTTGTAAACACGGTAGGAACAGACTTCTCTAAGTTCCCAGAGTACCACGTAATCCAGCTCAACGACACACATCCTGTAGTTGCAATTCCAGAATTCATGCGCATTCTCCTTGATGAATACAATGTAGGCTGGGACGATGCATGGAACGTTGTATCAAAGACATTCGCATACACAAACCACACTATCCTTGCAGAAGCACTTGAAAAGTGGCCGATCGACGTATTCCAGAGGCTTCTCCCACGCGTTTACCAGATCATCGAAGAAATCAACCGCCGCCTTGTAATTGAACTCCGCCAGAAGTTCCCAGAGGACTACTACAACCAGAACCACATGGCAATCATCCATGACGGA
>JAZLGN010000028.1:0-26636 GCA_045616325.1 Treponema sp.
CAACAATATTTCTGGAACAACAGGAGATACAAATGTAACAAACTCAGCTGATGGAAAAGGAACTCACGAAGTAGGTCAGAAAGCTGCAAATGCACTTGGTATTCATGACATGAGCGGAAATGTTTTTGAATGGTGCTATGACTGGTATGGAAGCACATCAAGTGAGACCGTGACCGACCCTGCCGGTGCCTCTTCTGGTTTTGGCCGCGTTTGCCGCGGTGGTTGTTGGTATGGCCACGCTTACATCGCGCCTGTTGCTTGCCGTGTCTTCAACTACGACCCGAGTTACCAGGACTTTGTCATTGGCTTCCGTGTTTGTCGTAACGCCAACTAGCGTTGGCATGCGTGCGCAGCATAGCTGCTTCGAGACTCGCTAAAAACAGTCCACCGGACTGTTTTTGCTCTATGTAAATCTCCTTAATCAGAGTGTAGAACAGGAGATTGATTCTTGTATGATTACAGAGAGTATTTCTTGTATATACAATTTATAATAAAACTGTGATATAATAAAATCTGGAAGGAGGAATGTATTATGCCATATTCTGTTGTTGCTGAAAATCTTAAAGTGTTAGATGAAACCACATTACAGGAAGTAAATTATTTCATACTTTTTTTGATTCAAAAAAACACTTCAAATAACAAAAAAGATTTCTCTGATGTATCAAGCCTTCGTGGATCTCTGGCTTTTGCAGCAAATTCTTCACTGGTTGAAAATGAAAAATCAGCTTGGAGCAAGGCAATAAAGGAAAAATACGAAGTATGAAAAAACTGCTGGATGCCAATGCTATTTTGCGTTTCCTTTTGAATGATAATGAGGAAATGGCAGAAAAAACTGAATAACGAATTAAAAAAAGCTTAGTCTATTTCAGATATTTTAAAAGGGATGAGCCGTAGAAAGTAAGTTCTAACCGCCTGATTGCAAAATCGCAGTCAGGTGTTTTTTTTGCGTTAGGCTATGGAACCCCTTTAGTCCACTGGAGCGAACGAAGTGAGTGAAGCGGATGAGCGTTAGCGAAGGGTGGAACAGCCGACGGCAACTTGTTGCCGGAACGCCTAATGATATTTGACTGCAAAAACAGAGTTCCCTTTCCTCGGATATCTTATAAAATCAGATTCAGTAAAATTAACCCAAAAATCCAGAAGAAGGAAACTCACAAAATTGAAACGGCTTAATTACGAGCTTGAAATGGGATGGATAGGTGAAGAAGAATATGCAACAAGAGTCTGCTGTATGTATTCGGTTTCTTCCTTGATGGTGGAAACCAGATTTAGAAATGAACTTAACACAATTTTACACAAACACATTCGGTACAACTGAACTTTGGTGAGTTGTTATAAATATAGCTATAATCTATAAATTATAGGAATAATTTTGACACTGCTGATTCTATCTGCTATCATTATCATTGAGAGGTAGCAGATGACAGCAGTTCCAATTTTTGATGTTAAAAACAGACTTCCATATTTTATTCATCTTGTGGAAAGCGGAGAAACAGTTCAGATTACTCGCCACGGAAAACCAGTTGCCCGTCTTGTTTCGGAAAAGGAAGTTGTTCAGGAACAGAAGACTGAAGGTCAGATTTTTATGGATAAGCTGATGAAATGGCGCAAAAATGCCAGCGACTGGTTATCAACTACAACTAATGAAGAAATCGATGAAATTTTCAATGTTAAAAGAACAATAGAACCATCAATTCGTCATCCTGAAGATTTTGATTAGGGAGATGAATGATGCAACCAATATATTTACTTGATACAAATATAATTTCTGAAATGACAAAAGAAAAACCAAATCTTCAAGTCCTAAAAAGAATCTCAGACAACAAAAGAATTTCATCTATTGCATCTGTTGCCTTTGAAGATATAAGAGAAGTTTCTTCATTGATGATAGAAAACTGGTTTGAAGAATAACCGGGTGAATAAATTGCAAGAAAAAAACACTATTTTTAATGGTATTAAAGATTATATTATGCTATGATTTGAGACAGGTATAACAACCCGCAATTTTTGGAAGGTCGTCAAACAAAAAATGTTCATGACTTTTAGACTCAAGAGAAAATATAAGACAGAGAAATGAACAAGCGCATACCGGTTTCCAAGTCCATAGTGCAGATTACTCCGAAGATGGCAGAAGAACTCCTAGCAAAAAACAGCTACAGATAAAACAACAAACATAAAATACTTTTTCATTCAAAATCTCATTTGTTAATGATTTTTACGATATTTCCATATCCGTTCTTCTGCCAATTCTATTTTTCCTTAGCCTGTAGGTAAGTGTATTATTCATGGGAATTATAGCACGAATCTTACCATATTCCCATGAAATGCTGCATCATAAGGCTTACGGCAGTAATGAAAATCCAGCAGCAGGCTCCCATAATCAGCGGCTTTCCGCCAGTTTTCACAAGCTTAATGATATTTGTATTGAATCCGATTGCAGCCATTGAAAGAATGATGAAGAATTTAGAACAGCCCTTAAGGAACTTAAAAATGTTTTTTACAGCACTCATTGCATCCGGATTTGAAATGAACTTGAAGCACAAAGTAGTAATAAGACTGGCTGCAATAAAGTATAAAATGAACCAAGGGAATATTTTCTTCAGACTGAATGAAGAAGTGCCTGTATTCACGGCTGAAGCATCGGAATTTGCCATGGCTTTTTTTGCCTGATTGGCCTTGTACAGGGCCAGGACCAGGGTGATTGGAATAATTGCAAGAGTGCGCGTGAGCTTTACGGTTACGGCCTTGTCCAAGGTTCCTGAACCAAGGTTCCACATGGCATCCCAGGTTGAGGCACAGGCAGTTACGGAGGAAGTGTCATTTACAGCAGTTCCCGCAAAAATGCCAAAGGCTTCTCCGCTTGCTGTAGAAAATCCCACAAGCTGACCAAAATAAGGGAAGATGATTGCAGCCAGAACATTGAAGAAGAAAATAACAGAAATTGCCTGGGCAACTTCTTCATCATCTGCACCGATTACTGGAGCAGTGGCCGCAATTGCAGAACCACCACAAATTGAAGAACCTACGCCGATGAGTGTTGAAATGTTTCCAGGAATTTCAGCAAGCTTGCATAGAATAAATGCCACGATCAGTGAAGTTGCAATTGTAGAACAGATAATTGGCAATGACTGAGCTCCAGTTTTTGCAACCACACCAAGGTCCAGTCCAAAACCAAGCAGAATTACTGCCCACTGCAAAACTTTTTTTGAAGTGAACTTAATTCCGCCGGCAAAGGAAGATTTGTCCTTCACAAAAATTGTAACAATCATACCTGCAATGATTGCAATAACAGGGCCCCCGACAATTGGAAAAAGTTTGCCTAAGAACCATGAAGGCACAGCAATCAGAAGAGAAATCAAAACACCCTTTAGGTTGTTTTTTATAGAATTCATAGTAAAACCTCCAGTATCATTATAGTTCATGTTTTTTATTGGGGGAATATGCTTGTCTTGACAGGATGCCAGGCGACAATAGATGGTGCCTGCGATTATATTATGCTGCAACCGGGAACTTGACTTTTCCTTATAAATTGCAAGAATTTCGCCATATTTTCAAACTTTCATACGTGGTATAATTTATCCTATGACCATAAAATCAATTCTCAGAAGATCTTTTGTAAACCCTTTTTCCATAATCCTCATAAGCCTTGCGGCAATATCCTTTGTTACTGATGTTTTGTTTGCCTCCAATTTTTCAAGGAACTTTTCAACTTTCCTGATTCTTCTCACAATGTATTTAATCTCGGCCGTGATTCGTTTTGTTCAGGAGCTTAAGTCAAAGCGGACTGCAGATTTTCTTTCTTCTCTTGCTGTAATTGATGTAACTGTTTGGGATGGTGACCATTGGCGTCAGGTTCCCGGCAATGAATTGAAAAATGGAGACAGGATTCTTCTTGAAGCCGGCATGAAAATTCCTTCCAGCGTAAAGCTGTTTTCTGCATCTGATTTTTACGTTTCTGAATCTGCAATTACTGGTGAAAGTGATGTTTTTGAAAAATCAGCAGGGGAACTTTGCCGTGCAGGTTCCATTGTCGTTGGTGGAAAGGCAGAGGGAGTTGTAGAAGCGCAGAAAAGTGAAGGCAAAAAAAACTTCTCTTCCGCTTTTTCTTCTGTCCAGAAAAATCAGTCCTTTGACAGGGGAGCTTCTTCCATTGCGAAAGTCCTCCTTCGTTTTGCCGTAATCCTTATTCCCCTTGTTTTTGTAATCAGCTTTAATACAAGGGGAGACCTGCTCCGTTCTTTCCTGTTTGCACTTTCAGTTGGTGTTGGATTGATTCCTGAAATGCTTCCTATGGTCGTAAATGCCTGCCTTGCCCACGGTTCATCCGTCATGGGAAGAAAGCAGACTGTCGTGAAAAATATTGATGCCATGCAGAGTTTTGCAAGCCTCGATGTCCTTTGCGTCGATAAAACGGGAACTCTTACGGAAGACAAGATCCTTCTCGAGTATTACATGGATATTTTTGGAAACGAAAGCAAGCATGTTCTTGAATATGCCTACATAAACAGCCTTTATCATTCCGGCGTAAAAAATATTCTTGACTCGGGAATTCTTGCCGTTCAGGAATGGAATGGTTTTGACGGCAAAAAACTCGAAGATAATTACCAGAAACTTGATTCCCTGCCTTTTGACTATCAGCGGAAGATTGCAAGCGTACTGGTTAGGCCTTGGAACAATTCTACAAATGATATGGAAGAAAACATTCTGATTGTGAAGGGTGGCGTAGAAGAAATACTGAATAGATGTTCCTTCTTTGAATATAGAAATCATGTTTCGGATTTTGATGAAGACTGCCATAAAAAAGCCTTGGAAATGACGTCCGAGATGTCTGCCGACGGAATGAAAATTGTTGCTGTTGCAAGCAAGAAAGTTCAGGATTCGGTAATAGCAGCTCAGGATGAATGCAATTTGACCCTGCTGGGATTTCTTGCCTTTTTTGACGCTCCTAAGCAAAGTGCATTAAGTGCCATTGAAAAACTTAGGGCAAGGAATGTAAGCGTGAGGGTTCTGTCGGGAGACAAGAAAAATGTAACTCAGTCAATCTGCCGCCGTCTAAAGTTCAATACGGAAAACATGCTGACGGGAGTACAGCTTCAGAATCTTAAGGAAGATGAAATCCTGCAGCGAATTGAATCCACGGCAGTCTTTGCCGAACTTACCCCCGAGCAGAAAAGTTTTGTAATAAAGGCATTGCAGTGCAATGGTCACACCGTTGGATTTTTGGGTGATGGTCTTAATGACATAAATGCAGTTACTCAATGCGATGCGGGAATAAGCGTTGAAAATTCTGTGGCGGCATTAAAGGAATGTTCCAATGTTATTCTTGGCAAGAAGGACCTGAACGTGCTTGAAGAAGGAATTGTTCAGGGCAGAAAGGCATTCATGAACATGACAAAATACATAAAAATCACTGCCAGTTCAAATTTTGGAAATATTTTTTCAATCGTATTGGCTTCAGTGCTCCTGCCATTTTTCCCAATGAGTGCACTGCAGCTTTTGCTGCTTAATCTTTTGTATGACACCCTATGTCTTTCCTTGCCATGGGATAATGTAGATGAAGATGAATGTGAAAAACCACTTGAATGGTCTGGAAGAAGCCTTGGAAAATTCATGAGATTCTTTGGTCCCGTAAGTTCCCTTTTTGACGTAATTACCTTTGTGTTCTTGTATTTTGTTTTATGTCCGACCATTTGTGGCGGAAGCTATGGCATTTTAACAGTGGAAGGTCAAAATCTTTTTGCAAGAATATTCCAGACCGGATGGTTCCTGGAATCCCTTTGGACTCAGGTTTTAATTCTTTTACTTTTGCGTACAAAGAAAATTCCCTTTATGCAAAGCAGTCCGTCAAGGCTTTTCCAGGTCGTTACAATTCTAGGAATAATCATATTCACGTCATTGATATACACAACCTTGGGGAATTTTGCAGGTTTTTATCCATTGCCGGCGCAATATTATCTTTTCCTTTTTGCAGTTGCAGCATCATATCTTGGATTTATGACAGTTGCAAAAAAAATCTACATAAGAAAAAACAAAACTTTGTATTAAGGGGAGGGGGAAGCAGATATGAAAAAGAAAGTAGATTACATTACAATTTCAAGCGAACTTGCCGACTTCCTTATAAAGAACCTAAACTCAGATGAGGGTAAATCTTCTGTCTTTGAAAGCGAAAAATTAGAATTGAAAAACTCCCTTGCAGAACTCATTTCCGGTCAGACAAATTCTCTTGTCCTGGACTGCAAGTCTTCAGTTCCTTTTGTTTATGATGATGTAATTCATGCAGACAATCTTGAAATATACCGCAAGGAAAGAAAAGTCGTTAAAAATGGATTGGAGATTCCGCTTACTCCAAAAGAATTCGACATACTCTTTTTTCTTGCATCCAATCGTGGTGAGGTTTTTACAAAAGAGCAGATTTATTATGCCGTATGGAAGGAAGGTTATTTTCTGGATGAAAGCAACATCATGGCGTTCATAAGAAAACTTCGTAAGAAGATTGAAACAAATCCGGATTCCCCGGAATACATTCTGACTGTATGGGGTATTGGATACAAGTTTGTTGAACAGTAGAAGCCGGAAATAAAGAAAATCTGAATTTCTTTAAATAAAGACAGCCCTGGACTTTTACATCCAGGGCCTTGTTGTTTGCCAGAAGAATCTTGCTTAAACCTTAAGCGTTATTCTTTTTTGCAAGGGTCGTGATTCCTTCAATAACAAGGATTACAGAAAGGACAATCATCAGTGCCGAAAGGATGACCTGGGCATAAGGCCCCCAGTCTGCTCCGCCTGCGTTGATGACCTTAAGCTGTGCAACAAGAATGATTGCAAGTGAAGAAATTGTAACGATAACCATGAATGCCATTGGGGCAAGGAACATCTTGTTGTTCTTTCCAATGTTTCCAAGCCATGTTGCAACTGCAAGAAGCCCGATGCCTGCAAGAAGCTGGTTAGAAGCACCAAAGAGACCCCAGATCTTCTGCCATCCTGTAAGTCCAAGGGCAATGCCAAGAACAACAGTAACTACGGTTGCAAATACTGGATTTACCATGAGCTTTTTCCATCCGCTGTTGATGTCCTTTGCTGTCTGTCCCGGTTCAAGCCAGAATTCCTGGAACATGAAGCGTGCAAGACGTGTTGCAGTATCGAGGGATGTAAGGCAGAATGCAGAGTATGTCAGAACGAGGAGTGTGTAGAGGATGTTTTCAAGACCTGCGCATCCAGGAATCTTTGCACACATGGCTGCAATTCCGCCTGCGAAAATGTCAGTTGCACCCTTTGTATGGCCTGTCTGGCGTGCATAGGCGATGGCACAGAGAGTAAGGATTGCAAGAACGCATTCGAGGAGCATTCCACCGTAGGCGATTGGCTTTGCATCCTTAACCTTGTCCAGCTGCTTTGAAGTTGTTCCCGAAGAAACCAGCGAGTGGAATCCTGAAATTGCACCACATGCAACAGTTGTAAAGAGGATAGGGAAGATTGGCTTTCCAGGAACTGATGCAAAGGCTGGGAAGCTTGCAGGATCAATGTTTGGATGGGCGCCTACAACTCCGACAAATGCGATGAAGAGCATTGCATAAAGAAGGAATGAAGAAAGGTAGTCGCGTGGCTGGAGAAGAATCCAGACCGGTGTAATCGATGCGATCGTGATGTAGATTCCGATGATGACCATCCATGTTGTTCCGCTCAGGTAAATTGGATGCCAGTTCATTCCGATGGCCATGCAGATTACGATGGCAACGATTCCAAGTATTGTTGAAACCAGCATGGAAGCACCGCGGCGGTAAACTGCAAAACCGAATACGATGGCAACTGCGATGAACATGAGTGAAACCATGGCAACGGATGCGTTTGCACTTGAGGCTGCCACGTCGAGAACTCCGTCCTTGAAGGTGGCCTTGAATGTTCCTGCAACGATGGAAGCGAAGGCTGCAACAACCAGGATGAGTGTAAGGTAAGAGAAGGTTACGAAAAGCTTCTTTGCCCTTTTGCTCATGTTGGCATTGATGATTTCACCGATGGACTGACCCTTGTGACGGATTGAAGCATAGAGTGCTCCAAAGTCGTGAACGCCACCGAAGAAAATTCCACCTACAAGAATCCAGAGGGTTACCGGAACCCAGCCGAACATTGCAGCACCAATAGGACCCGTAATGGGACCTGCGCCTGCAATGGAAGAAAAGTGGTGGCCCATGAGAACCGGAGCCTTTGCCGGAACATAGTCAACACCGTCTTCAAGTTCATGTGCCGGAGTCGACATGTCGCCGTCTTCAACACCCCACTGCTTGCAGAGCCATCTTCCGTAGAAAATGTAACCGCAGGCAAGAACAGCAATACAGATAACCAGAAGAAGTAAAGTATTCATTCTGACCTCCAATATAAAATACTTCGCTTTGTTTACTGCGAAGAAAAAATCCACCTTCAGTGTTTCAGGATTCCATCACCTTAAGGAGCATCTTTCTTACTCCCCTGCCGCTCCCGTTGGAACATGCCGAACCCATGCTGCAAACATAGGCTGCAGTGTGGAATTCAGACCATCCGTGGAATCCAAGCCTGTATGATTTATATTTCCGGAATTTTTTCAGGGCCTTAAGGGCGTCTTTGTCGGCAGTCTGACAGAGGAAAACCGGCGTGATGTATGTGTACATGTGGCCTGGGCCTATGTGGGCGTGGTTTTTCCAGTCTGAACCTATTTTTTCCATGGAAGAATCAAAAAAATCCCTGGTCAGATGTTCTGCAGTCAGGATGTACATGAATTCCTCACCGTCGGCCGTCCAGAGGTTTGCCTTCCTGCTTACGAGGAACTGTTCGCAGTGTTCGAAATAGTCTGCCCTTGCAGCAACTCCTGGAATTCCCGAATTCAAATCTATATTATAGAAGGATTTTAGAGAGTCTGTGAATTTTTCCAGGGCTGTCTTTGTGTTCATTTTTTATGGGAACCTGAAACTTCAGTGTAGCTAAAGTTTCTTTAATGATACTCCTAAAACCCCATGAAAATCAAGGATTATCTATTGTCTGTTGCTAAATTCGGCTTTTTTTTGTATATTGGTAGGAGTTTCAAGGCAATGCGTCCAGTCCGGCGTTTCAGTTCCGGTTTGCGTAATTTTCAAGGCAGCCTTGTTTTTTACTGGAGAAAAAATGTTTGAATCAATGAACATCCGTCTAGAAGACGAAAAGAAAGAAGAAAAAAAGCAGGAGGGACAGGATCCTCTCGCAGAAAAATTCCTTAAGACAAGACAGATCCTCATGAGTGGAGAAGTCAGTGAGGAACTTGCCGACAAGATTTGCCGCCAGCTTCTTATCCTTGAGGCAGACAGCAGCGATCCAATTTACCTTTACATCGACAGTCCTGGTGGTGACGTTTACGCAGGTTTTGCAATCTTTGATACCATCCGCTTTATCAATGCCCCGGTTTATACAATCGGCATGGGACTTGTTGCTAGTGCTGCTGCCCTTATTCTTCTTGCAGCACCTAAGGAACGCCGTCTTGGTTTTGTAAATTCAAGCTACCTTATTCACCAGCCATCAAGCGGAATGAAGGGTGTTGCCACAGACATAGAAATCCATGCAGCAGAACTTGCAAAGACCCGTACAAAAATCAATGAGATCATCGCTGATGAGACGGGAACTGCCCTGGACAAGGTTTCAAAAGACACGGACCGCGACTACTGGCTTAATGCAGAAGAGTCTGTTGAATATGGGCTTATCAGCCGCGTGATTACAAAGCGCTCAGACCTTAACAAATAGCCAAAGATGACTTTTTCTCTTACCGAAACCCTTCGCGACCAGATTCTCTTTGCCATGGAGGACCAGAACTGTCTTTCCTGCGTTGATGCAGAGGAAGGCAGGGTCGTTGTTGTTTCCAGCTTTGACGGTGCCATGGAAACTGAAGGCGACGGGGAAATCGATATTGATGAAGAAAACTATTATTCTCTGCCGGAATGGGACAGCTCTGACGGCTTTGAGATGATGGAAAATTTTACTGCAGGGCTTCATTCTCCGCAGGTTCATGACCAGCTGAGGAGATGCCTTGCCAACAGAAGGGGGGTGTTCAGGAATTTCAAGGATATAATCAGATCGTACCCTGAAGTAGAAAAGAAATGGTTTGCATTCAAAGACAAGACAATGCAGGGCAGAATTACTGAATGGTACAACGACTTGTGCGAGTCCTGGGGTTTGGAGCATCTTGAGCAGGATTTCCTGGATGACACGGAAAATCTTGTTTGCGATGATTTCGAATTTACCGTATACGATTCCGTTAAGGACAAGGAATCAGTTGATCGTGCAGGCTGTATGTGGGTTGACGAGCTTAAGGCAAGTTATTCCGGCGAAACGGGTACTGCAGTTGCAGCAATGGCAGAAAGTTACAGGAACAATCCGCTTTTTGAAGGGAAGGATGGAATTGTGTGCCGAACCCACGACGGGGAATTTGCAGGATATGTTCTAACCTGCGTGTTTGCGTCCTCAGCAAAAAAGACAGCAGCTCTGACTGACCTTTTTGTGATTCAGAATTACCGTGGTCTTGGCATTGGCAGAGAATTGATTCAGAAATGCCTTGAAGAGTTGAAAATCCGCGGAATTCAGCGTGTAATTTTATTTAATTCAGTTATACCGTCGTCTATGGAGTCTTTATTATCCCAGTTTTCTTTTGAAAAAACAGACTTCGGATATCTGGCAAAATTATGATTTTTATAGGAGATTAAAAAATGGCTTACAACAATCGTGAAGAATATAATGTGAACGAAGAACAGATTGCAGCTTTTCTTGCAGAAGCAGTGAAGCATGTTGAAGGAGCAAGCGAGTCTGAAATCAAGGCTCTTGCACAGATCAAGAAGCTCTTTAAGAAGAACGTTCCATTTTCACGCAGAAGCTATGTTGCAGCTTACCTCATCAAGAATGCAGTTCATGGATTCAAGGGCAACAGGTTTAACCGTAATGAAAGAAGCGACAGGTTTGCATCAGGCCGCAACGAACGCTTTAACCGCAACGAAAGAAATGAAAAGCATGCATCATCTGGTGCAGAAGAACATACAGAGCGCCCTCAGCGCGTTACAATTGCTCCTGAAGAAGCAGGAACAATCTTTATTGGCGTAGGTAGAAGCCGCGGCGTATTCCCACGCGACCTTGTTGGACTTATTTCAGGTGTTGCAGGTCTTGACCGCTCAAGGATCGGGGAAATCCGCGTTCTTTCAAACTACTCTTTCATCCAGCTTTTCCAGGAAGACTGTGACAAGGTTATTGCTGCCCTTAACGGACATGAATATCGTGGAAGAAGCCTTAGCGTAAGCTATTCACGCAAGCGTGATGAAAATGCAGATTCAGCAGAAGGACAGGCAACTGCAGCAGATGTTGCTTCTACACCGGCAGATGACGTGATTCCTGCATCAGTGACAAATGAAGCCCATGCAGATTTCAGCGCAAATGCTGAAGAATCAAAGATTGCTGCAGAACAGTCGGCATTTGCATCTTCAATGGAATCAGCTCCAGTTGCAGAAGAACCAAAGGCAGAAGAAAAGACTTACTTTGAAACAGCTGATGACGGTCAGGTTAAGTCTCATTTTGTAAGCGGCAACTAAAATAACCATGCATCCATAATACCTCGGGGGCAGTCCTGTCCGCGGGGTATTTTTTTTATCCTTACAGGAGGAATCCAATGATAACTTGCGTCCACACGGGAATTTTTGGGGTCAATACTTACATCGTTCCATTAAATGAAAGGGAATGCTTTATTGTTGATCCAGCCTGCTGCAGGCTTTGTGCAGATGAAGGCCCTTTCATCCAGGCCCTTAGGTCAACGGGTCTTTCACCTGTGGCCATTGTCCTGACCCACGGGCACTTTGACCATGTCTCCGGTCTTTCCTTTCTTAAGGCTGAATTCCCGGAAATCAAGATATTCATTCACGAGAAGGACAGTTCCATGATCGGGCCTTCATCAGCCCTGGTGCAAGGTCCTTCTCTTGAGGACATGGGAATGGAATCCTACATTCCTGCCGTTTCCAATCTTCCCCAGGCCGACGGTTTCCTTAGGGATGGGGAAAGCCTTTTTTCCAGGTGGAAGGTGATTCATACTCCGGGGCACACCCGTGGAAGCTGCTGCCTTTACAGTGAGCAGGATGGAAGTCTCATAAGCGGAGACACGCTGTTTTATGGCACATGGGGAAGGACTGACTTTGAGGGTGGAAGCGAAGCTGACATGGCAAGGAGCCTTAACCTTTTAAAGGAAAAAATCCCGGGAAACACCAAGGTTTACCCGGGACATGATGCTTTTGGCTTTGAGTTTTCTCAAGGCTTTCCGCTATAGCTTTTAGTTTTTTAGCCTTTAGATTTTATTCCTCGGCAGGTTCGTCTGCTTCAGCCTTTTTCCTTGTGGTTCGGGGCTTGCGTGGAGCTCGCGGCTTTTTTTCCTTTGGTGCTTCTTCCGCGGCCTCCGGCCTTTCTTCGGCAACTGCCTTTTCTTCAAGCTGCTTGCAATGGTTTTCTGCCTTTACGATTTCAAGGAATTCCTTTCCGTCGATGGTTTCCTTTTCCTTAAGCAGGCTTGCAATGTATTCAAGAAGATCCTTGTGGGACTTGAGGAGCTTGATTACATGCTTGTAGCGTTCATCCATGACGCGTGCAATCTCAACGTCGATGTATTTCTGGGTTTCTTCCGAAAACTCGCGCACAAGGGTTGGCTCTCCGCCTGCATTTCCAAGAACGCCCTTGCCCAATGTCATGTTGCGGAACTTTTCGCTCATTCCAAAGTCAACGATCATTCTTTTTATGATTTCCGTTGCCCGTGCAATGTCGTTGGAAGCTCCGGTTGAAATATCTCCAAGGATGATTTCTTCTGCTGCACGTCCGCCCAGGAGGGTGTCGATTTCGCCGATCATATCCTTCATGGTCTTGAAATTCTTTTCCTCTTCCTCGCGGTACTGTGTAAATCCTCCGACACCGTGACTGCGTGGCACTACGGTAATCTTGTTTACTGGCGGGTAGTCTGGAGTGAATGCACCAACAAGGGCGTGTCCCGTCTCATGAACTGAAACAAGGCGCATGTCCTTTTCGTTGTCCTTGCGGCTCTTTTTCTTGAGGCCGATGCTTACCTTGTCAATGGCGTCGTTAAAGTCAGACATGGTGACCTTCTTGTGTCCGTTGCGTACGGCAAGAAGTGCCGCCTCGTTTACAACGTTTGCAAGGTCTGCTCCGGCAAATCCTGTCGTTCCGTGGGCAATCGATTCAAAGTCCACATCATCGTCAAGCTTGACGTTTTTTGCATGGATCTTGAGGATTTCCTCGCGTCCCTTTACGTCCGGCTTTTCAACTGGAACCTGGCGGTCAAAGCGTCCAGGGCGGAGAAGGGCAGGGTCAAGGATGTCTGCGCGGTTTGTTGCTGCAAGAATGATGAGACCCTTTTCGTTGTCAAATCCATCCATCTCAACAAGAAGCTGGTTGAGGGTCTGCTCTCGCTCGTCGTTGCTGCCGCCAAAGTTGTTCATGCGGCTCTTGCCTATGGCATCAATTTCATCGATGAAGATGATGCACGGGGCCTTTTCCCTTGCAGTGCGGAAGAGGTCGCGGACGCGGCTTGCACCTACGCCTACAAACATTTCAACAAAGTCGGATCCGGAAATCCTGAAGAATGGAACTCCTGCTTCTCCGGCAACTGCACGTGCAAGAAGGGTTTTTCCTGTTCCCGGAGGTCCTACAAGGAGGACGCCCTTTGGAATCTTTCCGCCGATTTCCGTATATTTCTTTGGTTCCTTAAGAAAATCCACGACTTCAACAAGTTCATCCTTTGCCTCGTCTACGCCTGCAACATCTGCAAAGCGGGTCTTTACCTTTCCTTCATCGATGGCCTTTGACTTTCCGCCCCCGATTCCAAACATGGATCCCGACATGCCGTTTCCCATTTTTCTGAAGAGGAAGAAGTACAGCAGGAATATGAACAGGAATGGCACCAGAAGGTTCAGCATCAGCTGCACAAGAAAATTGTTCTGCCTTGCCACGAACTTGTAGTCCACTCCCTTGTCGTCAAGAAGCTGGATGAAGGACTGCATCAGGACTCCGCTGGTGCGGTAGATGCCTTGTGTTGGTGACTGCCTTGCTGCCTTCAGGAATCCAAATCCCTTCTGGCCTGACGGTGCCGATGTTGCAGTTGCCGAGTATCCTGTAAAATAGTTTTCTCCAAGTTCTACGCGGACAATCTGCCCCTGTTCCACAAGACTGCGGAATTCAGAGAAGTCTATGAGGTTGTCCGGCTTTGGGGAAAAGAAAATGTTCATTACCGCCAGGATTCCAAAAAGCACCAGGAGGATTCCCCAGAAAGGCATTCCCTTTTGCGGTTTCTTAGGCTTGTTTGGATCCTTGTTTCTGTCATCGCCGTTGTCAATGTCCAGCTTGAAAAAAGAATAGGGATCGTTTTCGTTCTTTTTTTCGTCGTCTTTTCTGTCTTCAGACATGATAACTCCTACCTGTTTTGTAATTGCTACATATAATATAGAAAATATCGGCACATTTTGCCATATTTATGGTAAAAACCCGTAAAATTTAACCGCTTACTGGTCCATCTTTCCAGTGCCAGACAGGCTTGGCCAGTTCAAAACTGAATGGCTGTACCCTGCTAAAGTCCGGAAGCCAGCTGGTGTCATCGCTCAGGTCCTGGTAGAACAGGTATTCAAAGTCGTAGCTGTCTATCATGTTCCTGAGGATTTTGTCTTCCCCGGGGTTTACAAGGCGGTTCTGGAATGATTCAAGGGATTTCCTGCGCCATTCAAGTTCTTCCGGGGAACCTTCAAATGGAACGGGAGTATACTGTGACATCAGCGAGATGCATGCCTTTCCGTCGGCAGTACGCTTGAGCCAGTCCAGCGCAAGCCTTGTGTCGTCAATTCTTCCAGGAAGGACCAGGTGCCTGATTATGGTGCCGGAAAGCATTTTTTCACGGGTTTCACCATTTTTGTTTACTTCTGCAATTTTCATTGGAGTGCTGTTGACCATCCATCGGATTGCCTTTTTTGCAACTGAAGGATAATCTTCTGCGGCAAAAAGTTCCCGGCTCATGATGGAATTTACGGTCTTAAAGTCAGGCAGCCAGATGTCAACAATTCCCTTAAGAAGTTCCAGGCTTTCTACGCTTTCATATCCGCTGGAATTCCATGCAACAGGAATTTCAAGTCCAGATTTTTTTGCCGATGCAAGAAATTCCGCAAGCCTTGGAATCTGGTGGCTTCCCGTGACTATGTTTATGTTTTCAGCACCCTTTTGCTGGAGAGCCAGGCACATGGAAACGAATTCTTCCCTGCCCACGATGGCACCCATGCCCTGCTGGCTTATCTGGTAGTTCTGGCAGAATGAACAGCGCAATGTGCACCCTGATATGAAAATCGTTCCGCTTCCGCCAAAGACAGTTACCAGTGGTTCTTCCCCAAAGTGCAGGCAGGCAGAGGCAATCTTGAGGCCGTCCCCTTCGCGGCAGAATCCAGTCTTGCCGGCGCTTCTGTTGCAACCGCAGTTTCTCGGACATTGGCTGCATGCTGAATAAAAATCTGAAGTGTCGTTCATTCTAGCATGCCTGGTGATCTACAAAGATGATCATGATGTCGTTGAGGAAATCTATCGGCAGGTCTTCCGCCTCGTAGTTGGTCAGTGAGCACAGTTCCTGCCAGTCCTTTTCGCAAAGGGCGGAAGTCTGCTCCGGCTCATTGTCCATGAGGGCCTGCATTGCACCAAGGACTTCAAGATGCTGCTGTGTCGGTTCGTTTTCCATTTCTGCTGAATTCAGTATGTACTGGCTGAACCAGTAGTCGCCGAAGGAAAGGGCCAGAGACTTGACTTGGGGATTGTTGCGTGCAAAGAGGTTCCTTATTTCCTCGCAAACCTTCTGGCCGTCGTATCTTGAATTGTTGGCACGGTAGTGCTTTTTGATTCTCTGTGCATCTGCATAAAACTTGGAAATGCTGTCCATGGTTTTCTTCCTGATTAAAGTGGAATTTTCCCCTTCGGCTTGAATTCCCCGTTAAGGGCGCCAAAGAGGGCTGCGAACGAATAGCTTGAATAGCTGTAGCCGCATAGGATTGTGTCTGCCCAGTCAAAGTCGTTGAGGACGTGAACGGGAGACATTATGGAAAGGACTATGACATCCTTGTCCATGTAGCGAAGTCGTTTTGCAATGTTTGCCGTGTGCCTGTCGTAGACGGTAATGATGATGGTGTCGTAACCGTCTGCAACCTGGGTAAGGCGTGCTGCATTCCATTCGTCAAAGTTGCTTTCATCTCTTCTGAGTTCATAGCTGAAGTGGAACGTGTCTGCCTTTGGATAGCGCTTTTTTCCTTCATTGAAAAGTGAAATGAATGGGCCTGCAATGAGAACCCGTTCTCCCTGCTGCGGCTTGAAAGGGAATGCCCTTCCGGCCTTTCCAACGCTTATAGAACGGCAAGCCTGTTCAAGAAAGAATTTCTGGCCTTCCTTGTCAGGAATGTGGTCGAAGATTGTATTTTCATCGGGATAAAGGGGCGCGTGGTTTTCGCTTTTAAAGTACCTGAGTTTTTCCAGGATAACCCTGCGTGCCGCATCCTTTACACGGGCCTTGAATGCCGGGTCTGATCCCATGAGCTGGATGTTCTTTGTCCACATGTTGTCGTAGAGGTTTGCCGTTGTGGAAGAAATGATAATGTCGTTTCCAGCCTGGATGGCAAGGGTGCATGCCCGGGCAAAGGAACCTGCAAAGAGGGTTGCACCGTTCATCATCATGTCATCCGTGATTATGAGGCCGTCGTACTTAAGTTCGCCACGGAGAATTTCCGTGAGGAATTTGTATGAAAGGCTTGCAGGTGTTCCGTCGCTTTCAATCTGGGGAAAGGAAAGGTGGCCGCTCATGATGGCAGGGATTCCAGCCTTTATAAGGTACTTGAATGGAACAAGCTCACGCTCATGAAGGGTTTCCTCGTCGATTTCAATCTGGGGCAGTCGTCCGTGGCTGTCAAGGCTGGTGTCTCCGTGTCCCGGAAAATGCTTTGCAGTCGGGATGACGCCTGCATCCATGGAACCGCGGGAGAAGGCTTCCCCAAGGAGTCCTGCTGCAGCCGAGTCCACTCCAAAGGAACGGGGGCCGATTACGCTTGAGTCAAGGTTTGTGTAAAGGTCAACGGTAGGTGCAAAATTCATGTTGATGCCAAGGACGCGGATTTCCCTGTTGATGTAGAATCCTGAATAGTATGCGTCAATGGGATAGCCGGAGGCACCTATGGCCATGTTGCCCGGAGTGTCGGAAGTTTCTCCCTTTACGTGACGGATCCAGCCGCCTTCCTGGTCTGTGGCAACAAAGAGGGGAATCTTGAAGGGCCTGTCTGCAGATTTTTGCTGCAGGGAACGGATGGATTTTGCAACCTTCTGGATGTTGTCCGTATTCCACCCGAATACCTTTACGCTGCCAAGCCCGCGTTCCGTAACCCATGAATTCAAAAGGTCGCTTGGTTCAGCTCCTGCCCATCCAAACATGAGGATCTGTGCAAGAAGTTCCTCGTCGTTCATCCTGTCCGTAAGTTCCACTGCAAGCTGTTCATGGGGAATGCTGCTCCAAAAGTCTATGTGCCTGTTTTGGGACCAGGTGAAAGCTGAGGTTCCTGAAAGCAATGCAGTTAATAGAAGGGAACGAAAAAACTTCATTAAATGAAACTCCGGGTTTTAGATATGGGCATGCCTAAAATTGCAATTAATAGACAGGGTTTATTTTACAGTAATTTTGAACGGCTGTATAGGAAGCACATGTAACTATTGACTTTTTTGGTTCATAAATATAGAAAAAAAGGCATGAGAAGAAACTTCAAAATTATCCTGTCAGAATTGGCACTTGTTCTTGTTCTTTTTGCTGCGTTGTCCGGATGCTCGAAAAAAAGCATTTCTTATGTTGAGACGGACTATCAGGTGGAAAGGGGAGGCATACGGCTTTTTGTCCAGAAGATTGAATTGGAGGGTTCTTCCGCTTCCGGCAGCCATGGAAAGGACATTCTTCTGGTTCACGGACTTACATTTTCCAGCTGGCAGTTTGACCTGGACGTTGACGATTACAGCCTTGCACGCTACCTTGCACGAAAGGGATACCGGGCATGGATTTTTGACATTGCAGGATTTGGCCGCTCCCAAAAAGTTAAGGATGGATTTGCAGTTGATTCCGAGTGGTCTGCTGCTGATGCGGAGGCCGTTGCCCAGTTCATATTGAAGGAGTCCGGAACCGACAGGATTGATGTCCTTGGCTGGAGCATGGGAGGCGTGACTGCGGCTCTCTTTGCAGAAAGCAGGCCGGATATGGTACGGCGGATGATTCTCTATGCCCCGATACTGACCGCATTTGGCAAGGTTGAAGTTACGGAGCCTTACATTCACTTTGGGTGGAAGGGTGCTGTTGGGGATTTCCAGCAGACTCAGGCAGGCGACATAGACTATTCAATAGTTGAAAAAAATGTAGTCAATGCCTATGCCTCCCAGTGCTGGAGGTATGATGGTCCTGGAAGTCCGACCGGCAGGCGTTGTGAAATTTTTTCAGGCGAAGGAAACCGTCTTTTTGATGCGGAGGGAATTTCCGTTCCGACCATGATAATTTATGGAGACATGGACAACTACATGAACATGGACGTCCTGGATTCAGTAAAGAATGGGCTGATAAAAAAGATCCTTGTTCCAGGTGCATCCCACATGATGATGGTTGAAAAGCCTTATTACAGGAAATTTCAGAAGGAAATTGCATCCTTCCTAAAATAAGTTTGCGGTAACGCCCAGTGTCATTCTGGCCTGGGTCTTTCCCTTGTGTTCACCCTGAAGAGCCTTGAGGATTGAATAGTTGATGCTTAAATTTATGTTGGGTGATGCAAGTGCTCCGGTGTTTCCTGCAACCCTGACCTTGATCTGTCCCCCTGCATATTCATTGTGAATCATTGAATCAAGGTTGTGGAAGTCTGATTCAAGGTATCTTATTTCCATGTTCCTGTTTACATAATGCTTGTACTCGTGCATCCAAAGTCCACTTAAGGAGATGCTGTTGATGAATGCAGGAATAACTCCAAGGCCTTTTTGGATTTCCCATGAGAATAAAATCGCTTCCATGTTGAGGTTTGCAAATATCAGGTTTGATGGAATCAGGGAGCCTGAGCATGTTAGCGGAATGTTGAATGTAAACCAACCCCTGTTTTCCAATGGAAGAAGCTGTGGAATCTTTACCGTTGCATTTGGATAAAGCTGGGAATATTCAAGGCTGTCATCATAGTCCCCATAGAACCTGAATATGGAATCCTGCTTTTTGCAGTGGGCCTTTGCATAGACGTTCTTGTAGTTGAGTCCGACTGTCATTCCTGCGCGCTCGTAGGTGCGTGGACCCGTGGCATGAATGTTTGACCAGGAAACCGATGCTATGTTCCTCAGGTAGCTGTAGTTTTGGTCGGCCTGTTCCTGGGTGTAGCCAAGTTCCTTCATGCGGTCTTCGTCGATGGCATTTTTTCCGTGCAGCATGAAAAGCACGTTGCCAAAAATCAACTTTGACTGCCTGCCGGCTTTTAGTGTAACAGTAGAAGAAATTTCGTCCGTTACCTGCTCAAGCTCCTTTTCCCTGTAATTTCCTATTACGTTAAGGGTGTTGGTAATGTTTATCAGGTCAGACTGGCTTTTTGCCATGAGGACTGCACCGGCTCCTGCGTAGGGATTCTTTATGTCGGTTCCAGCCGTCAGGGCAAGATGCAGGAAATCTGAAGGACTGTTTTTTAAGACCGAAATTCCAATGAAGCTTGAATCGGCTTTTCCAAGGCAGTCCATTTCTTCGGTGAAATATACGGATGAAGAAAGGTAGTATGGCTGCACGGTGGAAATCGGCGCAATGGTTTGTCCGCTGTATAATAGCCTGCCATAATTTTTTTCTCCAGGTAATTCGGGGTGAATTAGGGTCCTGCCTTCTATTTGATGGTCAGCGTCATCCAGTTTTTCAAAGGCAAGGCTTTCCTTTCTTACGGCCCGGGAATTTTCAAAACCTTCTTCAGTGGTCATGCAGATAAAGGATTCGTCGATGAATGTCTTGCAGTAGAAAATCTTTCCATCCTGAACAACGGGGCTTTCCGTGTTGCCGCTGATGTCGGCACCATCGAGCCACGTTATGGCTGCACTGTCACCTTCGATTCTGGCAACTGCACATCGGCCAAAGGATTTTTCCCGGAAGTAGGAAAAAGATGCCGTCGTGGTTTTTCCGTCATGACTTATGCTCAGGTTTTCCGGATTGATTTTTCCAAGTGGAATGAATTCAAATTTTAATTCCGGGACTTCACCTTCCGTAATGGTGGCACGGCACAGCCTGTAATCGCCAAAGTTTTTTTCAAGAAAATAGAATGAGCTGTCAGGACCTGACACAAGGTTAAATGGCACTTCATTGATGGGAAAGTTCTTTTCCGCAATGATTCTTCCGTCCATGGAAGCAACCTGGAGCCTTGAAATCTGGCTGTCTTCACCCCTTGAGATGGAAGCAAGCAAAAGATCCATTCCGCTTTCTGAAGGATCACCCTTGGCTGTATTTTCAATTTTAATGGGGCATATTTCACGCACCTTTTCTTGCCGTAGGATCCATTTTCCGTTTTCCACATCGTAGATGCTTGACGTAATTCTGTTCTGGATGGAATTGCCGGAAATTTCTGTTATCGCTATGTACTTGCCGTCCCAGCTCAGGCGGGCGCTTTCCATTGAGCTGCCGGAAAATACTTTTTTTCTTGCTGCATTTTCAGTCCCAAGACCGGAAGCAAGGAAAACGTCTCCCGTGGAAAGGTCCCGGACAAGAATCCTGTTTTCACCTGCTCCACCCAGCTCGTACCTGTGGAGGCTTTTTCCCCTGAATTCTTTTTTTGTAAGGCATCCTTTTGCCCCAAGTATTTCATCGGATTCGATTCCAGAAACGTCGATGGAATCGTAGAAATTTTTCCATTCCTTCTTCATGGAAATCCCGTATGTCTTCTTGAAGATTCCGGGTGCCGTAAGCCGCTTGAATTTTCCGGCATTGTGCCACATCTGGGCATATTTTTCAAAGCCATGTTTCTTGATAATGAAGTCCGTGAATTCAGCGCCGTAAATATATGAAAGTCTTGTGGCCGGAAAAACTGACCGTGCGCCAAAGGCATCCGTGTAGGAAGGAAACTTTCCGCTCAGCTTTGCCTGCCTGACAAAGGATGCATAGTTTCCAGTGTTAAGCCTGCCGCTGCCCGTTTCGCTTTCGCTGTAGACCGCCGCCCCTTCGTGAAAGAATGTAGGCATGACGACAAAGTATGCAGGGTTGTAGACGTCGCCCAGGATTCCCGACACTTTTTTCCAGAAACCGTCCTTGCAGTTTGAGGAAATAAGATGGGTCAGCTCGTGGCGGAATGTGTTGGTCATCTGTTCTTCAAAGAACATCAGGTCGCCCTGGGGAACAGTGTCAAAGAGGACTATGTGGTTGTAATTGTAGGCTGAAAAATATCCGTTAAAGACATCCGTGCCTTTTACAAGGAGGACAGGAATGTTTTTAAGGGGTGGCGTTGCGTATTCCCCGGAAATTTCTTCCATGAGGGAATCTGCAACTTCCGCAATGGCTGCTGCACTGTTTCTTGATTCCTCGGCGTAGATGATGTCGAAGTATTTTGTGGTTACATGAAGGGTTTTTGCAAAAGCAGAGGATGCCGCAAGGATCAGGGTAATTGCAATGGCTGCAGCCTTTACGGATTTCATTTTATTCTCCTGGATTCTGTGCTTTTTTTATGTTGTCCAGCCTTTCCTTAAGGACTATGTATGCGCCAAGAATTCCGCAGATGCAGGAAATGACTTCAGCAAAATACTTCATGGGAATGATGAATGGAAGAAGTTCCACGAGAAGGGTAAGGCAAAGGCTTGCACCAAATGAGGTTTCTGTTTTTGGGGTGGCTTTTCCTGCGGCCGTAAGGATCTTCTTTTCCCTGGAAATCTTGGAAAGCATGATGGAAATTACTGCTGCCCAGAGAACAATGCCTGCAAGGCACGTGATAAAGTTGATGTTCATACGGTAGATTATCGGCAGGTTTGGGCAAAATGAGTAGGCCTGAACGGCATTGGATCCGGCCAGGCCCTTATATGGAATCGGACCCCAGCTTTGCTCGAAAGGCCCGGAAGGCAAAAAAAAAGCTCCTGAATTATCAGAAGCTCTATTTTGCTAGGCGTCGATCGGAATCGAACCGATGCATAGTGGTTTTGCAGACCAGTCCCTTACCACTTGGGTACGACGCCAAAAGGTGATATTAATCTATCAATTATCGCATATCGTGTCAAGGGGTTGGAGAAAAACTATTTTTTTAGACTGCCGCCGGCAGGGGAACCACAATCCTTATTTCAGTTCCACATTCTTCATCGCTGAAAATATCCAGCCTGGCATCTAGGAGTTGGGCCCGGGTTTTCATGCCCTGCAATCCCAGATGGGTGCTTTTGTCTGCTATGTCATTATTCTGCCGGGGAATGGAATTTTCTGCAAAACCATGGCCGTCATCACTTATGAAGAAAATAATATTTGAGGAATTTCCAGATTCCCTGCGGACAATGATGTTTATCTCTGTAGCATCTGCGTGCTTAATGGCATTTGTTACGGATTCCTGGATGATCCTGAATATGTTCAGCTTTTGAATGGTGCCAAACCTGTCAAAAAGAATTCCTTTTTCTGCAAAGAAGGTGCATTTTATGTTTGCCACCTGATTTACATTATTGCAATATTCTGCCAGCAGGTTTTCCAGTTTGGCCGTTTCCATTTCTGGGGGAGTAAGGTTTTGAATGATGTTCCTGATGTTTATCAGATTTTGGGTTTCAAGGGTTTCGATTTTTTCTATCAGTTCCATTTCTTCCCCATGGGAGCATTCCTGTTTTTCCTTCAGGTTCCTTACATATAAAAGGGAAGTCCTAATGTCCTGGGTAACGGTGTCATGGAGTTCCCTGCTAAGGCGTTGCCGTTCTTCCTCCTGAACTTTTAATATTGTATTGTTGAATTCCTTCTGGCGTCTTGCACGTTGCCTTGCATTGTTGTAGGTAAAGGTCAGGTATATTGTTGAAGAGATGAACAGCACAAGAACAACCAGGATGATTCTTGTTACTTTCCAGAACTGCTCGCTCTTGAAGTCGCTGATGGTCTTTTCAAATTCCAGGTATGAAAAAATATGGTACTGCAACTGGTGTTCCAGAAATGCTTTATGCTTTAAATCTGCATTTGGGCTGCATATTTCTTTTTCCAGTTTTTCTGCGGTATCGACCAGCGTGCCGATTATTTCTTCCTGCTGTTCCCTAAGCTGGGTGACCGGAGTAATGTAATTGTGGTCACTGATGTTTTTCTTAAGCTCATCAAAAATGAGTTTCCTGATAATTGGATCTTCTTCTGCTTCATATTTATTCCAGATTTCTGCCATCTGGCATTTATAAAGATTCTGGTGCATGGTGCTTTCGTTATGGGCGAAGAGAATTGCTGATGAGAAAAAGAAGAGCAGTATAAGTGTAGTTAGCTTATGCATCACCTGATTATACAAAAAAATCCGATTTTAGTTTATAATGGACATCATGAATTCAGCAAATAAACGTGGTTTAGTTCTATTTTTACTGTCTCTGGCTTTTGGAATCCTGGATTACTACATGTGTGATTTTGTTGTTTACGTCTTAAAGATTCCGCTTTTTTGTGATACGGTTTTTTGCCTTGCCATTACTTTTTTTTCAAATCCATTATGGGGAATTCTTGCAGTTGCATCCTACCATCTGTTTGACATAATCGTAAGCCACAGTTTTGTCGTGTATCAGCTTTATACCCTAAGTGCTTTCCTGTGCTGTATAACTGCATGGCTTTATAGGAGGCAGGTCATGAAGGATGGCGATTCATTAATCGTTACAGTCGTAAAGCTGCTTGGTCTTTCACTGGTTATGTGTCTTGTCATGAGCATTTCAGGTGGGATAATCAGCAGGATATGTGCATATTTAAATGGCGACGGTTCGGAATATACATTCCAGACACAATTCCTTGCAGTGCTTTTTGAAGGAAGGTTGAAGTTCCCACTGCTGGATTCGATTCTGCTCCGCATCCCGGTAAATGTGCTGGACAGGCTTATTACAGTCTTTGCTTCTTTTGGAGTGTATAAGGTCATGGAAAGGCTTGATAAAAAGCTAGGCTGAACTTGAGATTCCGAATCAAGTTCGGAATGACAGATGACTTGAGATTCCGAATCATAAGCCGTAGCAAGGGCGTGGGTTGCAGCGTAGCGTTCGGAATTACATTTAATCCTACAGCAGCAGTTCGATTAATTCCTTCTTGCTGTTTGTTCCGGTTTTATCGTAAATCTTGCTGATGTAATTTTCTACGGTATGAAGCTTGAGGTTAAGTTTTGCGGCAATTTCTTCATTCTGGAAATTGTGCATTATTAAATCGGCAATTTCCTGTTCCTTTGAATTAAGTGCTGACAGGATGGATTTTGTTTCTATAAAACCGCTGAACAGATCCGGCTGAATGTAAGTTTTTCCTGCTGCGACCATATTTATTGCATCCAGAAGAACTTTTTCATTTGATGTTTTTGATACAAATCCTCTTGCCCTGATGTCCGGGCCCATGGCCTTTTCTATGAATGTGCCTGTGTCGTGGCTTGAAAAAACTATGGAAGGGACATCCTTTGAGTTCAGCCATTTTATAATGTCCCATCCAATTTCCGATTCAATCTTGCTGTTTTCTGTTTTGTAGGAAAGGTCAACGATGGCGATTATATCATCGCCGGCGGAAAAATTTGCCTTTTCAAAATCGGATTGCAGTCTTTCAAAGCTTTCGCACTGCAATTCAACTTTCCAGTCAGAATTTTTTGAAAGCCAGGAAGCAATCCCCTCCCTAAGCATGGCATGGTCGTCAATCAGAATCAGTTTTTTCATTGATAGTATTCTACCATTCATTTTGAAAACTGTAAGCAGAGGATTTTCCTTTTTTAATAGGAGTTTACTCCATAAAATTGAAGAGGATGCTCTGTATACGGCACAAAAAAACTGGGCCATAATATTTTTATGACAAAGTTAACGGGAATCATCGAATATAAAACTTTTGCAGAAGGAACCAAAAGCGAAAGCTCGAGGCCCTTTTTATGTTTTGAAAATGGTACTCAGATTCTACTATATAAAAAGGGTGACAATCCATTTGAAAACAATGGTTTTACAGAATTTGATGGCAAAAAGGTGACCGTGGAAGGCGAACTTGTAAACGGCGTTTTTGAAGTTATCTCTGTTGGGGAGAGTGACTGATGGCATTTTGCGAAGACTGTGGGGCTCCAATAACACCTGGTGCATTGTTTTGTGAAAGCTGCGGCGTAAAACTTGCAGTTCCTGCTGCCTATGAGTTTTCTGCCGGTTCAAAGGAAATTAAGGAAACAGGAATCATCTATACAAATCTTGGATTGCTTGGAAAAAAATCTGAAAAGTCCCGGGATTTTTTGAACTCTGTAATTGACTCTTTTATATTATGTGCTGGTCAAAGAGGCGTTCAGTATGAATTGGTTGATGTGTCTGATAATTTTTCGCTGTCGGGTGAAGTTTCAAATCATCTGAAAATTATAAGAAATATAGTTCAAGAAAAACATCCAAAGTATCTGTTCATTATTGGCTCTTATGATGTAATTCCAAGCATTACCTGGTCGAACGAGGCCAGTGACAGTGGTAGTGATTCGGATGTAACTTCTGATTTGCCTTATGCAACTTTTGATGAAGCAAGTCCATTTAATGGTCAGTCTTATGATTTTGATGACTGTCTTAGAGTGGGTCGCCTTCCAACCGTTGATTTTGAAAATTACTTTGCAAACCTTAATGCCGTTTGTGGCAAAGTTGGGCAGATTAAAACCTTTAGCCTTAGTGCGGAAGTGTGGCAGAACGAAACAAAAGATATCTACAAAGACTTTGTGGCAGGGCCGGCAGTAATGACTTCTCCGGAAATTTCCATGAACAGTGTTCAGAATGTTTTGCCTGCAGATTCAAATCTGCTTTTATTCAATCTTCATGGAAGCCGTCAGACTGAATACTGGTATGGCCAGAAAGGCAGTTCTTACCCAGAAGCTATGGCACATGATTCCTTGCGTGAAATTGGAAATCCGTATTTTCTTGCGGTTGAAGCCTGCTACGGTGCATTTTACGAAGGTCGAACAATAGATAATTCTGTGCTTTTAGCTGCATTGAACGGAAAGTGCGTAACTTTCCTGGGTTCTTCGAGAATTGCATTTGGAACTCCAAGTCCAAAAGGATGCTGTGCAGATGTAATTTGCGGCGAGTTTTTGAACGGTCTTAAGGCTGGACTTTCTGCAGGCGATGCATTGAATAAGGCAAGAGAAGTATTGATGGAAGATGATTCTGCGGAAGTTGTAAAAACTCTGGCGGAATTTGCTTTGTACGGGGACCCAAGTGCAAGAATGAAAAATGGAGCAGCAGGAGCGAAAGGACTTTTTGGAGGCAAATTGTTTGGTGGAAAGCGTGATGCCGAAATAGCTTCTAAAAGTTTTTCTAAAGGAATAAATATTCCGCTGCCTGATGTTAGACGTGCTGTACGGATGGAGCTTACAAATGTTGATCAGAAGATTGCAGATGCTGTAGAAAGCTTTGTTTACGCACGGCATGAAGATTTAAAGGGCATAAAGCCAAAATAC
>JAZLGN010000029.1:0-16854 GCA_045616325.1 Treponema sp.
TCATCACAAAGAAGGAAAAGGATCGCCAGAACGGTGAAATGGCTCGCTTTGGTAACAAGCAGGTTAACCGTTACATCGAAAAGTCTAAGATGGCTACAGAAGAGACATTCTCTTCTTCTCTTAGCGAAGGATCTGATTCTAACGCTCAGCAGTCAGAAGCTGAATAATTCGGTGTAAACTGAGTAAAAGGCCGCCCTAATTAAGGCGGTCTTTTTTATTATAGATTCGTTATTAAGATGAAGAACCTTGTAGATTTTGCTTTTCTTGACAGTGGAACTGGTGGCATACCTTACATGCTTTTGCTTAAAGAAAAATCCCCAGAGAGCCGTTGTGTTTATCTTGGAGATACCGGTCATTTTCCTTATGGGGAAAAAAGCTTTGAGGAAATAGTAAAATGTGCTTCTGATGCCATAAATCTTATTGTGAACAGGTGGAATCCCAGGGTAATAGTAATTGCGTGCAACACTATTTCCGTCACGGCTCTTGAGTCCCTGCGTAAACTTCATCCAGATCTTCCCATTGTGGGTACAGTGCCTGCTATAAAGCTTGCTGCAAGAATTAGCTTTAACAAAAAAATTGGGTTTCTTGCGACAAACGCATCAGTAAACCATCCCTATTCTGAAAACTTGATCAGGGAATTTGCAAGTGACTGTCAGGTATTCAAGCGCGGTGATCCTGACTTAATTGAATTCATTGAACACAAGCTATTCACTGCAACTCAGGAAGAGAAAATCGCCGCTGTAATGCCTGCCGTTGAATATTTTAATTCACTTGGGTGCGACACCATAATACTTGGATGCACCCATTTTACCCACATGGCACGAGAGATAGAGGAAGCCTTTGCTTCAAAAAGCTGGAGGAAGGTTTTTGTCGTAGACAGCCGTGACGGGGTTTCAAATCATGCTCTTGAAGTTATAAAGGAATGTACTGGTGTTGCGGAAGATACAGATTTTGCCGACGACATGAAATTTTATGTTACCAGCTTAAAGGGTGAAGACGAAAAAAGGGAATATGAAATACTTTGCAGTAAATTCCACATTCCCTTTGGAGGCTGCTTAAATTAATCCGTAAATTAAAAAAATCAATCAGGCAATAAAAAAAAGCCGCCTGCCTATGGCAAACGACTTTATCATGTAAAAACTTATTGCTTACAGCTTAGCTGCGATTGCATCTATATATTCCCAAGAATTAACTACATTCTTTGCAGGTGGAGTTGCAAGGCGTGCAAGGTCGCCTGTCATTGTTCCTTCCTCGATAACGTCAAGGGTTGCCTTTTCAAGTTTCTTTGCAAATTCAACGAGCTCTGGTGTTCCGTCAAGTTCACCGCGCTTTGCAAGAGCACCTGTCCATGCGAAGATTGTTGCTACAGGGTTTGTAGAAGTTTTTTCTCCCTTAAGGTAGCGGTAGTAGTGCTTCTGAACTGTTCCGTGGCTTGCTTCGTATTCAAAGTTTCCGTCTGGGCTTACGAGAACGGAAGTCATCATGGCAAGGGAACCGCATGCGGATGCAATCATATCGCTCATAACGTCACCGTCGTAGTTCTTGCATGCCCAAAGGATTCCGCCTTCGTGCTTCATGATGCGGGCAACACAGTCGTCGATGAGGGTATAGAAGTATTCAAGGCCGGCTTCTTCAAACTTTGCCTTGAATTCCTCGTCGAAGATCTTCTGGAAGATTGCCTTGAAGTTTCCGTCGTAAGTCTTTGAGATTGTATCTTTTGTTCCAAGCCATACGCTGATCTTCTGGTCAAGGGCATAGTTAAAGCAGCAGCGTGCAAAGCTTTCGATGGACTTGTCCATGTTGTGGATTCCCTGGAGGATGCCAGGTCCCTTCATCATCTGGATTGTCTTGCGGATTTCCGTTCCGTCTTCTGCAGTGAAAACAAGTTCAGCCTTGCCTGCACCCGGTACTTTGATTTCGCAGTTCTTGTAAACATCACCGTATGCATGACGGCCGAGAACGATAGGCTTCTTCCAGCTTGTAACGCAGCACTGGATGTTGTTTACGAAAATCGGTGCGCGGAAAACTGTTCCGTCAAGTTCCTCGCGGATGATACCATTTGGAGAACGTGTAAGCTGCTTGAGGTTGTATTCCTTTACGCGGGCTTCGTTTGAAGTGATTGTTGCACACTTAACACCAACGTGAAGTCTCTTGATTGCTTCTGCAGCAGCGTAAGTAATCTTGTCGTCGCTGTCGTCGCGGCTTTTGAGTCCAAGGTCGTAGTATTCTGTCTTAAGGTCAATGAAGGGTTCAAGAAGTCTTTCCTTGATTACTGCCCAAAGAACGCGAGTCATTTCATCGCCGTCAAGTTCAGCGATTGCATTTTTCATCTGAATTTTAGCCATCTGATTCTCCTTTATAAAAGGTTTATTTTACATTGGATATCGGGTAGACGGAATTCGAATCCGTGACCTCGTGCCCCCCAGACACGCACGCTAACCAGCTGCGCCACTACCCGTAAATATGATGAATAGTTTATAGAAAATGACGGTAAAAATCAATGTATAATTCGGAAAACCTTTAGGGGGGCATCCCCAGTGATTTGTAAATGAGATTTTCCCGTTAGCGATGGGAGCCCGGTACTCCGCCGCAGGCGGACGAGCGGATAGCGAGGGGCGGACGTAGCGACCGCCTGCGGAACAAGGTGGAGCAGGCGGTAACGGCCAAATTAATTGCAGGAAAAATTCAGCCCGGTTACTTGAGGCAGCTGTTTCCGTTGTAGTCAAGGTCGGTCAGGACTTCCGTGTGGTCTTCAAAAACTGCTACAGTGTGCTCTTCGTGGCAGCTCCAGCTTCCGTCGGCAGTGATTACGGTCCAGTCGCTTCCGTCCTCTATGTCAACGTCTGCTGTTCCCTCGTTAATCATGGGTTCAATGGCAAGAACCATTCCTGCCTGGATGCGCGGGTTTGCACCTTTTTCCGGCACGTTTGGAATGCTTGGGTCTTCGTGAACTCCAAGACCAACTCCGTGGCCGCAGTATTCATATACGACGCCGTAATTGTTTTGCTTGTATGCAATGTCGTAAACTGCATTGGAAATGTCGGAAATCCTGTTGCCTTTCTTGCATGCCTCGATTCCTGCTGCAAGGCATTCTGCCGTAACGCGGCAAAGCTTTCTGTGGGCAGGCTTTACGTCTCCAACAAGAACCGTGTGGGTGCTGTCAGAAATGAATCCGTTAAGGTTAAGGCCGATGTCAAGGGACACTATGTCTCCGTCCTTGATGATTCTTTTTTTTGAAGGAACTCCGTGGATGACCTGGTTGTTGATGCTGATGCAAGCGCAGCCCGGAAAGTTTTCTATGTACCATGCAGGAGTTGCCCCGTATTTTCTTGCAAACTGAACGCACCAGTTGTCTATTTCCTTTGTGCTTATGCCTGGCTTTACTTTTGGAATAATTTCATTGAAAAGATCTGCAAGCAGGTGGCAGCTTTTTCTGATTCCGTCAATCTGTGATTCATTCTTAAGCATTATCATTTTTTTGACCTCTCGATATTTTTTGCTTCTTCCATGCAAATGCGGGCTGTTTCGTTGTCGCCCAGTTTTTTGTATGCTTCTGACATCCTGTTAAGGAAGTAAATGTCGTCATCGCGTCCAAGCTGCATTTCAAGGGCACGTTCCCAGGCGTCAATGGCAAGTTCTTCTCCATAGGCATTTTCTATGTTGTTGCGAAGAATGTGGCGAGCAAGGCTTAGGACTTCCGGGAAAAACAGCCTGAAGTAGCCGTAAGAATATTCCATCTTGATGATCTGTTCAAGGAGTATCACTGCATCATAGTATTCCTGACGCAGCACCAGTTCCTCTGAAAGAATGAATCCAAAGTCCATGAAGTCTTCCCTTGTGAACCATCTTGCAAGTCGGAATCCAGGACGTTCCATGTTCATGCGCTTGAATTCCTTGACGGCGTTGTCTTCATTGTTTCTAAGAAGGTCGAATATGATTAGTTTTGCCCGGCTTTCGTCATCGGTGCGTTCAAGGAGCCATTGCCTGTAGTTGAAGGACTGGGCAGATGCCTTTTGCTGCTGCTGGGTATTATGGAACTTATAGGATTCATCAAAGAGCTCCCTGGACTTAAGGTCTGACAGGGTGTCGTAGGCCTGCTTAAGTTCAATGAAGGCATCGGAACTCTGGCCTGTAATGTCCGGATGGAGGAGCTTTGCCTTTTTTCTGTAGGCGTGGCGTATTTCTGCGGTGGTGGCATTTCTTGAAACGCCAAGAATCTTGTAACAGTCTTTCATCTTGATTTCTTCAATATGATAGTGGTTTTGTCAAAGAATGAAAATATGGCTGTCTGTAAGTATTTCGTTTCCGCTTTCGGTAATGAGAACATCGTTTTCCAGGCGGACTCCTCCAAGTTCCCTGTCGTAAAGGCCTGGTTCAAGGGTGATAATGTTTCCGGCTTCAAAAACCTTGTCTCCTGCAGAACGTTTGCTTACAAATGGACCTTCGTGGATTTCAAGGCCGGTTCCGTGTCCAAGACCGTGGGGCATGGTTCTTCCTGCGGCGGCAAAGATTTCATCTGCCCTTGCAACTGCATCGGAGATTTTCCTTCCCGGCATGTAAAGCTTTTTACATTCATCGGCTGCAGTCTGGACCAGATCCAGAAGCCGCTGCTGTTCCCTGCTTGGATTTCTTGCAACCGTAATGGTGCAGTCGCTGGCGTAACCTTCCCAGCACACGCCGTAGTCAAGGATGGAAAGTCCCTGGCTTGCCCAAAGACCTCCGGTGTAGCCCGGAAAGGCATGTATTGCAAAGCTTCTTGCAGGGCCTGCGGCAAGGGTGTCAAAGCTTGTTTTTTCTGCACCTTTTTCGCGCAGGTATCTTTCTATAAAGAGGGCAATGTCCATCTCTGTCCTGAACCTTTCGTTCCTTACATTTTCAATGATGGCAAGTGTCATCTCATCAGTTATGGCGCAGGCTTTTCTTGTGCACTGGATTTCGTATTCATCCTTTACTGCGCGCATGTTCCTTACAAAGTCGTGGACGTTGTCGCCCTTAAGTTCAATGTTCCAGCCGTCAAGTTCCTTCCTGTACTTCATGTACTGGCAGTACTGGGTCTCCTCGCAGAATGCAATGGTCAGTCCGGCTCTGGAATAGGAGGACTTCAAGAGTTCAACAAGGGCCTTTGCATAGTTCCTTTCGTATTTTGAAGAGGGAATTACCTGGTCTGCATGGGCGCGTTCCTTTGCAAGGTTTTCATCCCATGGAATCAGGATGGCATTTCCTTCTGCCGTCAAAAGGAGGAGTGCATCCGTTGGATGTCCAGTAAGATACCTGAGGGCTGGCTCACGGCGGTCTTCGCTGTCTTCAAAAACTGCTGCGGCGATTCCCTTTTCCTTCATGTATGCATAAACCCTGCTGCGGCGCGTCTTATAAAGTTCATCAAAATTCATTCTGGTTCCCCCTGGGCCATGTTTTTAAAAAGATATTTTACCTGCGGCCCTTAATTTTTCTTATTACGGAAAATAAAATCTTGTCCCTTGTTGCAAGAAGAAGCAAAAGTCCCGTAAAACCAAAGGCAGCTGCTGTCAGAGCAACTGGAATTCCTGATGTCAGCAGCTTGTTGCCATTGGAAAAATTTTTCTCCATGAAGCTGTCTGCGCATTTTGAAAGGAAAATTACGGGAATTACTGCTATTGCTGATAATGCTGCAATCTTAAGGGTGTAGAAGATTGAAGAGTGCACAAGGTTTCCGATGTCCAGGGCCTTTGTCCTTGCCAGGAAAATGAACAGCACCACAGTGTTTACTGCACTGGCAACGGAAAGGGCTAGGGCTATTCCGGTTCCCCCAAGAGGCGATACGAGCAGGGCAGCCAGTGTAATGTTGACGGCAAAATTTATGAGGCCTGCAATGGTTGGGCTTTTTGTATTCTGCTGTGCATAGAATGCCGGGGAGACGATCCTGTTTACGGCTATGAAAAACAGTCCGATGATGTGGAATTTAAAAACTTCCATGGTCATGTTTACGGAATCCAGGTTGAATTTTCCTCCCTTAAAGATTAGGGAAATTATGTCGCGCCTCATGACAAGAGAATAGAAGGTGATGGGTACTGCTATCAATGCCATGATTTTTACTGACTGGCCCAAAAGGGAATTGAAGTTTTCCCATTCATTCTTTTTTGCATATCCGGTCAGGTCAGGAAGGATTACCGTTCCTATGGTGACTGCGCAGATTCCAAGGATAAGTTCCTGGAGCCTGAGAGAATACTGGAGGCTTGAAACTACTCCCTGTCCGGCTCTTGTTGCAAGGGCTGAGGAAACAATGTCGTTTATCTGGTAGCCTGCCATTCCGATTATGGTAGGTCCTACAAGTGCAATGACTTTCTTTGTCCCTGGATTTGTAAAGGCCTTTTTGAGTGAAGTAAAGTAAACGCACCAGTCATTCCTGATTACAAAGGGAAGCTGGAAAAGGGCTTGTATGGTTCCGCCGGTAATGACGCCGATGGCCATGGCTCGGGCTGGATTTTCGGTCAATGGACTAAGGATGTATGTAAGTGCAATTACCGTCAGGTTGAAAAGTATGGGCGTGAATCCGGAAGGAGAGAATATCTTGAGTGCATTTAAAATTCCCTGAAAGAGGGCAGCAATGGAAATTACTGCAAGGTATGGAAACATGATGCGGGTAAGGACTATGGCTTCCTGCATGGCCTTAATGTCTTCCGTGGAAAAAAAGACCTTGAGTATGAGGGGAGTTGCAATCATTCCCAGGGTGACAAAAACTGTCGTAAGAAAAACAAGGAGGGTGAAGGTTGCATTTACGAAGTCGCATGCACTTTTTTTCCCTTCCGGGGAACTGCAGTCTTCAAGGTAATTCCTGAAGGTTGGGATGAATGCAACAGAAACGGAATTTTCTGCAAAGAGGCGCCTGAAGAGGTTTGGAATCATAAATGCAATTCCAAATGCGTCGGAGAATGCGGAAGTTCCCAGGAAGCGGGCTTTTGTCATTTCGCGAAGCAGGCCTAAGATTCTGGAAAAAAGCGTTAGAACTGACAGGGAAAGCCCTTTTGCCAGCAGTGATTTCTGGTTATTTTTTTTCATATTATATAGAATATTCTTCTTGAATAAATAAAGCAATGGGTTTAAAATCAAAATTCCATGAGATGTTTGTCTGGGAGGAATTATGAACATCAAGAAGGTGGGGACTTTTCGCTTCAAGTTTTTCAGGTATGTAGGCAATACGCCAATTATTCCCATTAAAATCAACATACTTGCGGTTTTTGTAATCCTGATTCTTCTTTCCGCTTTTTCAACCAACCTTATTTCCATAATGCTCAGCCAGAGAAAGACCATGGAACTTTCGAACACAGTCATGATAGATAAGCTTGCAGTCCTTTACAATGTGTGCAATAGCCAGAAGCAGATTGAATCCTATTCCCAGGATACGGAAAGCTGCATACAGAGCATTTATGAAAGCGCCATGATTGGATTTTCCGACAGGGAAGAAAACAGCGTTGCCTTTGGCGTCAAGGAGGACGGTTCCTTCCTGTTTATTGCTTCTCCAAAAGAGGACTTCAACTGGGAAAAATTTGATGATGAGGACGCCTTTAATGTTATGGAAAACTCTGAAAGCGGTCAGGGGCGCATAGACTTTAAGACATCTGATGGTGACGATTATTTTGGCGTTTACAAGTATCATCCAGACTGGCAGGCATACATTGTCCGTGCAAACCAAAAGGCGGAAAGCAACAGGGCCATGTTTCATGTCATCGGGCTTACGGTTGGAATCATAATTCTTCTCGTTCTTTTCTTTGTCTTCATGGGAATGAAAATTCTTGAAGGACTCCTTGCAAACATAAACAGTTTTTCCGAGCAGATGTATTCCATGCAGAAGAACAAGGAACTTGCACCGTTAAAGATAGACGGTGCCCCCAATGATGACATTACATACCTTGCATCGAATTTTAATAATCTTTCTTCTACAATAAATAACCTTCTGCAGATCTTCCAGAAGTTTGTGCCGGAAAATGTTGTGCGCAAGGCCCATCTTGAGCAGGACATTAAGCTTGAAGGAAAGCAGAGGGAACTTACAATTCTTTTCAGCGACATTAAGAGCTTTACCTACAGGACGGAAGTTCTTGGCAACGACATCATCGGACTCCTGAACGTTCACTATGAATCCGTAATCAGGAAGGTTAGTGAAAACAGGGGAATCATAGGCTCCATCATTGGCGATGCAATTCTTGCAAGCTATGGAATTGAGGAAGACCATCTTGGAACAAAGTCTCTTGATGCCATTAAGTCTGCATGGGAAATTACGGCCGTAACTGCAGAACTTCGCGGCAAGATGGCACGGCAGCGTTCAGAACTTGAAAAGACACGTCCCCTTACGGAAAGCGAGGAGAAGATGTACAAGGCCATAATGCTTGATGTTGGAGTCGGCATTGACGGTGGAAACGTATTCTACGGCAACATCGGTTCTTCACGCAGAATGGCAAACACGGTAATCGGTGATAATGTAAATTCTGCCAGCAGGCTTGAAGGCCTTACGAGAATCTACAGGGTGCCTGTCATTGTAAGCCAGTACATAAGGGACGAGGCCCTTGGGGATAGTGAAGCTTGCGAGCGGTATTCCTTTTATGAACTTGATACGGTTCAGGTAAAGGGAAAAACTGAAGGCGTCAAGATTTACTTTCCACTTGACAGGTATTGCCCTGCGACTGAATGGGATTATGGCACTTACAGCCAAAAGCTTGAGGTCTTTGAGAAGGGCCTTGCTGAATATTATGCGGGAAGATGGAACGAGGCAAGGACCTGGTTCAGGAAGGCGAATTTTGCACTTTGCGATGTTTTCCTTGAAAGAATGGGATTTGGCGATGCACCGGAAAATTGGAGCGGAATATGGGCAATGACAACAAAATAGAATCCAGTACACATAAACATGTTCATGACGAAATCGGGCTTATCCTGAAGAATGAACTGCGCAGGATTTCTCCTGACAGGAAAAAAGTGCTCTTTGATTTTGAAAGTGAATACGCTGCCACAAGAAAAAATTCTTCAGGCTTTTACTGGGAGAATATGTGGAAGAAGCTTGTCATCTGTCTTGCCGTGGTTCTTCTTCTTACGGTCATGCTTATGGCTTTTGTTTCCCATGCCAACAGAAACCAGGTTATCGAGGTAAAGGAATTTGAAACCTTGAATCTTACGTCCCTCTTAAGCAAGGTCAGTACCATTGACGATAAGATTGCAGAAAATGAAAACCAGAAGAAAAATCTTGAACTTCAGCATGCTGAAGAAATCGAGCGCATAGAAAACAAGCATGTAATGGCCCTTAAGGCCCTTAATGCACTCAACATAAAGAATGCAAGGACCAGGGAATCAAGGCGCCAGCTCATCGAGCAGGAATACAATGATGACCTGCTGCAGCTTGAAAAATTCAACAAGCTTATTGCCGCATGCAATGACAACATTAGGCTTTACACTGAACAGCGTCAGCAGTTTGATTCTTCTCGTGTTCAGCAGGCAGAAAGGCAGAAGGCCGTAATCAACAGCGAACGCATCCTTCACGAAAAGGAAAAGGATAAGCTTGTAAAAAAATATGAAAGCCTAATTGCAGATAATCGTGCTGAATACAAGCGCAATATGGAAAAGGAACGCAAGAGGCAGGAAAGTCTTATTGCAGAAACCGTTGCAGCCTACGATCCCAAGGTTCCGTCAGATGAAAGGCTAAACCAGATACTCAGGGCTGCAAAATCCATGCCTGCGTCCTATAAGGGGCTTTCACAGTACGGCCAGTATATGGTCCTGAATGAAGAGGCTTCCCAGGGGTTTAGAAAAAGCCTTGAAAACCTTAAGTCATCTTTTGATAACGTGGCATACCTTTTTTCCCAGTATGAACAGTTTCCACAGAAGGAAGAAAACGCCGTTGTGTCCCTTGCCAATGCAATGATGGTCACTGCAAACAGCGGTGGCAATGAAATTGTTGCTTCAAGCGTAATGGAAATTAACAGGGCCTACGAGGAAAAGGCTTCCATTAACAGGGAGAAGAACATAATCACTGAAGAATACAAGGCTTTTCTTGAATCCCTTTGCGAGGAGCCCATTGGAAAACTTGTTCCAGACGGAATTGTAACTGGCGCCGGTGAGGAATATTCCTACCGCGTTTATTTTACCGGGAATGCCCTTGATTCACTTGGTGCATCGAAGAAGGCTGCTGAACTTGACTGCAGCGTATACCGTGGCATCAAGAAGGTTGCCGTTGGAAAAATAAGGATTGGTGAAGGAATGTACAGTTCCCTAAGCCAGGCTACGGGCGACATCATCAGGGTTGGTGACAGGGTAATCATAGAAAAGCAAAAGGCAAGTGCCAAATAGGATGGAATGATGGCAGATTTGACGAATTCGGAAAGGCTTGACAAGATTCTTGCTAATTCAGGCTTTGGTTCAAGAAAGGACGTAAAGAAACTTGTGCGCTCAGGTAGGGTGTGCATCAATGGGGAAGTTGTAAGGGAAAGCGACTGTCACCTTAATGTGGACACTGACACGATTACTGTTGACGGAGAGGTTCTTGCTGTTGAATCAAACGGATACTTCATGATGAACAAGAAGGCAGGGGCAGTGTGTTCAACCAAATCAGACAGAAGGCAGACGGTCTATGATTTTCTTGATGAAAAGGACAACCGCAAGTATCTTGGTGGAAACCTTAGTACCGTTGGACGCCTTGATGCGGACACGGAAGGCCTTCTTGTCATTACAAGCGACGGCATGCTCATTCACCGGGTTACATTCCCAAAGTACGGTGTGCCAAAGACATATCTTGTGTACCTTCGGGATGCAGTTGGTGAAGAACAGAGGCGCCATTATGAACAGGAAGTTGGCAGGGGAATCCACATTGAGGCTGATGGAAAGGATGGCCCTGCAGACTGTCTGCCTGCCGTTATTGAATGGAAGGATAAAAAACAGTATCATATAGGTTCCGGTGAGAATCCAGCTGATGTTTGCACCCTGACCGTAACGGAAGGAAAATTCCATGAGGTCAAGAGGATTTTTGCAGCCCTTGGAAACGAGGTTGTATATCTGAAAAGGCTTAGGATGAACAATCTTTACCTTGACGAATCCCTTGCTCCCGGTGAATATCGTCCCCTTACCCGCGAAGAAATTTCTTTGCTTGATGTTGAATAAAATAGCCGGTATTCCTGGCATAATAAAATTGGAGAATACATGACAGACATTGAAATCGCCCAGAAAAACGTAATGGTTCCTGTTGCAGATGTTGCGGCAAAAATTGGCCTTGAAGAAAAGGACCTTGATTTTTACGGAACATATAAGGCAAAGATCACCTTTGACAAGCTTAATGCCCTGCAGGCATCTTCAAAAAGGGGAAAGCTTGTTCTTGTAACAGCCATGACACCAACTGCAGCCGGTGAAGGAAAATCTACAGTAACCATTGCCCTTGGTGACGGACTCAATAAAATCGGAAAGAAGACGGTTATTGCCCTCCGCGAACCTTCCCTTGGACCTTGCTTTGGAATCAAGGGTGGAGCTTGTGGCGGCGGTTATGCCCAGGTTGTTCCAATGGAAGACATTAACCTTCACTTTACTGGAGACATCCATGCAATTACTGCTGCCAACAATCTCATGGCAGCCCTCATAGACAATCACCTTCAGCAGGGCAATGCCCTCAACATCGATCCTCGCACCATTACATGGAAGCGCTGCGTTGACCTTAATGACCGTGCCCTCCGCAACGTGATTCTTGGACTTGGCAGCCGCATTGACGGTGTTCCACGCGAGAGCCATTTCCAGATTTCCGTTGCTTCTGAAATCATGGCCATCGTATGCCTTTCAAAGAGCATTTCGGAACTTAAGGACAAGATCAGCCGCATCATCATTGGCCAGACATATTCAAAGGAAAACGTTACCTTTGGCCAGCTTAAGTGCACTGGTGCCATTGCAGCCCTTCTTAAGGATGCCATCAGGCCTAACCTGGTCCAGACATTGGAAAAGAATCCTGCATTCATTCACGGCGGACCGTTTGCCAACATTGCCCACGGATGCAATTCCATTAATGCAACACTTTGCGCCCTTGCAACAGGTGACTATGTTGTAACGGAAGCAGGTTTTGCCGCCGACCTTGGCGCAGAAAAATTCTTTGACATCAAGTGCCGCATGCACGGCCTTAAGCCAAATGCTGCCGTAATCGTTGCAACATGCCGCGCCATCAAGATGCATGGTGGAGTTTTAAAGGCAGACCTTGGCGTCGAAAATCTTGAGGCCATTACGACTGGCTTTGAAAACGTCAAGGCACACATTAACAACATGAAGAAATTTGGTCTTCCTTGCGTCATTGCAGTAAACAAGTTCATTACGGATACTGATGCAGAAGTTGCCCTTGTTCAGCAGCTTGCACGTGAATGCGGAAGCGAGGCTGTTCTTTGTGAAGGCTGGGGCAAGGGTGGAGACGGTGCGCGTTCCCTTGCTGAAAAGGTTGTGGAACTTTGCGACAGGCCTTCTGAATTCAAGAACATCTATCCTCTTGATGCCTCTTTCAAGGAAAAGATTGAAACCCTTGCAAAGGATATTTACGGAGCTGCTTCCGTTGAATTTGATACAAAGGCCCTTAAGAAGCTTGCTGAATATGAAAAGGCAGGCTACGGAAACCTTCCTGTCTGCATGGCAAAGACACAGAATTCCATCAGCCATAACAAGTCTGCCCTGGGTGCTCCAAGCGGTTATGCATTCCCTGTCCGCGACGTTCAGCTTTATAGCGGTGCAGGTTTTGTTGTTGCATTTGCAGGTGACATTGTAGACATGCCTGGACTTCCAAAGGTTCCGGCAGCAGAAAACATCGATGTGGATGACAATGGAGTCATCAGCGGACTGTTCTAGTTTTTGGGGGAATTAAAATGACATATCAGGAAGCATTGGAAAAACTTAACCGGGTGGGACAGTCCCATGTCCTCAGGTATTATGATGAACTTTCTCAGTCTGAGCAGAAGGAACTTCTTGACCAGATAGACCTTACGGATTTTTCAGTCCTCAATTCAATAAAGGATAAGTCTGATCTTTCAAAGGGAAAGATTACTCCAATCGATGCCATGGACCTTAAGGAAATCGATTCTCATCGTGAGGAATTCACAAGGCTTGGACTTGAAGCCATTAAGGCCGGCAAGGTAGGTGCGGTTCTTCTTGCAGGTGGAATGGGAACACGCCTTGGTTCCAACGATCCTAAGGGACTGTATAACATAGGCCTTACAAGGGACGTATACATTTTCCAGCGCCTCATTGAAAACCTCATGGATGTTACAAAGGCTGCAGGTACATGGATTCACCTTTTCGTAATGACAAGCGACAAGAACCATGAAAAGACAGTTTCCTTCCTTAAGGAAAAGAATTTCTTTGGCTATGACGAATCCTTCGTTCACTTCTTCCGCCAGGAAATGGCTCCTGCTGCAACTTATGAGGGACAGGTTTACATGGAAGGAAAGGGTAAGATTGCCAATTCACCAAACGGAAACGGCGGCTGGTATTCTTCCATGGCAACTTCCGGAATGACTGACATCATCAAGAATTCCGGCATTGAATGGCTCAATGTTTTTGCAGTGGACAATGTTCTCCAGCGCATTGCCGACCCTTGCTTTATCGGTGCAACCATGGCAAGAAACTGCAGCGTAGGTTCAAAGGTTGTACGCAAGACATGTCCCGATGAAAAGGTTGGCGTAATGTGCCTTGAAGACGGAAAGCCTTCCATTGTTGAATACTATGAGCTTACGGATTCCATGAAGACGGAAAAGAATGCCAGGGATGAATACGCATATAACTTTGGCGTAATCCTTAACTATCTTTTCAAGGTAAGTGAACTTAACAAGATTGCAGAAAGGAAGCTTCCTCTTCACATCGTGGAAAAAAAGATTCCTTACATGGACGAGAAGGGCCAGTTTATTTCCCCGGAAAAGCCTAACGGATATAAGTTTGAAGCCCTTATCCTTGACATGATTCACATGATGGACACCTGTCTTCCCTATGAAGTTGTCCGCGACCATGAATTTGCTCCAATCAAGAACAAGGAAGGTGTTGATTCAGTGGAAACTGCAAGAGAGCTTTGCAGGAAAAATGGAATCGAGCTTTAGGATGCGATCTTAATTCAGCATGAAAAAAAATGAAGGACTGCCGGACCATTGTTTCTGGCAGTTTTTTTTTGCATTGGTTCCAGGCCTTTACTGACATGCAACTTGTGATTTATAATTAACTTTATGAGAAGATTTTCACTGTTTTTGTTATCCATTTGCTTGCTTTTCTCCTCTTGCTGGCAGGAACACGTTGGCTATGATTCCGGTGCAGTTGTCGTAAAGCTGCCTGATTCTTCTTCTGAACGTGCCATTGCCCAAGATAAGTATGCGAAGGATGCAGCAGCCACCTATGTGATTACTGTTTCTGCAGATGGATATGGTGAAACCAAGACTGGTACAGGAGGAGACCTTCTTGTTTTTAATGACATTCCTGAAGGAAGAGCAACTGTTTCCGGCAGGGCCCTTAAAGCCGATGGCGTTACTGTTGTTGCCAAGGGCAGCGAAAATGTTTCCGTTGTTGCAGATGCAACTGTTGAATGTTCCCTGGCCCTAAAGCTGCAGACTTTTGAAAGGCCTGTACGGAGTGTTTCCATTGATTCTGGGGCTATTGTATTCCATGATGGAATTCCTGATGCTTCTTCCGATGCGGAAATTACGGAAACTTACGAAGACGGTTCTTCCATGACGGGAAAGCTTGTCGATTATATTGATTACTATGACATTGATGATACCATGCTGTATGTTGTTGAGTCAGGAGAACAACTTCTCTGCGTCGGTGACATTAACGGCATTTTTGTTTCAAGCAAGGCAGATCCGGCTGTAAACTGTACCGTAAATGCCGTCTCAAAGTTTACATTCAAGATGCCAGATCCTTACATTGAAAAAACTTATGATGACTTGAATGATACGTTTACCCTGAGAATTCATCCTGGCGTGCAGAAGTATTATTTCCAGAATATTCCAGGTCTCACTAATGGTGTTTATGAACAGTATGGCCTTAAGAACGTATCCTGGTATAAGGATGGCAGTGCGGCTGGTAATTTATTATATGTTGATAATATTCCTGTGGATACTAATGTTGTCAGGTATTCGTGCAAATTTAATATCCATGGGGAAGAAAACAGGTTTTCTAAATGCGTTGCAAACCCTGGTGACGTGCCGGATACGGAATTCTCTGCCGAGCTTGATGTTTCAAAGGACACTTCCATCACGGTCAGAACATTCAGCGAGCTTAAGAATGCCTTCACTATGCCTACGGAAAAGATTGTTATTGCAGGTGATATTGAAGTGACGGAAGCCTTGACGACATCAAAAAACCTCATCCTTGAACCTGCCGGTTCTTCTGCCACCCTTAAGCGTGGCAGTACATTTACTGGAATATTGCTTACGGCATCCAATGGCATTAACGTAAAGAACATTGTCTTTGATGGAAAAAAATCTGCTGTGGCAACTTCAGATTCCCTGCTTAAGGTTAGTGGGGGAACCCTGGATCTTTACGGATGTTCTTTCATAAATAACGGAAGTGCCACTAAGGGTGCTGTTTATGCATCAGGCTGTACCGGTACAATTGATGCATGTACCTTTGGTGGAAATGCGGTAAATGGAAACAGCTGCGGTGCTGTATATGCTACGGAAATCGGTGACTTTACGATAAAGAATTCTACAATTTCAAACGGCACCTATGCATCCGGGTCTGCTGGTATAACCATTGCTGCCGGAAAAACCAATACGGCTGTTGTAAATGTTGAAAATTGTATTATCAAGGATAATGAATCTAAATATGGTGGTGGCGTTTATATTAATAACGTAGGATCTAGTACGGCTACTACCGTTAATGTTTATGGCGGCCAGTTAAGCGGAAATTCTTCCACAAGCAGCGGTGGTTTCATGCATATTGAAGATTATAGCAATGGAACCCAGCTTGCGGTTAATGTCGGTAAGGAAGGTTATGATACTGCCATAACTGGAAACTCTTCCAGCGGCCATGGTGGTGCCATTTATTCTACAAACACCTGTACCCTCAATCTTAAATTTGTTGAAATATCTGGAAATTCCTGTGGTTCTACGTCTAATGGCGGTGGTATATATACAAGTACCAAGACTACTGTTTCTTTGGGTGACAGTGTCAAGATTATAAACAATACCAAAAGCGGTTCGGCAAATAATGCCTATTTCGGAAAGGAAGATGTATCATATAATGGACAAACTTATACAAAGGGCACAGCTATTACCACTGACATTGAGTAATGGCTTGATATAAAAAAATAGGGCTGCCGGCAACTGTATGACATAGTGCATCATAGTTCCTGCAGCCCTTTATGTTTATTTAACTGAAGCTATGCTTAAGACTCAACAACCTTGAGGATTGCCTTTAGAAGGTCGTCGTATTCTTCAAAGGCTTCAAGTTCCGGGTTGTCCTTCTTGATTTGTTCTGTGGAGCGGAAAAGGAATCCTGCCTTGCTTGCCTTGATCATTGCCAGGTCGTTGTGGCTGTCGCCGCTTGCTACCGTTTCAAATCCGCATGACTGGAGGGCCTTTACGGTTGTAAGCTTTGACTGTGGACATCTCATCTTAAAGTCAGTGATTTCTCCGTTAGGGGCAACAACAAGTTCGTTGCAGAAAATCGTTGGCATGCCAAGCTTCTTCATCAACGGGCCTGCAAACTGGCTGAATGTGTCGCTAATGATGATTGTCTGGCACTTGCTTCTGAGGGTATCAAGGAATTCCTTTGCCCCAGGGAGAGGGTCAATCTTTGAAATTACGTCCTGGATTTCCTTGAGGCCAAGTCCGTGTTCCTTAAGGATTCCGATTCTCCACTTCATCAGTTTGTCGTAGTCAGGTTCGTCGCGTG
>JAZLGN010000030.1:0-36789 GCA_045616325.1 Treponema sp.
CCTTTGATGCTTGCAGAAATTAAGAAGGTAATTACTCCTCTGATTAGTCCAGACGAAGAAGCCAGTAGTGCAAAAGTATTTGACGTATGGATGTTTAATATGGAATTAAGTCATCTTGTAGGGGATGAAGATTTTAGTAAACCACTCCAGAAAGTAACTACAATTATTGGCCAGCTTTTGGATAAGCAGACTATTCCTGAAATTAAAGCTAAGTCAGAGATTTTGAAAACATTCCTGTCCACAGATTATTGGGTAGATATCACAGTCTCTAAACTTGAATCTGTCCGTACTCAGGTAAGAGATTTGATTAAATATCTGGATGCTCCTAAAAGACAGACTGTTGAAACAAACTTCAGGGATGAAGTAGTAGAAAAAGGTGGAAAACATATCAATCCTCAGTTTAAGAATTATAAACAAAGAGTAATTGATTATCTTGCCGAGACAACTGACTGTGAAGCTGTAAACAAGATTAAAAATATTGAACCACTTACAGAAAAAGATATTAAGGATTTACAGCACATTCTTTGTGAAGAACTTGGAACACAAGAAGAATATGATGCAATTGCAGAAGGAGCACCACTTGGTGTATTTGTCCGCAAGATCGTAGGATTAAATCCAGAAGCTGTTACAAAATTATTTAGCGAGTATCTTTCAAAATTTAACTTTAATCCTGCACAGGAAGAATTCTTACATCAGATAGTAACTTTTGTATTGCAGAATGGTGACATTGTTGCTGCAAATCTTATCACTGATGACCCGTTCCGTTCTCTGGACTTTACGGAAATATTCGATGGAAATGTTGTTCCTGTAATGGAATTTGTTAAGCAGCTTCATGAGGTAGTCGCTGCTTAGGTTCCTGGACGGCTTAGGCTATGGAGTGGTGGCCGTAGGCCAGTGCTTGGCCATGCCAAGTACCGGAGGTGCGTTAGACACCGGAGCCACGGAACAGCCGACGGCACATCGGGAGCCTTGCGGACGGGGTGCCGGAAGCCCCAGAGAATTTAATTCGCCATTGTCGAAAAATCTTTAAAGTTTCATATTTGTTTCATTAAAATTCATTTGACAAAAAAACAAACACGGACATATAATCATATTAGGAAATGAAACCGGTTTCATAAAACAAGTTTCATAGGAAGCTTAAAGAGAGGTATACATGTCTTTAAAGAATCCAACAATTTACGACGTGGCACAATATGCAGGAGTCAGCCCGGCCACTGTTTCCCGCGTATTAAACGATCCGTCAAAAGTGGCTGCAGAAAAAAGGAACAAGATTTTGGCTGCCATAAAGGAACTGGGCTTTGTTCCAAAAGCGGAAGCTGTTGCCGTTGCACGAAAATTCTACAGGAAGATTTGCGTGATAGCTCCGTTTTTTACACAGCCTGCCTTCATGCAGAGGTTGCGTGGAGTTGAATCCGTTTTGAATGGTGAACATTTTGAAATCGTGATCTATTCAATTACAGGCAGGAATGACCTGAGCGATTACATCAAGACCCTTACGACCTTGAGTCAGACAGACGGCCTGATCCTGTTTTCGCTTAATCCGGACGAGAAGAGCATGGAGCTTTTGAAGGAAGCAAAATTTCCCGTGTGCTTTATCGAAAGCGGAACTGATGATTTTGACTGTGTTGAAATTCAGAACGTTCTTGGGGGTAAAAAAGCTGCCCAGTATCTTTACGGAAAGGGATGCAGGAATCCAGGGTTTGTTGGTGAGGAGGCCGTGTCTGAACATACGGTTTCTGCAACTGCCGAACGCTTTGAGGGTTTCAGGAATTTCTTTGCCGGAAAGAAGATTAAGATCAGGGATGAGAATGTGTGGATCGGTGAATTCAAGGAACGAAAGGCTGATGAGGGAATCAGGGGCATTTTGAACCAGGAGAATATTCCGGACTGCGTTTTCTGTTCCAGTGATCTTATTGCCACAAGGTTCATTGCTCTTGCGGCTGAAAGGGGAATCAGGGTTCCTGAGGACATCAGGGTTATCGGCTTTGATGACATTGACCTTTCAGGGTATACGGGATTGAGTTCCGTGAGCCAGTCCCTTGATGAATCCGGGGTTCAGGCGGCAAAGCTTGTTCTGTCCAGGCTTACGGATTTGAAGAAGGCTCCGTGCAGGGTTAAGGTTCCAGTTGAAGTTATCGAGCGTAACTCCAGCCTGTAGCTGCATTTAGTTAAACAATTTTTTTGGAGGAAGAGATGAAGAAAGTTATGGTAAAGTCGGCACTTTTGCTTTGTGGTGCAATCGCAGCCCTTTCATTTGCTGGTTGCGTAAAGAACAATGCTCAGTCATCGAAGGATGACGGAAAGACCATTTTGGTTTTTGGAGCTTCTCGTGGTGAAGAAGCTGCACGCCTTGAAGAAATCATCAAGGTGTTCAACGAGAAGACAGGATACAATGTTGTTTATGAAGGAAGCCCTGAGTTTGAAACACAGATTCAGGTTCAGGCTGCAGCAGGAACTCCTCCTGATATTGCAATGCTTCCACAGCCTGGCATGATGCAGAACTTTGCAGAAGCCGGATACATCAAGCCCCTTTCTGAAAGCGTTGTTTCAAGGATTGACTCTAACTACGCTTCTGTATGGAAGGATCTTGGTTCATATAAGGGACAGGCCTATGGTGTCTTCCATCGCGTCAATGCAAAGAGCTTTGTATGGTACAACAAGAAGGAATGGGCAAAGAGGGGATATTCAATCCCTTCCACATGGGATGAGCTTCGTGCCCTTGAAGCACAGATGGTAAGTGACGGAATCACACCATGGACAGTTGGCTTTGAATCAGGTGCTGCCTCTGGTTGGCCTGGAACAGACTGGCTTGAAGACATGATGCTCCGTACAGCCGGACCTGATGTTTATGATAAATGGGTAAACCATAAGATTGCATTCAATGACCCTGCAGTTGAAAATGCAATGAACTATATTGGTGAAATCTTCTTCAATGATGACTATGTTTATGGTGGAAGAACAAACATCCTTACATCGAATTACGGTGACAGTGTTAAGCCGCTTTTTGAAAATCCTCCTAAGGCAATGATGCACCGTCAGGGTAACTTCATAACAGGATTCTTCCCTGAAAGCGTACAGGCAAACATGGCAGAAGAAGTTGGGGTTTTTGCCCTTCCGTCAGTTGATCCAAAATTCGGAACACCTGTTCTTGGTGGCGGTGACCAGTTTGTAATGTTTACGGACAAGCCTGGAGTTTCAGAATTCCTCGAGTTCCTTACAACCTGGGAAGGCTGTATTCCATGGGCGCGCGTAGGTGGAGCCTTGTTCCCACACAAGGACCAGAACTTTGAAGACTACGGTAACAGCATCGAAAAGGAACTTGCAAGGATTCTTGTGAATGCATCCGTATTCCGCTTTGACGGTTCTGACCAGATGCCGGCAGAAGTTGGCTCAGGTACATTCTGGACTGGAATGGTTAACTGGGTTAGCGGCGCTGAAAACACCAGGCAGGCTCTTAAGGGAATCGACGAGAGCTGGCCCCAGTGATCTTTAGGAGCTTTTAAGGCTGCATGGGGGAAGGTGATTCCTTCGTGCTGGCCTTGGGCTTCCTTTCATGGAAGGTGAAATTGGTGAACTTGCTTTGCCTTCCATGATTTTTTTGGAGGATAATATGTCAAACATCGTTAAAACTGTTATTGCTGTTCCCCTGACCCTGCTTGTTTCGGTTTGCGGCTTTCTGGTTCTGCGTGCAAACATGCTTTCCCAGATTTCCACGACGCTTTTTGCAATCCTGTGGGGCGTTTCCAGCGTAATCCTTATTTTCTACACCATGAACCTGCTTGCCCAGCTGGCTTCCGTTAAGGTTTACAATAAGATAATTCCTTATGTTTTCATCATTCCTGCGGTGCTTATTCTTGCATGGTACCTTTTTATTCCGACAGTACGCTCAATCATCCTGAGCTTTATGGACAAGTCTTCAACCCACTTTGTCGGAATGGCAAACTATAAATACATTTTTTCTGACAAGAGCATGGTCACTTCATTGATCAATACCCTTATCTGGCTTGTGTGCGGAACAGGATTGAGTGTTCTGCTGGGGCTTGTTTTTGCAATTCTCATTGAAAGAAGTTACATTGAAAAACTTGCCAAGACTCTTATTTTCATGCCTATGGCAATTTCCCTTGTTGGTGCAAGCGTCATCTTCAAGTTTATGTATGCATATAGACCCATTGGTTCGGAACAGATTGGCCTCTTGAATGCCATCGTGGTTTTCTTTGGCGGCAAGCCGCAGAACTGGCTCGGTTCGGCTCCGCTGAACAATCTTTTCCTTATTGCAATTTTCGTATGGCTTCAGACAGGCTTTGCCCTTGTGGTTCTTTCCGCCTCGCTTAAGGCTGTGCCTGAAGAAATGATAGAAGCTGCACGCATTGACGGTGCCAATGAATTCAAGATTCTTACAAAGATCATAATTCCGTCAATAAAGGCTTCAATTGTAAGCGTTTCGACTACGATTCTTCTTGCAGCCCTCAAGTGCTTTGACATTGTTTTCTCCATGACAAACGGATTGTATGGTACGGAAGTTCTTGCTTCCCAGCAGTACAAGCAGATGTTCAAGTTCCTGCATTACGGACGCGGTTCTGCAATTGCCGTTCTGATTCTTGTGGCTGTAAGCCCAGTCATTTACTACAACCTTAAGGGATTTAAGGAAAGGGAGGTATTCTAAATGGAAAAGGAAGTTAAAGTTAAGCATTCTACTTCGGGAACAATCATTACCTGCATTCTTGCCATCATCTGTCTGCTTTGGATCATTCCGGCTCTTGGCGTTCTCGTGACTTCATTCAGAACCGCAGATGCCACAAATTCCACAGGATGGTGGAAGGCGTTTGCAGACATAAAGTCATTCACCCTGGACAACTATGACCAGGTTCTTTTTGGACAGAGGTACAGCGTAGGAAACATGGCTGGAACAAAGACTATTCGCGGTGCCACCATGATGAGTGCATTCCTTTCTAGCATTACGGTTACGGTTCCAAGCGTGATCATTCCAATCTTCATTGCATGTGCTGCAGCCTACGCATTCGCCTGGCTTGACTTTAAGGGACGCAGGATTCTTTTTGGTGCCATCATTGCAATGCTTGTTGTTCCCCTCCAGATTTCACTCATTCCAATCCTGAAGGACTACCAGAAGATTGGCCTTAACGGAACCTATCTTGGAATGTGGCTTGCCCATACCGGTTTTGGTCTGCCCCTTGCAACTTACATGATGTACAACTACATTTCGGCTCTTCCAAGGAGCATTCTGGAATCTTCGTTTATTGACGGAGCCAGCCATTTTACAACTTTTGTCAGGCTGATTCTTCCATTAAGCGTGCCTGTTATCGTTTCCTTTGCAATCTTCCAGTTCATCTGGGTTTGGAACGACATGCTCATTTCGCTTGTATTCCTTAGTGGAGCAGGGCAGGGCTCGGAAGTTGTTACCGTCCGATTGATGAACATGGCTGGTACACGCGGAACGGACTGGCATCTTCTTACTGCAGGTGCATTCATTTCAATGATTCTGCCGCTCGGTGTGTTCCTGAGCCTCCAGAGATTCTTTGTAAAGGGACTTCTTGCAGGTTCCGTAAAGGGTTGATATGTACGAGTTGCGTTTGAAAGAAAACATGGCGGCCCTTACCCAAAGGCTTTTTGAACTGTACGGGGACCGCTGGGATTTTTATGCCCATGTTTCTTCCCTTGAAGAAATCATGCGCAAGGCTTATGAAAAGAGAAGCAGCGCACTTAGGGAATGTGACGAAAGGGTTCTTTCTGATGAATGGTATTCTGACAGGAAGACTGTCGGCATGATGCTTTACGTTGACCTGTTTTCAAAAGACCTTAAGTCCCTTGTTGGAAAGATTCCCTACTTTAATTCCCTTGGCGTCAATTATGTTCACCTGATGCCCCTGTTCGACTGTCCTAAAAAGGAAAATGACGGCGGCTATGCAATCTCCAGTTATGGGAAGGTTCAGAAAAAGCTTGGGTCAATTGAAGACCTTAAGGAAGTTGCCCGGGAATTCCATAAGAATGGAATTAAGCTTGTGCTGGACTTTGTGTTCAATCATACAAGTGACGAGCATGAGTGGGCAAAGAAAGCAAAGAAGGGTGATGAGAGATTCCAGAAATACTACTACATGTACGACGACAAGGCAGAAGTAGACCAGTGGAATTCCACCCTTAGGGAAATTTTTCCAACGGTAAGAAGGGGTTCCTTTACTTACTATGAAAATCTTAAGAAGTGGGTTTGGACTACATTCAATTCCTTCCAGTGGGACTTGAACTATTCCAACCCGGAAGTTTTTCTTGCCATGTGCGGTGAGATGCTTAACCTTGCAAATCTTGGAGTGGATGTCCTTAGGCTTGACGCCCTGGCCTTTGTATGGAAGGAAAAGGGAACTGTCTGCGAAAGCCAGCCAAAGGCCCATACCCTGATTCAGTGCTTCCAGTATGTGGCAAGGATTGTCTGTCCGTCACTGCAGTTTAAGAGCGAGGCCATTGTTCACCCGGACCAGGTGGTTCAGTACATAAACCAGAATGAATGCCGCCTGAGCTATAATCCGCTGCAGATGGCATTGTTTTGGTCAACCATTGCAACACGGGACACAAACCTGCTCACTTCATCCTTGAAGAAACGGTGGTACATTCCAGAACACTGCTCCTGGATAAACTACATCCGCTGTCATGACGACATAGGCTGGACCTTTAGTGATGAGGATGCAGCTTGGCTCGGGATAAACGGATTTGAGCACAGGAAATTCCTGAACAGGTTTTATACGGGGCGCTTTGAGGGAACCTTTGCACGGGGCGAGGCATTCCAGCTGAATCCGGAAAACGGTGACTGCAGGATCTGCGGAACCATGGCAAGTCTTGCAGGCCTTGAACAGGCTGAAGCTGAAGATAATGCCCTTAACCGCAAAATGGCCCTGGCAAGAATGAAGATGATGTATGCAGTGCTCATGGCCTTGCCTGGAATTCCTCTTCTGTATGCTGGTGATGAAAAGGCCATGTTCAACGACTATTCCTACAGGAAGGTTTCTTCAAAGAAGGATGATTCACGATGGGTTCACAGGGTCGACAGCAGGGTTTATGAAGAAAGCCAGGGTGCACTGCAGAAGGATTTTGAAAAGTATCTGGGAAAAATAATAGGGCTCAGGAAGTCTACGGAAGAATTTGATTCTGCAGACATTATGTTCTATGATGTACAGGACAGCCATGTTTTTGCATTCAGGCGGAATGGAATTCATGTTGTTGCAAACTTTTCAGAAAGTCCTGCCAGGTTCAGGATTGATGCATGGAATCAAGTGGCAAGTGACATTCTTTCGGACAAAAAAATCTGCACCCGGGAAGCATTGAATCTTGAACCTTATGAAGTTCTCTGGATCCGGGAAAAAAGGGGATAACTTTATGAAGAAATTTGACGTGGTGGCTTTTGGGGAAATCCTCATTGACTTTACTTTTGCAGGAAAGAATTCTGACGGCAAGAATCTCTTTGAAGAAAACACTGGCGGCGCTCCCGGTAACTGTGTGGGGGCAGTCTGCAAGCTTGGCGGTAGCGGTGCATTTATCGGCATGACGGGTGAAGATTCCTTTGGCAGGAACATTCGCCGCGACCTGGAAAAAATCAACGTTGATGTGGGGGGAATGAAAACATGCTGCAGCCAGCACACGACCCTTGCCTTTGTTTCGCTTAACGAAAAGGGCGAGAGAAGTTTTTCCTTCTGCAGGAATCCTGGAGCCGACACGCAGATTTCCTTTGATGATGTGGACAGGTCCTATCTTGACCAAGCTCGGATTCTCCATGTGGGTTCCCTTTCCCTGACCCAGGAGCCGGCAAAATCCACAACCATTAGAATGATTGAATATGTAAGGAAATCAGGAGGCCTTGTTTCTTACGATCCAAACTGGCGTGCAAACCTTTGGCCTGACAGGGAGAAGGCCCTTGATGAACTCAGGAGCATTTTTCCTTATGCCGACATCGTAAAGGTCAGCGACGAGGAACTGAGGCTGCTGTTTGGCGATGTTTCCTGCGAAGAGGGTGCAGAAAAAATCACGGCCCTTGGTGCAAAGCTTGTCAGCGTTACCCTTGGTTCTGAGGGCGTTTACTACCGCTACGAAAATGGAGGCACGGTTTTTGATGGAAGGGTTGGTTCCCCAAAAGTCGATGCCGTTGACACTACCGGGGCTGGCGACAGTTTTGGCGGTGGACTTCTTTACAGGCTTACGCGGAAGGAAAATCCCCTTGATTTTACTCATGAGGAACTTAGGGAATCCATGGAGTTTGCCTGTGCAGTTGCGGCCCGTTGCGTTACAAAGCGCGGCGGTCTTCCTGCTTTGCCGGTTCTTTCTGAAGTTGAAAAACTTATTGAAGGAAACTAGGATTTTTTTTTTGCTATTGGTTCAGCTGCACCTGATGGGCGAAATCAATCTTTGGGAACAGGTCTTTTAGTGCACTGATGATTTGAAAGGCGGGAAGTTCCTTAGTGTCAAAGTTAAGGCTGCTTCCTTCGATGCTTACGTTTGTGGCATTGTAAGGCGTTCCCCACAGGGCTTTTCTCCACCTGTACCAGCTGAACCATGGCTTGTCTGGCTGCTGCTGGATGGGTTCGCTTTCGAGCAGAAGGAATTCTTCGCCGTATTTTTCCACGCATTCTTCCCTTGTAGCTGGGGAAGGAATTATTTTTTCAAAGTCAAGGAGCCTTTCCCCGTTTTTTGTAAGTGCCAGGATTTCGTTAAGGTCTGATTCGGACTTAAACTGTATGATTGTGTGGATTAATCTTGCCATGGATTCATTATAATGGTTGAATTTGAAAAGGGGAAGGTGATTTTATAAATCTCATCTGGCTGGGAGTCCAAAAAAAATCCCCCAGGAAGAACCGCAAGTCGGCAGATTTCCTGAGGGTTGGAAGGAATCATCCTTTTTAGAGAACTTCCTTGATCTTTGCCTTAATGTCGCTTATGTCGGCAGTTGGCTCATAGCGTTCTACGATTTCACCGTTGCGGTTGATGATGAACTTTGTAAAGTTCCACTTGATGTTTCCGTTGTTCTTGTAGTCCTTGTCCATTCCTTCAACAATAGGTACGAGGATTTCTTCAAATGGTCCCTTGAATCCGGCAAACTTTGTGCTTGCAGTAAGCCACTTGTACAGTGGTGTTGCGTTTTCGCCGTTTACTTCAATTTTTGAATACTGTGGGAATGTGATTCCGTAGCGGCCAGTGCAGAAGTCGTTGATTTCTTCATCTGAACCTGGAGCCTGTGCACCAAACTGGTTGCATGGGAAGTCGAGGATTTCAAGGCCTTCATCCTTAAGTTCCTCATAAAGATCCTGAAGCTCGTCGTACTGTGGGGTAAAACCGCAGCCTGTAGCTGTGTTTACGATAAGAAGAACTTTTCCCTTGAACTGTGAAAGTTCGATTTCCTTGCCATCCTGTGTCTTTGCTGTAAATTCAAATGCGTTCATAACCGTCTCCTTGTAACTGATAGAATGTTGTAAACTGACCGCCCTTTATTCGATTGTTTACAATTAGATTGTATACAATCTAAATTAAAAATGCAAGGGGTTTTTGAAACTTTTTTACTTTTTTTTTATAATTTTGTGGAGGCTTGGTTTCCTTGCTTCTTTTTGGAGTTCCCTATATGAAAAAGTTTTTGTTGTTCATCAGCTTTACCTGCATTCTTTCTGCAGGCTGCAATTGTCCGGGCTACGGCAAGGGCAATAAAGTTCCCGATTTTAGGGAGAGCATTATTTCCTGCGACTATAGCGAGCTGGATCTGGAGTTCCAGGGACTTAATCAGCACGAAGCAAAACATGTTGCCATTAAGGAAGCCAGGGCTAGTTCCATCTCTTCTGAAAAATATGGGGCTGGAAATGTTGCAAGCCATTCCTGGGCATCCTGGGTTGCCGGAACAAGTGGCAATGGAGTAGGGGAGTGGATTGAACTTACCTTTGAGGAGCCGACTGCCCTTAATGGAATTACGGTTAAGAACGGTTTTGGAAACATTGCATATTACTGGAAGAACAACCGCATAAAGTCCGGAAGGATTTTTCTTGATGATGAGACTTCATCTGCAACCTTCACCCTTGAAGATACTCCACTGCCAGTCTATGTAAGCATTGGAAAAAAATACCATGCCTTCAGCAAAATGAAGATCGTCATCGATGAAGTTTATGAAGGAACAGGACCTGACAATGAACTGTGTGTCGATGAAATTGCCGTCAATGCAGGCATTAACCGGCCGGAAATCTACGGAGCATATTATGCAGACGGTGACATTCCCTACATCTATGATCCTGAGACAAAGCGCATGCTCAGGGCACTTTATGAACTTGATGTTGGAAAGGACAATGTTCGGGACAAGAGCAACGGCAATCTTGAAGTCCTTGCGTCGGATTGGGAAAGCGGAGAAAAATACTGGACAAGCCCAAACGCATCATTTTCCGGAACTATGTTTCATGATTTCTATCCGGGAACTGGCGGCGGCCACAGCTACTATCTCTATCAGATTTATCCAAATCCTGAAGGACGCCACATACTTGCAACATACCGCAGCAGGTCTGGCGGAATTCCAGAGGTTCATGATCCCAAGCTTTGCATCTACGTCTGGGAGAATAATACATGGAAGGAAATCTCTGACACCTGGAATGAAAAGCCCCTTAAGCGCGTAAGGGAATTCAAGAAGCTCCTGGATTCAAGAAACCTTGAGTATAATTTTTACATCGCCAATAATTCCGAAGAAGCTGGAACTTTTGTTTTTGACGTTACGTTCAGGGCAAATCCATATTTCCATGTTTCAGTTGAATTTCCTTTTGCTGACAATGAATTCAAGGACTTTAAGAAGGACCTGAATTCCGTTGCAGCATTTGGAACACTGGAGGAGGTCAGGAAAAACCCGGTACTTAAAGATATTGTTGAATCCGGCCAGCAGAAAACTTTGACGGGTTCGCCAGTGGTTTATGCAGCGGCATTCAATTCCGACCCGCAGGTTACAAGGTTCCTGATTGAACAGGGATTTGACTGTCTTCTGCTCCATGAATTTGAACATTCAATTTCCGCCCTGGAAGCATGGAACCTTGGAAAGAACTCGGTGGAAATCAGGGACATTCTTGTTGCGGCAGGGGCGGGCTATTCACCGGAGATGCTTGTCAATTCCTTTATTCAGCGTGACATGGATTCATTCAGGGAACTGCTTCCACTTGTAGGCAACAAGGTTCCACTGATTCTTGCCATGACGTATGAAATTGATCGTGAAAAGGCAGACTTGAAACCATACATTCTTGCCCTTAAGGAAAGCGGGAATGACATCGACGTTCTTGTTGAAAATGACAGGGGACAGCTTGAACGTTCTCTTGTCAACAGCGCCATTGGTTCTTCAAATCTTGATTTGTTGAAATTCCTTGTGAACAATGGATGCAGGATTCCAGAATACTCTTATATATATAGAGGAGAAACTCCACTGTACCAATGCGCAGAGATTTACATTGATCGGTCTAAGAGTGCCGACCATTATCTTGCCGACAATGATTCTTACTATGAAAAACGGGCAAGGACTACTGCAAATAATGCACGGGCCATGATTGACTATCTTCTATCCAAGGGCTGTAAGGCTTCCGACTTAAACATGGATGGGGAAACAATTCTTCATCACATTGCATACGGAGGCCACTGGATGAATAAGTATCATCTTGAAATGGCAAAGTTCTTCATTGAAAAAGGCATTGATGTAAATGCCGTGGATAAATCAGGGAAACACGCTTTGGGAATCCTGGTAAGTGAAATGGACAGGGAGGCAAAGGAATATGGTGCGGATGAATTTAATCCCCATGCAAGGCAGTTCCTGAATCTTCTTCTTGCAAGCGGAGCCCAGCCTGAATACGGACTTCTTCAGTACTGCCTTGATTTTAGTGATTCCCATAACAGGGGGAATAAGCATTACGACGGCTTTAGCATGTGGCTTTCAAGATGTACAGGAAAGAATATTTTGAAGAAAAGCAAGGACGCCCTTGAAGAATGTTCCATTGTTACTGTGCTTATTCAAGAGCTTCATGGAATCGAAAAATATGAGCTTGCTGAATGTCTTTTAAGCAGGGGTTTTACCTTGGATGGAAAGGTTGCATACAACGGTCCCAAGTCTCCTTTGTTCTATTATATTGATGTTAATGGTTATGGCGAATTATCTGAACTGTTCATGCATTACCTTGAATTATTGCTCAAGCATGAAAAGGATATAAATGGCGTATATTCTGGAAGAACTGCATTCTTTTTTATGGCAATGTCATGTTTTAATGATGCAGATTATGTTGGCCTTGAGAAACTCATTAAGCTTTTCTTTAAGTATGGAGCCGACTGGAGTATTTATTCAACGGACATGTGGCATGAAAAAGCCCATACTGTTGCGGACATTCTTCTTCTGGAAAAAAAGTCCGACTTTAAGAAAAGAAATTTTAGTGAGGAAAACATCAACAGCTATGTAAACTGTGCAAGGCTGCTTATAAATCACGGGGCAGGGGATGTCCTTACTCCGGAAGCATTCAAGAAGGCAAAGGTTTCTGAAAAACTTTACCTTCCTGTCTTTGCTGAATGAATGTAAAAAAATCTCATTCCATATCCGGTTCATCTTCAATCTCGCTTATGTCCTTGATGTAGATGATCTTGGTGGTGCTTTTAAATGAATCTTCCATGATGCAATCGGGATTGAGAATATAGGCTTTTTTAACTGTATCCGGGAAAACGTTTCTTCCAATTTTCTTGACTGATTTTGGAATGACAACCGTCTCAAGACTTGTGTAGGCAAAGGCCCAGCTCTTGATTTCCTCAAGCCCTTCGTTGAATTCAATGTGCTTGAGGTTCTTGCAGTTGTAGAAGGCACTATCCGAAATGCACTTGATGTTCTTGCCCAGTTTTACTTCTGACAGGTTTTTGCAGAATTCAAATGAATATGAGTCCACCTTTTCAATGCCGTCGCCTAAGACAATGGAATTAAGTTTTTCACAGAAAGTAAAGGCATTGTCTTCAATTTCCGTAACGGAATCCGGGATCACAATGTTTTCAATCTGTGTAAAACCAAAGCATGAGGATCCAATTTTCTTGAGGTTTTCGTTAAGGCTTATTTCCCTTAATGTAGAAGCCTGGAATGCATGATTTCCAAGTTCTTCAAGATTTTCAGGAAGCTCGATTTTTTTAATGTCCGCAAGATAGAATGATAGGCTTTCAATTTTCTTAAGAGACTTTGGAAGAATCATTTCCTTTACGCAGCTTCTTCTGGACCATTTGTAACGCTGAATGTAGTCTTTTGTAAGAAGGGTGTCCGGGTTTTTATTGGAATCCATGTTCAGGCATTCAACACCTTCTGGAATCACAAGGGTTTCAAAGGGGCAGAATATGTCGGTGACTACCTTGCGGTCATCGCTGAATGTAACGTAGGTAAGCGGGTCAAAGGCTGCCGCGTCATCTGTATAATAGAATTGAACATTGTAGTCATTTACCTGTGATGCAAAAGCTCCAGGATTATTCAGGAAGGCGTTTTTACCAACAATGATTCTCTTTACGTTGGTGCCCTTGAGTATGTCATCTCCCAAAAGATACACCGTGTTTGGAATTTCAATTTCTTCAATGGGGCAGTCTTCAAATGCGCCAGATTGAATTTCCAGGACGCCGGGATTCAGCTTTACGTACTTAAGGTTCTTGCATCCGCTGAATGCCTGCTTGTCGATGTACTTAACGAATGCAGTGGATGTGAAGGAAGTAATGTTTTTTCCACTAAAGGCTTTAGGTCCTATGATTTCCGGTGCCTTTGATATCTTGCTCTTTACCCTTGATTTTTTGTCGATTACCACATCCTTCTTGAAGCCCCTGTAGACATCGAATTGTCCGTATGATTCTCTGTAGAACGTGGACCTGAATCTATCCTTGCTTGCAAAGGGCGTCCTGAAATTAAGGTAGAGGAACAGGAAAAGGAAAGGCAAGGCTATTGAGGCAGCAATAATTTCCGCCGTTCTTGTTTTCCGTATTCGGGCAGTTTTCTTTACTTCCTCTTCAATATGGACAAGTTTTTCCGGGTCAAAGTTTTCTATGGATGTCTTGGTTTTCTGCATTGCATTGTATACATTCAGGGCGTAAATCTTTATTTTGGCGTTGTAGAATGTTATGCAAAGTTCAAGCTGGGGATCCATCCTTGAAAGGGACAGAAGGTCTTCAAAGCTATCCATGGAAATTCCTGCATAAAATGGTTTCGTAAAATCATCATAGGTATTGGTGTAAAACTTCGTGCTGGAATCCTGTTCTTCCAGGGCAATGAAAATGCAGTTTGTTTCCCTCTTGGAATCAACATAAGGCTTTGCTGTGGCTTTCCATTTATCATAGTTTTCAGGATCCATGACGACATACATGAATTCGCAAAGGGCCATGGATTCTGCGACTGCCTGGATCTTGTCTTCATCGGGAACATTCGCCTGGGACTTTAGGGCCATTTGTGGATATTCGCTGGAAAAGAATTCAAATTCATAAGGATAGTAAATGGTATCAATTAATTCGTAACCTGAACTTTCGTCTTCCTCCGTGAATCTTTTTTCCGTCAGGTAATAGACTCCGGCGGATTTTTCCTCAATAAGCCATTTAAATGGAGTTCCCTTTGGCTTTACAAAGATGAATGGTGGTTTGTCCGACGGATCCTTTTCCTTGTACAGGGAAATGCAAACTATTTCCTTTTCGTTGATGTGCTTGATCCATGCCGTAAGCAGGCTAAGGATTTTATTATCGCGGGTTATAAAAAAGAATTCATCATTTTTGAAGTTGCTGTATGGAAAAATTTTTTCATCGTCCAGCATCTTGAGTCCGTAAAAAAGCTGCTTGATCTTGTCTGAAACATTCATGTTATTCATGCTGAACTGCTCCTAAAATTTGCTTATGGCAACGATGAGGGCAATGATGCCAAAGATGATTCTTAGAATCTTTATGAACTTCCAGAATATGGAACCAAAGCTTGAAGATTTTGAGGAATAAGATGAAGAACTGGATCTGCTGCTGGAACTTTTTTCCCTTTTGTTGTCGGACATTTTTTTAACCGGGAAAATTTTGTAGGACTTTACAAGGTCGGCAAGGGAAACTGCTTTTCTGGAAGAGAGCATTTCCATGAGCTTCCTTATGTTTTCCATGTTTGGTGCTTCCTGCCCAGGTCCTGTGGTCGGTTCTTTTTCCAGCTCATCGAAGTCCGGTTCCTCAGGTTTGTCTAACTCCGTGGAATGAGGCTGGTATTCCGTTTCGGCCTTAGTCAGGAAAATTTCTTCCGTTTCGGCTACGGACTTGATGGATTTTGCTTCCTTAAGGGCTTCTTCGTAGGCTTTTCGGATTTCCTGATATTTTTCGGCATCCTTATCCGGTGGATTTTCCTTAAGAAGTTTTGCAAAGGTGGATTTGATAAGAATCTTGTCGTTGGTTCTATCAATCCCAAGAATTTTCCATGGGTCGCTCATGTAGCCCTCACTTTTTAGAAATGTTTTTTTCTTCTATATATACGTGAACTATAGTATAATTTTCTTTGGAAGTCAAAAACCTGACAGGGTAGGGCAATGGGCTTGCTAGACAAGGGCTTGCTAGACAAGCTGGGGCAACTTGGGTAGAATTTGATTCAATAAAAAAAATTGAGGAATAAAATGGCAATCATCGGCATCGATTTAGGTACAACAAACAGTCTGGCTGCAGTATGGCAGGATTACGGGCCAGTCATCATTCCAAACGCCCTGGAAAAAAATCTGACTCCTTCGGTCGTTTCCATTCTTGAAGACGGAACACTGCTCACAGGTCAGGCTGCCAAAGAGCGTCTCATATCGGATCCAAACAATACGGCAAATGTTTTCAAGCGCACCATGGGTCAGCGCTATTTTTATGAGCTTGGCGGACGCGGCTATTCTTCAACGGAACTTTCTGCCATGATCTTAAAGTCCCTTAAAAGGGATGCGGAAAAATTCCTTGGGCAGGAAGTTACGGAAGCAGTCATCAGTGTTCCGGCTTACTTTAATCAGAATCAGAGAAAGGCCACCAAGGAAGCAGGCAAGCTTGCAGGTCTTAAGGTGGAGCGTCTTGTAAGTGAACCAACGGCGGCAGCATTGTGCTATGGTGTCAATGCAAATCCGGACATGAAGAATGCCATTGTCCTTGACCTTGGCGGTGGAACCTTTGATGTTTCCGTCCTGGAATTTTTTGAAGGTGTCATCGATGTAAAGGCCGTAAGCGGAGACAATCGTTTGGGGGGAGAAGATTTTACAAAGTCAATTGCGGCATGGTTCCTGTATGAAAACAATCTTGGGGAAGATCTTTCCCAGGAAGAAGTTGCCCTGATTTCAAAAAAGGCTGAACAGGTAAAGTATGCCGTAAGCGATCTTGAACATCCCATTTCTGCTGCAATGACGGTAAACATAAAGGATGTTGAATATTCCAAGACCCTGACTCCGGAAATTTTTTCCGTGCTTACAAAGGACCTTATGGAACGGTTCAAGGTGCCGATAAAAAAGGCAATCCGCGATGCAGGACTTACGGTTTCGGAAATTGACAGCGTGATCCTCATGGGTGGAGCCACACGCATGAAGTGTGTCCGCGATTTTGCAGAAAGGGTTTTTGGGGACAGGGTTATAACAAGCTACAATCCGGATGAAACCGTTGCACTAGGGGCTGCCATCTTGGGGGCACTCAAGGACCATAATAAGGACTTGAGGGAAACGGTTCTTACGGACATCTGCCCATTCACGTTGAGCACTGATGTTTTAAAGCCTGGCATTAATCCATTTACGGAAGAAGCAGAAACCGTCTGCGATCCCATCATCGAGCGAAATTCTCCTGTACCCATCAGTGTTGTAAAAAGATATTACACAGCCTATCTTGGTCAGAGACAAACTGAAGTAAGCGTCTACCAGGGTGAGTCATTGAATCCAAAGGAAAACCTGTTCCTCGGAAAACTAACCTGCGAAGTTCCCGTCAATACAAAGAGCCATGAATGCATCGACATTCGCTACACTTATGACATTAACGGCCTGCTGGAAGTTGAAGTTTCGGTTCCAAGCGACGGTACAAAAAAATCCATGGTTATAAACCAGAACAACAACGACCTGTCTGATGTTGAAATCGAGGAAGCCCGCAAGAAGATGGAATCCCTTAAGATTCTTCCTTGGGAGGATGAAGAAAACATTGCCATTTTGGAAAGGGCCAACCGACTTTACGAAGAAACCAGCGGAACCCAGAGGGAATACATTGCAAAGCTCATCGTAGAATTTCAGTCTGTACTTGCACGCCAGCATCCAACAGAAATTGTAGAACTAAAGCAGAAAATGCTTTCGGTCTTTGATTCTTTTGAAGACGATATCTGGTAATTAGGTAGGTCATTCATGAAATTTTTAGTTAAAGGTGCAAAATTCCTCGCCGCAGAAGCTTTGATAGTCTGCACATTCATTGCTCAGATAATTTCAGTTTTTTTCATTCTCATCGTGCAGTGCATGATTCCGGCTTTCAGAAGACTGTTTGAAGTCAACGATAAATTAATGTTCTTTCTTCCAATTCTAGCAGCCCTTTTCCTGAGCCTGCTTTTTGTAAAGCTGAACAACAAATTTTTTCAATTGCGTCTCAGAGATGTCATAAAGTATTTCTTCATAGCGGCAATCGTATGCATAATCCTTGTGGTACTGCTTGGACTTCTTGTTTCATTCTTGTTTTCCCTCATTCCAGAATCTACAAGACTTACAATAACGAATGTCGCAGCATTTCCTTTTGCAATGCTTCTTGTTCTTGGAGGTCCGTCAGTATTCTTCATGATGCTTGGCTTGATTAGCCTGGCCTTTGTCTGCATAATCGTTTTTCCCTTGACTCTTTTTACAGGATTTTCATTAGCTTCTATCTATGAAAAGCTTCCGCGCATTCCAAAGAAAATAATAAGTCTTCTGATAAAGGTTCTCCTGCTGGCTTATTTAATTACTGTTGTAGTCTTTGGCTTCAGAAGATCCGTGAATGACATGCTTAAAATTGACCGTGGAATTGAATACGATGAATCCTTCTACCGCACGGTCAAGCAGATTCACAGACAGGGAGACTATGACTTTGCGAAGGATAATTTAGGCGTATTCAGCAGCATGGTTAAGCTTGATTACCCGTTTAAGTGCCTTCAGCTTTTTATTGACTACGGCTTTGACCTGAACAGTCACAAGGCATATCTGAGTTATGTTCATTCAAAGGAACAGATGAAGTTTTTCCTGGATCATGGCATTGATCCAAATATTTTTATCATAGATGTCGTTAAAGATTCAAAGTATGGCTACGAAACCATAGCCATGCTTGTTGATGCCGGTGCTGACGTCAATAAGAAATCAGAATATGGCGGTGGGTCTAAGGGTGACTATTCCGTTATCATGTGGTATTTAACCTATCTCGACAGAAGGATGCCAATATGGTCAAGTGAAGCCTATGAAGAGGCGTTGAAGGTTTTGGATTTACTTATTGAACGAGGTGCAGACTTGAACTACAGATGTAGCGGAAAGGAAAATGATTTTTACGGTCCCATGACGGCTTTGGGCTGCCTGCTTACTAATTACGGGTTGGACAGAAATTGCTATTACAGGGATAGTCTGGTCATATACCTTATGGATAAAGGGGCCGATCCAAAGATTTGTCTCCCTTCCATATATACCTTGCAGGACTTGTATAACTGGCATAATGTTTCAGATTTTGTCCTGGAGAGAATGGCAGAAGGCGGAGTAAAGAAAGGCAGATGGACAAACCAGAATCGGTTTTTTGATCCTTATTGATATGGTAAAAAGCTGTAAGGTCAGGGAAGGAAGTCATGAAAAAAATAATTCTATCTGCATTACTCATGTTGCTGGTTTGCTTTTGTTTTGCTGAAGAAAAGTTCTTTGACATGCATGGTTTCTTTGGTGGCAATGCTTATCATACGGAAAAAATCAGCTTGGACCTCGCAGAAATAAATTATTCATATTTGCATTCAGAAGGTTCAAATAAAATCGTCAGTAAGGCAGTCTTCTATAGTTTGGAAAATGATAGGGTACATCCTCTTTTGACCTTTGATGGTGACCACATATATAATTCATCAGGGTTGCTGTTCCATGGAAATATTCTTGCACAGAAATTCTATGGCTGGAACATTCGGATTAATAAGACTAATGGTTCAGTTTCATCTGATTTATATACAAATGATGGCAGGAGTGTAACGGATGGCCCTTCCTTTGGTCTTGATAAGAACACAATGAAATATTCAAGGAACATGATTGATCCTTCTGAGTATTAAAAAGGGTTGTATTAGTAAGGGATAACCGGATTACTGCAGTTGGGGAAGTTTGGGGGAAAGAATCTGAAAAGTGATATTGAAAGGGGATAAACTATGAAGAATATTCTTGGCATTTTTGTTATGTTTGCGACCTTAAATTTTCTGTGTGCAGAACAAGTGAATGATATTAAACATGATGACGGTTCAGTAAAATCTCAGGATAATGCTTCGATTTCAATTGACGGATTGAGAAAACATCTTGATTACCCATATACGAAAATTGAAGGTGTTGGATCGATAAAAAATCTTTCGTTGTTTGTGCTTGTTGACCAGGAAGATTGGTTTGAAAAGGCTGTATTTTATAATTCAAAAACAGATGAAGTTACAGAACTGAATGACATCAGTGAATCTGCCATTTATTCAGCAAAAATAATAAAAACGGGTAGGAAAGATTTTTTTGAAGTTGTTGGACTTACGCACATGGGACATGGAAGTGTTTATCTATATGATTCAGATGGAAAAGTCTTTTTTGAATATCCATACGTAGATATTCATCATGAATCCAGACAGTTTCCTGATTATATAAGCTATCCTTTTTTGAGGAATGCTGTGGAAAATAATTTATATGAAAGTTACGGTAAAGTTTTTGAGAATGAATCCCTGAATATGGACTATTCAAAATTTGACCAGGGAATTTTAAGAATTTATGGAAGATGTAATTACATCGGTGATGATGGCTATGATAATTCTGAAGTTCTTGGTTCTGAAGAAATCGAAAGAATTTTTACATATACTAACAATGATTGGGTTCTAACCGAATCAAAAGGCAGCATTGATAACATACCATTTCTTGATTCATCTTTGCTGTATAATAATGATAGTGATATGCTATGTGGATATCTCACTGGTCCGCGAGAGGTATAAAAGTATGAAAAAGAAAATATTGTTTGGCATTTTTATTGTTTTCATTTCGATCTATTCTGCCTTTGCTGTTGAATATTTATTATTCGGTGATTTTGTGGCTAATAATGATGCTATTTTTTGGATAGGTAATCGCAAGGTAGACAGGAAAAAGCTATATATTGGGGAAGACGGTTGGTATCACTTTGAGGACAAACTTATAATTTTCCAACCAAGTGGGTACGAACGTTTTGTTCAGGCAACATTATTGAATTTAAGGTATCCTTTAGGGAATCAAAATAAATTGAATTATTGGGTAGCACCTTCTGCTTGGGAAAAACCTGAACTTGTTGATGCCCCTGATGTTGCATTTTCAGCCTCGTCATTTTTGAAAGAAGAGATCAATGGTAAAAAAATCAGCTATTCACCGGAAAATCTATCTTCCTATATGAAAAATATCTCGAAAGATCCTTTCTGCAGTTATGCAGAAGAATTCGAGAATAAAGGTGTATGGAATTATTCACATCGCCCATGGGTGGAAGGTGTTGATGATTATGGAATCGGTGAAAAATTAACTGCCAGATTTTCGGAACCGATTTATTCATTTGTAGTTTTAAATGGTTATGTTGATCCTTTGCATCCAGATTATTACAAAAAGAATTCCCGTGTAAGGAAAATCAAGGTTACGGATGCAGGAACAAAAAAATCTTATGTTTTTGAGTTAAAGGATGAAGTAATTGAACAGCGTTTTACCCTTGATGAACCGGCTGAAGTTCTTGAATTTGAAATTCTTGATGTGTATAAAGGTTCAAAATATAAGGACACATGCATTACGGGATTATTCGGAGAAACTTATCCTGCTTTCCTTTACCGAAGTGACGGTGAAGACGAGGTGATAAGGTTGGATGCCATTGATTTAATTCAGGCAGGAATCAAAAATGATATTGGATATGAACTTTCCTCCGATATCGAAATGGGGCTTGTTTCTGTAAAAGACAAAACAACGTGGAGTAATGCAACGGAATACTTTGTTTCGAATGCTGATCGAATGGCTTTGTATGAACTTATAGTTGAATACTGCAGCAAAAATAATTACGACAAAATTGAATATACGGAACTTTATGATGACGATGATTTAAAACTCTACCTGAAGTATCGAAATGATTTTAGTTTTGATTCTAAGATTCCTGTAAAATCAATTGAGTATAAAATTTCAAGTTCAATTCCTTTGTTTAATGATAGTGATGTGATTACTGACATTTCTGGAAAGGCGAATACAGTAAACTTTAAAGGATTTTATGATGGCTGGAGCTGCTACTACCATTTTATTACAGGGCTTACTTTGAAATTTAATTTCACCAATGGTAAAAGCATTACCTATGAAGCATCTGAGAATGACCTGAAAAAAATCCTTAAGCATTATGATATTTCTGCAAAAATCCAGTATGAACACTAAGGGAAGTAGATTAGTTCATCTTTACTGTATAATGATGATTAAGGCTTAAAATTTTAAAGCATGCATTGAATTATTTTCCCACGTAATCATTAGGCATGTAATCAGAATCTATTGTACAATCAGGTGCCAGATGAAGGCTTATTGCATAGGTATCAAGATATCCATGTTGAAGACTGCCATCTGGATAAATAAAATCGTATGTAGGTTTCTGTTTCAATTGTTCGGAAGCAGTTGCCGTAACTTTATATTTTATGGTAAGCGGATTGAGGAAACCTGTAACATAGGAATAATAACCCTTCACGTCCGGTGAGTTGTTCTGCATTTTCATAAGGGCGAAATTTGCATACCAATGTTCAGCATCATTTTTTCCAGGAACATTTTCGCTGCTTGAATAAAATCCGTCGCTCACAATTACATCGTTGCAGGAACGAATGCGGAGGTTAGAATTAAGGATGAGGGCGGAAAAAAGCCTGTCATCCTCATATTTCATGACGGGAATCAGCATTAAGTCACCATAGTTAGCACCATAGTCAATCTGAAAAACAAATGGATTTTCAAACCGGTTGAGCATCAGTATCTCTGTTGATTTCTGATAATCGGACCATTGCTTTTCCGTAAAGTCCTGGCACATGTAATAACGTTGGGCCAGCTTAATGAAGTTTGGTGAATTAATAAAATCTATGAATTCTTCCTTATTCATCATCTTGATCTGGTCTTCAAGTTCAATGCCATTGAAAAGCAGGTAAAGTCTGTTCGTCTTCTTGTCATGGGCATACTTGAATTCAATTTTTTTTAATCCCAGTTTTGCCATATCATAGATGTATCCGTCAAAAGTTACAGTATCTGCGCCAAAGATATAATGCTCGACATCATATTCCTCCGGATGATTGAATGTGATTCCGGAAAAAATATTGTTTACACCAATGAAATTCACGCAGAGATCCTTGAATTTAGTTCCTTCATAGACTTCTGGAAAAGACAGCACGATGGTATTTCGCGGATGGGCAGCAAATTCTTCTGCTGAATCAATAAGCTTAAGCTGCTGAGGTTCCTTACTATCTTTCAGCATGAATTCTTTAGTCTTTCCAGTTTCTGCAAATTTAGCAAGAACCTTTTTTGGCCTTGAATTTTTTTCATATAGGTCAGGCCTGGATTTTGAAACATATCCAATGGAAATATAGATATCCATTGCAGAACAGTCTTTAATGGTTATTGTGGCATTTTTCCCATTGTTTCCACCTGCTGGTACCCAGGGTTGCTCAACATCAGGTGAAAGGCATTTTCCTGAATATTCAGTCTTTCCTTCTGTCAGAAAAGAGCTTACTTCAATTCGGTTTTCGGGGAAGGGAATATATTTTTTCTCGGCTGAAAAAATTTGCATTGAAGAAAAAAACATGCAAATTATAAGGATTATATTTTTCATTTATTACTCCAAAAATCATTGGCATTTTACCTTGAAACCATTAATAAGTAAATTGTTTTTCTGTATGTTAAATCTTATGGTATTTTCATTGACATTAAAAATTAAAACTCATAAAATTCATCTTGAGGAAAAAAGTAATGAAGCTTATGTCGTTTCAAAAGCGTTGGGACATGTTTAACTATTACGATAAAATATGATAAAAAGAGGTATAAATTGAAAAAAGTATTTGTTGCAGCGGTGATTGCTGCCATGGCGTTAAGGGCATACAGCATGCCTTCCTGGTATTCGGATCAGGTGATGGATTGTGAACAGGTAATCTACAGGGAGACCGGTGGATTTGTTGAGACGACTTATACTGCGTGTGCTTCAGTAAAAGTTGACGGGGAAATAAAATCTCTTGAAAAAGCAAAGGATTCTGCCATGGAGGAAGCATACTTAAAAATTCAGGAGAAATTAGATTCCCCAGCAGCAGGCGAAGGAAAATTGCTCCATTGTTTTTATGATGACGCCCTGGAATCTGCCACGGCCTATGTCCAGGTTTCGTACACTGTAAGCAGAGTCTACGTTGAAGAACCTGCAGCACCAAAAACTCCCATGGATCTGCTGAGGGATTACAGTGCTGCACTGGATGTTCCCTTAAAAATGGACGGTTCAAAACTGACCATTACAGCCATGGTTAAAACCAATTTGCCGCCGGAAGATGGCCTCGCTGGCATTGTACTTTCTGAAAAAACCAAATCCATTTTGAATGCAAAAGTGCCTGCAACTTATAGATATCCAAATGGGGTTCCAGTAAAAGATGATGTGGCAACTTATTCTGATTCAGAATTTAGGTTCACCTTCAAGAACTGCATAAAACGCCTAAGGACTTTTGTCATAGTTCGTGCAGACATGAATTGTGAATGTGATGAAGTTTCCCTGGTCTACAAGGACATAGAAGTTAAGGAAAAAATCCAGCACACCCAGGACAATCGCTGGAGGAATCTTGTCTTTGAGTTTGAGAAAGGCCTCATAAATGAATATAACCCGGAATTTGTTTTAATGACTGACGGAAAACCTGTTACCCTGGGAAGTTTTTTTGTTTACCAGGAACTCTAGTTTATAGGAAAAATCAACTTATGAAAAAATATATTTTACTGTTCATCGCATGTGTTCTATGTTCTTCTTCCATTTTTTCTCAGGAAGTGAAAAATATTTACTGGAAAAATCTTTCAGAAAATGAAGGTGCTGAAGCAGTTGTCGTAGCGGAAGTCTCTGGAGAAGATAAGAATCAGACTGTAACCATAGAAATCTATCCAGCCGGAAAGAATCAATCAAACTGTGCTCCATACGCATCTTTTGAAGTGCCAGTGGCAGAAGGGGAGGCAAGGGCCGCATGGAAATTTCAGAGGGGAATCCTGGACATTGCCCCAAAAAAGAATCCGGCATTTATTGCAGTTGCACGTTACGGTATGAGTTCTGCACAGACAAAAACACCGCTTGAAGTAAAATTGAACCGGGTTACCGTAAAGAATTTAAGATGGCTTGATGAAGGCAAAAAGCCTGCCAAAAAAAATGTAATGGGAAAGCCGATGCTTTGTTCAGCTGATGTAGACGGTAATGCTGATAGGGTTGTTGTAAGAGTCCGTGATGTTAATAACGGAAAAACTTTGGTTACTGCAGAAATTCCCGTTAAGGAAAATAAGGTTTATTTAGAAATCGTATATCAGTGGGATGGAATGTATCTTGAAAAAAAGCCTTCCTGCGTTTTCGAAATTGAAGCTCCAGGGTGTGCACCAGCAAAAAGCCCTGCAATTGAAGTTTCCATGACTTATGAAAGACAAATTATTTATTGGGATGGAACTCCCATCGATGATCTTCCCTATAAGGCAACATTAATGGATGGAAGAATCATTAAGGGTAAAACCGATAAGAATGGAATGGTTATTATAGAAGGATTGATTCCTGGAGAAGTCAACGTGGAAACAATGGAAATTGAAGATTATGGAACCATCAGCGTTTCGTAATGCCTGCATGTAATGTTGATGGGAAGAGAATGAAAAAAGTTTTATTGTATGCAGTTATCTCAGTTTTCGTTGCAGTTCTTGCTTTTGCAGATTATGATGAAGATGTAAAAAAACTTAGGACAGTGATGGATATTTCCGAATATGAATTTTCCGATTGGGATTATGATGGAGAAGCCAAATACACTGATCTTGAAAGTACCGATAATCCAAGGCACATTGATGCACTGGAAAAAGCGATTCTCGAGAAGAATGAGGAAGCAGTTAAACTGGTGCTTAAATTATTTCCCGACAGCCATGATTATTTCTACGGGGAGAAAAGATCCCAAAAACCGGACGGCCACATTCTGGATATGGCAGAAAAGTCCGGCTCGCAAAAAATCAAATACCTCGTGTATGAAGCAATGGCTCCGCAAACTGTAGACAGCGCCCACTACAAGCATGCCATCATCAATGAGTTTTTTGAAAGCCACAGGGAATTCATTCAATATTCCCTGAATAAAAAATACAAGCCATTCGTTTATGATTGTGTAAACGACAATGTAGTCAGGTACACTTTGCTTAAGGGTAATGTTCCGCTGTTAAAGTTCCTTATGGAATGCGGATTAAAACCTGCAAAGGCAGGATGTCTCAACGGTCTTGCATCGGATAAGGGATTTTATAAGGAAGTTCCTTATGACACAAAAAAGGAAATCATTCAGCTTCTTATAAAAAACGGCGACAACCCAAATGTTGTGGATTATAAGAAAAGGCCTGAGTTGAAAGACCTGCTCAGGTATTGCGATGACCTTGAATTCGTGTACCTTTTGGTCGAAAATGGTGCTTCCATAAAGAAGATTCCTGGGGTACTCATGGACCTTTTGTATAACAGTGAATTTAAGGCTGACGAAAAGGGAATACGCTTTGTTGAACTCCTTATTGAAAAGGGTGCAGATGTAAATTATTCCGATGATGACAGGTCCGTTCTTTATCAGGCATTCTGGTTAGATAAAAAGGACGGTAAGCTCATTGAGATCCTGTTAAGAAACGGTGCGTCCACAAAGGAATCAGGCAAGCGGACCGGAATCTTCGACTATTCACCGATTCTCCAATGTCTTTGGGTTGGAAATTATGAAGGCTTAAAGCTCCTTGAAAAATACGGAGCAGATTTAAAAGGCTACAGATTTCTTTCAGACGCAGCTTCATCACCATCAGATAATGTTGACTGCCTTAAGCTGGTATTAAAACATAACCCGGATATAGAAGATAATAATAAAAACAGTACCACTCCATATTGGGATGCATCATGGCGTGGCAATCCTTCGATCATGAGATATCTCCATAGCCTTGGAGCAAATGTAAACACCATAGGCAATGATGGAAAAAAGCAGACAGGATTCATGTCTTACCTTGAACGCATGGCAGAGGAACCTTTCCGTTTTAAAATCGAACCGGTAATTGCCGCCCTGGAATGCGGTGCAGACCTTACCATGAAGGATGCAGAAGGCAAAACCGTACGGGATTATGCAATGCTTGTGGCAAATGCTGCAACAGACCCCAAAGAGAAAAAGCTGGTTGCGCAGATGATTTCTGCCATTGACAGTAAATTGTCAGAAAAGGGAGTCAGCAGAAAAATTACAATATATGACTGCGTTTCAATGGGTGACAGTAGGCAGCTTGAAGAACTTCTGAAGAAACCTGATGTAAAGGCAAAAATCGATGCTGCTGATAACAATGGACTTACAGCCTTGGATTATGCCGTCAATTCAAACAATTCCCAGGCGGTAAGAATTCTTTTGACTAATGGGGCTTCATATTCAAAAAAGCAGATCATGAATGCAATCGACAGGAAGCAATCTGAAATTCTTAAGGCATTTTTCCAGAGCGGAGTAAATGTAAACATTTCTCTTTTCAACAAGGATTTTAAGAACGATGCAACATATTTTGAACAGACTGCAATCTTCTATGCAATCAATGTAATGGAACTTGACATGGATGTCATCATGGCAATCCTTTCGGCAAAACCGGATCTTTCAAAGAATATCGAAGGTCATTCATTTCTATATTATCTGACATCAAAATATTACCGTGACCTCTTCCCGGAAGATAAATGTGAACTCATAAAGGCTTCAATAAGGGCAGGGGCAGATCCTTTCCAGAACGACGGCGAGTTCTTCCAGGAATTATTCCAGGAGGTTCACGACGAGCTTTCAATTTCTCTTGTTAAATTCATTGCAAAAGACATGGGAATGTACGACAGATTCTTTGACTTGGATGGGAAAATACTCTGGTATTTCAGGGGCAGAAGATACGACATTTTTGAAAATGCCGTAAGGGAAACTGACCCGACGTTTTCTAGGAATTGAATTTTTCCAGAATGATTTTTGCAAATAAGGCTGCAAGAACAAGGATTACTATTGGACGTGCGATTCTGGTTCCGTTTTTGATGAAGGCTTTTGCTCCAAGGAAGTGACCTGCAATGCTGAATACTCCTGCAACAAGTCCAAGAAGCCAGATGACTTTGCCGTTGTAGATGAATACTGCAAGGGACGTTACGTTTGATGTCAGGTTGACTATCTTGGTTGTGCCTGCCGCCTCGTTGAGGGAAACCCTGGCAAGGCCAGTCAGAAGGATGAGCATGAATGTTCCGGTTCCAGGGCCGTAAAAGCCGTCGTAAAATCCGATGAAGAATGAACTGACTATGCACAGAATCCTTGTCTTTGTCTCGCCAAAGGGTTCCCCTGAGCTTTCAAAGTTCTTGTGGCTTAGTACATACACTGCAATCAGGGGCAGCAGGACAATCATGACCATGCCAAAAATGTCTACGGGAATCAGCAGGGCAAGGTTTGATCCAAGGAGCGCACCTGTCAGCGAGACTACTGCACAGAAAATGGCCGTCTTCCAGTTGACGAATCCCTTGTGGATGTATTCAGCCGTAGATATGGTGGTTCCCATGGCGGAACTCAACTTGTTGGTGCTTATGGCATTGTGGGGAGGCAGCCCTATTAAAAGATAGGTTGGAAGGGTAATGAGTCCTCCTCCGCCTGCAATGGCATCAATGAAGCCTGCAGTAAAAACTGCCGCAGAGACTACAGCATAATGAACGAAGGTTAATTCCGGCATGAGGTTCCCTTGGCAGGTTATTTTTTCTTTCCGAGATAGGCTTCGCGCACCATCGGATTAGAAAGAACTTCTGCGCCTGATCCTGAAAGGACAATGTTTCCAGTCTCAATTACATAGGCAATGTCTGCAGCCTTAAGGGCCATGTTTGCATTCTGTTCTATGAGGAGTACGGTTACGCCCTTCCTGTTGATTTCCCTTATGATGTCAAAAATCTGCTGGACGATGAGAGGGGCAAGTCCGAGGGAAGGTTCGTCAAGCATGAGGACCTTGGGGCGGCTCATGAGGGCACGACCTACGGCAAGCATCTGCTGCTCGCCACCGGAAAGGGTACCGGCATACTGCCAGCTTCTTTCCTTGAGGCGTGGAAAAAGACTGTAAACCCATTCCATGTCGTTTGCTATGGTTTCCTTTTCATTGCGAAGGTATGCACCTATCCTGAGGTTTTCTTCAACGGTAAGGTCTGCAAAAACGTGGCGGCCTTCCGGTGAAAGGGCGATTCCTTCTGCGCAGATTTTGTTGATTGGAAGTCCGATGAGTTCCACATTGTCAAGCTTAATGGAGCCTGATTCTGCCTTTACAAGACCGCTGATGGTACGGAGCATGGTGGATTTTCCTGCACCGTTTGCCCCGATAAGGGTGACGATTTTTCCGTCGGGAACGTCAATGTTGATTCCCTGGAGTGCCTTGATTCCACCGTAGGACACATGTAAATCTTTGATACTGAGCATTAGTTTACTCCTTCTTCGCTTTCGCCAAGATAAGCTGAAATTACTTCCGGGTTGTTCTGAATGTTTTCAGGAGTGCCGTTTGCAATCAAGGCTCCAAAATTCAATACATAAATGCGGTCGGAAATGTCCATGACCAGATCCATGTGGTGCTCAATCATGAATACGGTCAGATGGAATTCATCGCGGATGCGGCGGATGAAGTCGGTAAGTTCTGCAGTTTCCTGGGGGTTCATGCCGGCTGCAGGTTCGTCCAGAAGAAGGAGGCTTGGATTTGTTGCAAGGGCGCGTGCAATTTCAAGGCGGCGCTGGAGACCATAGGGGAGGGAAGTGCAGAGTTCATTACGCACTTCATAAAGGTCAAGGATCTTAAGAAGTTCTTCAACTTCCTTCTTCTGCTGGTTTTCTTCCTTCCAGTTAAGGCGGAAGGTTGCGGTAAACACGTTGCTTGAACGGCGCAGGTGCTTTGCAATGAGAACGTTGTTGAATACAGTCTGGCTTTTCCAAAGGCGGATGTTCTGGAAGGTGCGTGCGATGCCAAGCTTTGTAATCTTGTCTGGAGTAGGCTCAAGGTGGCCTGTGAATTTTCCCTTCTCATATCCTGCATAAAGCTTCTTCATTTTTCCGCGTGGATGGTTTTCTACAATTTTATTGCCGTTAAAGTAAACGGCCCCGTTTGTCGGTGCATAGACTCCGGTTACCACGTTGAATGCAGTGGTTTTTCCAGCACCGTTAGGACCGATGAGGGATACGATTTCTCCCCTGTTTACCTCAAGGGAAAGGTTATTTACTGCCACGACACCGCCAAACTGCATCGTGATGTTTTCCATTTTTAATACGTTTTCTGACATTTATTTAACCTCCGGCATTGGAGCTGGTTTTTTACCGCGGTTACGGATTTTTTTCTTGAGCCCCAGGAAGAATTCCTTAATTCCCTTAAGGCTGAATTCCTTGTCGCCCATGATTCCCCTCTGATAGAAGAGAACGATGAGCATGATTACAACGCTGAATACAACCTTGCGGAATCCAGGACGAAGGATGTTGAGCCCCGGTATGTTGAGGTTTGCATTGTCAAGGAAGCGGAGCCACCATTCGGAACATGCGATGAAAAGGAAAGATGAAATGCAGCTTCCTGTAATGGATCCGATTCCACCGATTACAACGATGAGGAGGATTTCGTATGTCATTGCAGACTTGAACTGGCTTGCCTGGATTGTGGTCTGGAACATGGCGAGGAGTGCGCCCGAAATTCCTGCAAAGAATGAGCTGATGGTAAAGGAAAGCCTTTTGTGGTGGGCAAGGTTGATTCCCATGGCTTCGGCTGCAACTTCATCATCACGGATTGCCTTGAATGCGCGGCCATAGGTTGAATTAATGAGCAGGACGATCATTGCAATGCAGATGCCGCTGGCGGCAAAGTAGAAGGAGGTTGACTTGAAGACCGGATATTTCCTGAGAAGGTTTGAACCGTTGGTGATTACGCCAAGCTTGTCCCACTGGAAGATGGCACGGATGATTTCTGCAAATCCCAGGGTTGCAATGGCAAGATAGTCAGACTTGAGCTTTAATACCGGAAGTCCGATGAGGTATGCAAAGATTGCGGCTACGATTCCAGAAAGGAGCATTGCGACAAAGACAGGAAGGGTAAACTGGATCAGTCCCCCGTCAAAATACTGGAAAACCTGGGCGCGGGCTTCCACTGGAATGGTGAAGATTGCATACATGTATGCGCCCAAAAGCATGAATCCCGCCTGTCCAAGGCTGAAAAGTCCAGTAAATCCGTTTAGCAGGTTCATGGAAACTGCAACAAGGGCATAAATTGCACCCTTCTTCAAAACGGTGAAGAGGATTGAAGTCCTTGGCAATACCTGCTCAAGGATGCTCAGGACGACAAACAGCAGGGCCAGCAGGCAGAAGCTGATGGCCAGGTCTTTATTAATTTTTTTGTTACCAATGTTACTCATATAAAATCCTTGATAAAAGAGTTGGGGACAAAGTGCTCAGACTTTATCCGTGACCTTTTCACCGAACAGTCCCGTTGGCATGAACATGAGGACGATAATCAGGAGAATGAATGTAAAGGCATCGCTGAATGTGGTCCAGCTCAGTCCCTTTATGATGTTTTCGCAGATACCGATGATGAAGGCACCGATGACGGCACCCGGGATGGATCCGATTCCACCGAATACCGCCGCAACAAAGGCCTTGAGTCCAGGCATTCCACCGACTGTAGGCGTAACCCCAGGATAGTTGGAGAAGAAGAGAATGGATCCCACTGCAGCCAGGAATGACCCGATGATGAACGTCATGGAAATTACGGAGTCGATCTTGATTCCCATGAGCTGGGCCGTTTCAAAATCCTTGGAAACTGCACGCATGGCCATTCCGATTTTTGTATGGTTGATGAGCAGGACCAATGCGATTACAAGGATGATGGTGAGGATTGGAGTAATTACCGTAACGCGTTTTGTAATTGCTCCGAATATTGAAATGGAGTCTGAAATCCATGGAATTTTCGGGTATGTTTTAAGAAGTCCGCCCGTAATGTACAGGGCGATGTTTTGAATGAGGTATGACATGCCGATTGCAGAGATCATGATCGACATGCGTGGAGCCGTTCTTAAAGGCTTGTATGCAACACGTTCAATGGTGAATCCCAGGAGAACGGTCAGGATGATTGTAAATGGAATGGAAATCCATAGGGGCATGATTGTGTAGGAGTAGATCATTATGAGTCCTGCAGCCATGAATACATCACCATGGGCAAAGTTGATTAAGCGAAGAATACCATAAACCATTGTGTATCCAATGGCGATTAAAGCGTATTGTCCTCCAGTTGAAATGCCTGCAAGAATATACGGAAGTGATGTTTGTAGAAATTCCATTCTGTTATCCTTTTAATCGGAATATTCCCCAAAAAGGGGGCGTTGCGGGGGCCGGGCCCCCGCAGAGGGGGTAGGGCGCAACAGAAGGGGCATGGGCTCCTGGCGTGCGGCCGAGGGGGAGTCTTCCCCCCCCCATAAAAAGAAATCAAATTATTTTACAGACTGCTGTGCAAAGAAGTCCCACTTTCCAGATGTTGTGTTTACCTTCTTGATGTAGGCAACATCGCGTACTGCGTCACCTGTAGAATCGAAGGCAATTGCTCCGGAAACACCCTTGTAAGATGTTGATGGGAGAGCCTTCATTACGTCTGCACCCTTTGTAGAGCCGGCATTCTTGAGTGCTTCAAGGGCAGTGTAGTATGCGTCGAATCCCATTGCAGATACTGCTGCGATTTCGTCGTCGCCACCGTTGTTTGTCTTTGCCGTTGCATTTGAGTTGAGGTAGCTGCGGAATCCGTTAACGAAGTCTGTTACAACCTTGTCAGATGAACCTTCAACAAAGAATGTTGTTACGTAGATTCCGATGTTTGTTCCCTTTGCTGCTGCGAGGATAACGTTAGAGTCCCATGTGTCACCTGCGAGAAGTGGAATTGTGAGGCCCTGTGTGTTTGCCTGCTCGATGATGAGGGCTGCTGCTTCAATTGATGTTGGTGCGAAGAATACGTCTGCACCGCAGTTCTTTGCGTTTGCAACGTAAGCTGCGAAGTCTGATGTTCCGTCAGGGAATGTTTCGTATACTACTTCGATTCCAAGGTTTTTTGCAGCTTCCATGAAGAACTTGCAAAGTCCTACTGAATAGTCGTCGCCGAGTTTTGCAAGGGCATAGGCTTTCTTTGCGTTGAACTGGTCCTTGGCAAGGTTTGCATGTACTGATCCCTGGAACGGGTCGAGGAAGCAGATGCGGAAGTAGTGGTCGTTGCCTGCTGTTACCTGTGGGTTTGTACATGTTACGCCGATTGCAGGAACTTCTGCTGCGGCAAATGTGTCAGATGCTGCGATTGATACGCCTGATCCGTATGATCCGAGAACTACCGATACGTTCTTTGAAATCAATTCTGATGCAGCGGTTACGGCCTTGTCGTTTGATGATTCATTGTCAACGATTTCAAGCTGAACCTTGTATTCCTTTCCGCCGATTGTTACTGTAGGAGTAACTTCGTTGGCATACTGGATACCAAGTGTTTCCTGCTTTCCGCCGGCACCATTGTCGCCTGATGCAGGTTCATAAACACCAATCTTTACAACGGCTTCTTTCTTTGCACCGCAAGACATGAATACAGCTGCACACATTGCTGCTGCTGCAATTAAGACTGACTTTTTCATAAATGTCTCCTTGATTATGAATAGTTTCCATAAATTGCCTGTAAAAACTGCAGGCTTTTTTCAGCCCTATATAATATAGAAAAAAAGAACTTTTTTCTATGGAATAAATACAGAATTTTCATTAGGTTTAAGGTTAGCCATGAATTACTTTACCATTAGAAAAGCAACCGCAGATGATTTGCCTGAAATACTTGGGATTTATGCCAGGGCGCGTGAATTCATGAAGGCAAATGGAAATGAAAGCCAGTGGGGGCTGCCGTCTCCTGGAAAAACCGTAAGTCCTGCAGAAGATAAAATCAGGGATAACATTGAAAAGGGGATTCAGCTGGTATGCATGACGGAATGGGCAGAGGGAAGGGCTGTTCCACAAATTGCCGCAACCTTTGCCTTTACAATTGGAATTCCAGAAAGTGCATATTCTTCCATATATGATGGCACCTGGCCAGATGACGGCAATGAGCCTTATGGGGTGGTCCATAGTTTTGCCACGTCGGGAATTGTAAAGGGAGCCGGAAAATTCTGCCTTGCATGGTGTCTTGACCAGTGTGGATACCTTAAGATTGACACCCATCCCGACAACAGGCCAATGCAGTCACTGCTTGAAAAATGCGGGTTCACATACTGCGGAAAAATCCTGATGCCGGAAGTTCAGAATGAAGACATCGGAAGGATTGCCTTCTGGGCAAGGAAATCCCCTTTGCTGTGACACCTACCAAATAAATACAAGTTCTGCCGCTGCAATCACAAGGCAGACTATATTGATTTTCTTTCCAATAAGGCGGTTCTTTCGGTCCTGGTCCTTTTCTGTTTTTGAATTGCATTTTATTAAACCGGCAATGGAAAGGGGGAGTGCAGGAAGAAGAATCAGGTCCACGAAGAGTTTGACTGCAATCAGAATGAAGGCAAGGACAGCTGCTCCAAGGGCATGTTCTCCTGACACACCTGAAAGATTGTCATGCATGGTGCCTGCAATACTGATGTTAAATGCAGTCTGAATTGAAAGGATGATGGTGCCTGCAATTCCAAGCTTGAAGCCTGTGGATGTCTTTCCGATTTCTTCCTTAAATTTTTCTTCAGGAGACATGCTTTTATTGAGGCTTTTTATGAACATTATTGAAATCACAAGGAAGCTGACATCATAAATCAAAGGAAGAATTAAAGAATAAATGTGATACTTAATTATGAATGTTATATTAAGCAGCCATGAATATGAATAGAAAAGTCCGAATGGAAATATTGGAAGGTGAATGTCCCAATGGTTTTCAATAATGCGCTCAATAATTCCAAGCAGGAAACATGCGGTGATGTAAATTGCTACAACTCTTTTTATCTTCAGGCGTTTTTCCATGTCATCAGTTTCTGCAGCCTTTCTTGAAAGAATGATGAAGGCAATCAGCGGAAGGCGGAAATAAACTGTTTTTGCTAAAGACATAAAAAGTTCAGGAGCAGAAAAATCTTCATAAAACAACCGCTTGATAAGATTGAAGATCGAGGTAAAAAAATCCGCGGCCGTGAAGATTATGTAAAAGATTGAAAAGTCCTTGTTCTTTTGAATTTTATTCTGCATCTTGTTTCCTTGGTTTGCCTGTCTTACTATACCATTTTTTTTGTGATATTCTAAGTGGTGTTTTGGGTTCATATATGCTAAGACCGACAGACACGGGTGGCTTAAAGTCCGGAACATTCTCGGGTATGAAAACTAAAGTTAATTATCTTATTTTATTATCTATATGTTTTTTCTTGATGGCTGGTTGTTCGGATCCTTTTACCAGATGTATTCATCTTGAAAAGCCTGATGAATATAAAATTATGGAAAATGGTGTTTCTTTTAGCGCAAACCAGGAATATTGGTTTAATTTTGACAGACCGGGTGGTTATGATGGTCTTGATTATCCTGTTTGGATTACTGCAAAGGGACTAAAAAACTTAAGGGTAGTTTCATGCTCCTTTACTGTTCCGGAAATGGATTTGTGTGTTGATAAAAATATAGGCAAAGAGATTAAAGTTTTTCCATCTAGTAGTGAGAATGAATATACAGAATATTGTTCAGTGAATTTATATGGTAATAATACAATTCTAATTGATGATTTAAAGAACGAATATTTTAAGAATACTGGAAAGAAAATTTCAGATATTGGACTGTTTAATAAAATTAGGAAAAAGAAAATTGCAATTGTGAGTTATTTGTTTGAATATGAAACTGAATATGGAAGTTATAAAATAAAGGTAGATTATAAATGTAATATAAAATCGTCTGTAGCCGTCCGATTTATAGCTGAAGCAATGTCCATTTAATTTTTATAAATATAAAATAAGAGGTTTTTGAATATATAAGGAATTTGGTTGATGGAACAGGAAATCCATCTGTATAAGAAGGTATAATACGCAGTTCAAAGCAGATTTGCAGTCGAGCTGCAAACTGTATAAGATTATGTTATGTGGATTGCCAGTGGCAACGTAGAGGTGAAAATATTTTTATGGAGTTAAAAAATAAGTTTATAGTACTAATAATATTTTTATTTTCCCATATTTATTTGTATGCATGGGATACTACTGAAGCTTATGAATTTTCAACAATAAAATTTAGCAATACTGAGAACTGTGTTTTATTGAAAGAGGAAGTATATATTCATGTATTTACATTGAAAAGAACTTATGAAATTGAAAATAAAAAAGAAGAAGTTATAAACTGCTGCATTAATTTTACTACTATACCGGACAGAGGTACTATGCAAACACATGACCCATATCCAGTTGATTATAAAATTACTATTAACGGAAAGAAGACTGATTTTAAATTCATAAATGATGGAAAAGAAATTACTGATATTGAAACTGAAGGTGTAAATACATGTTATGATATAGACAATAGTTTTGAGTTTCCATTTTATGCAAAAAAAGGAAACAATATTATTGTTATTGAATACACTTCAAATTTTCCCAAAAGTCCAATACATTTTAACACTGACTTAAAAAGAAGCAACGATTACAAAGCTGGATTTATAATCGATAATGAAAATGCAAACAAGTATTTATGTAGAATATATGATATAAAAAAGAAAATTTCTTTTTTTCATTTCTCAAGGAAGAAAAAACAAACATCCCTGATAGTATATTATTAACTAAAGAAAAGAACAAAATAACTTTGTCAGGATTTGAAACTTTACCGTCCAGTTCTTACCATATCAGCATCGGTACATTTATAGATTATGCATATATGACTGGTTTTTCTTTTAAATTTTATAATTTTATTAATTCAGTATACTATTATGCCAATGATACAGATTACAGTAAAACATTGTTTGATATAAGTGATTTGATTTTTATGACTCCATATCAATTAAGTATTCTTAGAAATGGATTTTATGCCTGTCATGGTTATGATTTTAAAAATGAAGAATTCAAAAAGGTATTTAAAAATCCATTTACCGGAAAATATCAGGTTAATCCAAATTTTTCCGAATCCGACTTTAACGAAATAGAGCGTAAGAATATTGAAATAATCAGAGAAATAGAAAATCTTAAGAATCCGATTTTATTATCTGATTATCTGTAAAAATGACTTTGCCATAATATTTATGGAAAGAGAGTATCACATAACACATATAAGGCCCCGTTGTGTCAATAATATTTCATAAAAAATAATATCCTAAGGCTGTCTTTTTTAAGGCAGCTTTCTTTTTGAGAAAGATGAAGTTCAGATTCAAAACAAAAAAGCAGAAACTGAATCGTCATTCG
>JAZLGN010000031.1:0-57418 GCA_045616325.1 Treponema sp.
AGATAAGATTTTCCACACCTGCGGATTCCTGTAATCACTTTTACAAGACCATTGTTCATTCTGATTTTCAAGTCATTCAGGTATTTTTCTCGTTTTATCAGCATATGCACCTTAATCGAAAAATTATACATTTGCGTAAAATTATTCGATTAAGAAAATTATATACGAAAAAAAAATAGAAATCTATAATTTTAAGGATAATACTGATTTTTATCCAATAAAAAATTGCTTATAAAAAAAAGCCAGCACCACAAAGGACACTGGCTCCTACGATTTGTACCGCAGGCGAAAGCCTGTCGGGTACGAAATTAGTTTATCATGGGGCAAAGCCGTCATGATATGTTCATGTTAAGCTGCAGGGGCGGAAGCCACTGTCAGCTTGATATTCAAAAAAAAAAAGCCAGCACCACAAAGGACACCGGCTCCTACGATTTGTACCGCAGGCAAAAAGCCTGTCGGATACGAAATTGGTTTATCATGCGGCGAAAAGCCGTCATGATATGTTCATGTTAAGCTGCAGGGGCGAATGCCACTGTCAGCTTGAACAATTATTTTGTAGCAAGAATTGCAATACCTGGCAAAGTTTTTCCTTCGAGGAATTCGAGGGAAGCACCACCACCTGTAGAAACGTGGCTCATCTTGTCAGAAAGCTTGAACTTGTTAACAGCAGCAACTGAGTCACCGCCACCAACAACTGTCATAGCACCCTTTCCTGTTGCTTCAGCAACAAGACGTGCAACAGCTTCTGTTCCCTTTGCGAAGTTTTCGAATTCGAATACTCCAACAGGTCCGTTCCATACGATAGACTTAGAAGCAAGGATAGCATCCTTGTAGAGTTCAACTGTCTTAGGACCAACATCAAGCCCCATAAGATCTGCTGGGAGATCAACAGCATCTACTGCAACTGGATCCTTGTCTGCAAATTCAGCAGCACCAACATGGTCAACTGGAAGAAGGATCTTAACACCCTTTTCAGCAGCCTTTGCAAGAAGGTCCTTTGCTGTTCCGAGGAAGTCGTCTTCAACAAGTGACTTACCTACTTCGTGTCCCTGTGCCTTGAGGAATGTGTATGCCATGCCGCCACCAACGATGAGTGTAGAAGCATTCTTCATAAGGCTTTCAAGAACTGCAATCTTTGAAGAAACCTTTGCACCACCGATGATTGCTGTCATTGGTTTTTCTGGGTTTGTTACCATTGGTTGGATGTACTTAACTTCCTTTTCCATCAAGAATCCACCAACTGATTCAACTGGCATGAACTTTGCGATTGAAGCTGTAGAAGCCTGATCGCGGTGTGCTGTACCGAATGCATCGTTAACGAAGATGTCACCGTAAGAAGCAAGTTCCTTAGCCATTACATCACGTTCGCTAGCTTCCTTAGATGTTTCTTCCTTGTGGAATCTTGTGTTTTCGAGCATTGCAACTCCACCTTCTGGAAGAGCGTCGATTGCTGCCTTCTGTCCGAGAGCATCAGCGAGGAATGTTACATCCTTTCCGAGCTTTTCAGAGAAATATTTTACAACTGGAGCCATGCGGTTCTTGCCGTTGATGAACTTTTCTGCATCTGCATCTGTCCATTCCTTTCCAGCCTTAGCTGCCTTTTCAGCTGCCTTCTTAACATCCTTTTTTGGATCGCCAAGGTGGCTCATGAGAACGAGAGAACGTGGGCCCTGTTCAAGAATGTACTTGATTGTTGGAAGAGCTGCCATGATGCGTGTGTCATCCTGAACAACTCCGTCCTTCATTGGAACGTTGAAGTCTACGCGCATGATGATGCGCTTTCCCTTAAGATCAACATCTTTAACTGTCTTGATCATATCAATAATCCTCCAAATGGAATTTAATACTGAAAGTATATTATAGAATATAATGTTTTTTTGAAGAGAATTCAATTGGAATCACGGCAAAGGCATTCAATGAACATAGGCCCTGCGGCAGCGATACGGAGGGTGGCGAAGCCAAAGGTGATGCCGACATGGATTTTAGGCAGCACCTTCGAAGCGAAAGCGCAGCCCGCAGCAGCGCGGTGACGGCCTTGCCGGCAGCCGCCCGTAACATTCAGTTCAGGACCTTTTCCTTACGGGCAGCCAGATTTCACTCCTGTAGTCCAGGTCCGACATGGCACCTTCCGGGGAATACCATTCAATGTCCAAGGTTCCGTCAAGGTCATAGGTGCCGTTGGTGGCAAGCCAGTTCCTATAGATTGTGGAATTCATGGACTGGATGGCAGAGGGAACGGGCCCCGTGCACCTGAATTTTGCCCAGGTCAATTGTGGCACTTCAACAAGGCTAAAGCCCTCGGGAATTTTTCCGCCCCTGTACTGGCCTGCGATGACATAGGTTCCGCTTTCATCCCTGCAGTCGTTGCAGATTCCATAGGAGCCGATTCCATTGGCCCTGATAAAGTCGTAGGTCCGGGAGCTTCTTTTTTGGGAATAGAAATCCTGCCAGAAGCCCGGAATCATTTTTTTTGCATTGGCGTAGGTGTATTCATAGGAGACTCCAACCAGGGTGAAGGACGGCATGGGGGAAATTTCTGGATTCAAGGATGAACCTCCGTCAACGGAAATTGAAATCGAAAAAGGCAGGAACACTTTTATTTTGGAAGCATCATCCTTTATCTCCCTTGGATTGCATCCGTGAAATCTTGAAAATGCCTTTGTAAAACTGTCGGGGCTTTCGTAGCCGTAATCGAGGGCAGAATCGATTACCCTGGTTCCGCTGTTAATGTCCAGGGCTGCAAGATAGAGGCGGCGGCACCTTATGTATTCAGCAACGGACATTCCCGTAACCACGGAAAAAATTTTCTGAAGCTCGCCGGGACTTGCACGGGATGATGCTGCAATGGACTGCATTCCGAGGTCATCGTCGCGAATGTGTTCCTCTATGTATGAGAGGGCATGCTGAAGGGATGATACCAAATCCAATTGTTCCGCCTTGATGGATGAAGGGCATGGTGAATTCTCCCGGAAATCCGAAAAGTTCACCGGGCTCATATTCCAATTCTACCCGGCCACATCAATACCCTTCACCCTTCCTTAATTTTCATAATTTAATTTCAGTTCATTCCGCCGGTGAAGGATTTCCATTCACTTCCATTATTCCATATTTCCTGCAACTTTTCAAAATTTTCATCAGGGGAACAAAGCAAGGTTGCAACCCTATCGATTTTTTCAAGAAAGGCCCTGTCATCTTGTCCCATGCCAACAAAGGCCCTTGGAAAATGAAGGAAGCTCATTTCGTTTCCCATGAGGCAGTTGAAGTCATAGACTACGGAAAGCAAGGCGGCCTTAAATCCCGTGTCCCCACCGGCGTAGCAGATGTCTTCGGGCTTTACCTTTCCTGAGCGGAATGCAAGCCAGGTCTGGCCGCCTGTCATGTACTGGTTACGGTCAATGTCGGTAGGTTCCACCGTGTCTGAAAAACTGTAGATGTCGGCATCGCACAAAATCCACTTCTTCTTTTCTTCGTTCCAGTATTCGACGATCCAATGGTCGGCCCAGAATTTATTGTTTATGTAGAATGCATATCCGCTTCTTACCCTTGCAGAATATCCCTTGGCCTTTAGGATTGAAGACAAAAGCAGGGACTGGCCGCGGCATGTTACATGAACCTTGTCCCTTACCTGGCGGTTCTCGCTATATTCAGGATTGCGCCTCAAAAGCTCATGCAAGATTGCCTGGGCTGTGGGAAAAAGGTCGTCCTCGTACTGGAGCCTTCCTTCCGGCACCTGGGTCATGTCTCCCCATTCAGTGTCCTTCTTTTTTCTTATGTCCTTTGCATAGAATGCAACAGGATGAATTATCTGCTTTCTCTGAAGGCGGCAAAGCTTATCAAGGTCATCGGGTAGCTTTCTTGCAAAATCAGCATACAGCCCAAGATCCGTAAAGGTGCTGGTTGTCCTGTAAAAGTCAAGGTGTTCCATAAGTTCCTCCATGCCATCAAAATTGTTTCAGGTCTTAACCCGCAACATAGCATAGAGTAATGGCCATAAAAAAACCCGACATTTTTCGCACGTATCTGTCGGGTCATGGTTTAATGAATAGAACTAGATTTCAAAATCAAGGCATGCACGGTGAGCCGTAAAGGGTCGGACCTTTTCATTGGCAACTGCAACATGGGCCGGATGCTTTGCATAGGATGCAAGGTCTTCTGCAGATTCGAAGGTTGAATCAAGCATAAGGTCTCCTGTTGAAGTTGGAAGTCCGTCCACAACAACCTTAATGTCCTTTATCTGTGGAACGGTTCCCTTGAGGGCTTCAAGTCCTTCCTTGATTTCCTTCTTTACCCTTGCCTTCTCTTCCTGTGGCATTTCCTTAAGTGTCCAGATGATGATGTGCTTTACCATAAATATTCTCCCTTATAAAAACTAATTCCTATAGAATCTGGCGGATAAGGTGAATCAGGTCGTTCTCCCTGTTTGCAGGCTTGAGGGATTCCTTGATTGCAGCCTTTTCTTCGGCAGCAGCGGCCTGGGTTGCAACCTTTCCTTCCGAGTCTGCTGCAGGGCGGCTGTCCATGGCTGCATTGCCATTTTTTTCCTTGCCGTCACCTTCCACGTTTTTTAACAGGACTATTTCATCGCCCTCGTTCAGGGTGTCATAGAAACCGTTCTTCCTGTACTTGCCTTCAGATATTTCTTCATCACATGCCGTAACCGTAACAGTGCCAAGCATGTCCTTCCTGTTGAATTTGATTCCAGGGCCTTCATCATTGGTCTCGATTCTTCCCTTTCGTACAATGGAAAATTCTGAACCGGCAGAAATGCCGTCATTGCGGCCAAGGTCAAGAAGCAGTGTTCCCTGCACGTTCTGAAGCACCTTTCCACGGATTGGAAGAATGTCCAGCACGCCCGACCTGAATCTCTGGAGGGATTTTGCCATGCGGTCATTGCCTGTCCTGTAAACGTGTATCTCGGAGGTCTTTGTTCCGGTTCTTGCAGAATAGATTGTTGCATCAAGGGAATATGTTCGCTCCGTTTCCTCGGCAGTCATGATGACAAAATAGTCACGCTTTTCCTGTCGGGCAATCCTGAATGCCTCACCATATCCAGAAACAGGCTTTGTCTTTACATCCACACATGCAGAAGGAACTCCGTTGAACACGGCTCCGGCAGCAATGGCAGAAACAGATTCAAGGTCCGCGTGAATAAGCTGAACAGGCTTCCTGGTATAATAGATGCCAATGTTCCATCTTGTCTTGTCAAGGTAGAATGGGTCCACATTCCAGCGGGCAGAAATATTGTTCTTCATGAGGCTTGTATAGGACTCAAGGGCATCGTCATTCCTTATCTGCTCACGGGTGCGCTTTTTCTGCGGAGTGTTTTCATCAGTCTGAATTCCAGTTTCTCCGCCAAGGGAATCATAGTTTTCCTTTATGAATTTAAGCTGCTGAAGGTAAAGCTCATAAAGGCCGTCACGTTCAAGCATGTCGGCAAAAGCCTGCCTTATGGGTGCATTCAGCGGTGCAAGGGAAAGAGCCCTCTGGTATTCATAGCGCTCTGAAATTCCGTCAAAGTTGCGGCCAAATTCCTCTGCCTTTTTTGAATGGAACATGGCCCATTCGTTACGGCGGTAATCTTCAACAGTCAGCGTAAGGTTTACAAGCTGCTCCATGGAAAGCCTCATGACCTCATCCTGGGGATTGATGGAAAGTCCCACCCCGTATGTGCCGATGGCGGCATCGTAATTACCAAGCTTCTCCTGGGAAAGACCCTTAAGGTACCAGGCATCAGGCTTTTCCCTGCCGCGGCCTATCCTGAAGTCGCAGATGTCCATGACTTCCTCGTAGCGTCCCTGAGCAAAGAGAATCTGCCCCAGGAGGGCATAGGACTTATCCAGGTCACCGTTTATCTGGACGGAAGCCCTGATGCGCTGTTCTGCAGTCTTGTAGTCGCCATCCCTTGCAGAAAGATATGCTGCAAGGTAGTGGACTTCCGCTTCCCCACTGTATGCGGCAAGAGCCTGGCGGATGTATTTTTCTGAGACTGCCCTGTTGCCCATTTCTGCACTGACAAGGGCCAGGCTGAGCAATGCCTTCCTGTTGGTGTTGTCGCGCTTTAGTGCATCCTGATAGCGTCCTTCTGCAACGGTAATCCTTCCGTCAAGAAGGTCAAGTTCTGCAAGGCCGAACCTTGCGTTAATGTCGTTGGGGGATTTTTCAAGGATGGAATCAAAGACCTCCCTGGCCTCATCAACCTTTCCCAGGGAAACAAGGGACATGCCCTTAAGGTTCAGGATCTGGCTGAAGTTGCGTGAATATTTTGCAGCATTGTCCGCATACTGGACTGCAAGGTCATAGCTGCCCAGGGCGTATGAACAAAGGGCCATGTTGTACCAGACATCTCCGTACTGCGGATTTACTTCAAGTGCCTCATGGTAAAGGTCCATGGCTTCAAACCACTGGTGGCGATTCTGAAGCTGCTGGCCTTCGCTGAAAAGTTCAAGGGCGCTCCTGTCCTGAGCAAAAATGGAAAGGGAAAGAATTCCCGATAAAATCAATGCCGCTGTTTTTTTCATATATCCCACCCGCTTATATTTTAGGAAACCGGGAAACTCCATTCCCCCCAGGCTTCCCCTGTTCTTCCCTAGTTCTTTTCCTTATGGAAGATTACCTTAATGGTGTTTACCTTATGGCCTTCCATTTCCTGAATGATGAAGTCATATTCGTTCCATGAAATTTTTTCAAACTTAACCGGTATCTTGCCAAAAAGGTCAAAGACAAATCCTCCCAGGGTGTCAAATTCTTCCTTGGGGAATTCTGCCTCAAGTTCCTCGCAGAGAGTGTCAAGGTCAATTCTTGCATCGCATACCCAGACATTTTCCGAAAGCTTTATGATATCCTGCCTTTCATGGTCGAATTCATCCTGAATGTCTCCGACGATTTCTTCTATAATATCTTCCATACAGACGATGCCGCTGATTCCACCGTACTCATCGATGGCAACGGCAATATGCACATGCCTGCGCTTGAATTCACGAAGGAGACTGTCAATGTGCTTGCTTTCCGGAACAAAGTAGGGCTTGCGGATTATCTTTTCAAGGTCAACGGTCTGCTTCGAGGCAATTATCTTGATCAGGTCCTTTACATAAAGGATGCCGACAACATTATCAATTGAACCTGAATAGACCGGTATGCGCGAGTGTCCGCTTTCCGTAACCTTCTGAAGCAGCTCCTCTTCCGGCGTTTCCAGGGAAATGAAGTCAACGTCAATGCGCGGAACCATGACTTCCTTTACGGTTGTGGCAGAAAGTTCTTCAACTCCCTGGATCATGTCATTCTTTTCTTCAGCAAGAATCTCCTGCTGCACTTCTTCCTGAGTCTGGTTTTCCTTCTTCTGTTTTTTGTTTTTTCCTAAACTGAATATACCCATTTTATTCCTTAACAAGCACTGTATTTTCAAATCTGTCCATCAATTTTTTCTGGAGGACAAGCATTTCGCAAACCGGTTCCACTCCCTTTTCCACATGCTCCTCCCCATGATCATATCCATTTAAATGAAGGATGCCGTGAATCACAAGGCGCTTTAGCTCTTCATTCTGGGACACCTCAAAGTATTCAGCATTTTTTGGCAGCGTGTCAACGGATATGGCAATGTCCCCGGCCTGCAGCCAGGTCTTTCCCTCTTCATCCGTGTATTCCGTTCCGTTTTCAAAACTAAGCACATCGGTGGCACTGTCAATCTGGCGGTAATCCCGGTTAAGCTGCTGAATCAGTGGATCCGAGCAGAACATCATTGAAATTTCCTCACCGTCATATTCAAGTTCCTCAAGAACCTTAAGAGCAAAATCCTCTATTGAAGAAAACCACTCCGGTTCTGGAACTCCTTCTTCCATGCTTACAAAAATCTGGTTAGCCATTCTTCTTTTCCTTTGCCGAATCCCTGGCAGTTTCCTTGGCAGCTTTTTTTGCAGTCCTTGCAGCTGTCTTGGCAACCTTTTCCTTTGCCGGACTTTCCTTTGGGGAACCCTTGGTCTTCTGGTCTTCCGCCCTTGGAGCATCTGCAGCCACCGTCTCTTCCCGTACAGTCTCCGGTTCAGCAGAAGCTGCTGGTGTGGATGCCGCTGCAGTTACAGTCGCAGCAGCTGCAATTTCTGCCGGTTTTGCAGGAACCAGTGTAACTACAGGAGCTGAAGATTCAGGATCCTTCTGGTCCGGATACTTTGTGCGGCTGTGGTAGTAGCCTGCAAGGATGTGAAGGAATGCATCATGAATCTTTGAGATGTCACTGAAAGTCAGGGGACACTGCTCCAGCTGCTTGTGTTCAATCTTTGAATTAATAAGGGTCGTGATGAATTTATCAAGTCTCGAAACCGACGGTTTTTCAAGGGTGCGGCATGCAGCTTCCACCGTGTCTGCAAGCATGACGATGGCACTTTCCTTTGTTGAAGGAGGATTGCCTGTATATGAATAGTCTTCCGGAGAAACGTTAGGATCAAGTTTTTTTGCCTCTCCATAGAAATAGGCGATTACCTGGTTTCCGTGGTGCTCTGCAATAATGTCGATGATCTGCTTTGGAAGTCTCAGGGCATGGGCCTTTTCAATGCCACGGCGAACATGGCTCCTGATGACACTGACGGAAAGGGACGGCTTGATTTCATTGTGAATGTTTTCCCCTCCACCCTGGTTTTCCACAAAGTATTCAGGGTTATCCATCTTTCCGATGTCGTGGTAGTAAGCCCCAACCCTAGCAAGAAGGGCATTGGCGCCGATTTCATTACATGCAGATTCCGCAAGGGAAGCCACCATGAGGGAATGATTGTATGTACCGCTGGCCGTCACCAGCATCTTTTTCATGGTGGGACTGTTCAGGTCGCTCAAGTCCATGAGGCGGAAGTAGCTGGCCGTGTTCAGCAGAAGCTCAAGGGGTGTCAGGAGTCCAAGGCAAAGTATGCCTGAGAAGACGCCGTTAAGGGCAACGCCAACAAAGACTCCAGGTGCATTCAGCAGGGAATCATTGAAGATGATCTTGAACACAAAGAGAATCACCATGTTCACAAGGCCCTGAAGCACGGAAACAAAAACCATGTCGGTGCGGCGGTCGATTTTTCTTACGAGGCGCGATGCAGAAAAACTTGTTGCAAGAACGTAAAGGAAAGGAACCACCTGATAGGAAGATGCGTTTAAAACCGCAAGGGATATCATGATGGAAAAGAAAGCCGCATTAAGCTGTCCAAAAAGAATTGCAATGAGGAAAACCGAAAGGGAACATGGTATTACGGTGCAGAGGGCGTATGGCGTAGAAAGGTATGCACTCTTTGAACCAAAAATCACGGAAGCAAATACGATTATATAGAAGGAACATTCCGTAATCAGTTCCTTAAGCTCAATCATCTTAAGATTAAAGTAAATCCTGCTCCAGAAAACAAAAAAGAGGAAGCACATGAAGATATGGTACACGCATGAATTTGCAAAGGCCCTGTAATCAACGTAAACGGGAGATTCGGAAATCTTCTTTAGCTTTGCCCATCCGTCTTCCGTAATGGGAAAGCCCTTCCTGATGATCTTTTCGCCCTTCTCGATTATGACAGGATTGTCGTAGTCTGCAGGAAGGGTCTTGATGGCAGTAATTGTCTGGTCCGCAATCTGGCCGATTTCATAGTTTCCCAGGTTGAACGTGGAAACGGTGCTCATTGTCGAGATCTTTACAAAGCAAAGCGTCACGACTGAAACAAGCGTAAGGAATATAAGGATGAGAACCGGATAATTCTTCTTAAGGTAATTTCCTGTGGAACCAAAAAGAATGGTGCTCACAGATTTTTTATCTTCATCTTTCTTCATTTTCATAAGCCCTGATAATTTTTTTGACAAGTTCGTTTCTGACAACATCATCAGCCGTCAGGGAAACAATGGATATCCCGTCAATTCCTTCCAGAACCCCAAGGGCATGAGCCAGCCCGGACTGAACCCTTCTTGGAAGGTCAACCTGGGTCACATCACCCGTAATGAGCATTCTGGAATTTTCGCCCATGCGCGTAAGAAACATTTTCATCTGCTCAACGGTGGTGTTCTGGGCTTCATCCAGAATCACGGCACAGTCGCTCAAAGTCCGGCCTCTCATGTAGGCAAGGGGCGCCACTTCTATTATACCACTTTCTGACAGTCTTTTAACAGTCTCCCGGGGCAAAAGTGCATTCATGGCATCATAAAGGGGCCGAATATAGGGATTTATCTTTTCGTTAAGGTCTCCCGGAAGGAACCCAAGACTTTCACCGGCTTCCACCACGGGTCTTGTAAGTACAATGGAATTCACCTTGCGGCATAAAAGAAGCCTCAAGGCCTCGGCAATGCAGAGGAATGTCTTTCCGGAACCGGCAGGTCCCTGGGCAAAGACCATGCTGCTGCGCCTCATTTCCCTGACAAGAAGAGCCTGTCCCTTGGTACGCGGATAGACTTTCCTGGTTCCCCCTGGAATGCTTATGGAATACCTTGCAAGGAAACCTTCGTCAGTAAAATTTCCGCCGTTGATTACGGACTGAACCAGATCCTCGTCAGGTATGTTCTGGCTGCTGTCGGAAAATTCATCCAGGATGCGGTTGACTATGAAGTTAAACTGGCGCACTAGGTCCGGGTCATCGGTTTCAAGGGAAAGTTCATTTCCCCTGGCGTAAATTCCGGCTCCGAGAAAGGATTCAATAATCTTCAGGTTGCTGTCATTTGTTCCGCAAACCCTGGAAAGCACCGAAGAGTCGGGAACCACAATAGTATAAGATTCCATCTTTACAATAGTATACCATATTCCACCACCCCATGCCAAATAAAAATTGAAATCTGCACAACTTTTTACTATAATAATGCGTCTGAAATATTGTGCCCATTTTTTAAGAAGGAATAAATATTGAACTGGAACAAGAAAAACGTACTTAAAGAAGACATGGAACGACTCAAGTCCAGGTATGGAATTGACCCCATAACCGCAAGCATTCTCCTGCGCCGTGGAATTACGGAAGGGCGAGACATTTTTTTCTTTCTTGAAAATGACTTGCGGTACCAGCACAACCCATTCCTTTTCAATTCAATGGAAGATGCCGTTGACAGGATTCTTGCCGCAGCAGAAAAGGACGAAAACGGGAATTCGGAAAAGGTTCTTGTCTTTGGCGACAGGGACGTGGACGGAGTTACTGCAACGACTGTTTTGTGCGATGCCCTCGAGGAACTTGGCGTAGACTTCCAGTACAAGGTTCCCCAGGGAAACGAAGCCTACGGACTTTCCGAAGATGCAGTGAATGCCTTTGCCGAGCAGTTTGGTTCCCTCATCATAACCGTAGACTGCGGAATTGCCAACGTGGCAGAAACGGCCCTTGCCCACGAAAGGGGAATTGACGTCATCATAACTGATCACCACATGCCACAGGAAGAACTGCCGGATGCAGACATAATCCTTGATGCCCACCTTGAAAATTCAGGATATCCCTTTGCAGACATCTCCGGATGCGCCCTGGTCTACAAGCTTGCATCTGCCCTCCGCTTTGCAAAAAGCCGCTGGTACAAGGCGGACACCGCCCTCATCAATGCACGCACGGAAGATGACGAAATCATCATCGAGATAATCAAGCTTCGAAACCTGGTGCCTGTCAGCCGCCTTACGGAAAGAATAAGGCCCGGAGAAAAATCCATAAACGACACGAAGCTGCCATCTTACCTTTCAGGCCAGATGCTCCTTGCCTGGAATCCGCGGGAAACTTCCACCCTCATAAGGCAGGCCTTTGGCTCTTCCATAGAATTCCAGCTGCAGGATATGGGAAGTGAAATCTGTTCAATGTTCCCTTCACTCAGGGGAAAAAGCCTGTACGACATAAAGGCCATGTCAAAGATTGCCAGGTACGGAAACCACGAGCCAACGGAAATCGGCGGCTTTTACAACATATTCGTAACCTACGTACAGCAGGGGCTCAGGAAGGAATTTCCAAGGGACTGTGAACGGGAGGAAAAGGACCTGCAGCTTGTGGCCCTTGCAGCAGTTGCAGACGTCATGCCGTTAAAAAACGAGAACAGAATATTCATCAAGAAAGGACTTGAATCCATCAATGCGGCAAGAATCAGGCCGGGCCTTGTGGAACTCCTTTCGCAGGTGGAACTTCTGGGCAAGCGCATAACATCAAAGGACATAGGCTGGACCATTGACCCAAACCTGAATGCAGCAGGACGCCTTGGGGAAGCCGGAATCGTGGCAGACCTTTTCATGTCAAAGGACCCTTCCTACAGGGAACTTACCGCCGCAAAAATTTCTGAGCTTAACACCAAGCGCCAGACATTCACCCAGGAAGCAGAATATCTTGCAGCATCCCAGGCAGAAAAATCCATTGCTGAATTCAAGGGGCAGCTGTGCTTCATTTACAACGAGCAGATTGTCAAGGGAATCGCCGGAATCCTTGCAGGACGGCTTGTAAACAGGCACGGAATTCCTGCAATCGTATGCACCTGCGTTGACGATGTAATCACCGGTTCCATGAGGAGCTGCAGGGGATTTGACGTTACGGATTTCCTGGAAAAGCTTAAGGATCTTTTCATAAGCCACGGCGGCCATGCCTTTGCAGCCGGGTTCAGCCTTAAAAGGGAAAACCTTTCTGCATTCAGGCAGCGTTTGATGGACCTTGCACCGACCATTGTACTTGGCCCGGAAGACACTACGGAAATCGATGCGGAAGTTCCACTCCAGTACATGACGCCAGACCTGATCAACGTTGTTGACCTCTTTGAACCCTACGGCAACGAAAACCCGCCACTGGTCTTTCTGTGCAGGAACCTGGCAGTTACCCAGGCATTCATGCTGCCGGGAAAAAAAGACAGGAATCACCTGAAGCTTACGGTAGATGCAGGCAAAAACAAATGGCCCTGCGTGTTCTGGGGGGAAGGCGACAGGCTGGGAAGAGACTTCAAAATCGGGGACAAAATTGATATCCTGTTCCAGGTGGAACGAAACACATACAACGGCATGGAAAACCTCCAGCTGAATCTCATTGACCTTAGGAAATCACTATGAAAAAAATTCTTGCAGCCATACTTTCTTTTTCTGTCCTGTTCTGTCAGGCTTTTGCAAAATCAGCAGTCTATCAGGGTGAAGACTACAGCATCACCCTTGACTACAATGACAGCGCGTGCCCTGGAGACGCCATCTTTGTAAAAATGAAATTCACCCAGGGAACAAAAAAGACCAAGATTGATTTTTCACAGGCAAAGGCCGAACTTGAACTTTCTGTTGACGGAAAGGCTTGCCGCACATCGCAGTTTTTTTCCTCAACAAAAAATGCAAAGAACACAAGGACCATGCTGGCAGGAATTCCCCTTTCTTCATGGTGGACCGAAAATACAAAGACTGGCATAAAGGTTCTATACAGCATCCAGAACCAGACAAAGGAATTCGAGCTGCCATTCAGGCTAAGGCACAAGGAATTTGTAAGCGAAACCATCGACCTTGACGAAAGCAACACCAACATAAAGACGGACACCAGCGTCAAGAGAATGGAGCAGATCCAAAAGCTCAATGGAATCCTTGGGGAATCAAGGCCGGAAGGATTCTGGACGTCGGAAAAATTCATTCAGCCCGTAAAGTGCGAAAGAAGAACATCCTTCTTTGCAGACAGAAGAACCTTCAGGTACACAACGGGCAACAGTTCAACAAGTCTCCACTACGGAATAGACTACGGTGTTCCGGAAAAAACGGAAGTTGCAGCCTGTGCCGGGGGAAAGGTCGTCCTTGCAGAAACCAGGGTCACAACAGGATGGAGCGTTGTGATCGAGCATATTCCGGGCCTTTACAGCCTTTACTACCACATGAGCGAACTTAAGGTCAAGGAAGGTGACATGGTAAAGCAGGGACAGATCATCGGATTGAGCGGTTCAACAGGACTTGCGACAGGCCCTCACCTTCACTGGGAAGTAAGGCTTAATTCCGAGGCAGTAAACCCTGACTTCTTTACGGCAGACTATGCCTTCAGTTCCGTGGAAAACCACAACTGAACCCAATATCAATATTCACATATTTAAAACAAATATTCACTTACCAAGAAAGAAGCCAGTTGCTTTATAGTTCAGTACAAGGACAAGTCCAAAAACCATGGCTGCACCAGTCAGCCAGCGTAAGTCCACAGCATCCCGCTGCGGAAAAGCAAGCCTGAACATCGGCAGCCATAACAAGCAGGACACATCCGAAAACTTAACATCAAAAAAACTGGCCATTTTTTTGGGAGGAATATTTTATGAAAAAAACATTTTGTGCATTGTCACTTTCATTCGCCCTATGTCTTCTTTTTAATTCCTGCGGCAAAACCGTAGTCAAGCTTGAAAATGGTTCCCGCTATGAACTGGTAGAACTTCCCGGAAAGGACTTCATGATTGGAAAAACAGAAGTCACCCAGGATGTATACGAAGCCGTCATGGGCGAAAACCCATCCTTCAACAAGCACCCGGATTTCCCTGCCGAAAACCTGAGCTGGTTTGATTCCCTTGTTTTCTGCAACAGGCTTAGCATCCTTGAAGGAAAGACTCCATGCTACACAGTAAACGGAACGGCGGATGCAGAAAAATGGAACTACAGCCCCCACCACCACAAGATGATTGAAAGTGAAATCACCTTTGACGAGTCGGCCGACGGCTACCACATTCCAACGATGGAAGAATGGGACTATGCCATCACGGGCGGAGAAAAATGTGAATACAGCGGCAGCAACGACCTGGACAGTGTTGCATGGACTGACTGCAATGCAGGAGGTTCAAGCCACAAGGTTGCAACATTAAAGCCAAATGCCTACGGAATCCACGACATGTCCGGGAACGTCCTAGAATGGGTCTGGTTCATCCGCGATGATACAAGCAGGTACTGCAGGGGCGGAAGCTGGTTTGACAGGGGCAATGCGGGAAAGTGCACCAACAAGGAATTGAAGTACGGATCGCTCCAGTCAAAGACCGTCGGAATGAGAATCGCATGTAAAAAAACAAAATAAGAATGCTGCAGCCCCAGGCTACTTACCAAACTAAGAAATCCTACGTATGTCCTGGGGAGTGCAGTTGAAAGTTTTCCTGAAATCCCTCATGAAGCCCTTGTAGTCCCTTATTCCGTTTTCTTCCAGTATGACGGCTATTTTCCGGTCCGTATTCCTAAGCTCACTGTAGACGGAAGCAATGCGAAGGCTCATAAGGTAGCTGTTAACAGTCATGCCCGTATACTGCCTGAATAGCCTGCAAAGGTGTTCCTCGCTGACATTTATGGAAGATGCGATTTCTGAAAGCGAAAGACGCTTGCGGTAGTTTTTTTCAAGGAATGAAATCACTGGAGAAATGCGCTTGATTCCCCCGTGGGAAAAACCAATTGCCTTAAGCTTTTGGTCATGAACCCTGTATCTTGAAATGAGGAGATAAAACAGATCATAAAGCAAGGCGACAAATTTTATCCTGCATCCGGGGCTTTCTTCATCAAGGATTTTCTTCATTGCAAGAAGCCTTTTACCGACAGTTTCGGCAGCCTTTCCATCAAATACAGTGTCAAAAATATATGAAGCCATGGATGAATCAATTCCATTGAATGCACTCAGGGGAACCTGCAGCAGAAGGTAACTTACCTTTCCCCGTAAGCGTGTTGAATGGATTTCTTCCGAATTGACTACTGCAAGCTGGCCGGTGGAAAGCACTGTCTCCCGTCCTTCAACAAAAAGGTCCATGCTCCCGTCGATGACATATATGAGTTCAACATGATTGTGCCAGTGAAAGGGGGAATAAAAATTGTAGTCGATGACAAGATCAAAGCGAATGATGAACTGCATCTCAAACTGCTTCTTATGCAGTATGTCCTCGCACCTGTAATCTTCAAGAATTTCCTTCTGGGTCATGGCATTCAACAAAAAAAACTACACAAGCTTCAGGAATTCTTCTTCCGTAATGACGGGAATTCCAAGTTCAGCAGCCTTCTTGTTTTTTGATGAACCGCTTGTCGTGTCATTGGTAACAAGATAGGACAGTCCCTTGACGACGGAAGATTTTACGGCTCCACCCTTTTCCTTGACCAGGTTCTGGGCATCGGCACGCTTCATGGTCTTAAGTTCTCCTGTAAAGCAGAAGGAAAGACCTGCAAGGGTACCCTTGTTTTCTCCCTGAATCAATGTGACGGCACCGGATGACACAAGCTCTTCCATGGCGCTACGGTTTTCCGCAAGTCCTGTCACAAAGGTGCGTGCAAGAATTTCTGCAAAACGGTAGACGGATGCAATTTCTTCTTCACGGGCATTAAGCATGGATTCCAGCGTGTTGTATCCTGCAGACATAAGTGTTTCCACTACGGTCTCGCCGATTCCCTCTATGTCAAAGCCTGCAATGAATTTTGAAAGGCTCACCTTCCTGTGGCTTTGGATGGAAGCGTAGACTTTTTCTGCACCCAGGGATTTTTTTCCTGCCCCAAGGCTTTCGCTGTCAAGGAAATATGGCGTCAGGTCCTGCTCCGTAAGGCTGTAAAGCTGCGGAATTGAACGGACCTTTCCAGTGTTGTAAAGTGCCGTTACAAGGGTCTCGCCAAGGTCACGGATGTCAACGACAGAAACCCATTTTAGAAGCTGGTGAAGGATTTTCTTTCCGCAGTCTTTTCCAGGGCAGTAAAGCCTTGTTCCGTCATCTATGAGGTCGCTTCCACATGTGGAACACCTGCATGGAATCTCTATTTCTGAAAGTTCCTCTCTGCAAACTGCAGGGAGTACGCTTATGATCTTTGGAATTATTTCACCGCGCTTTACGACGACCACATGGCTGCCAATCTTTAGCCCCAGGTTCCTTATGAGGTTTGTGTTTACAAGGCTTGCACGCTTTACCGTGGTTCCGTTAAGTTCAACAGGATCAAAAATTGCAACTGGCGTATAGGTGGCCCCTGTCTCCCCCCATTCAACCTGGCGCAAAATGGAGACCGCCTCTTCCAGGCTGAACTTGAAGGCAATCTGACGCTCCGGCCTGTCACGGCTTGCATCCTCATGGTCAATCTTTCGTTCCTTTATGACGAGTCCGTCAATGTCGTAGTCAAGGGATTTCCTTGTTTCCATGACAAGCTCCCGATAGGCAATGACTTCTTCCGGGCTTGTTGCAATCTTTAATGGAACAGTGTCAAAACCATTGGCCTTCAAGAATTCCAGCTTTCCCTCTTCATCATCAAAGGGCTGGTCTCCCTCTGTGGCCCAAGCATCGTATGCTATCAGGTTAAGGTTCTCGCTGCCTTCCCCATCCTTTCGCTTCATAAGTCCATTGGCCGCATTCCTGCAGTTGGCCTTGTCGGAAAAAAGGGTGTCGTGAACGTGATGGGTCATGATTACTTCGCCACGAATTCCGCCTGTAAATCCCCAATGCTCAGGAGCCAGGGTGTCCACTACCCCATGCATCTTGACTGCATTGGCAGTTATGACATCCCCAGTCTCACCGTCACCGCGGGTAACGGCCCTCAGGAGCCTGCCATTCTTATACTGCAGCTCAAGGCTTGCACCGTCAAGCTTGTATTCAACAAGATATTCTCCATAGGCATGCTTTTTTGCCCAGTCAAGGAATTCCTCAGGACTTGCAGCCTTTTCCTGGCTACCCATGGGCATTACGTGAGGGGCCTTTTCAAAGTTGCCGGAGTCAGCACCTACCTTATGGAGGATTGGATTTGAAGGATCAAGAGCCTTAAGTTCATCCCAAAGTGAATCGAATTCAGCATCGGAAATTTCACCTTCTCCATCATAATAGGACTTTTGATATCGAAGGATAAGCTTTTCCAGTTCCACAATGCGCTCAACCTGGGAAGCCTTTGCCGAATCAAGGACGGCATCATTCTTAAGACTGTCATCTTCAACATCAAAAAGATTCATTTCCTATTCCCCTGCTTCCTTTACAAAATAAAGTTCATAGATGTCACGGCCGGCATCAAGTCCCTTCTGCTCAAATTTAGTGCGAGGCCTCCACTCCTGATGCGGGGCAAAACCTTCATACTTGTTCTTAAGGCCTTCCGTCAGGCCGAGTTCTTCAAGGGCAGTTTCTGCATATTCCTGCCAGTCCGTTGCAAAATAAAGGTATCCGCCGGGAGAAAGCTTTCTTGCAAGAATGTCGGTGCGCGGGCGCTGGAGCATTCTGCGCTTATGGTGCTTTTTCTTTGGCCATGGATCCGGAAAGAAAATGTGGAATCCTGCAAGGGAATTGTCTGGAATCATGGTCTCAAGGATTTCAAGGGCATCATGCTGGATGATGTACAGGTTCTTTATCTGGCGGTTCTTGATGTCGCCCAAAAGCCTGCCAACACCTGGAACATGAACCTCGCTTCCAAGGTAATTTATTTCTGGATTGTTTTCTGCAATGATGGATGTTGCGTGCCCCATTCCGAATCCGATTTCCATGACAACAGGATTTGCATTTCCAAAAATCTCAGTGTAGTTGAGAGTCTTGTGCTCGAAGGGAATGCACCAAACCTGGCCCAGTTCCTCATAGTTCCTTTTCTCGCTGTCTGTCATGCGGCCAGCCCTGATTACAAAGGTCCTGACCGGTCTTCTAAAATTGTCGTTGTCGTCGGGCATACTACTCCTCTTTATTTTCCTCTGCCGAATCAAGAATGCCGGCAAAATTGAATTCGCCTTCTCCTGATGATGGCTCTGAAGTTTTTTCAAAATCCTTATTGTGAAGGTCAACAGGCGGCATAAGACATAATACCGTATCTGTGTTCATAACGTAAACATCACGGACAGTTGCTGCATTTGAAAAATCCTGGAAGATGAATTCATCATAGTCCCATTCAGCCTTCCGTTCCCCAAAATAAAGCAGGACATCGTTGGCGGAATAAATGGCAACCTTCCTGAAAAACTGGCCGGTCAAGATCTGGGGAAAGTCACCGGCCCTGGAATCCACAAGGTTTTCCTGGTAAAAGAGGTTGAATGTGGAGAAGGCTTCCTTTTCTGCGGAATCCTCGTAGACAACTGTGTAGCTCCCCTGGGAAATGGACATGCCATCCGGAGGCACCAGGTTTACGCAGTAGGCCCAATTCCTGTCGCTGACACCTTCCAGCTTTCTGACTCCAGCCTGGTTCCATTCATATCCTTCCCCTTCATTTTTTACAGTAATCCTTGAGGCATAGTGAACGTCGCTTTCCATGGAAAGAAAAACCGCAAGCCGCTGGGACGGAGCCGAATCCTCATCAACATAGTCAAAGACAACAACCTGGCTCACCTGCCCTACATCCGGCTCGTCATTGGAACAGGAAAGGAATGGAAAAGCGAGAAATGCAAAAGACGAAAGAAAAAGGAATAGTTTACTGCCCATAACTTAAAAATTGAATTTTAAGTTGATGACTGTAAGGTCACTGGAAGAAGACTGGTTTACGAGGGACTCAAACTTAATGTTAACCTTCTTGCAGGCATCTTCCAGATAGGAGAAGTAGTACAAGCCAAGGTCCGTTCCTTCCTGACCTTCCGGCATCTGCCTGTAAAAGTCAATGAGGGACTTCTTGTTAAGGTTTGCAGACATCTTGCTTTCGATGTTTTCCTTGACTTCCTGGAATTCGTCATCCTTGTTAAACAGGGTAATCTGCAGGAGACCCTGCTTACCGATGGACATGGAACCGCCACCAAGGGTCCAGGAAATGAATACCAGTTCGTGCTTACGCTGCAGTTCCTTGACGATTTCACCACGGATCTTAGGGTCAAAGATAAGGGTATCGGCATTGTCAATTCCCTGGTAAAGGTACTTGGCAGCCTTCTTTACGTTGTTGTTTTCACTGTTCAAGGCAAGTTCCATTACCATAACGGAAATGTACTCGGCAACCTTGGACTTTGTCATGTAGGTTGCAAGCCCCTGCCTGAGAATAGAAAGGATTTCTGCAAAACCATCGGCCTGATAGAACTTGACGATGATGTACCAGTTCATGAGGCTAAGCCTGTTGAGGAATTTTTCCGTCATGAGAAGGTATACGTTCTTTTCTTCCGGAGAATATTCGGAATTGGACATTATGCTTTTCCAGACCGGCTCAAGAATCGTCTTGCGTGCAGCCTGAATGGTACCATCCTTCATGGCAAGGGTTGCCCTAAGCTGCTTGTCTGGAATGGTAGTCTTTTCATCGATGAGTCCCGTAGGATTGTTCCTGTTATGCAATCGGACGCATTCGCACTTGATCAGGTCGCTGTGTATCTCACGGTCAAACTGCTTGTAGAGGATCGAAAAAACGATGAGCTTTGAAAGGTCCATGACTTCCTGACGGTGGGAAACAAATTCCGGCATGGAAATTTCCATCTTTGAAATGTAGTCCAGGAGAATCATGTCCTGCAGGGAACCTGGAGAAAAATGCTCCATGCTTATGCCATGGGCGGAGCGGTTGTCTGCAAGCTTAAGGTTAAGAAGCTGTTTTTTATGACTCAAGAAATGGGACGTACCTTCTTCCGTAAGGATAACTTTCAGAGGTAAATCCAAAATGAATTTCTTTTTTTCAGCACACATCTTTTTCTTGCAACAACTCCTTAAAGTATATTATATATCAATAAACTGCAAAAGTAAACCATAATTAGATGACTTATGGAAACTCAGTGAGCAACACATTTCCTGCAAAAATTGCAATTTCCAGAGGTTTCCTATAGAATGGCAGTAATGAAAAGGACCTGTTTCTTTCTATTAATAGCACTATTTTCAATATTCAGCCTCACCCAGCAGGCCTTTTCATCGGAATTGGAAGAGGGGGCAGTCCACCGCAGCCCCTATGAAAAATCCATGTATACGGCCGATTTTTTTGAATCCACGGGAATTCCATGCACAAGGCACACTGACGAAAGACAGGAAAACGGCTGCTTTCCATTCAACATAACAGTCGACATAGAGCCTCAAATTCCCCAGGAAAAAGAAAGGGAAGAAAGGCCGGGTAAAACCCTCATACTCTCGTTCACCCAGAACTTCTTTGAGAAGAACCCGGGATTCTTCCTGACCCTCATTGACAGAATAAGGAATGCAAGGCTCGACTATAACTGCACACTCCTTTTTTCCACTGAAAACGAACTTGAATCGCTTCCCATATCCTCACTTACCCCCTGCGACACGGAACTGTTTGCACAGCTTTGCTACGAAAACGACCTGTACAGTTCCATAGTGGTAATCGACCAGGAACTCATCCAGGGAAAGATCATCACCACTGGCGGAAGAAGACAGTCGCCCCTATGGCTTGTAAAGCTCATAAAGAAAGCATGCGACAACAACGGAAAAAAATCCAGGGTAAGCACCCAGTTCTTCCATAAGACAAGGCACGAATCCTTCCGGGAAAACAGGCGCCTTGCAGCATTCCTTGAAAACGACATCTGTGCCGCAGGCCTGCCCCTTGGAACCGGTTCCGTTGACATGGATGTTCTCATGGAAATCCTGAATGAATATGACCCTAAGCTGGAACAAAACTGGACCAGCCACTACAACTGCCTAAGCATCATGGGACTTGACATCTGGCTCAACGAATCATTCCTGGCCCTTTCATTCATGGTTCTTTCTGCAATCGTACTCATGACCCTCTGCTTCAATTCCTTTTCCTATTCCACAAAGAACATTGCCATCATGCAGGACATAAAGCGCACATTCTATTTTTCTCCTGCCTATGTTGCCATCTCGCTGCTGTTCATAACCATGTGCCAGCTTGGCTTTTGCTTTTTAAAGGCAAGACCCATAGCCTATTTTCTGCTGAAATACGGTTTTTCACTCGTGCTGATTTTTGCCGTGATATTCACCCAGATCCTCGTAAGGTTCAAGACTTCCATAGACTCCTTTTCTTTCCAAAGTTCCATCGTGGCAGCAGTGAACATTTTCATCTTTGCGGCAATCGACCTTTCCCTTATGTTCACCTTCATCGTTGACTATGCCTTAATCTACCTGATGCACAAAACCAAAAACAAGGTTCTTTCCGTAATATTCTTTGCCTCCATCCTGATTCCTACCTCATATTTTCTTTCAACCATAGGAAGTTCCATAAAGCCTGAAGAACTTGCAAAGCTGAGCACCATGACCCTGAGGGAAAACCTTTTGTGCGCCATGGTCTTTGTGCCCTTTGCCTTCCAGTGGGGGCGCATAGTAATTCTTTTCCAGAACAAGACAAGGATCATCAGGCCAAACTCAATTGCATTCAAGGTTCTCATAGCGGCAATTCCAACTGCAAGCGTCCTGGTAATTCTTTCAGTCCTTGCCCTTGGAACTCTTGCAATGGACAGGTTCAACAACTCCAGGTATAACGAGAAAAAGCTTGCAGTCTCCGACCAAAAGGCAGACGAAGTTACGGTTCGCATCATATCGGATTCAATCTTTGACCTTAACCTTAACAGGATTACAATCATTCCCCGGGAAGGAACAAGGATAATCCACTGCGAGGCAAAAATCATTTCCCAAAGCGGCATTCCCCTTTACGACTGCAACTTCAACTACACCATGGAATCTTCCCAAATGGCAAGAATCGAAATCCCGGACAATCCGGAAGGGGAATTTTCAATCAGGTTTTCCAGCGATATCGATGCAGAAATATCCATACAGCTTCACGTCTGGTCACAAAAAGACGGTATGATCGTCCATACCTACAAGAATCCAGTCTTCAGTGGAAAAAGGGAGGATGACAATGCCAGAACATGACAGGATGTTCATCCACGCAGACCTTGACGCTTTCTTTGCTTCCGTCGAACAGCTGGACCATCCTGAATACAGGGGAAAGCCCCTGATTGTTGGAGGACTGCCGGAAGACAGAAGGTCTGTCGTTTCCACCGCTTCCTACGAGGCACGCAAGTACGGAGTCCACTCTGCAATGCCCGTCTTCAAGGCAAGGGAACTATGTCCCAACGGAATCTTCATCCGGGGGAACTATCCACGCTATTCTGAAGTGTCAGAAAAAATCATGGGCATATTTTCCCGCTATTCCCCGGAAGTGTTGCAGATGTCCATTGACGAGGCATTCATCGACATAACCGGCACGGAAGCCCTCTTTGGCTCACCGGTGGAAACCGCATTCAAGATTAAGGAAGCAGTCCAGACAGAAACGGGACTCACCATTAGCACGGGAATTTCCCGTTCCATGTATGTTGCAAAGATTGCTTCCGGCTACAGGAAACCCGACGGCCTCACATACATTCCCAGGGGCAAGGAAGAAGAATTCATGCTGTCGCTGCCGCTGGAAAAACTCTGGGGAGCAGGAAGCAAGACCCAGGCAAGGCTTAAGGCAGCAGGATTCTTTTCAACCCGGGACATTCATGCAAAATCCCAGAGCCTGCTCAAGGCCCTTTTTGGCGACAGCATGGGCACATTCCTATACAACAGCGTCCGCGGAAACATGGACATGGTCTTTTCCCACGAGGCAAAAAACAAGTCCATAAGTGCAGAACGTACATACCCCCTGGACTTGACGGACCTGTTCACCATCGACACCGCCTTAATGGAACTGGGCCATCAGGTTTTGTGGAGGATGCACAGGGAAAATGTTCGTTCCAAGACCGTAGGCCTAAAGATAAGGTATGAAGACTTTTCCACCGTTTCCATAAGGGAGACTTCGGAAAACTACATCTCCAATGATGACGACCTTTTTGAACGCTGCCGGGAACTGTTCAGGAAAAAGTACATTCCAGGCCGCGGCATAAGGCTCCTTGGCGTATGCGTGGAAAAAGTTGAAAGCAGGGACACTCCGGTGCAAAAGCTTCTCTTCAATTCACGGGAGGCAAAGAAGGAAAAGCTTGAAAAGGCAATCTTTGAGATGGAATCCAGGAACCCTGCACTAAAAATGCGCAAGGCCCGGCTTCTTACTGGAGAGGGGCAAAGTATCCGGTCTCGTCACGACCAGAACGATTGAGCATGTAGGTTTCCACTTCCACCGGAAGATACTTGCGTCCGTATTCAGTAGAGAGGGAAGAAGTATAGGTAAACTGGTAAAGTCCCGAAGGAAGACCGATGACATCATCAATTACACTGCCAAGTCCCTGAGGTCTGTAGATGTAATATGAAGTTCCGGTTGTATCCCCGGTGATGTATGAAATTTCTTCCGACATGCTTCCCTGAGAAAGAAGCACGGTACTAAAGGAAACGCCGTTGTTGTTCATGTAGGTTGTCAGGTCGGAAAGGCTGTACTTGAGGAAGGTGTTGCAGTCGTGGCTTCCGTTAGTGATGTAGATTATGCCATGCTTTTTTTCCGAATTGATGAGCCCGTTGACGGCAAGCCTTGATGCAAGGTCAAAGGCAACAACATCGCTATAGGCGGTTTTCAATGCCGTTGAAGAAAAATCCGTAAGCTGCGAAGGATTGCCCTTGAATTCCAGTGCCGGATACTCCCCTGCGGAAATCAACGTTACCGTACCCCTGCCTTTCATGGACTGGCAGATTTCCCTGACTGCACTGTCAACCTGGTCTGCATAAGGTTTCATGGCTGTAGACCTGTCCACAAGAAGTACAATGTCTGCAACCTCGTTTCTGTTGGATTCACCGGTAAGTTCAAAGGCAACGGGATTGTGTCCTTCCGTTACAAGGAAGTTCTGCCTCTTGAGTCCTACGACAGGCTGCCTTCTCCTGTTTTCCACACGCACCTCAAGGGTAACCTGCGGAAAATTGTCGGAAATCACCCGTTCAATCTGTACAAAGAAACCGCCGACAAGTTCCGTCATCTTAGACATGACATAAATTTCGTTGGCCTTAAAATCCGTTGCAATTATGTTGCCGTTGCGGTCAGGGTTAGCGCTGGTAAGCTGGCTCTTTCCCTTTCCGGTCACTGCATTTTCATATACGGCACCATCAGAAAGACCGATGGAATAAATCTTGTTTCTGTCTGCAAGAAGAAGGTTATCCCCCCACTTCCTTATGCTTTCAGGACGAGCAAAAGTCTTCTCGTTAACAAACACGCCAAGGTAGTTTCCTGCGCGGTCAAATTCATAGATTCCACCCTTAACGCTGTCAGCAACAAGAACCCTGCCGTCACAAACAACGATGCCTGTGGGAGACTTGAAGCCTTCAAATCCTGCGGTCTTCTGGCCAAAGGAAAAGAGTCCGTTTCCTTCGGAATCAAAGACAACGACGCGGGCATTTCCAAAGTCCGTAACATAGATGTTGCCGAATTCATCTTCTGCAAGATACTGGGGACCTACAACCTGGCCAAGGCCACGCCCCTTTGAACCGTAATACTTGAGGAATCTTCCGTTACCGTCAAGAATTGCAATGCGATCACCTGCACTTTCCGACAGGGCAAGGTTCCCGTTCTGGAGCCTGATCATGTCCATGGGCCTGTCAAATCCGTTGACCGGTCCGCTTGACCTGTTGATTACAACGCCGTTAACGTCAAAGCACACGATGTCATTAGTACCGTAAGCAACAACCCACACGGTTCCGTCAGGATTGGAAACTGAAGCCACAGGCTGGCTGTATATGAGGTTTGTTCCGCTTACATTCTGGAAGGATCCGGATTCCGTAAAGCGCTGGTTGAATGAGCTGTCTGATGCAGTAACGCGCCGGTCACTGACTATTTCAATCCTGTTCTGGAGGAGGATTCCGCCATATCCTGAGTCCCTGACGTAGTTCCACTGCTGGAGGGCAGCGCCTTCGATTCCGGACTTGTAGTAAGCCTTTCCAAGCCAGTCAAGGATCAGGTTTTCACCAGGAAGGTATGAAAGGGCCTTTTCAAATTCCAGGATGGCCTCGTTATAGGCTCCCTTGTAATAGCTCTGTACGCCGCGACGGAATTCTTCCTCTGCAAAGCCTGAATTGGCTGACTTTGTGGTCCTGTCCTCATTCCTCTGGGTGTCCTGGAGATTTGTCTGGGCAAAAGCACCTGCAAGAAGCAAAAGCAATGTAAAAACACTAAATACTTTTTTCATTTTATCGCCTTAAGATTCAGCACGCTGCATTTCTAGAAGATGGTCAAGGATGATCTGGTTACCCTTGTCCAGTTTTGCAGCACGCTCAAGATATTTTTTTGATTCACTGTAAAGCCCCATCTTATAGTAGACCCAGCCAAGGCTGTCGAGACATGCAGCACTGTCTGGAAGAATGTCCAGGGCCTTCTTGCAGCAGCTCAATGCACGGGTAAGGTCCGTACCCTCACAGGCAAGAACATAACCAAGGCCGTTGAGGGCCGTAGGATTTTCACCGTCAAAACCAAGGGCTTTCTCATAGTAGTCTATGCTCGAATCAATGTTACCCTGGTCCCATGCAAGATATGCAAGGGAAGCATATACTGAAGCCGGCTTGTAGTCCATCTTGAGAAGCTTGTTCAGCTCAAAGTCTGCAAGTCTTTTTCTTCCGCTAAGGGAATAGATGACGGCAAGAAGATACCTGCACTGGAGAACCCTTTCCTGGACTTCCTCACCGCCTGCCGAATCGGATGATGCAGTGACAACCTGTTCAAGATAAAGGAGGGCATCGTCATATCGCTTGAGTTTTGAATAGCAAAGACCAAGGTAATAGGCAAGTTCCGTCTGGTCCGCCCCGCAATCGTCCGGCAAAGAAATAAAAAAAGCAAGAGCATTGGAATAATCGCCCTTTTTATATAGGCTGATTCCATCATTCAAAATCGATTCGTTCATATTCCCACCCAATTTTTCTTTTATAAAGGCTTCCGTCCCCTCAGACCAGGAAACCTTCTGCATCCCCATGAATATCCAGGGCAATAGGCTCGCTGTAAATGGCACTTATGGCAACATATCCGCTGCCCGTGGCCTTTGCATCTATGGATTCATCGCCAAAGGTGAACACCTGGTAGTCACCGCCGCATGTAGAAGTCATGGCTCCATTTTCATCCCTGCCCAGGGTTATCTTATCCCAGTAGCGGCGGATGCATGGGCTGCAGAACCTGGCGCCGTTGTACTTGGACATCATTGGTGCATTTACATTGACAAAGCAGTCATAGACAAACCTGTGTCCGTGCTGCCTGCGTTCTCCGCAAAGCTTTATGAGACGCTCAAGGTTGTTGCATGCAAAATCAGCCAGCGGTTCATAGTACATGTTCTCGCTGGTATCGGCCGGGTCGCGCCATCCAGTAGTGTCTATGCTGAGGGCAATGCCGGGCACTCCAAGAATGGCAGCCTGACGGGCAGCACCGCATGTTCCTGAATACACAATGTCTGTCCCAACATTGGGACCGTTGTTGATGCCGGACACAACAACATCTATCTGCGGAATCAGATCCACTCCAATTCCTGCAAGGGTACAGTCAACCGGTGTTCCACCAAGGGCATAGGCTGCCTTGCACGGAAGGGATGGAGATTCATAGAGTTCAAAGGAAAGGGGCCTTGCAACCGTCATGGCACAGGATGCAGCAGATTTATTGACATTTGGGGCAACCACGTAAACCTCGTGCTCCCTGGAAAAACGCTGTGCAAGGGCTTCAATGCCAGGTGCGCCTATTCCGTCATCATTGGCAAGGAGAACTCTCATAGAACCTTTGCCCCCTCTGCAGGCGTAACCTCATAGCAGACGGCCGAGAACCCGAAGATGCGTTCATATTCAACAAGACGCTTTTTGTAGCTTTCAACATCTTTTTCTTCAAGAATCGTATAGATGCCGCGGCCAAACCCCTTGCCCGTAATTCTTCCACAGTTGACAGGGTTCCTAAGATCATCGGGGTTTTCATCAAGTTCATGGACACGCTTAATGATCCAGTCGATTTCGGGACAGGAAATGTCGTAATCCTTCATGGTATCGTGGCTCCTGTTTATTGCACGGGAGAACATGAAGAAATCATTCTTCTGTATTGCATTGACGCAATCCAGGACGCACTTGTGTTCCTTCATTACGCAGACCAGGCGCCTCTTTGTATCTTCATTTACAACCCCAAGGACTTCATTCACATCCTGGGCATTGTCGTCATAGCACCAGCCGCCGTAAACATTGGACCTCCTGGACTTAAGTTCACCAAGAACCAGGACATTTTCCGGCTGCATGAGGCTTTCTTCGTTCCAAGTCACTATGCGTGGAACATTTGCATCGGTAAGGATCACCTTCTTGTCAAACTTGAATGGAATGACCTCTGCCTGCTTGGTGGCATAGTCGGTGAGAACCAGTGAATTCTTCTTTGAATAGACTGCAGCGTAGGTGTCTGCCATGTGGTTGTCGGTGCCAAGGTAATTCCTGTTGCCCTTTTCCATGATCTTGAATATGTCGTCCTTCCTGCACTTGAATCCGCAGATTTCAGAAATGGCAAGGGCAGAGGCAACCTTGATTGCAGTGGTAATTCCAAAGCCGGCAGATGGAAGAATGTCAGTAAAAACCGTAAAGTCTATTCCCTTCATGTCGTAGCCGCATGCCACGAAACCAAAAATCACGGACTTAAGGGAATTGGCCCACTTGTCTTCCTTCTTTAGCTTGAGGGTTGCAAGATTGGTATGCTTTTTTTCGCCAAGCTGAACAAAATTAAACCTGAAGCTGGTGTCATTCCTCAGGGAAGCACCTACATAAACGGGAAGGTTCACGGCCATGGAAAGGGTCTTGTCCCTGAAGAACCAGGTGTGCTCGCCTGCAAGATGAAAGCGGCCGGGGGCGTACGCAATTACGTCAGGCTTCTGGCCATACTCCTTTTTATGTTCTTCAATAACTTTTTCCATACCCCACCCCTTTTTCAAATTCAGCATAGTCGAATATTGTTGAATTATTCAAAGTATACTATATTATATGATACTATGATTTCAGCCATATTACAAGGTTTTTGTGCAGTATTTTCAGGCACTGCCCAGGCCTTTGCCATATCCAACCGGTTCATGCCGGAAGGCTCTCCCTTTCTTGCACTGTTCTGCCTCCTTCCATTATACCAGGCCCTTTACCGTTCAAAGTCCTACAGGGAAACCTTTTTCCTCTTTGCAGCACAGATTCTGACGGTGCACATGATTTCAAGCTACTGGCTTGCCCACTTTCACGGATTTGCCGTATTCACCCTTGGAGCCAGCGCCCTTGGAACTGCAGTCCAGGGTGGAATGTGCGGCATCCTGATGCATGCCTATGTTGCAAACGGTTCAGCACCCCTTTCCGCCACCGGGGAAATTAATGGCAGCGACATATTCTGCCGTACAAAAAGAATCATCTGGTTCTGCGCAGGCTGGGTTCTCTACGAATACATAAAGTCAACGGGTTCCATGGGCTACCCCTGGGGAACAATCTCCATGGCATCCTATAAATGGAAAATATTCATCCAGATTGCAGACTTTACCGGCATCTGGGGAATCACCTTCCTCCTTGCACTATTTTCTGCAACGGCAGCAGAACTCCTGGACTATTCATTCCAGCTGGAACCTTCAGAAACCGACACTTTCGCAATGAAAACCTGCGTCAAATTTGCAGCCCTTGCCTTTGCCCTGACTGCAGCCTACGGACTTATCCAGTACTACCTTCCACGTGAAAAGGTAAAGTCCATGAACATAGCCATGGTCCAGCAGAACATAGACCCATGGGAAGGTGGGGATGCAAAGTCCATAGAAGTTTCAAGACGCCTTACCCAGGAAGCACTGGATTCCTTCAAGGCTAAGGGACTGGAACCGGACCTGGTAGTATGGAGCGAGGGCGTAATAACAAAGAAATTCCCGGCATCAAGGTTCTACTACGAGACATTTCCCGAAGACGAAAGCCTTACCCAGTTCATATCAAGGATGGACGTTCCCTTCATAATCGGCGGTGAAACAACCATTAATTCCCGCAGGAAAAAGAAGGGCAACAGCGCCATCCTGTTTGACCGCAACGGAAAGTATTCCGGATTCTACACAAAGACAAACCTGGTTCCCTTTGCGGAAAAAATTCCATACTCGGAAAACCCGGCCATGAACTACTTCATGAGGAACGTCATAAAACTTCCGCCAACCCTTACGCCTGGATTCCAGTACGTAATCTTTAAGGTTCCAGTAAAATCAGGCTTCTTCTATCCGGCTCCACTGGACTACAAGGCGGAAAAATTCTCATTCATAAGCCTTAACGAAAACGGGCTTTCAGACCCGACCACAACGGAAAAATACATAAGCGGCAGTGGAATCGACCCGGACGCCTTCGTAAGCTTTTCAGTACCCATCTGCTTTGAAGACGCCTTTCCTTCCACATGCAGGACCCTTTACAACATGGGAAGCGAAATCTTCCTTAACATAACAAATGATTCATGGTCAAAGACTGAATGCGCAGAATGGCAGCACTTTATCGTATCCAGCTTCCGCACCATCGAATTCAGGACGACCCTTGTACGCTGCACCAATTCCGGATACACGGCAGTAGTCGACCCCCGTGGAAAAATCCTTGCAGACCTGCCGCTTTTTAAGGAAGCATCCCTTGCTTTCACTGTGCCGGTTTACGACAGGATGCAGACGATGTACTCTAAATACGGGGACTGGTTCGTCATGCTCATGGCTGCAGTCATCCTTGGATACATTGGATTCATATTATTGAAGAAATTAAGGGAAATGGACAAATGACGGTTACGGAAAAGCTTCGCATCAGAAGGTCTGTGGCAACCCTGGTCATGGCGGCAGTCATGGCAGCCATATCCCCAACCCCTTTCCTTGGAACAGCTGCAGTTCTTGCAGGCCTTGTCCTGGGTGGAATCCAGGGTGCAGGTGCATGCGGACTCGCACTGGTGGTGACAGCCATTAAGGCCGGCGGACCCGTGGATTTTTTTCTCCTTCCCTGGGAAATATTCCCGGTAGCCCTTGCTTCCGGCCTCATATCAAGGGTTCCTTCAGAAACAGAGCTTAAGGGCACAGCCAGAATGAAGACAGGCCATGCACTGAGGATTCTTGCAGCAGCACTTGCAGGATACATCATCTGGATTCTTTCAGGCCTTTTTCAGGATTCAAGCCTAAACATCCACTATCTTGAAACAATCCTTGATTCCATGGAACTGGAAGTCCTCAAGGTCATTTCCTCGGCCATCCTTGCCGTTGCATTGCGCCCACTGGTTGCAAGGCTCCTCTACCCCATGAACCTTGCCCCACGGGAACTTGAAGAAATTCTGGGCGGAAAATAGCCCGCGGCAGGAAGCAAAAAAAATGCACCTGGCTACAGGCCAAAAAGAATCCTGAAATTTTCTTCAGCACGGCCGCACAATTCTTCCAAGTCCATGGAACGCACCCTGCAGATTTCTTCGTAAATCCTTCTTACTTCCACCGGATGCGTAAGGGATTCCCCCTTAAGGGTCTGGAAGGGTCCATCCGTTTCTGGAATAATCCTATCCATGTCAAGATCCTGTATGCAGCTCAAAACCTTCCTGTTTCCATTTAAAACCTGCTTTGAAAAACTGAACCAGCCGTTGATGCCCCGGTCAAGAAGGGACCTTGCTTCCCTGGATGTAAATGCAAAGGAATGAAACAGCACTGCAGGCACTTTTCTTAGCATGGAAGAATACTCAAAAAGAACATCAAGAGCCTTCCTGTCGTGAACTACAAGGGGAACCTGATGGCAGGCGGCAATCCTGCAGGATGCTTCAAAGGCCCTTTTCTGTCGTTCCTTGTCCGACTTTAATTCAGCAGTAAAAAAATCAAAGCCCGTCTCACCTATGGCACCTATGCGCCCGGATTCTGCCAGGCTTTCAAGAAAGTCAATGTTATCCAAGTCCGGATTCTGGGGATGAATGCCAAAAGCACACACGGCACCATCAATTCCCCAGCCGGAAAGAAGCTTTTCCTGCCTTTCAAATTCCGTCCTGTCATGAGCACAGGTGCAGAATAATTCTGGGAAAAGGGAAGATGGCCCACCGGCTCCGGCAACATTGCATTCATCAAGGCCGGCCGCATCCATGTACGGAACAAGGTGAAAATGGGCATCACAATAAACCATGGGAAGGAACCTCCAGTATGGGGCTAAAAAATCCTAAACTATTTCTTCCAAAATCCGAGAATTTATGAAAGCACATTTTTTGCTATTTACGCTGCCTTTACATGCGGCTCCAGGAGGAAAACCATGGCATACTACACACTTAAAAGCATTGGCAAATCAAGCGACTACATGACGATTCTCAAGGAAACAGACGAAGGATACGTTGTAAGAATCGTGCGCGACAAGGATGGATTCGATGATGTTACGACAGACTTCATCTCACGCTCACTTTTTGAATCATGCATCAGGACAGGTTACCTGACAAAGATTGAAACCCAGGAAGACAAGCTGGCAGCCAGCTGCTAGTACAGGAAGCCGCCGGCCATCAAGCTGGCAGCATCAGGTCAACCTAAAACCGGATCCAGCAACTCAAAGGCGGCATCAAGCCTTTCCTGCTTATCCAGCACAGCCGGAAGCCAGTGAATGACTACGCCCTTGCGTTCCATGCCACGAAACCATGTCTCCTGCCTCTTGGCAAACTGACAGATGGCGTGGTAAAGCTCATCCACCATCTGCTGCCTTGAAGAAATCTTTCCTTCAAGATAGAAACTCACGTAGCGGTATTCAAGGCCAAGCTTTTCAAGCCTTTCCCAGGTAAATTCCCTGTGGAGACCCTCAACCTCTTCTATCATTCCCTCATCTATTCTTTCAAAAAGGCGCTTCTCAATGTTCCTGTGAAGCTGGTTCCTGTCGATGGTCGTACCAAGAACCAGGGGTTCCACCTTAGGGCGGCGGTTCTGCTCAGCCATGATTTCAATTCCCTCCGGGGAACGCCTGAACATCTCGATTTCCAGTGCCTTTATGACCCTGTCCTTAAGCACCAGGTCGCTTTTATTGTGAAGGTCCGGCTTAAGTTCCAGCAGTCGCCTGGAAAGCTCTTCCAGTGGAGTCGATTCCAGTTCCTCATGAAGGACCGGGTTTTCCGGCACGGGAATCAGGTCATATCCACGCACAATGGAATCGACGTACATTCCGGTTCCGCCGCAGACAAAGGAAACCTTTCCCTGATCCAGGTTATCGGCGTGGAGACTGTAAAAGTCCTGCTGAAAATTGAACACATTGTATTCCGAGGCCAGGGTCGTAACGTCAATAAGATGATATGGGACTGGACTTCCGTCCACATTATATTCCGACAGGTCCTTTCCGCTTCCAAGGTCAAGGCCCCTGTAAACCTGCCTTGAGTCAGCAGAAATCACTTCAAGACCATAGCGGTGGGCAATCCTGACTCCAAGCCAGGTCTTGCCGACAGCCGTAGGCCCAAGAAGAACCACGGTATTTACAGGACTCTGCATATGGCGCACTTAAGGTATTCGCTCTTTGGATAGCCAAGTAGAACAGGATGGTCTGGGGCAGCCCCACGCTTTTCCAGAACCTGGACCCTCTTATGGCTGTCCTTGGCTGCATGCATGATCATGTCGTAGAAGGTGTTCTCGTCAAAGTAGTGGGAACATGAACAGGTTACAAGGATTCCCCCTTCGTTCAAAAGCCTCATGGCACGAAGGTTAATTTCCTTGTAGCCGCCATAAGCCTTTTCGATGGCCTTTGCCTTCTTGGTAAATGCAGGAGGATCAAGGATTATGACGTCAAATTTCTCGCCTTCAGTCTCGTATTTCTTGAGCACGTCAAAGACATCGGCACATACAGCCGTAACCCTGTCTTCCATATTGTTCAAGCGAATGTTTGTATTGACAAGATTTACCGCATCCTCGCTTATGTCTACACTGACGACCTGGCGGGCTCCATTCAATGCAGCATTAAGTCCAAAGGCACCCGTGTGGGTAAAGGTATCAAGAACCTTCTTTCCACGGCAGAACTGGGCAACCCGGCTCCTGTTGAATTTCTGGTCAAGGAAGTATCCTGTTTTCTGGCCACGGGCAATGTCCACCTGGATTTTCACGCCGTTTTCTTCAATGGTAATGACTTCCGCCCCGGCCTTTCCAATCCAGCCGGCCCTTTCAGGAAGCCCTTCCTTTTCGCGCACGGCTGCATCGCTTCTTTCATAGATTGCATAAGGACTGCAGCAGTTTTTTATTGCGGCAAGAATCTCATTTCTAAATACTTCGCATGCAAGGGCAAGGAACTGGATTACGATGTAAACCTTCCCTTCCGAACAGTAGCGTTCTGCAATGAGACCCGGAACAAAATCAGCCTCCCCAAAAATCAGGCGGTAGCTGTCATTCTCTTCAAAATTAAGCTTGCGAATGTTTACGGCATTGCGGATCACCTTGTCCCAGTAGGATGCAGGATCTGCCATGACAACATCAGCATGTTCACGGCTGAAAATCCTTACGGCAATCCTTGACTTCTTGTTAAGGACACCGGTTCCAAGAAAGCCGCCTGCATTGGTGCACACTTCAACAATGGAACCATCCCTTGCCTCGCAGTCTTCAAGGCCCGTAGTCTTGACGGGTGAAGCATCCCCTGCAAAATACTTTACTGATGCAATTTCATTATCGAAAACCCATGGAAACCCCTGACCGATTTCCCTGTCTTCCTTTGGCTTAAGTAGGATTTTTGTTACTGTAGACTTCATTTTTCTTCCATTACATGTTTTCCGTAGAACAGTGCTCTGCAGTTCCAGACCCTTCGGTCTTTCCCTTTTCAAGCATTTCCTGCATCGTATGCCAGCCGAGAACTGCGCACTTTACGCGGGCAGGCATTGTCCTTATGTTCTTAAGGCTTGCAGCTTCATCAAGAGGCTCCAGGGCATCGTCATCTGCTTCCCCCTTGATCATCTTCATGAAAAGGGATGCAAGTTCCAGTGCCTCTTCCTTTGTCTTTCCAATTACATCGTCAAGCATCATGTCTACGCTTGCCTGGCTGACGGCACATCCAGAACCGTCAAAAGTTCCGCCCGTAATGATTCCCTGTTCATCAAGCTTAAGCTGAAGATAGATATTGTCACCGCAGCTTGGGTTCACACCACGGAGAGTAAGGGTTGCACCGTCAGTGGTTCCCTTGTTGTTTGGTCGCAAATTGTGTTCGTTAAGTATTTCCTGATAAAGAGCCTTTAAATCCATAATGCTCAATTATATTGAATATCACGCCTTATGGGAATCTCCAGTCTGCCAGAAAACTGCCAGTCCAAAGTTGAAAATCATCAATCTATTGGATATAATGAAAAAATGAGTGTTATTGAACTGAAGAATATCTGCAAGAACTATCAGATGGACAAGGTAATCGTAAAAGCCGTGGACAAGGCTTCCTTCAAGATTGAAAAAGGGGAATTCGCTGCAATCTCAGGCCCTTCAGGTTCCGGCAAATCCACACTGCTTAACATCATTGGTCTTGTTGACCTTCCTTCAGAGGGAACCCTTCTCCTTAACGGAAACGACATATACAGGGACGTAAAGCTTTCCGTAAACACAAGGCTGTCTTCAAGCCTGGACAAGAGCCTTACGGACCTGCGCAGAAAGAACCTTGGATTCATCTTCCAGACATTCAACCTCATTCCAGTTCTTAACGTTAGGGAAAACATCTCCCTTCCCCTTTCCCTGGGGACAACAATCGCATCCGAAACCATGAACAAAAAGCAGACGGAAGAATGGGTGGATTTTCTCATTGAAACTGTTGGACTTACCTCGTGGAGAAACCACAAGCCTTCTGAACTTTCAGGCGGACAGCGCCAGCGCGTTGCAGTTGCAAGAGCCCTCGTTACAAAGGCACCTGTGATTCTTGCAGACGAACCTACGGCAAACCTGGACTCAAAAAACGGAGACCAGATCCTGGAGCTGATGAAAAAGCTCAACAAGGAACTTGAAACCACGTTCATCTTCTCAACCCACGACCCCAAAATCGTAGCCATGGCAGACCACGTAATCAAGATTGCCGATGGTGTAGTGATGCAGCCCTAACTTTAGGATAAAATCAATAGTCAACAGCGATGGTAACCGTAGAACCAAGTCTCATCTGGTACGGATTCTTATGATAATCACCGTTATTAGGCGCATATCTCATGGAAATTGCATTTTTCCAATTGGCATGGGGGAAAAGCCCTGACTTTATGAAGGCAAGGGTTACGACACCTTGCTTATCGGAAGCATCCTCTGCCTTGATGGTGTGCTGCCACTGAAGGGCAACTTTCATGGACTTTGTTTTTCCAAGCCTCTTAAGCCCCACATCCGTATACATGCGAAGGGCACTTACGTCGAGATCCCTGTTGTACGTATCCTGAAGCTCCATGTTGAACCCAAATCCTGGATCCTTTTCATCCCACCATTTATAAATGCCGCCTGTAAATACAAATTTGCCGGGAAGCTTTCCATCAACAGATCTTTTTCCGATTGCCTGAAAATAAACATCAGATCCAAAGACAGTCCTCTTGGTTTCAATTCCCGCCGTGTAGGACAGGAATTCCATTCCATTGGAAAGGGTAACAGTTGGATCCTTGCGGCCGAATATGTTGACAGCCTGGTGCAGAACCGTAAATTCCAAGGAACCAGCCAAGGCAAGGTCATCAAACTCAGGCTCATTCTTAGATCCTGAATACAATACCATGCCGCTTAATGTTCCACCAGAAATCACTCCAGCATCAAAAGGTATGCGAAGGAGGGCACTTGCACTTCGTGATGAATCGGCAACAATGTTTGTAAACAGAAATCCCTGTGCTTCCATCTTCTTGCGCATTTCTTCCTTCTCAGATTCTGACAGGCGGTCGTAAGAAGTATCTGAATACATGCGGTATGCATCCTCGCCAGAAAAAAGCCTCGTGTACCCCCAGGTAGTCTCCTTCTTGCCTGCAGTTAGATAAACGCGGTCAAACATGAGGTAATCCATGTAAAGTTCACTCAAGGACATGACATTTGTAGACCCGGGAGGAAAATGAGCCTTCAACTTTCCGCGCACGGCAATTGTCTTGTCAATGCGGGACATAAAATAAAGGTAGTTTGCAAGGTCAAAATAGGCGGAAGGCTTTGTTGAAGCCCCTTCAGATTCCGTAGCTGCATTGCGGGTTCCAAAGAAACCAAGGTTTGAATCAAGATGTCCGGAAAATCGCAGGGGAATCCTGTAAGGGTTTGCAGAGACAACCACCTGGGCATTCTTTTCATCAGAATGAACTGTTGCATCAGACTGCTGGACCTCAATGTCACCTTCATCCTCAGCGTCAAAAAGAGAATCGAATTCATCATCCAGGCGCTCAAGACCCTTTTCCTGATCTTCATCAGAAACAGACAGTTTTTCTGGAAATGCAAGAGCAAATGCTAAGATTACGGATGCCAGGGCAATGATTTTTTTCATCTTTCGCTCATCATCTCAAGATAAGGCTTTGTGTATACTGAATTATCCTGCTTTGTGAATGTAATGTTCGAAATGGTAACCTGGGTTCTTTCATACTGAATCTTGTCGCCGATTTTCTTTCCGCGAAGATTGTCAGTAATGAGCATCTTGACAGGAATGTTATGGTCTCCCGTATCAGATGCAACCTTCTGGTATGATGGAATTGCAGTAGTCCTGAGGCGCTGTCCTGAAAGGCTATAGTCTTCCTTTTTTCTTACAAGGCCGTCATTCTTTGTAATCCAAAGGCGAAGCTCAGGATAGTCTATATTTACAACCTTTGCCTTGAGGACAAACAGGATGCAGTCAAGCTTTCCAAGCTTAACCTCTTCCGTCGACTTTATTTCATAATCCCTGTAATAATGCTGTGGTGCAAAATCCGAATTGTTTGCATTTGTATTCTGGAATTTATCGCGGGCACTTGAAAAAGTGAACCTGTGGTCAGCCGGGTCATAATACCATACGTTGTTGTCATACTGAAGATACCCCTTTCCCTTATCCTTGGCAGGCCCTGTAATGAGGATTGTCCACTTGGCCTCACTGTCACGACGGTACATGATTGCTTCCATGGCATTCATGCCTTCCCCTGGCTTTTCCTGGACGATGCTGTATAATCCCTTGAAGTCAGTTCCATAGAAAGCGGTCTTTTCTTCCGCCATCTTAAGAAGTTCCTCAGGTGTATAGGCATAGACACCAGCACACAAAATTGACAATACAAAAATGAATATTAAACCAAGCTTCTTCATAATATAACTCTAGCATTATATCAAAAGAACCGGGAGAATTCAATTGAAGCAAGAAAGAAGCATCTCATTCAGTTGTGGCCAAAGCCTGAACGGGAGTTATCTTGACAGCCTTGTTTACGGAAAGCAGGACAGCTGCCAGGGTTGCACCAATGACCACGGCAAAAACTGTCACTATGGCTCCTGCATTCAACTGAGGCACCACATGGCCACCGGAAAGAAATACATCAAAGGAAGGTATAAATGAAAAATCAATCCTGTTAATTATAAGGCAGAATAAGCCGCACAGAACAAGGCCCGAAATGCATCCAGCCAAAAGAAGGAATGCACTCTCAACGGCAAGAAGCCCCCTGACGGAACCACGCTTCATTCCAATGGCCTTATATATGCCGATTTCATTAATGCGCTTCATGGCAATGACACGGTAGGTACTCGAAATGCCGATGACTATTATTACAACCAGGGCAATAATGATAAAGAAAGAAACGAGCTTCATGGCATCAATGATGATCTTCAGTTCAGACATGTTGGCACTCAAAGGTATGAGGGCATATTTATACTTTGAAAATCCCGACATCTTGTTATAGAAAACATTCTTATCCTCAAGAAGGGGGAACATGTCGAACAGCTTTTCAAGTTCCTGCTGGTACGTTGGAGCCAGATACTGCACATCCTCATCTTCCGGAAAATAAATTCCAAGCCGGTTAACGGAAGAAGGAGAAACAGAATAGGCATTGCAGAAGAATTCCCTGTCCATGTACGTCGTATACATGCCGAATACGGAAGAATCCCTGAAAATTCCCCCGACAACAACAGGAACCGTATTGGTATAACCCTTGATAGTCTTAATCAGGAAAACTAATGAATCACCCACCTGTACACCCAGTTTTTCTGCTATGGGTTCAGAAATAAGGATTCCATTGGTTCCCTTAAGGCCGCGCCATGCCCCTGCCACCATGTTAAAATGGGAGAAAAGCTTTTCTTCATGGTCAAAGTCCACTCCCTTGATTATCTTCTGGCGGGCAGTGATTCCTTCAAAAATCAGTGCAGAATTCTCTGAAGCATCATAGTCATAGCGCTTTGCATAAATGCACTGCTCAGGAAAAACCGTCTTGAGCTTTTCTATGGCCTTGTCATAGTTAAAGCCACCTAACCCGGTTTTTTTTGCCCCGTGAAACTGAAAGTCACCTGCATAGTAAATCTTAGCCTTGGAAGTCAGAGCACCAAGCATTCCATCAACAAGAAAAAGAAAGAAAATTGAGATGCCGACACCAAAGGCACAAACCAGGTAAAGGGAAAAATACTGCCTCCACCTCATGAGAAGGGAACGAATGGAAATCTTGGCGTAATTCATCAGACCGCCCCCTGCATTGCCTGAACAGGGTTAACGGAAAGGGCTGTCTTTACAGGATAGACCCATCCCAAAAGCCCAAGGAACATGGCAAAAACCATGGACTTGAATATTCTCAAGGCAGAAGTATGAACGATAAGAACATCCGCGCCAAAAAGCTGGACAAGGAATGAATTGTTGAATTCAATGTTTGCACCAGTCAGCAGGTTTGCACCGATGGTACCGAGGATGCATCCTATTATTCCTGCAGTGATTGTCAGGGCAAAGGTTTCTATCATGCACTGAAGGGAAACGTAGGCACGTGAAGCTCCCTGGGCACGCAAGGTACCGATTTCCTGGGTGCGGCTCAGGACATTTACAACGAGGGTGTTGTTTATGATGATGAAACCTGCAGCAAGAATGACGAGGACGCCTGCATTAAAAATCAGGCGGATAAGATAAAGGTACATGGAAACACCGCCTGCACTGTCACGCCAGCCCACAGCCTTTACGGGCCATGACTTTTTCCTGAAGTCGCGGTTCATGCGGCTAATTTCCCTCTTCAACTTTGACCCTTCACCAAAGCATCCAACGACAAAATTCCACGAGGTGCTTTCAAAACCATCATCGGCCTTGGCTTCCGGAGTAGCCCTAAGGACTTCCTCATCGGAAAAATCTTCATAGACAGCGGTAAAGTCTTCCGCATCATCAAACATTTCAAGGTCAAGGTTTTCGTCTGTAAACATGTCGATGTAGTTTGCATCAATGTCCACTGGATCAGCAGAAGCTTCGCTCATGTTCATGAGGGCGCGAACAGTTACTGCATCCACAAGAACGATGCGGTCAAGAGTTACGTTCTCGACTGGATAATTATAGACAGCCGTAAGGCGGGCAGCCCTGATCCTGAATATGGGTCCGTCAACTACGGTAAACTGTACGGTATCACCAACGTGAACTCCCATCTTTTGTGCAGTCTTAACCGGAAGCATTACTCCGCGTTCTTCGCTTGCAAAGGGAGCACCCTCAACAATATTTATGGAAGACATTGTCCTAACGTAGTCTTCTCCCTGGATTCCAAACAGAAAGGCTGGTTCCCTGTAGGACCCGAATTCCATCATGGCACGCCCCGAAACCTGGCTGACCTCCTGCACGACGCAATCCCTGGACCTAAGATAGTTAATGATATCACCATATGGAATCACATTATCTACAGTTGTCAGTTCACCAGTAACCGGGGTTTCATCTCCAAAAAGGCTGATGGGCTTATCCGTATCGGCACGTATGACAAAGTCTCCAGTAAAGCTTCTTGAAAAAACTTTCTCAATGCCGTTTTCCGTACTGTCAAAGATTGAATTGATGACGCACATGAGCATGACTGCAAATGAAATGAACAGAACGATGACGAGAGAACTTTTTCTTGATGTAATATTCTTAATGGCCAGACGGAACAACATATACCCTATTTTAATGCAAAATGGGGAAAAAACACAAGGAACCCGTGTCTTCTCCCCATATTTTTGTATAGAAACTATAATTCCCTAAAAATTGCAGCCATTCCCAATGCCCTACATCTGATTGAGGGCAGAAACAATGGCATCAATACCGGCACGCCCAACGCTTGTAGACTTTCCGACGCCCCAGTATTCGTTGCCGTCCTCGCACGTAAGCTGAACATAGGCCACTGCACTTGTGTTTGTTCCTGTGCCGACGCTGTGCTCATGGAAAGCAGTAACGCTAAACTTAGGAGCAGGAGTTGTTCCAAGGGCAGAAGCAAAGGCATCAAGAGGACCGTTCCCCTTTTCGCCAATAATGAACTGCTGTCCCTTCCATGTTATGACGCCACGGCACAAGGTAGTCTCAAGGTTTTCCTCGGCCTTCTTTGATTCCACATGGGTTTCCGACAGGTCAAGGATCTGGATGTTGTCCTTTCTTCCAAACCACTGCTTCTCGAATATTTCGTAGATTTCCTTTGTCTGAAGCTCGCGCTGGGCTTCGTCAGCTGCCTTCTGGACAACCTTTCCAAGGGCCGGATGCATGGCTTTTGGCAGGGTAAGGCCATAGTCGTTTTCGAGAATGTATGCAGCACCACCCTTTCCAGACTGGCTGTTGATGCGGATGATTCCCTCATACTGGCGGCCAATGTCATGGGGATCGATGTAAAGGTAGGGAACATCCCAAAGTGCATTCTTGTCCATCTTTGTGCGGGCAGCCATTCCCTTGCGGATTGCATCCTGGTGGCTTCCTGAAAATGCCGTAAATACAAGCTCACCGACATAAGGAGTACGTGGGAAAATTTCCATTCCCGTGTATTCAGTGTAGCGCTCGCCAATGGCCTGAATGTCGCGGAAGTCCAGTTCAGGATCGATTCCCTGGGCAAACATGTTGAGGGCAACATTTACGATATCAAGGTTTCCGGTGCGTTCACCGTTTCCAAAAAGGCATCCCTCGGTTCTGTCGGCACCAGCAAGAAGTGCAAGCTCTGCAGAGGCAACACCCGTTCCGCGGTCATTGTGGCAGTGGGTCGAAATGATGACGGACTCGCGGTCACTGATGTGGTCGGCAAAATACTCAATGGCGTCGGCATATACGTTTGGCGTGTAGCATTCAACGGTTGTCGGAAGGTTGAAGATGATCCTGTTTTCCCTTGTTGCACCCCATTCCTTCATTACGGCATCACACACCTCGATGGCGTAGTCGATTTCCGTGTGACTGAAGCTTTCCGGTGAATACTCGATGCGGATTTTTTTGCGTTCCTCTTCCGTAAGGCATGACTTGATGCACCTGATTCCCTCAATGGCTATCTGCTTGATTTCTTCCTTTGACTTGTTGAAGGTGTACTTTCTCTGGGCAGGGCTTGTTGAATTGTACAGATGGAAAATTACATTCGGGGCACCCTTGATTGCCTCAAGAGTCTTCTTTACCAAAGCCTCGCGTGCCTGGCACAGAACCTGAACGGTTACGTCAGACGGAATGCGGTTTTCTTCAATAAGACGGCGCATGAATTCATATTCAGTGTCGCTTGCAGAAGGGAATCCAACTTCAATTTCCTTGAATCCAACCTTTACAAGAAGATCAAAAAAAGCAAGCTTTGTATCAACTCCCATTGGGTTCACAAGTGCCTGGTTTCCATCCCTAAGGTCAACAGAACACCAGACTGGGGCCTTTGTAATCTTATTGGAAGGCCACCTGCGGCTCTTCATTTCAATGTCACCTACACGGCCATACTTTCCGTTTGGATTCATTACGCTCATCTTTTCCTAGCTCCTTATAAAAAAAGACCTGCCGCCCTTAAGCAACAGGTCTGTAATTTGCAAAAACAATAAACAGCGACTTGCTACCTTGCGGCCTTTCCATGAGAATCTAACAATAGTAGAAGTAGTGCTGTAAATTTCATGATGATAATCTATATCGAATGGCCGTAAAAGTCAAGGAAAGAATTTTACTGCCTGAGGAAACCTGGGCTTTCATGCCACCTGCGCTGCATTTTCAGCATGATTTTTCACAGAAAGCAGATTATAATCTATAGCATGTATATTCTTGTAATAAAACAATTGATAATAATGCTTCTCATAGCAGTGTCGGGATTTGCAGTCACAAGGAAATTCAAATTCGGAAAAGTGGAACAGCGGTTCATAAGCCAGATTCTCCTGCTGTATGTAAACCCATGCCTCATAATCAACAACTTCAACATTGAATTTGATGAATCCAAATTCCACGGCTTTATTATTGCACTTGTGCTTGCCCTGGCTGCACACCTGACAATGATGGCAGCAGCAATGGTCATCTACCGTTCCAGCCCAAAGAAGGAACATGCACTATGCGGCCTGAACAGGCTTGCAAGCGTATTTACAAACTGCGGCTTCATTGGAATTCCGCTGATAAACGGAGTTCTGGGTAATGAGGGCGTCTTTTACCTGCTGGCTTTCATTGTAGTGTCAACAGTCTTCATCTGGGTATTCGGGCCAATGATGATGGGAGAAAAAACCGATGCCGCAAAAATACTGACAAACCCAAACGTCATCTGCATAGTGGCAGGCCTTGTCATATTCCGCCTGAGCATACCTATTCCCGAAGTGATTTCAAAATCCATAGTCTTCATCGGCAACATGAACACCCCCATGGCCATGATTCTCCTGGGAATGCTTTTTGCAAATTTCTCCAGCACCAATGGAAAAACCTATGCCCTTCCAGCCCTCAAGCTGTGCATTGTACGCCACGCAGTCATGTGCGTACTGATGCTCTGCCTGCTTAAGGTTGCCCTCATGGTTATTCCAGGTTCCGAAGGCCTTGCAGCAACCACCATCTGCATGGTGACCTACATTGCCTGCCTGTGTCCTGTTGGAATGAGCATATCAAGCTTTGCCGTTCTTTTTGGAAAGGACGAATCCTACGGAGCCCTCCTGTGCCTTGCCTCAAGCCTTGTCTGCGTAGTGACATTGCCCATAAGCGTAGCCCTTGCAGGATCAATTCTCTAAGTCCAGGGAGGTAAACTGCCATGAAAGCAAGCATTGTAGTACCAGTCTATAATATTGAAGAAAACCTTATCCACCGCTGCATGAAAAGCATCCTTGCCCAGACGGAAAGGGACATGGAAATAATTCTCGTTGACGACGGCTCCACAAACAATTCCCTTCAGGTCTGCAGGTCCTACGAAAACCTTCCAAACGTTACGGTAATCCATCAGGAAAATTCCGGCGTAAGCATTGCAAGAAACACTGGAATGGACAGGGCAAAAGGCAAATGGATAATGTTCGTTGACCCGGACGATTACCTTGAGAAAAATGCCCTTGAAGAACTCCTTAAGAATGCCACGGAAGAAGACGACGTTGTAAGCTGCTGCTGCATTACGGACAACAATGGAAAAAGGACGGCTAATTCATTCTATGATGGCAGCAGGAATTTCTGCGGAAAGAAAAAGGAAGAACTCTTCAAGAACCTGCTGTACAGGATAAAAATGATTGGCACCCCATGGGGAAAAATCTACAGGCTTGATTTCCTGCGCAGGAACAACATAAGGTTTTTCATCGAGCTGGTCAGGTCCCAGGACATAGTGTTCAATCTTTACGTACTACAGCACTCAAGGAATTTCAAGTACATCGACATTCCCCTCTACGATTACAACATAGACCACGGTGCAAGCTACCACAAGGATTACAGAGCAAGGCTCATTGCATTCTACCTTATTTTTGCAAACGGCAGGTATGAGTTCATGAATAAATTCAACCTGAATGAAAATCCTGTGCTCAGGGAATTCTTTTATGGGGGAGCATGTGCCCTACTGATTCAGATCCTTGAAATCGGCGCATTCCACCCAAAGAACAAGATTCCATTCACCAGGCGAAAACAGATGGCAATGACAGTCCGCAACATGGAATGCTTTGACATAATTGACGAAATGAAAAAATGCCGCCACATACGGATGCAAAAAAACGAAAGGATGAAGAACTTCCTTCTGAAAAAAAAGTGGTTCCGCATCCTTTACATGTTCATGAAGATTGAAGACAAGCACAAGTTCCTGAACTTTGACGAAATATCTGCGTAACTTAAAGGCAGCCCTACTTCCTCAGGTTCTTGAAAAGCTTGTCCAGGTTTGCCTCAAAATCGTCCGTTGCAGCACGCAGCTTCTTCAGGAATCCATCTCCATCCAATGTTCCAAGGACGGCATTCTTTTCATCCTGGTTCCTGTATGTAACGGAACGGAAAAAGTCGGTGTAATCCTTCTCACGGACAGCAATGGATGACTCCAGCATGTTCATGGAAACAAAGGCAACGTCATTCAGGAGCTTTTCATAGTCAGTTTCAGTAAAATCAAGGATCTTCTTTGAGTACAGTTTTTCCAGGATGTACAGGGCATAGCGTGCCTTGTATTCAACATAGTTTTCCTGGCACCTGTCATAGAATTCATGAACCTGGTTCCAGTCATCAATGCCATGATTTTTTACAAGGTCAAAAAGTTCCTCAACCTTCTTTCTTGGAATGACCTGTCCGCCACAGTTTTCCCATTCCGTATACAATGGCTTCTTTTCAAGTTCTTCAACGTCATCAAAAGTCAGGCTCTCCTTGTTATGCTCAAGAACATAGGCCATGAGGGATTCTATGCAGAAATACTTGAGGACACGGCGGTATTCCTTGTAGCTTTGGGCCGGCTTATATATGAGGGCTCCGAATTTTCTCTGGCACCGGTCGTCAACCAGGATGAATTTCGATGTTGAATTCTGGTGAAGGTAATCCTTTGCAATGTAATAAAGTTCTTCCTTTGTGGTTGCTGAATTGGACTTTCGCCTGCATTCATCCAGAAGCTCCGGTCTTGAATTGTACTGGGTGTAACGGTCTACCTCATCCTTTGAAAGTTTCAGGTATGATGAGGTCAGATGAATCAGTCGGTCAATGGAAGTTATGATTTCCTGAACCGTATCAGGGGCCAGGGGATTAGTTTCAATATGCTGAACCTTGACAACCCTCCTGTCGCGTGAGGAAAACTTGTACTTGTTGCGCACGATGGCAAACATGTTATACAGGAACCAATAGGCAGGAATGATATGCACCGTTCCATCCTTTGGACAAGGAGCAATGAGTGAGAAAGGATAGGTAACGTTAAGCTCATTATTGTAGCTTCCCTTTGCAGCAAGGACAAATGAAGCAAACTTGGAGTCAAACTTAAAGTCGGAACACAGACCCGGCCAGAATCCGCGTCCTGCAACCATTTCACAGTCTGGACTTCGCGAGTTGTGGTTTGATCCAATTGTTGCGGCACTGGCAATGTTTGACTGTCCCATGATCGTGGAAGCAATGAGGAATGAAGAATTATGGTGCTGCTCGTGGAAAGGGAAAATCAAGTTGTTCAAGAGCTCACAGCATGAGACCGTAGAGTTATCCCCGAGAACTGAATTCAAAAGGCGTGCCCCATACTTAAGCTGGCAGTTTCTTCCGATGACAAAACGAACGGCAACAGCCTGGTAAAAGACCTTGCTTCCATAGCCGAGGATTCCGTTTACAAGTTCAACACCCTCTCCAATCTGGCTTGGTTCCCTTTCCGAGGAAAGAACCGTAATGTTCTTAAGCTTTAAGGCACCCTTGATGTAAGCTCCAGGATAAACCCTTACATCCTTAAGGAGAAGGGAATTCTTTATTACAACGTCATCTTCAATGATTCCAAACTTGTCATTTTTCCTGGAATGGCCATGTTCCGTAAGTTCCCTGAAACGATCCATAAGCTGACGGTCTTCCCTATAACGCGACCAAAGATATGCATCAGCCGGAATCATGTCCTTAAAGGGAAGAACGGCACGGTTTTCGTTTTCATTGCCGACCCCAATCCAGATTCTTGAAGATTCATCCTCTCCTTCCATGAGAAGACCTTCACCAAATTTTGAATGGTAGGTGCAGGACATTTCCTGAATGTTAAAGAGAATGACCCTGTTGCCAAGGCGGTAGTTCTTAAGCTGGCGTACATTCTTTATGGCACAGTCGTCACCAACGACAACATCCTCAAGGGTTGAAAAATATATTCCTGTGGAAAGGGAAAGGTCGTGATATGAAATGACGTTGTCTCCCAGTCTTCCAATGACAATGTATCCTGAGAGCGTGCACTTGCTTACGAAGCGAGGGTCAAATCCATCCGGGTCACTGCTTACATACACTGAATTCCAGTCGTCGCAATTATTCCCGTTTCCTTCAAGAACCGCAATTTCTTCCTGAGTCAAGTGCCTCTTTCCCTCAATGACGGAAGCATCAAGGGGAACCTTTTCCTGTTCATAATCCTTTCTGGACATTACCTTAAGCATTATTCCATTCTATAAGAGAAAAGCCATAATTGCAAACAGGTAGCCATTCAAAATCCTGCGTTTTTCTGATAGACTTTCAATCATGTTCAATTCCCTCAGAAAACGCATTCTGGCAATTCTCTTGACCCTAGCCCTTACGGACTTTTCTTTCAGCCAGACGGACATGGACTATTCAAGCCTCAAGCTCCATTCATCAAGCCTTGAAAATGGAATGGAAATTTTCACAGTTCCAGACAGGTCAAATGCATGCGCAAGCATCTTCATGGTTTTCAGGAACGGCTTCCGGGACCAGACGAGGGAAACCCAGGGAATCCTTGAACTCTACGCAGAACTCCTTAACACTTCAATTCCCCAGGAATTCAGGGACCTCTTCAGGATAGGCGGATTCAAGGCACAGGTAAATCAGGACTGCCTTATGGTGCAGGCTGACATTCCACCGGAAAAACTGGGGCTTTTCTTTTCCGGCCTGTGCAGGATTTTCTCGACCCCGGAATATTCCGACTCGGACATGAACCGGGTCCTGTCAAGATTTCGGGAAGGCGCAAGGGAATACGAACTTTCCCCGGCAGGATTCATAAACCGCACAATCGACAGCATCCTTCTTTCAGAAGAACCATGGAAGTCCCAGAACACGGTACCGCCTGCAGCCTATGAAAAGCGCAGTACCGGCGAAATGAGGCAGATTGTCTACAGCGTAAGCCGCCGTTGGTTTGGCCCGGAAAACTGCAGCCTCTTTGTCTCCGGCAATGTGAGTCCACGGGAAGTTGAGGAAGATGCAGCAAGGTTCTTTTCATCATGGCGCAGGGAAATCCGGCAGGAGACCCCAGTCCCCGTCCAAAAGCTTCCAGCTATCCCGGAAGAAAAGCGGAAATTCGTCCTGGCATCAAGCCAGTTTTCCAAGGACTTTACCCAGATTGCAGTTTACCTAGGTGGCCTTGAAAAAAGGGAATGCGACATTATTTCCATGGTTCTTGCAAAACCACAGTCACAGCTTAAGTCAAGGCTAATCCAGGAACCCCTTCTTTCCATCCGCGGCCAGGAATACGCAAACGTGCAAAGCGCAACTTCAAAATCAGAAAGCCATCTTGTAATCCAGTCCCTGATGGAAAAACCCTTTTCACTTGAAAACAGGACACTGGCCTTTGACGCCGACTCAGCGGAAGAAGGTTCTGTGGCCCAGGCAGAAAGGTTCATTTCCATTGCAAGAGAAAATTCATCCATATCAAGGCATGAACTGATAATGGCACAGGAAGAAAGCATAATGGAATACAGGAAGCTTTGTTCCTGCGGAAAATACATAACCCAGGCGATGGCAAACTACAGGCCCTACGCATCATTTGACACTCTTTCACAGTTCTACAGGAATTTCCAGGACAGCTTCTACGGAATCAGGGCGGCATCGGAAATCTCCATAAGCAAGAAGGTTTCTTCCTGCAAGCCCTATGTCTTTGTAATGATGAACAGGGACGCCTACGACAGGGAAAGGGAATCCTTTGAACAGGCAGGCTACACCCTCATAACGGAAGCCGATGAAAAATGGTATGAAAAATGGCCGGCCCCGCAACTGGAAAAGCCCCATGAAGATGCAGAAAATTCCACCCTGACGGAAGGTCCCCTGTTCCGGCCGGATCCAGCAGAATGGTACTATGCCTCAACATTAAGGAACACAAGGAACGGAACCCTTTCCAACGGAATTCCATTCACCCTTCGGCAGAACAAGGGAACCCAAACCGTAGCCATTTCCATTGCCATCCAGGGTGGGATGTTCTCAAGCCCGGCAACGGAAAAGAACCTCCGCTCCATACTGGTTCAGGCTGCGGCAAAAAATTCCGGCATTGCAGGCGTTGAATATGAGACAAGGGAAACCCATTCAGCAATAAGCTTCAGCCTGTTCAAGGAAGATGTCGAAAAGGCCCTGCGAAAATTCACCGATGCCCTGATCCTTGGGGAAATAACTCCGGTTAAGGCTGACAGGCTCTTTGCAGAGGAAAACTACAATTCACTCATAAGGCAGGCTGACCTTGGATGGCAGATGAAGTCAAACGTATTCGCATATCTTTACAGGAATACGCCACTTCGCCCATATTTTATCATCGATGACGGCAGGTCAAATTCCGCTTCGTACCAAAGCCTACTGACTGGATACACTGCCCTTCTTGACGCATCACTCTATTCAATCGTAGTGGTGGGAGACATTGACGAAAAATCTGCAAGGCAGTACCTGGAAAATTCCTTCGGCATGCTAAAAAAACACGGCCAGCGGAATGAAGCCCAGATTCTTCCACGCCCGGAATTCAAGAACAGGGAACGCAACATACAGCTCAGGCATCTTTTCAAGACGGACATGAGCGCAGACCTTGCACCAAAGGAATCTCCAATTCTCGTACCTACAAAGGAATTCTTTGATCCGGTGCAGATTTACTTCAGGTCCCCGGATGAAGAAAGGCAGATTGACCTGTTCAATGCCCTGCTCCTGGAACTAAAGTCGCGCATGCAGGAAATCACCGGGGAATCCAGCCCGTGCACATGGACGGCAGCCGACACAAACTTCCCCGTGGGAATCATCCAGGGCAACAGGATCAAAAGGGCATCCATATTCCTGAAGGCATATTCAACGGCAAGAAACCAGCTCCTGACCCTGCTAAAGGATGAAGAACATGGAGAACAAGCTGCCGAGACCATAAGGGAAGCAGCCCAGATGGAAATGATGAAGAAAACCCAGTCCAACCTTGAATGCGCAAAACTCATACAGGCCGGAAACGTACGTGGAAATCCCCTTTCCTACATTGAAAGCTATCTTTCCACATCCAAGGCAACCCCGGACGAATTCCTCCAGGTGCTTGAAAAAAACATTCCCCCGGACCCCCTCATGAAGGCATATTCGGTGGACGGAAAAAAATGATGCCGGAAACAGGACATTCAGGCAAAAGGACCGTTCCAATGTCCCAATTTCCAGCGCGGCAGCCATTACTCTGCCATGTAGTCAACCAGGGTGGTCACCTGAATACCTTCAAGAACCTTCCCGTAGTTTAGGAATGGAAGACCGATTACGCCAAAAACATCCGTGACCACAGCACCACCTTGTGCCATGAGCTTGACTGCAGCACGAAGGGTTCCGCCGGTGGCAATAAGGTCATCGATGAGAAGGATGTTCTTTCCCTTTTCTACATCCGCCGTGTGAACTTCAATTTCTGCAGAACCATATTCAAGGTCGTACTTCTGCGTGTAGGTTTTTGCAGGAAGCTTTCCCTTCTTTCTTATGAGAATGAGGGGAATGCCCATGCGCTCGGCAAAGCAGGAAGCAAAGATGAATCCGCGGCTTTCAATGCCTGCAACTGCATCAATTTTCCTGTCCCTGTAAATCTCAACCATGCGGTCAATGGTGTACTTGAATTCTTCAGGATGACGAAGGATGCCGGTAATATCATAGAAAAGCACCCCCTTCTTTGGAAAATCAGGAACGCGTCCAATAACCCTGTCAAGTGCATCAAAATCTTTCTTTTCCATTATGTATCATTTCTCCTTGGGCCAGAATTCAAGGCCTGAATTATTTTTCAACCTTAATGTCCTTTCTGGACATCTCAATTCTCTTGCAGCGCACATCCTCTAGATAGGCCTTCATTTCATCAGCCCTGTCATTGATGATGCATTCCTTAAGGGTCTCAAGTGACTTTTCAAATTTCTCGATATGACCTACAAGTTCCTTCTTGTTTGCAAGGAACAGTTCCGTCCACAGGGGGGCGTTAATCATTGCAATGCGCGTAAGGTCCTCAAAGCTTCCGCCGCCAAACTGCGTTACCCTGGAATCTTCGGCACTGTTAACAAGGGCACTTGCAATAACGTGGCAAAGCTGGGATGTAAAGGCAATCTTATGGTCATGGATTCGTCCGTCTGTCTCAACAATCTGGGTAAAGCCCATTTCCGTTATGAGCCTCTTGAACAGCTCAACGTTTTCTGCACAGTTGGATTCAAGTGGCATGATGATGTAGTTATGGTTCTTGAAAAAGGATGCATTGCTTGCGGCATATCCTTCCTTTTCTCCACCTGCCATGGGATGCCCTGGAATAAAGTCATACCTGTCGGATTCAATCTCACCAATGCGGTCAAAAATTTCAGCCTTTACGCCGTTAATGTCAGTGACGATGGAACCTTCCTTAAATGCGCCCTTATGGGCTGCAAGAAAGTCAACGGTCATGTGGGGATAAAAACATACAAACACAAAATCGCAAAGGCAAAGCATCTGGTCAACATTATCCAGTGTGAAAAAATCATCTATTACGTACTGGCTTTTTGCAAGTTCCAGGGCAGCAGTGTTTCTTGTGGAAGCATAGATTTTCCCGGAAGCACCTCCCGTTGTCATGATGTTTTCACGAATGGATTTAGCAATGGACCCGCCCATAAGGCCAAGGCCGACAACACCGTATGTAAGTTCGTTAAGCTTTTTCATAGACATGTTTCCTAAAGGGTCTTGCCTTCAACGGCGGCATATCTGGAAAGTTTTCCCATAAGTTCCCCAAACATGTCTGGATTAAGCTGCTGGGATGCATCGCTCCAGGCCTTGTCCGGATTGCAGTGCACCTCGATTTCAAGACCGTCGCATCCTGCGGCAACAGATGCACATGCAAGGGTTCCAACCATCCAGCGGATTCCACAGGCATGGCTTGGGTCAAGGACAACAGGAAGGTGGCTCACCTTGTGAAGGTATGGAACGGCACTTACGTCAAGGCAGTTTCTTGTGTAGCCGTCATAAGTGCGTATTCCCCTTTCACAGAGAATGACCTTATCATTTCCGTTGGCCATGATGTATTCAGCAGACATCAGCAGTTCCTGGATGGTTCCAGAAAGTCCGCGCTTTAACAGGACAGGCTTTCCGAATTTTCCAAGTTCCTTAAGCAGATCAAAATTCTGGAAGTTTCTTGCACCAACCTGAATGATGTCAACATTTTCAAAGTTATCTATTTCGCTGACGGCCATGAGTTCCGTGCAGACCGGAAGTCCAGTCTCCTTCTTTGCAAGTTCCAGAAGGCGGATTCCTTCCTTTCCCATTCCCTGGAAGCTATATGGAGAAGTGCGCGGCTTGTATGCTCCACCGCGGAGAATTTTTGCACCAAGGCTCTTGACGGCCCTGGCAGCTCCAAGAATCTGTTCCTCGCCTTCAACAGAACAAGGTCCTGCAATTACAGGCACGCTCTTGCCATCACCGATAAGGCAGGAATCAACTCCCTTCTGGCCGGCACCAATTTCGATGACGGTATTCTCAGGATGGAATTCACGGCTTGCCATCTTGTAGGGAGCAGAAACACGCTCTGCCGACTCAACGATTTCATTGGTCAGAAAATCTCGGGCGTCAATCTTCGAAGTATCACCAAGAACGCCAATGACCGTTTTTTCAACGCCATTTACGACGGAAACATCAAGTCCCCTGTCCCTGATTCCCTTGATGAATTCCTCAACCTTGCCATTACCAATTCCATTCTTAAGAACAACAATCATACGTCAGTCTCCCAATGCGTTTTTAAGGTCTTCTATAATATCATTTACATTTTCAACACCGCAAGAGAAGCGCACCATGTCAGGACTAACGCCACATGCAACAAGTTCCTTGTCGGAAAGCTGGCGGTGGGTTGCACTTGCAGGATGAAGGCAGCATGTACGGCTGTCGGCAACGTGGGTTGCTATCATGGCAATCTTAAGCTTACCCATGAATTCCTCGGCAGCGGCCCTTCCGCCCTTTACGCCAAAACTGATTACGCCACAGGTACCCTTTGGCATGTATTTCTGTGCCAGGTCGTAGTACCTGTCACCTTCAAGACCGGGATACTTAACCCATTCAACCTTTGGATGTCCCTTGAGGAACCTTGCAACTGCGAGGGCATTGGAAACATGGCGTTCAACCCTCATCGGCAGGGATTCAAGGCCCAGGTTAAGGAAGTAGGCATTCATTGGAGCCTGGACGCATCCAAAATCCCTCATGAGCTGGGCCGTACACTTTGTAATGAATGCACCTGCATTGCCAAACTTCTCGGCATAGGTGATTCCATGGTAGCTTTCGTCGGGAGTGCAAAGTCCCGGGAACTTTTCCTTGTGGGCCATCCAGTCGAATTTTCCACTGTCAACAACACAACCTCCAACGGCAGCATCGTGACCGTCCATGTACTTGGTGGTCGAGTGGGTAACAATGTCTGCACCCCATTCAAAAGGGCGGCAGTTTACTGGAGTTGCAAAGGTATTGTCCACAACAAGGGGAACTCCATGGGCATGGGCTGCCTTGGAAAATTTTTCAAAGTCAAAGACTACAAGGGAAGGGTTTGCAATGGTTTCCCCAAAGACAGCCTTGGTGTTAGGCTTAAATGCTGCATCAAGTTCTTCCGCAGTGCAGTCAGGATCAACAAAAGTAAAGTCTATTCCCATCTTGCGCATGGTAACATTGAACAGGTTAAAGGTTCCCCCGTAGATGGAAGAAGAGGCCACAACATGGTCGCCTGCATTTGCAAGGTTAAAAATTGCAAAAAGGTTTGCAGCCTGTCCTGATGACGTAAGCATTGCCGCAGTACCACCTTCCAGGGCCGCAATCTTTGCAGCAACATGGTCGTTGGTCGGGTTCTGGAGCCTTGTATAAAAATAGCCCTCAGCCTCCAGGTCAAAAAGCTTTCCCATTTCGGCACTGGAATCATATTTAAATGTGGTGCTCTGAATGATTGGAATCATCCTCGGTTCGCCGTTCTTAGGTTCATAGCCTGCATGAATGCACTTTGTCTCAATTTCTGCCATTGTTATCCTCTCATAAATTATCAATTGGTTCCTTCCGGACAAAAAACAGGCCCGAAATCATGTTCCATAATCTAGCACAATTTCCATGCCCGGAATATTATTTTTTCCTTATGCTTATCTATAGATAAAAACTATAACCCGGTCAGGCAAAATCATGCCACCACAAATTCAACCACCAGTTCAGGGAGGTTGATTCTGGATACCCTTACGGCTACCGTCTGGTTAAGCCCAATTCCTCCGGGAACATCAAGATATGTTTCAAGGGCAAGGGACGGAATGCTAAACTGTGGCAGCTTTCCTTCCATGACCGACACGCAGACGGCTTCCCCACGCCAGTCAGGATTCTGCAGAAGATAAACCAATGTCCAGTGCAGGTTGCTGTTTCGCTCTGCCTTCTTTGCAGCCATGGCACCGGCATCACCTTCTGAAATCCTCATGAGCATGGTATCCTTGTCCAAAAGCTTCCTGCCGTCAATAAAGGCTCGAAGCTGCTGGTGCGCAATAAGGTCGCTGTAGCGGCGGAGGGGGCTCGTAACCTGGCTGTACATGTTGATTCCAAGGCCGCAGTGCATTCCCGGAGTAACGCCAACGGAACGCTTCCTCATGCATCGCCTCAAGCGGAACTGGCCGGCAAGACCTTCCGGTATTTCATCTGGAACCTGGGGCTCTTCCTGGCTTACAAAGGGAAAAGGAATGCTGTTCTTAAAGGCAAACTTTGCAGCCCCTTCACCGGCAAGAAGCATCATCTCTCGCACCATAGCGGAACTCTTCTGGTGAACCACAGGCTCAATGGAAACCTTCTTTGTCTCAGGATCCACATTGACGTGAACTTCCGGCATGTCGATCATGACGGCGCCTGACTTTATTCTTCTGGCAACATTCTTTTCCGCAATGTCAAAAAGCGGCTTAAGCTCAGGGGAATCCATTAGCTCATCCGCCTTCTCATAGGTAAGCCTCTTTACGTCAACGATGGTCTTGAAAACGCTGCATTCTTCAATATTACCGTCCACATCAAGGAGAATCCTGAAGGAAAGGGCACGGCTTTTTTCCTTAAGTCCAAGGGCATAGTCTTCAAGACAGTCCTCGCAAAGCATGCGTGCGGCACCTTCCGGAATGTAAAGGGTGGCACCACGCCCCCTGGCATTTTTGTCTATTGAACAGTCTGGATCAACGGTACTTGCAGGATCCGCAATGTGAACCCAAAGGTACTTTCCGTCAAAGGCAACTGCATCATCAGGGTCAGTGGACCATGCATTGTCTATGGCGTAGGAAACACCTTCCACCACAAGGCGCTCCTCATCAGGAGGAGAAGAAAGTCCTTCAGTAGCGGATTTTGTCGAAAGCCCCCAGCGCAGCGGGTATGGATTCCTTGTAATTTCCCAGATGCCCGTGTCAAGGAGAATTTTATGGGCATTTTCAGGAGTCTCCTTAAATCCAGCATCGTGCATGGTGCGGCTCTTGTCCGTCTTGCCAAGTGCCAGGGATTCAACGTCATTCATGAACTTAAAGTCTTCGGGCAGAAGGGCCTTTTCCTTAAGTCGGCCAATGAATTCCGCCCTCACCTGGGCTTCCCTGCCCTTCTCATCGGCCTTCCTGACCATGGCATCAATTTCTTCCTGGGCGCGCATGGTAAAGACAATCCTTCCGTCCATCTGGTCCTTTAGGGACTGGCAGAAAAACACCGTATTCTTAAGGGCACAGAAAAGTCCCCAGGCCTTGTCGGCAGGGAATTCCCCATAAAAAAGGGATGCAAGTTCTTCCAGGGAATAAAGGGTGGCCCCCGAACTTTCCGCAGAATTTTCCCCAGAATCCGCCCCCGAACCATCCTCCATGGACAAAAGCTCGTGGCATTCCCTTATCTTCAAAAAGAGGTCATTGGTCTGTTCAAGGTTGTAGATGTCGTCGGCACTTGGACAGCTGGAATCTGCAAAATCAAGGGCTGCCTCCAGGGAAGAAACCGGGCCTTCATGCAGGAGGGCAAAATCCTTGGCCCTTACGCTCTGCTCGGAATAGACGGCCTTCTTTGTCCCAGTAGCAGGTGCAGACCGAAATTTAATGTTGAACTTGCCGTTATCCATGACGGAAACAACGACAGCGCATGTATTTTTATATGTAACTATTGATTTTTCCTTGATCATAGCCACAATTCTACAAGTAAAAAAACAAAATTACAATAAAAAAAGGGCTCCCAAGCATAAGAGCATGGGAACCCCTGAATCTCAAAACAAAGCCCTGTGGCAGTGTTTCTGAAAATTCGTCAGCCTATTCAAGCAATGAATTAGCCGTTGATTTCTGAACCAATCTTAACCTTGTATCCAACATCGCCTGTGATAGCATTCTTGAGCCAAGGAGCTGAAATCTTGTCCTTTTCACAGATGTTGAGTTCGTTAGAGAGGTTTTCTGGATCCTTAACAAAGAACTTGCATCTTTCCATTGCTGGTGCGAAGTTAACTGTTTCGCCGATCTTGAAATCACCCTTTGAAGATGCGAGAACGCGAGCAACAATCTGCTGGTTCTTTGAAGCAAGGAAGAGGTGTGTTTCTGCACCGAGTGGTTCCTTGTTTGAAATCTTCATCTGCATGTTGTTGTCTGCAGCTGGTGCTTCTGTGTATGTAAGATCTTCAGGACGGATACCGAAGTAAACTTCCTTTCCTACATAGTCAGCGAGGTACTTCTGCTGTTCTGCTGTTGGAACAAGTTCGAATGTTCCTTCATCAGCAACAATAGCGTCACCCTTCTTCTTGATTGTTACAGTCATGAAGTTCATTGGTGGTGTACCGATGAATCCTGCAACAAACTTGTTGATTGGGTGGTTGTAGAGGTAGAGTGGTTCACCAATCTGCTGAACGTGTCCGTCCTTCATAACAACGATCTTTGTACCCATTGTCATGGCTTCGATCTGGTCGTGTGTAACGTAGATCATTGTAGCGCCGAGTCTCTGGTGCAAAGCTGCGATTTCACCACGCATTGTAACGCGGAGTTTAGCATCGAGGTTAGAAAGTGGTTCGTCGAAAAGGAATACCTTTGGGTTACGAACGATAGCACGACCAACAGCAACACGCTGTCTCTGTCCACCGGAAAGTGCCTTTGGCTTGCGGTCCAGGTAGATTTCGAGTCCAAGGCTCTTAGCTGCTTCATCAACACGGCGAGCGATTTCAGCCTTGTCCATCTTGCGGATCTTAAGACCGAATGCCATGTTGTCGTATACTGTCATGTGTGGGTAGAGAGCGTAGTTCTGGAAAACCATGGCAATGTTACGATCCTTTGGAGCAACATCGTTCATGAGTTCGCCATCAATAAGAAGCTCACCTTCAGAAATTTCTTCCAAACCAGCAACCATACGGAGTGTTGTTGATTTACCACAACCAGACGGACCTACGAATACACAGAAGTCCTTGTCATCAATTACGATATTAGCATTTTCAACAGCCTGAACGCCGCCGTCATAAATCTTGCCAATACCTCTAAGTTCTACCTTTGCCATTTTTGGCCTCCTAAATAGGGTTTATATTATACAGATCATTATAAATTCAAAAAATCCATAAGTCAAACAAATTCCTAAAGAATTTACCAAATTCTGCCGAATTCCAGAAATTTAGTTTTCTTCCATTAACATGGCCGTTTCCCCAAGTCCCAGCAGGCTGTGCCTTGGGGTCGCAGTATTCCGGGTTCCGGCCTTCGCCTCCATTGTTTGCTCTGGCGGCTCCACCACCAGAGCAAACAACGCCTCCGGCGCCCTCCATGAAGGCGGATCGTAGCCATGT
>JAZLGN010000032.1:0-5547 GCA_045616325.1 Treponema sp.
AGTTTTGCCATCGCCAATCTTTTCTTTGTTGCCTTCGGAGGAATGACTACAGCAACAAGCGTTATTCTTGGTCATACTTTAGGACAGGGAAAGCTTGAGGAAGCAAGGCAGAAGGAACGCTGGCTTTTGACCGGAGCCATAATCTTTGGATGCATCATGACAGTCTTTGGGCTTATGACCATGTTCCTTGTTCCGGTTGTATTCAGACGGCTGAGTCCTGGTTCCCAGAACATCTGTTCGAATATGGTATTTACGATGGCACTCTTCATGCCTGCATGGGTCTATGTGAATGCACAGTTTGCAATCTCAAGGGCAGGAGGAGACACTGCCATGGGAATGATTGTCGACGGAATCACGAACCTTGGCATAATCCTTCCTGGAATTTTCTTCATGGCACTTTGCACTTCCGCAGGTCCCGTGATGATGTACATAAGCATCAAGCTGGTGGACTTTGTAAAAATTGCCATTGCCGCCATCTGGCTTAAAAGGGGAAAATGGATAAAAAATCTTGCGGTTGAAAACAGGCAGGATGGTTAAACACAAAAGACATAAAGGAATCAACCATGAAAGTCATGAAAAAATTTTTTGCAGCATTTCTGTTTGCTCTGGTCGGTTTATCTGCCAGGACAAGCGCAGACATATACATATTTTCTGCTGGTGATGTCTCATACTGTTACTACGACAGCAGCTACGATTCTTACCAGGCCTATGCCGAATACAAGGCGGATGCTCTTTTCGAGCAGGGAGAACTAAATGACGCCTTATGGTACTACAGGAACCTTTCCTATTTCTATCCAACATATTACAAGGGATGGTATGGAATCATCCGCTGTTTTTCACGGGATTTTGAAAACCTGAATTTTGCTGACAGCGAAAAGTACATGGAAAAGCTTAGGCTTTGCAGCAGCATTTCGCCGGAGGGAAAGACACTGCTTGCAAAGTGGGACATAGCCTGGCCGGAAATCCAGGAGCAGAGAAAAATGAAAAAGGAAGAACAGGACAGGAAGCGTGCGGATAATTTCTACAACATGAAGTTCATCCGCAAGAATGGAGTCCTTGAACAGTATACGGGTTCTGACACGGAAGTAATCATTCCTTCCGATGTTATCATAATCGGCCAGGCGGCATTCAGGAATACAAAGGTTGAAACTATCGTTTTCCATGAAAAGGTAAAGGAAATCCAGAAGGATGCATTTGCCATGTGCGGAAACCTTAAGACTGTTGTAATTCCTGCACACGTAAAAACGCTTGGGGAAGGTGCATTCAGGCAGTGCAACAACCTTGAGGCCGTGGAAATTCCAGCATCCATAAGGGTAATCTCAGACAACTGTTTTGCAGGCTGTGGAAAGCTTAAGGTCGTATCAATTGGAAACGGCATAAGGGAAATCGGCAAGAGCTTTACAGGCTGCAAGTCACTTTCTGCAATTCTTGTTCCGCCCTCAGTATCAAGCATCCAGGACTTTGCCTTTTCCGGATGCACAAACCTTACGACATTTACCTGCCTGAACAAGAACATCCAGCTTGGAAAGAGAGCCTTGTATGGCACCAATCTTGAAAACAAGGATCAGCTTGCAGAAAAATTCGGGCCGGAAATTTTCAACTGATATTCGTCTGGAACTTCCGGCATTAGGTTTCCTTGAAATTATTTTGAAAAGAAGCCTTCTGCCGAGTTCCTGTCTTCCTGATAGAAAACCTTGCCTGTATATTCAAGATTGAAGTTTCCGTTTTCAAGGACGATTTTATTCAATGTGCAGTTTGCCATCTTTGACTTCCAGTAGTCTTTCAATTCCCGCCCGTCGATGTGAAGAAGAAGAGCCTGCATTGTTCCACCGTGAGTTACGACAAGAACGTTTTGGATTCCGGAATTTTCGAGTGACTTGATTTCATCTTCCCAGAATGCGGCGGTGCGGCTTAATACAGACTCAAAAGATTCGCAGCCTTCAAGAGGAATGAAGTTTTCAGGATCGTCAAAAAAATTGTGGAAGTCTTTCAGTTCAGGATCTGCGTTCCTTTCTGCCGGTGTCTTTCCTTCCGCCTTTCCAAAACAGAATTCAATGATCCTGTCATCCTTGATGATCTCCTTTTCCGGTTTGCCTGTCATGAGCATTGCTGTTTCTACGGCGCGCTTTAATGGACTTGAATAGACCCTGTCAAAAAAAAGCCCTGCATTTTCAAAACCAAATTTTGTCTGGGTAGCCTGGTCCTTTCCTTTTTCATTGAGTACGGTGTCGCTTCTGCCCTGAAGTTTCCAATGGGTGTTCCATTCAGTTTCGCCATGTCGTGTTATAAAAATGTTCATGATGAAAGTATAGTGAAAAGACGGGGACATGAAAATGAATTTGGAATCATAAATCAAGGAAGCTTGCCGTGGCTGGCGCAGCAATTAGTCCTGGAATTTAAGACGACCGCCGGCATTCAGGATGGAACGTTCAAGAAGACTTCTGTATTGGCTCTTTATTTCAGAAACCTGCGAGCTTTTGATTTCCTTTACATTGTGCGTGATTTTGGAATAGGCCTTGGGTACTTTTCTTGACCAAAATACCATTGACGGATCCTTTATGTTTATCATTGCACCCTGGTGGTAAACATTTGCAGCCTCCAGGTCTATCCTATATTTTCCCGGCAGTTCCAAAAGATAGTTTTTTAGTTCAGCATCAGTCATTAATTTCTGCGCAAAAATGAAGATGGAAAGAAATGAAAGGCAGACAAGGGATATGACTTTTTTCAAAATGAAACTTCTGATGGGTTTGATGCCTAATAATAGCACGGTTGTGGGTTTTTATGAAGGTTGGAAAGGGCTTGGACCGACGTAATTTCAGACATGTGTGCAACATAGCAAAAGACAGCAGTGGAAAAATGCCCAAAATCATTTGACACGCATATGTATTTCACTATAACATTATGACCACAAATAGGCACGCCCATGCAGCATGCCGTCAGCCATAGTCTGCATAGCAGACTGAATCTTAACCGCACATTCACCTAACCTGCGAATGTGTCAATTATGGGAGAAACCATGAAAAAATTTTTCAAGACCTTTGCTGCAATTTCTATGATTGCACTCCTCGCAGCCAATTTCACTGCATGTTCCAATGGCAGCAGCGATGATGATGATAATGACGATTCAACACCTGCACAGGACACACCAATCAATAATGAGATCAAGCTTCCAGCTTCCATCGGAACAAATGAACTCAAGGGAAAAACCCTTAAGAATGATGATGAGGTAACATTAGTCTTCAAGGAAGATACATACACTGAAACAGAAACAAAAAAAGGGAAAAGAGCTGTTGAAGAATATAAGTATTCCTATGACAGCAATAAGGGGCTCATCACTTACAATCTTCTTTCAGTTACAATTGACAATAAAAAAATAACTACCATGAAAGGAATGTATGCATATTATGCAAAAGAATTTGACATGCCGGAAGAAGCCATTAAAACCCTGATGGGAGACATAGACATGTTCTCCCTGATTGCAAAGTCAAGCTACTACATATTGGAAAGTGGAGATATAGTTATTGGAGACTACTTTACAGGCAATATTTCCTTAGAAAAATTCTTATACCCTGGCGATAACTGGGAAATCGAACTGAATGAAGGTTCTTTTGAATGGGAAGATGATGATGACAGGGTGGAATTCAGCAAAGATGAAAAATCATTTGCCGGAGACTTAGTGGAAGGTACCATAAGCAAGGTTACACTTCCTGCAAAGACACTCAAGGAACTTATCGCAGAAAATCCAGATTACCAAGGAGAACCTAGCGAAAAAAATGGTTACATAACAATCAAGTTCAAAACGATTCCAGATGACCTTGCAGCTGACCCATATAACCTTCAGACTTCAACAGAATATAAGTTCTTCTTTAATCCAAACTTTGATCAGTACGAACTGCAGAATTAACTTCCCTCCTCATACAGCCTCTTCCTTCTAGCTACGTGTCATGGAAGAGGTTGCTGTTACTTTAGATAATGCCAAGTGCAGTAGCGCTGTGCAGGGCGGCGAAGCCGTTGTTTGCGTCGGTGGCCCAGCCTGTCGAAACCACCAGAGCAAACAATGGAGCGAAAGCGGAACCCGGAACATAGCGACCCGAAGCGGAAGCGGAGGGGACTGCCCGGAATCATGCCCCATTGTTCCCTGTTTTTCATTTCCTGTTCAACTACATTACGGATTTTATTCCCGATCTTATGGAACGCGACATCAGGTTTTCAACCATCCGCATCCGTGACCTTCCGGCCATGTCATGCGGAATAAATTATTCTGAAAAATCCCGCGATGATTTTTTTTGCAGCCGGAAACAAGAGCCAGATAATCTACATCTGTCCTAAGTCAAACACGGTAATCGTAAGGTTTGGCCTAAAAGACGGAATCGACTTCTGGAAATGGATTTCTGCTTTTTGTGAATTGGCTGGCAGTCTTTGAATTCCATCTTCGGGTAGCGCGTCCTAAATGTTGGCTAACTTTATTTTTGTTGACTATATTCACTTTACATAATACACTTAATGCTGGAAGTGCCTGAGCAGGCGGTTGTCTCCTAAGCTCTGACAGTCTGGAAACAGATTGATTAAAATAGACGGGAGGCTTGCAATGAATTTTGACAGATTAATTACTGTTGTTGCATGTGTGGCAACAGTACTCTGCACAGTTATTGCAATTCTTTCCTACCTTTACAAGTAGATAGAGAAAAAAATGGCCGCCCAGTCTGACTCACTGAGTGGCCTTAAGTCCTTTTAGGACAATAAACACCGTGGAAATGACCAAATACTTGGGCATTTCCATTCCATAAATATAGCATAACAACCAGCTGTCGTCAAACAATCATTTTGTTCGATGACCAATTTTAAGTAATCGGAGGTGCCTATGTGTACAACATCTATTTATGAGGCAAGAAACAATTTTTCAAATCTGGTTGCCCTGGCGGAAAGCGGAGAGCCTGTAGAATTGACCCGCTACAACAAACCGGTGGCAGTAATCATCAGCTATGACGAATATGAACAGCGAAAGGCAGCTAAAGGTCCCAGCTGGCTTTCACAATGGCGGGAAAAATATGCTGATGTTCTGGATGATGAAGGAATTCCTTTAAGACCTAAAATTTACCCGGATCCAAACAGAAAGATTTTTGAAGATTGATAGGGAGGATTTTTTATGAACAAAGTATATCTGCTTGATACAAACATCGTTTCGGAATTTTCAAAGGAAAAACCAAATCCAAATGTATTGGATTATTATGAATACAGGAAAGATCAGTGTGCAATTTCTGCCATAACATGGCAGGAACTGGTTTACGGGGCTTCAAGACTTGCTGAAGGGAAAAGAAAAAATACAATCGAAAATTTCATTCAGAATTTAAAGCTGAACATTGAGATCATTCCCTACGACAGTTTCTCTGCGGAAATCTGCGGAAACTTTACGGGCAACTATGAAAAGAAAGGACGTCCCCTTCCCTATTCCGACAGCCAGATTGCGGCAACTGCAATTTCCAACGGCATGGTTTTGGTTACCCACAACACCGAGAACTTTGCCCCCATTGCGGAGACAAATTATCT
>JAZLGN010000033.1:0-72775 GCA_045616325.1 Treponema sp.
GTATGCACCGATCTTCTTTCCCTTGAGAGGATTCTTTACGGCAGCCTTTACCTTGTCCCAACCGATTTCGTCGCGGAGCACTTCAAGGAAGTGGAGAACCTTTGTTTCTCCGTGGTATTCAATACCGTCCTGAGCGAGATAGTTGTTTACCTTGAGAATTGTATTCTCATCGTTCTGCAGGTCGTTGTTTACCTGCTTGATGACATTGTAACATGCCGAGCACAATGTTACCAATGCCTGGTTCTTATCCCTGGAGTCAGCAAGAGCACGGACAGAAGGAAGCTTAGAGGCAATTTCATTCTTGCCTGTAGGATAAACACCACCGCAGCACTGCCAGTCTTCGATTTCTTCAAGTTTGAAACCGAGGGCTTCTGCACACTTGCGGCCGTAGTTATCAAGTTCCTTGGCCTTGTTCTTCAATGTACATCCAGGAAAGTAAGAATAAGTTAGTGTGTTTGTCTGGTCACTCATTCTATTCTCCCAAAAATAATTACTTTGTAAGTGCCATTTCTTCCGGGTGGAATACTTTGTCAAATTCTTCTGCAGTCATGAATCCCAGTTCAGTACATGCTTCCTTGAGTGAAATGTTCTTTTCGTAGGCAAGGTGGCTTGTCTTGGCTGCCTTTTCATAACCGATGTATGGATTGAGGGCTGTTACGAGCATCAAAGAGTTGTAAAGGTTAAAGTGCATCTTTTCCTTGTTTGCCGTAATTCCAACTGCACAGTTGTTGTTGAAGCTTACCATTACTTCTGCAATTAATCTTACAGACTGAAGGAAGTTGTATGCGATTACAGGCATGAATACGTTAAGCTCGAAGTTGCCCTGTGAAGCTGCCATTCCAACTGCTGCATCGTTACCCATAACCTGAACGGCAACCATTGTCATTGCCTCGCACTGGGTAGGATTTACCTTTCCAGGCATGATTGAAGAACCCGGTTCGTTCTCCGGAATGTGGATTTCGCCGATTCCGCAGCGTGGACCGGATGCAAGCCAGCGAACGTCGTTGGCAATCTTCATGAGGTCAGCGGCAAGAGCCTTGAGTGCTCCGTGGGCGAAAGTGATTTCATCCTTTGATGTAAGGGCATGGAACTTGTTAGGGGCTGTAACGAAGTCCTTTCCTGTAAGTTCAGAAACCTTCTTTGCAACCAGGGTGTCAAATCCCTTTGGTGCGTTGAGTCCTGTTCCTACTGCCGTTCCGCCGAGGGCAAGCTGCTTGAGGTAAGGAAGTGTTGAAACGAGCATTTCCTTGTCGCGTTCAAGGGATGTCCTCCAGCCTGAGATTTCCTGGCTGAATGAAATTGGAACTGCATCCTGAAGGTGTGTGCGTCCTGACTTTACGATGCCTTCGTTGGCTGCTTCAAGCTTCTTGAATGTTCTAACGAGGAGGTCGATGGCAGGGAAGAGCTTGTCTTCAAGTTCCACAACGGCTGCAATGTGCATTGCCGTAGGGAATGTATCGTTTGAAGACTGTGACATGTTGATGTCGTCGTTTGGATGGCAAAGCTTGTCTCCTGCAATCTGGTTTGCGCGGTTTGCAACAACTTCATTGCAGTTCATGTTTGACTGTGTACCTGAACCTGTCTGCCAAACTACGAGAGGGAAGTTGTCGTTAAGGCTTCCTGAAATAACTTCGTCGCAAGCTGCAGAAATTGCCTTGAGCTTTGCATCGGTCATCTTTTCCGGCTTGAGCTCGTTGTTTGCCATGGCTGCAGCCTTCTTGAGGTAGCCGAAAGCCTTTGTGATTTCGCGTGGCATCGTCTCAATGCCAACACCAATGAGGAAGTTTTCGTGGCTGCGTTCTGTCTGGGCGCCCCAGAGCTTGTCTGCAGGAACCTTTACTTCGCCCATGGAGTCATGTTCAATTCTGTATTCCATAATATGTTTCCATCCTATGTCATTCCGAAGGGATTTCGGAATCTTTCTTTCTATGAACAGATCCTGAAACGAGTTCAGGATGACTGACCAGCTAAAGTTAGTTAAAGTCCAGCTGTGCGATTACGTTCTTGAGAGCGTCTGCAGATGCCTTGAGCTTTGCAACTTCATCATCAGTGAGGGCAGGGGCAAGGCGACCTTCTACACCGTTTCCGCCTACAACTGTTGGGATTGAAAGACACACGTCCTCGATACCATATTCACCCTTGAGCATTGTAGAAACGATTGTAACTGAAGGTGTGTTGTTCTTGATGAGTTCGCAGAGCTTTGCTGTTGTAACACCGATGGCATAGTTTGTACACTTCTTTGCCTCGATGATCATTCCGCCTGACTTGCGTACATATTCTTCAACTTCGTCGCGGTTGAGTTCCTGGTGCTTGTTGCCAACTGCATTGTTGTAGTCGTCAACTGGAACTGATGCGATGTTTACAAGTGACCAAGGTACGAATGAAGAATCACCATGTTCGCCAAATACGTAAGCGTGGAGGTTTGTCTGGCCGATTCCGTATTCATCGGCAATCTTTGTGCGAAGACGTGCCGTGTCAAGGAGTGTACCTGTACCGATGATGTGGTTTGCAGGGATGTTTGATGACTTTGCAAGCTGGTATGTGAGAACGTCAACAGGATTTGCAACGAGAACGTAGATTGCGTCTGGTGCAGCCTTTGTAATCTGTGGAATGATTGACTTGAAGATGTTTACGTTTGTCTGTGCAAGGTCGAGGCGGCTCTGTCCAGGCTTGCGTCCAACACCTGAAGTGATTACAACGATGTCGGAATTCTTTGCATCTTCATAAGTTCCTGCGTGGATGTTTACAGGAGCCATGTAAGGTGTACCCTGGCGGATGTCCATTGCTTCACCCTTTGCACGCTTTTCGTCAATGTCGATGAGAACGATTTCTGTTGCAATTCCCTTAAGACAGAGGGCATAAGCTACAGAAGAGCCTACCTGTCCGGCTCCAATAATTGTAATTTTGTTTGCCATATAAATCTCCTGTTTAAAACGGGTTACGTTTTATTGGTATAAAGAACCGCTATTATTACATAACAATCCAATCTATATGATAAAGTAAAAGGTTCGAATTGTTAAGTGAAAAATACAAGGAAATTCTTTTTTATAGAAGAATTTATGTCTTTTTGGCATAATACTGTGAATTTTTGCACAGTAGTGAAAATTTATTGTGAATTATTTCACAATTGATGACAGGGGGTTGATGCCGGGTGATTTTGTGGTGAATTGGATTGACCCGGGTGATTTCAGTCACTTTTGGAGATGGAATGCTTGATGTTGCCCCAGGGGATTCCCCTTGTCCTGGAAATCTTGGGTTCCGATTGTTACCATTAAATTATTGACCTTGACGTTGGTATGTTGATATAATAAATGGGTTTTGTCGGTTGGATTTTTTTCATTGTCTGGTGCAGCTGCCAGGGCACTGAAAAAAGCTATTATTTATAAAAAGTGGAATAAATTATAAATGTCAAATAAAACAAGGGCCTTGAGGGTCAGGTACTCCCTTGGCTTTAAGCTTTCCGTAATCATCGGGTTCATTGTGCTCGTGTCATTGGGTTCCGTAACCCTGCTCAACAGCCTTCTTGTAGGGCAGGACGTGCAGATTACTGCGGAGGAAAACAACCTTTCCACCAACACCCGTGCCGCTGAAACTGTAGATGACAAGCTTTCTTCCATAAGGGCAAACGTCTTCCAGCTTCTGGATCTTTTGAGTGTAGTTTCCGGTGGAAGAAATTCCGTCCTTGCAAAGCAGGCTGAGGCATTCTTCTTTGAAAGGAATACTGCCATCGGCTTTGTTTACATTATTTCTGAGAATTCACTTAGGACCGACGTTTCCTCTGACCAGAAAATCACCAATGTAAAATTCTTTACTTCCAATGAACTTGAACTTTCTTCTATTAATAATGCACTGGAGGCCAATGAGGACAAGATTGTCCGTTCCTGTGCAGGTGAAACCATTGCCGCAAACATTTCGCCATTTTTTGGAATTCCGTCAATGGCACTTTTCTTTCCATATAAAGAGAACGGTTATGACCAGACCTGTGTTATCGGCTTTTCCATTGAGACCATAAGCGACATCCTTGGTTCCAATTCCATAAACACCACCTTTGTAATCAATGATTCCGATGAGCTTCTCTCACATCCTGACACGGACCGGGTTCTTGCAGGGGAGAGCATGGGAGCATATCCGCTGGTTTTCGAGATGCGCATCAACAACCAGAACAACGAGGACAGCCGTCAGATTCCATTCAGGGTGATTTCCGAGGAAGGAAAGGCACTTAGCTTTTTCGGGGCATACGAGAAGATTTCCCTTGGGGACATAGTGGTGCTTACGACGGTTCCACTGGATACGGTTCTTGAGGCTGTGCGCAACACAAGGCGGAACAACATTTACCTTACCCTGGCAGTTTTCTTCCTGTCGGTCATCATAATCCTGGTTTATTCACGCCTTGAGATTTCAAAGCCACTGGGACGCCTGACAAATGCCGCCATGGACATTCAGGACGGTAACTTTGAGACCCATATATTTGACAAGCTTAAGCTTAACCGCCATGACGAAATAGGTCTTTTGAATAAATCGACAAAGGACGAACTTGGCTTTCTGAACACTTTTGCAAAATTCACCAACAAGGGTGTTGCCAAGGCCATAGCAAGGAATGAAATCGACTTTGAGCCTCACCTTAAGGACATTACCATATTCTTCTCCGACATCCGCGGCTTTACTGCCATTTCCGACGGCTTTAAGAACAAGTTTGGAAACGACTCTCCGCGTGAAATCATCGGCTTCCTTAATGACTACATGAGCAGAATGTGCGAGTGCATCTTCCTTAGTGGCGGCAACGTTGACAAGTTTGAAGGTGATGCCATCATGGCTGTCTGGGGAATCCTTCGTGATGACAAGCTGGACTATGAAAAGCTTGCAGAAGACGACCCAAAGCGCATTGAGGCTGAAAGAATCCACATGCAGCATGTACGTGAGGATGCAGTCAATGCATGCAAGGGTTCCATCGCCATGCGCTATGCCCTCATGAAGTACAACAAGGACGCGGCTGCCTTTACCGAGGCTCATAAGAACGAGCCCCGTGCCCAGTACAAGCCCCACATCAAGATTGGACGCGGCCTTAACACGGGACGTGCAACTGCAGGTATCATGGGGTCCAAGGACAAGATGGAATATACGGCCATCGGTGACGCAGTAAACTTTGCAAGCCGTACTGAAGCTTCCAACAAGCCTTGCGGAACTGACATGCTCATTACCCAGGATACATACGACCTCCTTAAGATGGATTACATCCGCTGCCCGGAAAACAATTTTACCATTAAGGCGGAAAACCAGGCCAATGAAATTGTTGTTGAGATGATTCCTGTTGAATTTGAAGTCAAGGGAAAGGGCGCCCAGCACTTTTACGGTGTGGTCAACATGCCGTCCTTTGACATAGAGGAATTTTTCCGCCAGGGTGATCCTGAATTCAAGGCTGACCCTGACTGCATAAAGGCTGTAGGCAAGCAGGGGCCGAAAACCTTGAATGAAGTGCGAGTCATGCTTGGAATTGACATACCGGAATTTGATAAGGTTAATCTGAATGAAGAAGAAAACAAGATCCAGGTCAAGAAGTAGTTCCTTCCTGTTTGTCTATTCGCTTGTTTTCTGCAGCATCGGAGCTATTGTAAGTTCACATCTTTTTTTCTCAAACTTTACCCGTTCCCTGTTCCGCAACGAGGAGCCGGTTGCAACCATTACATTCAAGTACAGGACTGCCCAGCGCAAATTCCTTGACAGGACCGTGTGGGACAGGTTGCGCCAGCAGTCGCCGGTTTACAATGGTGACACCATCCATACTTCAGCACTTTCCGAAGCCACCATCTGGTTTACGGATGGCAACGTGATGGAACTTTCAGAAAACACCATGGCCCAGGTTTTTGTCCAGGAAGACAAGACGCTGAAGGCTGACCTTATGGACGGTACGGCATTCCTTGATTCTTCTTCTTCCGAAAATGGAATCATCGTTGCATCAAAAGGTGTTGAGGTTGAACTTAAAAGCGGTTCTTCACTGTCGGCAAAGACAAGTGCTGATTCAGGCGTAAGCCTCCAGGTTGTTTCGGGGCAGGCTACTGTTGGCAGCGAAACCATAGCAGAAGGCAGTTCCCTTTCCGTTGGGGATTCCGGGGAACTTGTTCCCACTGTAAGCGTTTCAACTCCCCGTCCAAACGAAAAGATTCTCTATCATCATGATGGAATGGAAAAGGTTGCATTCTCCTGGAGCGCCCAGAATTTTGATTCCCAATCAGAACTGTTTCTTGAATTTTCTGCATCCAGGAATTTTGCAGAGATTTCAAAAAAGATTTCTGTTTCGGACATTTCCTTTATCCGTGTTGAACTTTCTGAAGGTGTGCACTACTGGCGCCTTTCTGGTGCAGACAGGATCTTTGATTCAGGAAAGATTTCCCTGATTCATTCTCCGTCACCAAAACTTGTAACTCCGGTTGAAGGTTACACCTATTCCTACAGGACAAAGACTCCTGCAGTGAGACTCATCTGGTCCGAATCTCCATACGCTTCCACATACCGTGTCTTGATTGCGGACAATGCTTCATTCACCAATGCGGCTATCGACCAGCGTTCTTCCAGCACATCCGCCATCATTTCTTCCCTTGGGGAAGGCAAGTGGTACTGGCAGGTTACTCCATATTATACCATCAACCAGGCGGGGTTTGAGGCTCCTTCTGAAACGGGTTCCTTTGTAATTGACCGCAAGGGAATTCTTGAAAGTCCAAGGCTTTACGCTCCCCTTAATAACGGCATGGTCAATTCCGACGTGAAAACCAAGGCTGTTTCTTTTTCATGGAAGCAGGATCCGGAAGCGGTTTCCTATACCATAAGGATTTCAAAAAATCCTGACCTTTTTTCTCCAGAAATCGAGGAACAGGTTAAGGACAACTATTTTAAGATTGGCGGCGGCTTTCGGAAAATGCTTGGCGACGGCACCTGGTATTGGGGTGTTGAACAGAAGGACTCTGAGGGCAATACTTCCGCTCTTTCTGAAATAAGGCGCATTTACATCGTTCGCGGAAACATTGAGCAGCATCTTGTTGAACCTGTCACAGGTTACGGTGTTGCGTCTAGCCTTGTCAAGGACATGAAATTCACCTGGAAGAAAAATATTCCGGAAACATTCAAGACGGAATTTCAGGTTGCCACTGACAGGAATTTCAGGAACATAATTCGTTCCATAGAGACTTCTGCAACTTCAGTGGATGGGCCGGACCTTTTGCCCGGTGAATATTTCTGGCGCATCAGGTCTTCCGATGCTTCTGGCGATGTCGTCCTTGAGTCCCCGGAAAGGCTTATCCGCGTTCTTTCCAACCTGCCTCGTCCTGAGCTTGTCATGCCAACTGACACGGCCTTTGCCCGCGAGACGCTTCCGTACGTTTTTGAATGGAAGGCCGTTGCCGATGCAGACTTCTATAAGTTCAGCCTTTACAGGGTTTCCGACAATTCCCTTGCTTATGAAGATACGGTTTACGATAACGTGGTCAGGCTTAATCTTTATGGCAGTGACTACAATGACATGGAAATGTACCGTTATGAAGTCCAGCCCAAGTCCATGGCAGTGGAAGGTGTAAGGTCACGACTTTCCGGACAGACTGCAAGCCGCAGCTTCCTTCTTGTCAAGGTTAAGCCGGTTAAGGTTACATCTCCTGCAAACCATTCATCATATTCCGGCATTGATGCCATCCTGAATCCTCCTGTCGTAAAATGGACCACTGACGCCAAGGTTGGCTCGGCCCAGGTCATTGTTACAAAAACACTCAATGGCAGGGAAACGGAAATTCTACGCCTGCCAAGCGACAGGAATTTGCGGAAGGGAGAAGTTGCTCCACGTTCCTTTGTCCTTGATACAAAGGATGGCCTTCGCGAGGGTGACTACAGGATCGTCATTCATGCCACAACGGAAGAAGGCTATGACATTTCCAACATTGAAGAGAAATATATTGGGCATTTTAGCGTTTCAAGAATTTCGCCACTTCCTCAGCCATCGAGAACAAGTGCTTCTCCTCCAGTATTCGATGTGGATTACCTTCGCGTTCCCTCAAATCCTAGAACCGTAACCCTTGGATGGGACAGGGTTGAAGATGCAACTGACTATTCACTTAAGATCATAAGGCTTAATCCGACTCCAAAGGTAAAGGAAAAAATCATAGTGGACGAACCTTACCTGGAGGATAATTTTTACGTCCTGAACATTCTTGAAATGGATGAAAACGACAGGCGTGATTTCATAAAGGGAGAATACAAGTGGACTGTTGAGGCATTGAGAAGGGTGGATGCAGACAGGGATGGCAAGCTGGACAAGATTCTCCAGCATGGAGAAGTCAGGACAGACTATTTTGAAACGGACATCCTGAGTCCGCCGCGTGTTAAGGCCGTGAAGCCTAAGAAAAATTATACCCTTGAGAAGTAGGATGAAAAAATGAATTTCAAAAAGTTTTGTTCATTTCTTGCATTTTTTATTCTACTCACCCAGTCTTACGCCAAGAAGACCCAGTCAAAGAGCCAGGAAAAGGGTACAAACATTCTTTCTTCCCCGGCTGTTACGCGCCAGGATGAAATGGTTTCTGATGAGGAAACTCCTGTTGAAGACAGCTGGCAGATCCTTGAGTGGGAATCCGAGGACAATTACCTTGTACTCAAGTTTCACATTGAGATTCAGCAGTTTAATGCAAGGAAGAATTCCTATGAAACCATTATCGATGAAGACACGGAATCAAATGCTTCATTCCTCAAGATAAACCCGGCCCTGAAGGTTGGCAGGTACCGCTACAGGATTGCAGCATATAACCTGGTTGGCATTCTTGATGAATATTCCGACTGGTGTGAATTTGAAATTCACCGTGCCTATAAGCCTGTGGTTTCAAGCTTTGATGTTGACGTAAACCATTCTCACACGATTTACATAGAAGAAATTAATAATGGCCTTATTACTGTTCACGGTAGAAACCTGTTCCTTCCGGAAGAACAGTCTGACGGCATAGTATTTACCAGATACACCCTTAACATGATTGAAACAAGGAAAAAAGGCGGGAAAAAGGTAAAGACTGCAGGCATAAGTTTTAATCCGGAGATCATCGAGCACAAGGATAACAACAGGGAAATTACGTTCCGCGTAGACCTTGAAAACATGGAGGTAGGTGAGTACACCATCATTGCCACAGATGCTTCCGGCCTGCATTCCGACATTTCCGATTCTGATTCCATAAACGTCCGGTACAAGAAGCCTGTGGACTTTAACATAAGCGGGGGGTACATGACTCCAGTGGTTCTTTTTGACGGAACCATGAAGGAGTATGTAGGTTCTTCTGTCTATCCATTGAGCCTGATGGCAAAGACTTCATTCATCCCCGTAAAGCGACATATCGGATACTTTGGGCTTGGAGTGGAACTCTTTGGCACCTACATGAAAGGTGACATGGATGTATATACCGTTGACGGCACCCTGCTTTCGGGATATGTTGACTTTATATACCAGTATCCAATTTTCATGCGGTCCAAGGCTAATTCAACCCAGAGGCGGCACATCATGTCCCTTGAACTCCATGGTGGTGTCGGAGCCGAATACTTCATGAATTACGTCCTGCACTTTCCCCACAACATTGACTCAAGGGCCCTTAACAGCCTTGACCTTGGGTTTAATGCGGGAGCAGCCGTGCAGGTTTTCATAACAAACAGGCTGTATACTGAAATCAACGTCGATTTTTGCTTTAGTCGTGCAAGTGACATGAACTTTGGTGTTGTTCGCCCCGGTGCTATGATAGGATGGCAGTTTTGATGAATATTGTAAAAAGGTTTTTTCACGGATTGAATATCCTTCTCCTTTTGGCTGCATGCCTTTGCTCCTGCTCCATGCTTGAGGATGCCTACAATGAGCCTGTCAGGGATTTTTTTGAAACCTACACGGAAACTGCAGCCATCGAGCTTTATGAAATTCCATCTGGGGCAGTCTATGTTCGTGATCCTTCAGGAGCCATCAACATTCCATCTGATGATGATTTCAAGTTCCGGTTTCTGCTGCGTAATCCAAAGCAGTTTGATTTTAGCAGGGGAACCAATCTTTCCGTCAGCCTTAATTCCCTTGATTATGCCGGCGTAAAAAGCTTCTGGGGTGTTAAGGCTGATTCCAGTCTTTTTGAGGTGAAGCAGGATTCAGACAGGAGCATTTTTAATGTAACCATCAGAAAGGAACTTCTTGAAGTTACGGAGTGCGGTTTTAACATTACGCCTACGATTTCCATGAAGCACCCATTGACAAATGAAGCTTTCGGTTCCTACAGCAATCTTAAGCTCATAAGCAATTCTGCCCCGGCTCCTGCCAGCGGCTATGTTTTCTATACGGATCCAGCCACAAATAGGTACGTGGTTCTGTTTAACCTTCCATCAAAGAAGATGATGCTTGGAAAGCATAGGGATATTAAGACATTCTCCATTGATGATCATGTTTATGATGTTTCGGTTTCCAGCGATGGAACAGTTAGCCTCAAGGGGGATGGTTTCTGCAAGGTCGGAATTCCATCGTCTTTTTCAAGCTTCATTCCAAGTGGAAAGACTTCCTTTGTCCCGATTGGACAGCCTTGCGTCTTCTTTACAGGACGTACCGTTACCAACGAGAACATAAAGTTCAACATGACCCTTACTGACAGGACAGGGCTTTCTTCTAGTGTTGAAGCCTATGTCAGGGCAGAGAGACTCAGCGAACCTACGGCGTATGATTTTGACGGTGAGAAAATTCCTTATACTGCAGGCTTGATTCCCCTTGTCCAGGATGAAGATCAGGATTATGCAAGCTTCAGGGTTGTCCCCCCTTCTTCGACTAAGGAAGGAACACGCGTTTCCGGTTCTGAAGTGCATTATGAAATCTACCAGGGATCCGATGATTCTGGAATCCTCCTGTCAAGCGGAAAAATTACCGAGGAACGCACTTTTAAGCTTCCACTTGGATTTGTATTTGTCAGGTTTTACAGCCATAAGAGTCCCTATGCAGATTCAGAAGTCTTGGAATGGAAGTTTAAGGTTGCTGCAACAATTCTTTATGTTTCAAGAAGCGGTAATGATGCATATGGAAACGGTACCCGGTCAAATCCATTTGCCACCATCTCCAAGGCAATTGCCTCATTTGAAGACAAGACCAACAGTAACTTTGTTCGTCTCATGACTGATGTTTCGGAAAATGTGAGCCTTGGCGATTCTGCTGCAAACTATACCATCATGGGATATAGGGAACGTAAAAATCTCAATGGCAGCATAAGCCTTTCTGCAGGAAACCTTGGCCTGACCGATGTTGCAGTCCTTGGCACTGCCAATGTTACTGGCGGATCTTTCCGTCTTGCAGGCAGTACAAGGATAAGCGGAAAGACTGTTCTTGCAAACGGCAGTGTTCCAATTTACGTTGCATCTGACTTTGGCATTGGCAGCGAGAAGGTTCTTACTGTATGTCCTGCGGTTCTTTCAGAAAATTCAAGCCCAATAATTGTTGCAGAAAACGGCAGCCTGAATACGGCCATAGCCCTTAATGTCGAAGTTGTTGATGATACAGGAGGAACGGATCCAAGTCAGGTTGGTTTCTATCTTTCAGTTTCCGGCGGAAGGGGATACAGCAGGCAGAGGAGCAATGGGGCTGGAGTAATGAACCCAAGTTATTTTGGTGCATATTATGTTTATGTAAATGGTGTAAGACTTGACAGTTTGAACGGTGCCTTTGTAAATGTTACCCGTGGTGGCTTGCTGTCATTTACTTATTCAAATGATCCTGGTTATTCCACTACGACATTTACTGCAGAAAAGATGGAACTTTATGATTACAGGAGCGGCAGCCTTTGTGCAAATGCAAGTGGCAGTGAGCTTAGGGTTCCTGCAAATCTTGCCCCTGGACTGTATGAAGTTGTCATTTCCGGATCTGGAAATAGATTGGGTAACATGAAGTGGAAGTGTTCATGTATTGTTGTTGTCGGCTATTAGGGGGAGAGGGTGAACATGAAATTGATTCCTGAAGTCAAAAAAACTGTCTCAAGATTTTCCCGTCTTTTGGGTGTCGCCTTTTTGATTGCTGCATTTTCCGGCTGCTGGATGGAAAGCATTGATGATGACGTTGTCTATGAAAATTCTTTATTGGAACAGGGTATTACGCCTGCTCATGTAGATTTATCTGCCCCATGTGGTACGACAGTTTCCGTGATTGAAGACGATGGCACAAGTTCTTCGACCTTGAGGACCATTCTTCCGAATAATTTTGGAGTTTCTTCTTCTGCAAGCTATGTTGCAAAAGCTACTCTTAATGGAAATACTGTAGATGTTACTTCTGCTGCAAGTACCTTTACCATGAACCTTTACATGACAGGTGTCTGGTCCCTTGAAGTGCAGGGATTTGATGCTTCTGGAAATGTAATCTACGAAGGTTTTGGTACCGTTGAAGTTGGACCTGCACCTTTGTATGAGGGAAGCGTTTCAATGTACATATATCCTCCGATGAGGAGCACTGGAAAAATTGATTTCTATCTCGGGGTGCCAGATGATGGTAGCAGATATAATATTTCTGTTGCAATGACCAATGTTGCCACCGGTACCGTATACCGCCATGATATTGACGATTCTACGGATGCTGCTTCGGGCATGACCCCTAGGACGGTGGCTTCAAAAAATTATTACATAAAGTATATTCAGGAAATGAAAATCCCTGGAGGCTCTATGGTTTCTGATTTTCCTTCAGGGGAATATGACCTGGTTGTGGACATAAAGAATGAAAGCATTCCTGGAAATGGTGATTTTGGCACTGTGGCAAGGCTTACGGATAAGGTTTACATCTTTGACGGACTTACTTCAAACATGCATAAGTATAATATCTCTCAGGATGCAAGTTTTTTGTTCTATCCTGATTCAAGTTTTAGCAATGCAAATCCTGTTAGCCTGACAATTAAGGATAGCGACGGCAACTCCATTGATTATTATAGAAAATCGCCTTCGTTAGAAATTCCTCACGTCTTCAATTATTATCCGTCAGGTGCTGAATCCAAGTCCCTGACACTTGTTGCCACCCTTGAATATGGCCAAAGCATTAATGCCGGTGCAGGTGCGCAAATTGTTTCTTCGAGGGAAGTTTCCGGTAATATTGAGGTTACGATTCGAAGAAATGATGTATACAGCAACTGGGCTGTTACCGTTCAGTCTGCCAATGGACTTCAGTCTTTTATCAATACCTTGCAACTTGGTCCTGCATATTGTGGTACAGGCACTCCTTATAGCGACATATCATCTGCCCTTAATTCCATTAAATTGTCTGGGGATGGTGCCAATGTTCTTACAGCTGATTCCCTGGCTTTTTATTTGTCTGGAACTGATTCAAGCACTGTTTCAATGGCTTCCCAGTTTGCAGGAAAAAATGTTTACATATATCCTAAAAGCAACAATGGACTTGATGGATTTTCCGGTAATCTTACAATTTCTGGAATTAACATGAACCTGTATTGTGGAAATTCCACTGGCATGTATTTTGATGGCACAATTACATCTGACAATTCAGTTTCTGAACTTTTCCTTGGGACTTTGACCCTTGGCTCATCTGCATCGATTAACATTAAAACCGGTTCTTCTGGCCACCTTGGAGGAATGATAATTTCAAAATCTACAGGTCCTTCACCTTCATGTTTTGTAGGATCTGGATCATACCTGTATCTTGATTCAGGCTTTGATTCAGATTTTAGCGTCGGCTGTAAGCCTTTGGCTTTGTCATTGGTTGCAGACAAGGACGTTGCAGATCCTGGCAAGCTGATGGTTTCTTCTGCACTTCCTCCTTCCCTGGGTGGTAAAGTGTCCATGGCCTTGAAAAAGGCTGATGGAACTGATTCAGCCATTGCAGGCAATATTGGAACTACGGTTCTTCATGCTGCGGGCAGCCATCTGCTTACTGAATCCGACTGTGACTTCTTCTCATTAAGTGACCCCAATTACTTCATCGCCTTAAGCAGTGACAAAAGGACAGGTACCATTCGAGACCGCCGTGCCACCTTCGTCATCACCAAGTTTCCTTCCCAGAAAATCAGGCTTTATGATGGCGCTACGGAATTCATTGATTTTTCCAATATGGAAAAGGCAAAGGACTATACCCTGCGCGCGGTTGTTGGCGGCGTAGAAAAGCAGAATGTTACGGTCAGCTATCAGGTCTATCAGGGGACAAGCGCTGGTCCTGCCGGTTCCGGCACAATCAATTTTGGTAGCCTTGGACTTCCTGCAGACAAGTACACCCTGTACATGACATATACCTATAACGGCACCACATATAGCGAAAACATGAACTTTACGCTAAAATAAGCGGAATTATGGATGCCATCAGGAAGTTTACACAGCAGGTTCTTGAACAGCTTGCCCAGGACATTTCAGAAGCCGGCGGCAATGAAGTCTTTTGGGTGGGCAGGATTAATGAAGATGGAATTGTCGTCTCCGTGGAACTTGGAAGCCGTGGCAACGAAGACAGCGTAATCATAAACAATAATGTGGCCCGTCAGGGGCATGTCCTGATCCATAACCATCCAAGCGGAAACCTTCGCCCAAGCGAGGCAGACCAGAACATAGCCTACAATTCATCCGAGCAGCATACGGGGTTTTACATCATCAACAACGATGCTACGGAAGTTTATCCAGTCGTTGAACCCGTTAAGCCAAGGAAAATCATAAAGATCGATCCGGACAAGGCTGCCTGGTATCTTTCCGAGGAAGGCCCCCTTGCAAGCCAGAATCCACTTTATGAAGAACGCAAGAGCCAACTGGATTTGGTACGGCAGGTTTCAGAGGCCTTCAACAGCAGCAGCGTTGCAGTTTTTGAAGCAGGAACAGGCGTCGGCAAGAGCTTTGCATATCTCATTCCTTCCATAATCTGGGCTTCTGATAACAAGGAAAGGGTCATTGTTTCCACGGGAACCATTAACCTCCAGCAGCAGCTATACGAAAAGGACATTCCAGCCGCCCTTAAGATTACTGGCAGGGACGTTAAGGCAGTATTGATAAAGGGCAGGCAGAACTATCTTTGCCTCAGGCGCCTTGATGATGCGGAATCGGAGCAGACCCTCTTTGACAATGACGGCGAGGAATTCAAGAAGATAAAGGACTGGTCAAAGACTACGGAAACAGGTAGCCGCAGCGACCTTGCATTTAACGTAGGTGAAAGCCTGTGGTCCAAGGTGAACAGCGAAAGCGATGCATGCATGGGGGGGCGATGTCCTTACCGCGAACATTGTTTTGTAATGAAGGTTCGAAAGGAAGCCGCCGACAGCAACCTGATAGTCGTAAACCATCATCTTCTGTTTGCAGACATTGAAGGAAGAATGGGCGGGGCAGGCTATGACGATACTTTTGTCCTACCGCCCTTCAAGAGGATTGTCTTTGATGAAGCTCACGGAATAGAAGACAGCGCCACAAGTTTTTTCAGCGAGTCCTTTACCAGGTTCAAGATAATGAAGCAGGTAAACCTCATGTACAGGACCTGGCGCGGAACCAGGGCTGGCTTTCTTACGGCGGCGGCTGTTGTTTCCAGGGCGGAAAACTATACGGAAAAGGCAGATGAATGCCTTGAAAACGTAAAGAATGCCGTCCTTGAACTGGACCAGGCTGCAGTTCTCCTTTTGGAAAACGAGATGAACATCCGCATAAAGGCCGACAACTGCCAGCTCTTTGAAGAAATATTCGATGCCATAGCTAAAACCCATACTGCCGTGGCATTATTCTGTGACATGGTGCGCGAAGTCCTTGAGCAGATTGACGAGGAAGATGCCGACATTCCTGCCGTATGGGAAGCAAAGACTGTCCTGAAGCGCCTTGAAATGTATGTGGTGCTTTTCAACGATTTTGTCCACTGGGATGAACACGAGGACAAGGTTTTCTGGATGCAGAAGGTCAAGGTGCCGCCAAAAACTCCCGGCGAGGACTTCCTTCTTTTCGTGCAGTTCTATCAGACTCCACTTGACATTGCCCCGTTGATGAACCGCGGTGTATTTGAGCCACTGGATACAGTCGTCTGCACAAGCGCGACCATAAGCATCCAGAATACCTTCGCATACTGGATGAGGCGTACCGGGGCTTCCTTTGTGGAAAGTGAAAGGCTTCTGACAGGCAGCTTTGAGTCTCCCTTTCCATACAGGACAAACGTGCTTTTTGCCGTTCCAAATGATGCACCCTTCCCGGACAGCCCGTATTACCAGCAGTATGTGGAATCCACTGTTCCAAGGCTGATTTCTGCTGCAGGCGGAAGAACCCTTGTTCTTTTTACATCCTTTGACAGCCTTAAGTTTACATATAAGGGATCCAGGGCCGTCCTTGCCAACCAGTCAATAACCCTTTTTAACCAGGGGGATGACGACAGGTTCGGGCACCTTGAAAAATTCAAGGAAGACACGCAGAGCGTACTTTTTGCCACCGACAGCTTCTGGGAAGGAGTGGATGTTCCGGGAGACAGCCTTAGCCAGGTGATTATCGTAAAGCTGCCTTTTGCTGTGCCCAATGATCCGGTTTTTGCTGCCCGCAGCGAGGACCTTGAAAAAAAGGGCGGCAACAGTTTCATGCAGCTTAGCGTTCCCCAGGCGGTAATAAAATTCCGTCAGGGATTTGGACGTCTTGTAAGGCGAGGGGATGACAAGGGCGTAATCGTGGTCTTGGATCGCCGCATTGTGGAAAAAAGGTATGGCAAGATGTTCACTACAAGCGTTCCCATGAGCCGCAGGATGTACAACCCATTGGAACAGATAGTCTCTGCCGTGGAGAAATTCTTCTAAAACTGAATTCTAGTCTCTGCTTCTTCCAAAAAGCCTAAGAAGGCTCAGGAATACGTTGATGAAGTCAAGGTAAAGCTCAAGGGCACCAACGATGGCAAGCTTCCTGTAGGCATCAGACGAGTCAGCCCTTCTTGCGGCCATGAGGATCTTCTGGCTGTCGTAGGCAGTAAGACCTGTAAAAACCACCACAGTTGCAACGCTGATGAGCCAGTCAAGCACGTAAAGAGGTGTCCTTGTAACCATAGCCCAAAGCCAGTTTACCATGGATGCAATAAGGATTCCAAAAATCCCCATCATAAGGTAGTGTCCGGCCTTGGTCAGGTCCGACTTGGTGCGGCTTCCGTAGATTGCCATGAAGATAAACAGCACTGCAGTGGATATGAAGCACTGGCCTATGGAATTCAGGCTGTAGATGAAGAAAATCGTCGAGAGGGTGACTCCGTTTAATGCCGCATAGGCCGTAAACATGAGGAAAGCCGTAAACGGACTGATTTTCCTGATTCCCATGGAAAGGAAGAATACCAGGGCAATCTCACCGATGGCAATAATCATGAAGGTTCCACCGCGGTAAAGGTTCATTGCAATTCCCGGTACCGATGCCACGTAAACTGCACATATTGCACTTACCAGAAGGGCAAATGCCATCCATCCGTATGTCCTTGTAAGGAATTTTTTCTTGTCAGTCTGGGTTGGGGAGTATCTTGTTACAAAATTTTCCATTTTATTTTTCTTCCTCGTCTTCTTTCTTGAACATGAAAATATCCTTTACCTTAACGCTGTATGTGGAATCCAGGTCCAGGGTATCGATCTTTTCACTTGTCAGTGGCACCGTAAAAGTGCATTTTGCAGGAACGTAACCATCGCAAGTCACTTCCACGGTAAAGTTGAACTTCTTGTTCATACCGTCTGCTACGGCTTCCTGTGGGGCCATCCAGAATGAATAGCTTCCCTTGGTTGCAGCATAGGTTGTTGCAGGGTTCTGCCAGGTTGAATCAATCATCTCCACGGTTTCACCGTCCAGTGTAAGGGTGACTGTGGCTCCCGAAAGTGGCTCGAAGGTTGTTCCGTCGATGATGTTACCAAGGAAAGTAGGGAATGCAAATTCTGCAACGGAAGTTTCACCGTCTGCACCGGCTCGCTTGATGCCGTTCTTGTGGTATGGGCGTTTTGCAGTGTTAACAAGCCTCATTCCTTCAATGGCAAGCTTGTCGATGTCGATGGAAATCTGGGTGTCGCTGCTTGTAAGGTCTGTATTATGGTTCATTCCCCTGGAACCGATTACATATCGGGGTGAAACCCTGTTAAGGACATAGCATATCGTATCCATCCTGCAGCTTTCGCAGTCGCAGGTAAGCCATGGGGAATTCTGTTTTTTTACATCGTCGTAGAGTTTGTTTACATGGTCTGTAACGACTTCTTCAATAATGTTGTGTACGCTCAATGTCTTTTTGCCTGTCATAATTTCTCCACCGAGATATAATTTCCTATATCATATAGTATAATCTTGTTTCCTTCAAAAAGCAAATTTGCCGGGGAAAATCATGGGCTTTTTTTGCATTTAAGCCGATAATATGGAAGAAAAACTGAATTTAATGATTATGCTGAATAATAAAAAGTATTTATGTATGTTCAATTTGATTCTTCTCCTTGCGTTTATGCTGGTATGTTCCTGCTCTAACCACGTTTCTTCTTCTTCCGGTGAAGGTGACAGCCTTAAAAGCATGGCCGTCAGGATGGATGAAGAATGTGACTGGAGCATCAATGAAAAGGAAAATGTGCTTGATGAAGATTTTTCCGGCATAGAAGGTATTTCTTCCGGGGTTGATCCTTCACTTGTTGCCGTCATTCTTTCAGGAAAGGAAAGGGGTGATTTCATAAACTATCCTGTGACGGCTGATGGATTCAGTCTTGACGTATCGGAGCTTCCGGCAGCAGTTGCCAAATGTGCCGATGAATTTGCCTCTGACCTGGAAAAGGGTGGCAATGGAGAGGGGGTTTTCAGCAGGGGGAACATCTATTCCCTGGTGATCTTTCTTTATGAATACCATGAGCGCTATGGCAGCAGGAAAATCGCCCGTCATGTAGTTGGAAAGCCTTTTGTGGACAGGGATTACTGGCAGGTTCCCGTCAGGCTGTTTTTTCCCCGTGGAAAGTCCAGAAATGATGAATCAAGGGATAGTTTTACCGACATTCACGAGGATGTCCTGCTTTACATAAGGCAGTTTGACACGGAAATGAAGATTTTTGAGATTGAATTTGATTTTAATGAACCTAGGGATTAGAATATAAATGGACGTAATGGGATTTTAGCAGATTGCATTTTTCAGAAGTTCCATTAAATAAAACGGAGGATATGATGTCAGAAGAAAGGGAGCTTACTCGGATTGAAAGGGAACTTGTTCTCCAGTACCTTCGTGATGACAATGTACCCTTGACGGTTACCCTGGAAGAAAAGCCGGAAAAGTCAGATGCAGAACTTGTCTCTTCAAAGACGGGGGAAACCCTTGAGGAAAACAGGGTTCCAGTCAGTGCAGTTTTTCCGGTTGCCATTTCCTCGGACCAGATGACCGTCCTCAACCAGGGAATAATTCTACTGAAGAATCCTGCACGTACGGTTCAGCCTTTTTTGGGCCGCCAGGTAAGGGTCCAGTTTTATTTTAACCATCTGGGACTTTATTTCATTACTGAAATGAAGGAGTATTCCCAGGGCCTTGCCATAGTCGTGCCAAATTCCATAAGGCGCATTCCGGATTCCGTTACCAGGGCTGAATACGACTTTACTGGAACTGTTTCATATAGTGCAGAAGACACAATCGTAAGCATTGACTGCGTTCCCCTTGCAGGATACAGCATTTTCGCTGCCGCCAAGTGGTCGGAGATCCATGAGTCAAACCAGCACCAGGCCAAGGCTCTTCTTGAACAGTATGTTGCAGAGGTAAAGGCAGGGGATGTACAGCTTGACGGAAACGGGCTTCATCTCCTTACCGTTGTCCGCTATCTTACGGAATTGAACAGGTTTGCACCTCCACCGGCTGTCGAAGGTCGTGCCATGCCATTCAACATGGTTTACGTAGACGACAAGCGTGCCATTCTTGCAGGTGGTGTTGGAACGGAAAACCTGGACTACGATATACCCTATACCCTTAACCTGGTATTTGTCCTGTCGGAAAACAGGCTCCTAAAGCGCAACGTGAGCATAAGCTGCACCGTGGAAAAAATATACACAAATCCGGAAAATCCGGAGGCAAAGTGCATTTCCCTAAGGTACAGGGAACTTAAGCAGGAAGACTACAGGTTCATCTACGAAAGGATAACCGGAAAAAAATACGACATGGAATAATCAATAGGCCTGCATTGCAGCTTGCAGCCGCCATCTTGCTGACTTTCTGTTAGCGGTGGCGGTTTTTTCTTGTATGCCCAAGAAGGGTGCCGACTGGCTTAAGGATCCTGATGTTGTCGCACACAATCTTGATTGTCACTGTCATAGGAACTGCAAGAATCATTCCTACAAATCCCCAGAGCCAGCCCCAAAGGGAAAGGCTTACAAGAATTATGAAAGGAGAAATCCCAAGGTCACCGCCTTCCCAGCGTGGCTCTATAATGTTTCCAAGTACGGTGTTGATTACCAGGATGCACAGGGCAAGAAGGATGATGCGTGCAGGATCCGGATAAAACTGGAGAATGGCAAAGATGGTTGTGAGGGCAAAGGATGTAATAGACCCAAAGTTAGGGATGAAATTCAGTATGAATGCAAGAAAGCCCCAGATTATGGCAAAGTCCAGTCTGAATGCAAGGCTTGTAAGTCCCACAAGAATTCCCGTGATAAGGGAAATGATGAACTTAATCGAAAAAAAGTGGGTTACTTCTGCAATGGTCTTTATGGTGATGAATATGATCATGCGGCTAAGCCTTTCCTCGCGGAATGCGTTCTTTACCTTTTCCTTCATGCCGCGCATTTCAATGAGCAGGAAGATGATGAAAAGTGAAATCAGGAGAAGAACCTTGGCGCCGGAAATCAGCAGGTTGCTAAGGGAAAATGCAAAGTCCTGGATGAATGACCTTATTCCCAGGGAATTCCACATGTTTGCAAAAAGGGACGACTGCTCGTCGAAGGGCAGGTGAAAGGTATTTGCAAGGGTTGAATAAAGGTTGGTGAACCTGGCTTCATATTTTGGGTATGCTGCAAGGATGGCCTTTATGCTTGTCACCAGCAGGTTACCGATGATGGAAAAGGATGCCAGGGCAAGGATTATTACAATGAGAATCCCAAGAATCCACGGAATGTGAAAGTCCGCGAGCTTTTTGACGAAGGGGTAGAATACAAAGGACAGGAGAATCGAAATCGTCAGGGGAATGAAGAATGCTGCAGTAAGCTTAAGCATGGCCAGGCCGACTACAAATGCAAAAAACAGAGAAATATAGAAAATGCCTTTTGTGTAGTCAGTCTGTTCCATGGATTGCCCCTGGTCCTGCCCTTATTTCTTGCTGAGGATTACTGGAGACTCAACCTTAGCCTTTGGGCCGATCTTGTCGAATCCGCAGAATGGAACGAGAACTTCAGGGATTGTAACCGAGCCGTCTTCGTTCTGGTAGTTTTCGATGAGGGCAAGCATGGCGCGTCCGACGGCAATTGCAGTACCGTTGAGCATGTGAACGTACTTGTTCTTTCCGTCATCATCGCGGTACTTTACGTTAAGGCGGCGTGACTGGAAGTCAGTACAGTTTGAAGTTGAAGTAACTTCACCGTAGTCTCCATCAGGATGTGCTTCGTCTGCGCGTCCAGGCATCCATGCTTCAAGGTCCCACTTGCGGTATGCTGGGGCACCAAGGTCGCCTGTACACGTATCCACTACATGGAATGGAATTCCAAGGCCGACGAAGATTTCTTCCTCAATCTGGCGGAGCTTTTCGTGGAGCTCATCAGACTGTTCCGGTGTTGAGTATACGAACATTTCCACCTTGTCAAACTGGTGAACGCGGTAAAGTCCCTTTGAGAACTGACCTGCAGCACCTGCCTCGCGGCGGAAACAGTGTGAAAGTCCGCAGTACATCAAAGGAAGCTTTGACTTGTCGAGGATTTCGCCAGAGTGGTAACCGCCCAATGTGATTTCTGCCGTTGCAACGAGACATGTTCCTTCTTCTTCAATTGCATAAACGTTTGATTCGTTTCCGCGTGGGTTGAACCCGATGCCCTTGAGGACTTCTTCCTTTGCAACGTCCGGAGTAATGAATGTTGTGAATCCGTGCTTGCGGAGAATGTTCATGGCGTACATGATGAGGGCCTGTTCAAGGAAAACTGCCTCGTTCTTAAGGTAGTAGAATTTAGGTCCTGAAACCTTTGTTGCGCGCTCAAAGTCGATGAGGTCAAGGGCTTCCATGATTTCCACGTGGTTCTTTGCCTTGAAGTCAAACTTGCGGATTGTACCGACCTTCTTTACTTCAAGGTTTTCCGTATCAAGCTTTCCGATTGGTGTTTCAGGGTGTGCCATGTTTGGAATCTGGCGTCCGGCTTCGTCAAGCTTTGCTTCAACTTCATTAAGCTTTGATTCTGCTTCTGCAACCTGTTCCTTGATGGCCTTTCCTTCTTCGATGTATTTCTGGCGTGTTTCCGGATCAAGTTTCTGCTTCATGGAAGCTGCATTGGCGTTGCGCTTTTGCTGAAGGTCCTGGAGTGCCGTTGTAAGGGCTGTGCGTTCGTCAAAAAGTTTTACGACAAGGTCAGCATCTGCCTTTGCAGGATCCATATTGCGGTCGATGATGTTCTTCTTTACTGCTTCAAGATTTTCCTTGATGAATCTGTAGTCTAACATTTTTTTCCTCTTGGTGTTGAATTGTTTTATGTGGCATCATTAAAATCATTTTGTAATGCCATATAATATGCTTATTTTGTTTTCTGTGCAACAATTTCGTATACTGCTTCCACAGTTACGGTCACTTTTTTGTCTCCTGTGGAAATCGGTGTTCCGCTGTGTTCCTTTGCCATCATTGGCATTGCACCTGCACGTGGAAATGCTGGATGTCCGTATTCCTTTATGGAAACTATGGAACCCAGGGCCTGTCCGCTGGTTGTGGCAAGGGTCAGGGCCTTCTGTTCTGCGTCGCGAATTGCAAGGATCCTTGCCTGCTTAAGCTGCTGTTCCGGGTTGCCGCTGACGGTTTCAAGGCTGCCAATCCTGGTTGCCCCCGCCTTTATGGCTGCGTCAATTATTTTTCCCGTTGCGGTCTTGTCCGTAATGATGATGGAAATGTCGTTTGACACGCAGAACTGTGTTTCTTCAACCCGTGGCGTAACCTGGTGGGTTTCTTCCCAGACGTTGAACCCTTCCGTCGTGATTCCGTCGGAGCTTACTCCGCATTCCTTCACTGCCTTCTGGACCGCCGCCATCTTGTCGTTGTTAAGGGCAGAAGCCTTCACTGCATCCTTGTCCCTGGTGACAACAGAAACCGTGAGCCTTGTTCCTTCTGTTGGAACTTCAAGGGTTGCAAATCCTGTGACCGTTACGGTGCGGATGGATTTTTCACGGGTGATGATGCACGATGATAATGTCAGTGTCAGGGCTAAAACAATGCCTGCTGAATAAAATTTTCCTGTCTTCATTTTTTTACCTTATGTTAAAATAGAATTTCCTGAGGTATGTTACGCGTTCATTAGCCTTTGCCCAGTGAATGCTCTGTGGGTAGCGGCGAACGATGGTTTCGTATGTGTCCAGGGCGCTCTTGATGTTGCGGAATGGATTGTTTGATTCGAAAACCTGGCCCTGTATGAACAGACCTTCGTCAATCTTGGTTGCTGCCTTTGCAAAAAAGTCTTCAAGGTATGCAAGGGTTTCTGCGTATTTCTTTTCATCAAAGGACTTTCGTGCAAGCCTAAGGATTTCTTCCGATGCCAGGTCACTTGTGTCCTGAATCTTTGCGTTTTGCTTTTCCTTCTGGGCCTGGGAAACTTTCGGTTCTTCAGGTGCCATTGAACGGCTTCCTTCTCCGGAAGAACTGTTGTTCTCGCCTGTAGAATTCCTGTTTTCAATGACTGTTACGGCTCCTGAATCTTCTGCTGCAAGTGAAGATGATGATGGCTGCACTGGAGTTCTTGCCGATGGTGCCGTGGATGGAACGGGAACTGCAACCGGTGCAGGCCTTGCTGCATCCCTGGCTATTGTTGAAGGGGCTTTTCCTGATATCGGAGCTTCTGGTGCTGGTGCTGACGATGCAGGTGTACCGGACGCAGGGGCCATCTGCGTTCCATGTGGCTTTACATCCGTGATCCTTGTTGATTCAGCCTCGCCGTCATCCTGGGACTTTACTGCCAGGGATTCTTCCATTGCCTTTCTTCTTGCAGCTTCCGAAGGTTTTTCCGGCTTCTGGGGAATTGTTTCCGCATACAATGGAGCTACGGCGTGCCTTGTTCCGTCATTGGTTCCGCTGATTTCTACTATTAAATAATCATCGATTACCCTGTCCGTAAGGGCGTCATTCTTGTAAAAGTGAAGGATTGTTGTTCCTGTTTCCCGTGAGCGCAGGCAGAATGTGGTGTTCTTTTCGCCAATCTTCTTGCCAAAGTAGCGCATGAGTTCCTTTGAGTCTTCTTCCCCAAGGTAAATCCATCCCTTGCCGGGATATTCAATGTCCAGGTACTGGTTGTTCTTCATTGTTGCAGTGCGGGATGGAACTATCTCGATTTTTGCAACTGCCGGGGCCTCTGGTTCTTCCTGGGCTTCAATTTCTTCTGACATGAGCTGGGAAACCTGGATCTGGGAGCCGTCATCTTCCTTGGGTGCGGCAACTGTTCCAGTGGACATGAGTTCCTGCATGGCTACAGGTGGAACTGCAGTGGCCGGGTTTTCGGATGTGTCCCCTGTTGCAACTGATGGGGCTGCTTCCTGTTTTCCTGCTGAACCGGTGGGTTCAGTTTCCGGGGATTGAGCCCTAATGATTTCAGGATTTTCCTTTACTACGGCACCAGTCCTTGGGTTTGATTCCTGGTCAAGGAGGGCAAGTGGTTCATCGGCGGTATTTTCTCCCTCAGGTGAGTTCTCTTCCTGTTGTTCTTCTTCTGCAGGTTCTTCTTCCACGTCCGGTTCAATTTCCGTTTCAAAGTAGCCTTCCACGTCTTCAACAGGTTCAAGTAAAGGTTCATCTTCCGAATCTTCTTTGCCATCGGTGTCTTCCAGATCCTGGTTCAGGTTTTCTTCTGCTTCCGGCTGGTCAGCTGCCTGTTCAGGCATCTGTTCGCTTACCTGTTCAACAGGCTGTTCTTCTTCCAGGGGCTCACCAGGGATTGCGCTTGGAGCTGATGCACATGAGTAAAAGAAAAGGGCTGCCGTAATTACAAACAGGATTTTTTTCATGGGGCTACTCCTAAAACGTCCTGGGTCAGCTTGTCGTTTGCCTTTCCAAGTTCTTCAACCTTTGCCTTGTCTGGAACCGTAAACCACCGGTTGAATTCTTCGTCTGGCCACTTTGAAGTCTGTTTTCGCATAAAATAATATTCTTCCGTAAGGGGCTGCTGCTCAGGCGGATAGAATTCCTTGACTGCAGTGTAAGGTATGGCCTTGGGTTCCTCAGCAGTTTTCCTTGGTTTTTGTGGAAGCTGGAAAATTCCCATGAAGAAGGCGATGAGGGCAAATGAAAAAAGAAACGCTGCAAGGACTGCTGCAAGCCTTGTGTTTTCGTGAAAAAAATCTTCGAGTCGTTCCCTTATGTTTTCAATTACCTGGTTCATGGCTATTCTTCTTTGCCTGCCTCGGTTTCTTCAGCTGCATCTGCTGCCGCAGTTTCGGCTTTTTCAGTTTCCGCTGCATCTGCTTCAGCTGCATCCGCTTCAGCTGCATTTTCCGGTGCTGCTTCATCCATATCTGCTGCTTCTTCTGCTTCAGTAACAGTTGCAGATTCATCTGCCACAGCTGCCGGTGCAGTTGCTTCTTCTGCCTCCGGAGCCGGCTCCTTTATCTTGAGGGTTCCGTCCGGATTGTGCTCGCGCCTAGGCGGACGTGGAGGAATGTATACTCCTTCTTCCGGTGGAACTTCTTCTTCCACAAAGTCGCTCTGGTCTTCGTAGGTAAGGTTTCCGTTCATGGTGTCTTCGTCAAGGCGAACCTGGATGACCTTTGTAATTCCAGATTCTTCCATCGTAACGCCAAGCATTGTGCTGGCTCCCATTACGGTCTTCCTGTTATGGGTGATGACGATGTACTGGCTTATGTTTCCAAAGGCACGCAGTGTGCTTACAAAGGAGGCAACGTTCTTGTCGTCAAGGGCCGCATCAATCTCGTCCAGGAGACAGAATGGAGAAGGGCGAACCTGGTATGTTGCAAAGAGAAGGGCAACTGCCGTCATTGTCTTTTCACCACCGGAAAGGAGTGAGATGTGGGAAAGTTTCTTTCCAGGCGGCTGTGCGTAAATGTCGATACCTGATGTAAGGACATTTGTCGGGTCCACAAGCTTAAGCTCGGCTCTTCCTCCGTTCATCAGGCGGCGGAACATGTTGTGGAAGTTCTTCCTGATCTTGTTGTATGTGTCAAGGAACATTTCGGAAGACTTGGTCCTGATTTCCTCGCTGACGCGCACAAGGTTTTCAAGGGACTTCTTTGTGTCGTTGAAGTTTTCCTGCTGGCGTTCAAATCGTTCCTTTTCTTCTGCAAACTGTTCCACGGCCATAAGGTTTACGGAACCGCAGTCGGCAATCTTCTTCTTGATGTCTGCAAGCTTTTCCCTGAGGACACCTGCAGGGGAATTAATCTTGTACATGTGCTCCTCAAATTCCATGAGGTCGCGGCTGAAGTTGTCCTGGAAGTTCTGCTTTACGTTGCGGATTTCCGTGTCGTACTGTGCGATTCCAATGCTGAGCTTTTCGTACTGTGCCTGGTACTTTGTCTTTTCCTCCTGCTTTTTCTGGAGGGCGTTCTGCTTGCCGGAAACCTTGCTGTTGCAGTCATCGATGTTCTTCTTGATGGAATCGATTTCGTCCATGATCTTTGCACCACGGGCGTTGATTTCTGCAATCTCTTCTTCCGTTTCCTGGATCTGCTCCTCTACGTCGTCGCGATGCTTTGTCTCTTCGTAAAGGTCGTTCCTCTGGTCGTTGAGGGAATTTTCTTCCTGGACAAGGGCACGCTTAAGCTGGCTTATCTGCTGCTCGCAGTTCTTGATCTGCTGGATCATCTGGGCGCGGTTTACCGTAAGCTTAGAAAGGGTTTCCTTGTATTCGTTGATCTTCTTTGTAAGCTGAATGTTCTTCTTTGCAAGGTCGTCGTTTTCCGCCTGGATGTCTTCAATCTTTTTGGCGTTTGCCTCAATGTCCCCATCGATGGTTCGCTTCTTGGTAATGATACCTTCAGGAGAAAGAAAGTCGTCGATGAACTGTGGCGTTGTCCGCGTGTATGAATCGATGGCCTGGGAAAGATCTTCAAACATGGAAAGCAGGTCGGTGAACGCCTGTACTGCATCGTTGCCCATCTTTGAGGAATCTTTTTCATTGTGAGAAGGAAGGGATGCAAAGTCACGGAAAATGTTTGCGCGTCCGTTGGCAAAAATCTTGATCTTTTCAAGAAGGATGCCAAGTTCTTCCTTTGCCTTTTTGTTTGATGCGGAAGAATAGCCTGCGTCCTTAAGCTTTGCGTCAAGTTCCGTAACTATGTCTTCTGTAATCGATGCAAGTCTTTTCTGCAGCTCCGTCCTTTCTGCGTTCAGGTTCAGGATCTTGCCGCCGTTGGTGTTTATGAGGCGTACGTTTTCTTCTATCTCTGATTCTGCAAGCTGAATGTTCTGTGCAAAGCTGTCGATGTTGCTGTTTACGTCTTCCAGCTGCTTGTTCTGGTCATGGAGTTCTGCATTGAGGGAATCTATTTCCTCGTTGTATTCATCAATGTGCTGCTCGATGTTCTTGATGCGGTTTTCAATCTGGCCGATCTTTTCTCGCATCTGTGCCTGCTGTGTGTGGAGCTGGGTTGCAAGGGCTTTCTTTCCAAGGCTTTCCTGCTGGAGCTTGATGGCTTCCTGCTGCTTTGAGTTCATCTGTTCCTGAAGGGATGTAATCATCTCAGTGTTTTCGTGAACCGTCTTGTAGATTTCCTCTATTTCCTTTTCTGCCTTGATTCTTTTTTCGTCGGCTTCCTTGAGGGAATCTTCGTGGCGTGCCTTGTTCTGGATGAATTCCTTGAGCTTTAAAAGCTGGATGTCACGTTCATATTCAAATTTGTCTTCCAGGAGCTTTCTGTATCTTGATGTTTTTTCTGCCTGGGACTTCAAGGTCTCGTAGTTGCGCTTTGTTTCTGCAAGTCCCGTCTCGATCTGTGCAAGGTTTGCCTTTGTACGTTCAAGCTCTCGTTCTGCTTCCTGAACTTCTGCCTTTGAGCGGCTTATTCCTGCGGCTTCCTCAAAAAGATAGCGGCGGTCTTCTGGCTTTGATGATAGGATCTGGTCGATTTTTCCCTGTTCCATTACGGAATAGGCTGCCTTTCCGACACCAGTATCCATGAAGAGCTTACGGATTGCAGTTGCACCGACTTCCTGTCCGTTGATGAAGTATTCGTTTTCATTGTTTCGGTAAAGGCGGCGCTTGATGGAAATTTCGGAATCTTCCAGGGGCAGAAGGCCCTTGTCGTTTGCAATGGTCAATGTTACTTCTGCCATTGAAAGAGCTGGTCGTGATTCCGTTCCGTTGAAGATGACGTCGGCCATGGATTCCGCACGCAGGTTCTTTGACTTGTTTTCTGCAAGAACCCATTTGATGGCATCAACGACGTTACTTTTTCCACAGCCGTTTGGGCCAAGGAGGGCAGTGATTCCGTCGGCAAAATTTATATGTGTACGGTCGGCAAAAGATTTAAAGCCGAATATTTCAAGACTTTTTAAAAACACAAGAATTTTCCTCTATAAAAGTATGATATTATAGCAAAAAAGAGAATTTGTATCAATTAAAGGCTCATGAAGGGTCCATGGTAGCTCTCTCCATCCATGGATGAACAGCCAATCTCCAGTCGGGACTGGCTGCCTGGGTCTTGCGGAACCCTTCATTCCATGGTGTTTGGATCCACGACCTTTCCTTCATAGAGCATCTTGGGGTAAACCTTGATGCCAAGCTTTTTTTCAAGGCGTGCGTAATTTTCCATTTCAAAGGCGTCGCCGATTACGATGTTGATTCCGGTTTTCCCGGCCCTGGCAGTTCGCCCCGCCCTGTGGATAAAGAAGTCGGCCTTGTCCGGCATGTCCATCTGGACCACGTGGGTCACGTTGCTTATGTCAAGGCCGCGGGAAGAAAGGTCTGTCGTTATGAGGACCTTGATCTTGCCGGAACGAAAGCGGTCGATGGCTGTCTTTCGCTCCTTTTTGTCTGCCTTTCCGCTTAGGGAAGAGCATTCGATGTTCTTGTACTTAAGCTTTGCCGTTATGTTTTCAATCTGGTCGTTTCGTGCCGTAAACACGATCATCTTTTTTGGTTTTTCCGCATTGATGAGGCTTCTCAGGGTGTCTATCTTGTCGCGTCGTTCTGCATAGATTGCCCAGTGGGTGATGCGCTTCTTTAGCACGTCTTCTGGAGGCAGGCTTACAAGCTCGATTTTTTCTTCTTCGCTGTTGATTCCGCTGCGGGCTTCCAGAAGTGTTTTTCTCGTAAAGTCACTGACTGTTGCAGAATTTCCTATGAGCTGGACTTTTGCAGGCAGTCGTTCCATAAGGCCCTTGGTTGCATCCCTAAGTTCCCGGCTCAGGAGACGGTCTGCTTCATCAAGGACAAGGACACGCACTGCATCTGCCTTAAGCTTCTTAAGGTGGATCAGTTCAAGAAGGCGGGAAGGGCCTCCGATTACAATCTGCGGTTTTTCCTTAAGCATGTCTATCTGGCGTGCAATTGGTGCTCCCCCGATGAGCAGGGCACTTTTTATTCCGCACACTGACTGAACCTGCACCTTTATCTGGGAGGCAAGTTCGTAGGTGGGGGAAGCTATCATGATTTCAACGTTACCCTGGGATGGGGTGTTCACCATGGAAGAAAGGAGGGGCAAAAGGTAGGCAAAGGTTTTTCCCGTACCCGTTTCGCTCTGGAACATGATGTTCTTGCCTTCACCAACGAGGGGAATGACCTTCTGCTGCACAGCAGTCGGTTCCGTAATGCCCATGGCCGTAAGCTTTTCAATGATTGCGCTGTCTGTATTGAGTTCTTCAAAAGTCATGGAATCATTCTACATTTTATTGCAATTAATTTCCATATTGGCCAGAATGGCATTTTTCTGATAGAATTGAGGAATGAGACTTGGAATCGACACCTTTGGCCTTGAGCATGGACAGTCAGGCTTTGGAAAATATCTCATGTCCTTTCTTGACTGCATGAAGGATGATCCTGACGTTGAGGTCATTCTCTTTGGCCCGGAAAAGGACAGGTATGTTTACAACCGCAAGAAGAATTATGAATACATACCGGTGCACCTTAAGGAAAGCCTTTGGGCGGAAAGAAACTGGCATCGTTTCTGTGCAGATTCCTTTGCCCGCAGGAACAGGCTTGATGCAGTGGTTTACGTTGCAGGGGCCAGGATGATTCCTTCTTCCTTCAGGGTTCCGTCGGTGGCTGTGGTAAACGAGATTGCATCCACAGGCCTTTCTACCATAGGGAATTTTTTTGACCGCCTTCAGGTGCGAAAGGGCCTTTCCAGGGCAGACTGCATAATTGTGCCGGGAATGTATGTAAAGAAGGATCTTGCGCGTTGCGGAATAAAGTGCCGCCGGGTGGAGATAGTCCATAACGGAATAGACCATTCTGAATTTTTTCAGGATCCCCTTTCTGCTGAATCCGACACGGTGCAGATCAATCCCTTTGCAATTAAGAAACCCTATCTTCTTTACGCCTCAAGCATTAAGGGGCCGGAAAAGAAGCACATAGAGCTTATCAGGGCTTTTGGAAAATTCAAGGAAAAGACGGGACTTGCCCATCGCCTGGTTCTTGCAGGCAGCATGGAGGAAAACTTCAGCAAGGAAGTTGCAAGGGCGGCCTTTGAATCTCCGTATGCATCGGACATCTTCATAACCGGCTATTTTCCACAGGAAGGACTGCCGGAGCTTTACAGGAATTCTGACGGCTGCATCTTTCCCTCAATAAACGAAGGTGTTGGGCTGCCGGTTCTTGAGGCCATGGCTTCTGGAATTCCCGTGGCATGTACAAAGGCCGGGGTTCTTCAGGAAATTTCCGGGGGAAACGCACTGTATTTTAACAGTGACAATACGGAAGAGATGGCATCCTGCATTGAGCAGCTTGTTACTGATAAAAAGATCCGTGGCCAGCTCATAGAAAATGCAGCCCGTTGGTCTGAAAGGTTCTCCTGGGAAAAGACCGCAGCAGAGACGCTGGAAATAGTCAAGGACATCTTTAAAGATTGCAATTTCTAGAGGTTTCCTCAGAGCCTTGTAAGGACTGAATGGGCATCTGAAAAAAAAGTAAAAGGGCTGCCAGTGTCAAAGCAAGAAAATGCGTTGACACTGGCAGCCCTTTTTTATGTTCCGGTTGCGACTTATGCCGTCTTCTGGTCAATTAAGAGAGATTCCGGGGAAGGAAGCTTTTTCTGGCTTACGATTTCCCTGGTGATTACAAGCTTCTTCTTTCCCTTGATGCTTGGAACTTCATACATAAGGTCAAGGAGAATGTGCTCAACAATGGACCTGAGTCCGCGGGCACCGGTTTTGTTCTTTATTGCAAGTTCTGCAATTTCCTCAATGGCCTCGTTGTCAAAGGAAAGGTCAACGTCGTCGATGGAGAAGCTTACCTGGAACTGCTTTGTAATTGCGTTCTTTGGCTCAACGAGAATCTTCTTAAGGTCGTCCTTGTTGAGTTCCTTGAGGGCTGTGGTCATTGGAAGGCGGCCGATAAGTTCAGGAATGATTCCAAACTTAACAAGGTCGTCAGATGTCACCTGGTTAAGGAGTTCCATCCTTTCTTCGCTTGAACGGTGGGTTCCTTCTGCTCCAAATCCGATGGAAGCAGTTGAAAGGCGCTGTTCTATGATCTTGTCCAGTCCCACAAAGGCACCGCCACAGATAAAGAGGATGTTTGTCGTGTCGATTTCAATCATCTCCTGGTTAGGGTGCTTGCGTCCGCCCTGCGGTGGAACAGATGCCTTTGTTCCTTCAAGAATCTTGAGGAGTGCCTGCTGAACGCCTTCGCCAGACACGTCGCGTGTGATTGACGTATTTTCGCTTTTGCGCCCAATCTTGTCTATTTCGTCGATGAATATGATGCCGCGTTCTGCTGCAGCAACATCGCCGTCAGCAGCATTGATCAGCTTAAGGAGAACGTTTTCCACGTCTTCGCCAACGTAACCTGCTTCCGTAAGGGTTGTGGCATCTGCAATGGCAAAAGGAACGTTGAGTTTCTGTGCAAGGGTGCGGGCAAGAAGGGTTTTTCCAGATCCCGTAGGGCCAAGGAGAAGGATGTTAGACTTTTCAATCTTAATCTCCGACTTTTCCTGCTGGGTTTTTGAGATGGAAAGCTTCTTGTAGTGGTTGTAAACTGCAACGGAAAGAACCTTCTTTGCGTAATCCTGTCCGATGACATACTGGTCAAGGTATTCCTTGAATTCCCGTGGAGTAGGGATTTCCTTCATGTCGATGGGGGCAAGGCTGTGCTTTTCCTCGTTTATGATTGTCTGGCATGTGGCAATGCAGTTTTCGCAGATGCAGACCATGTTGTCCGGGGAACTTACGATGCGGCGGTTGTCGTCAGCCGGACGTCCGCAGAATGCACATACAGGATGGTTTGTTCTTCTGATTGGCATTATCTGGCTCCCTTCTTTGCACTGTTCATGATGTGGTCAACAATGCCGTAGTTTTTTGCATCTTCAGCAGGCATGTAGTAATCGCGTTCCATGTCGGCTGCAATTTCCTCTTCCTTCTTGCCTGTCTGTTCTGAAAGATACTTTATGCTGAGTTTCTTAAGTCTTCCGATTTCCTTTGCCTGGATTGCAATGTCGCTTTCCTGTCCCTGGGTACCGCCCCATGGCTGGTGAATCATTACACGGCTTGAAGGAAGGGCATAGCGCTTTCCCTTTGTTCCGCCTGCAAGGATGATGGCTCCCATGCTTGCTGCCTGTCCCATGCAGATTGTCTGGATGTCGCAGCGCACGTACTGCATGGTGTCATAGATGGCAAGGCCTGCAGTTACGGAACCGCCAGGACTGTTGATGTACATGCTTATGTCCTTTTCAGGATTTTCGCTTTCAAGATAGAGAATCTGTGCAACAATTAGGTCTGCTGTTTCGTCGCGGATTTCACCGTCAACAAATATGATGCGGTCTTTTAAAAGACGTGAATATAAGTCGTATGCTCTTTCGCCGTTTCCGCTCTTTTCTATTACTGTAGGTACGAGGGAATTCATGTATTCGTTCATAATTCTTTCCTTAAATCTCTGTTTCGATAGAATAATATAATCAATAAAACGGATTTATGCAAACTGAAGCGAAGGAAATTTGTCGCTCCAAACAAAAAAACGCAGACAACCTGAATCAGTAATCTGCGTCCTTGTCAGAGTTTAATGCTGCCTCAGAAGGGCAGCCTTGGAAAAGTCCATAGGCCCTTATGAATGGTCCATGGGCTATTCCTGCTAAAAACTACTGGTTGTTCTTGAAGAGTTCAGCGAATTCCACCTTGTCACCCTTTGTAACCTTTACCTGCTTGTAAAGTTCGTCAAAGAGCTTGTTTTCCTTGATGGAATCGATGATGTATTCCTTTGCACGTGGTTCAGAATAGTACTTCTTGATTTCGTCTACAGAAACACCTGATTCTTCTGCCATCTTTGCATATTCTGCTTCAACTTCTTCCGGAGTCACTGCAATGTTCTTTTCGCGGATGAGCGTGTCAACGATAAGGCGAGACTTGAGCATCTTTTCTGCGTTGCCTGTCATCTGTTCAAGCATTGTGTCCTTAGACTGGCCGCTTGCTGCAACCATCTTGTCAAGCTGTTCAGGTGTAGTGCGGAACTGCTGTGCCATCATCTGCCAGCGGTTTTCCTTTTCTGCGGCAACCATTGAAGCTGGAAGAACAATCGGGTTCTTTTCAACAAGCTGTTCAAGGAGGGACTGAGACTTAACTTCTGCAATCTTTCTCTTGAGGTTTGCCTCGAGACCCTTTGTAATGTCCTTCTTAAGGTCATCGAGTGTCTTGTACTTTTCGTTTACGTCCTGTGCAAGTTCATCGTCAAGGGCAGGGAGGTTGCGTACCTTGATTGCCTTTACTGTCACGCAGATCTTCTTTGTCTTTCCTGCAAGGTCTTCGTTTGCATCGTCGGCAGCGTAAGTCTTTGTGATTTCCTTTGTCTCATCCTTCTTCATGCCGATGATTTCGTCATCGATCTTGTAGATGTTTTCTGCTGTTCCTACTGTGAATACGAATCCTTCGCGCTTTGAACCTTCAACAACAGAACCGTCATCGTTAAGCTCGCTGTAATCGATTGTTACGATGTTGTCCTTTTCTACAGGATCCCCGTCCTTCTTGTCGATTACCATGGCATTGCGTTCCTGAACTGCCTTGAGTTCTTCGTTGATTTCCTTTTCGCCAACTTCGCACTGTGGTTCCTTAACTTCAATCTTTGAGAAATCCTTGACTTCTACTGTTGGGAATACGTCGTATACGACTGTGAACGTAAGGTCCTTTTCCGTGCTGAATTCAGGGAGCTTGTCGTTTTCAAGGCGAGGCTGGGCATAAGGAAGAGGGCGGATGTCCTTTGATTCTTCTTCTGCATAAATCTGGTTAAGGCATTCGTCGATGAGATCTGCAAGAACTTCCTGCTTGAGGGATTCGCCGTATTTCTGTTCGAGGATCTTTGCTGGTACGTGACCCTTGCGGAATCCTGGGAGCTGAACGCTTTTTGCATACTTAGCGATGCACTTGCTGTAGCCTGCTGCTACATCTTCTTTTGCAACTGTTGCTGTGAGTTTTACTGCTGAATTTTCAAGCTTGCTTACTTCCTTTGTAACTTTCACGGGAAAACCTCTTGAATAAAAAATTTGTGACGGTTAAGCGTCGTAAATAAAAAAAAAGCGATTTGAGTTTAGTCAAACCGCTTCGTATCCAGCGGAAAACGGGAATCGAACCCGCAACATCGACCTTGGCAAGGTCGCGCTCTACCATTGAGCCATTTCCGCAAATTGAACGCAGCAGCATTTTTGAAACTGCCACTAATTTGTAGAGCGGAAAACGGGAATCGAACCCGCAACATCGACCTTGGCAAGGTCGCGCTCTACCATTGAGCCATTTCCGCAAAACTAATTTATATGCGAGATGAGAGACTTGAACTCTCACGCCTAGGCACTAGATCCTAAGTCTAGCGTGTCTGCCAATTCCACCAATCTCGCAGGTGATTACTGACTGAACACTGTATGTTCAAGAATCCGTAATGGTGTAGACTATATAGGTTTATGCTTTTTTTGTCAAGACTGAATTGAAGAATTATGCCATTAAAATTTTGTTTTTTTTTATGGGCATATCCTGCTTGCCACAGGCAAGCAGGTCAGGCTTTCCGCACTTCCGCAATGCTGCTCCATTCCTGCGCCATGCTCCGGAAGGGCTGCGCCCGTGCTCCAATCCTTTATGCGGGAATGGACGATTATCATCTATTTGCGCAGACTGTGCCAATTTATGTGAAAAAAACATTAAGATAATAAAAAAAAAGAACTCTCAATTTCTTGAGAGTTCTTTATGAGCGATACAGGGATCGAACCTGCGACCCGCAGATTAAGAGTCTGCTGCTCTACCAGCTGAGCTAATCGCCCTTATTTTTTTTTACTTTTTTTTATTTGTTGTCGCTTTGCTGCGTCAACGATGTAGATAATATACAATGCGAAAAAAAATGTCAATAGCATTTTTTAAATTTTTCCAAAAAAAATTATTTTTTTTTATTTGATGAAAATGCAGGGGAGGGAGGATATGTTTATGTCTTTATCCTGCCGGAAAAAAAGAAGGTCAAGGAAACCAAAATGGTTTTCGTGGCCCTTGCTGCGTCTGGCACGACTCGAACGTGCAACCTGCGGATTCGAAGTCCGATGCTCTATCCGGTTGAGCTACAAACGCATGGGTAAAAAAAAACTGACTCCCGAGGGAATCAGTCTTAGGGGTGCCTAGTGGGATTTGAACCCACGACAACCAGATCCACAATCTGGCGCTCTACCCCTGAACTATAGGCACCATAAATGATGAAGTCATCTTATACAAAATAGATTTATTAGTCAAGTAGTGACATTCCCTTTTGGAACGGTTTTTGGAAATTTGGTTGGACTTTTGGGTGACGGGCGACTTGGATTCCCCCGTAGGGGAAAATAAGGATGAAAAGTGCACCATTACACTTGCCGAATGAATTTTATTCGTTTTTTCGTAAACTTTTTTTTTAAAATTCCGATGATGGAATGAAGAAATCTTTTTTTAGCGGGGCTTTTTATGGCAGACGACAAGGAAATGGAACTTATCAGCGTCCTCAACGAGCAGGAGCGCATTCTTGATTCCATGCTTAAGGAACAGGACAAGATTCACGAGTGCGTTGTAAAGCGCAGCTGGATTGGCCTTGAGCAGTATGTTCTTTCCATTAACGAACTGGGCGGTGAATTTTCCAAGATAGACGGTTTTCGTGACAGCATTGCCAATGTTTCTGACGACATTTACTTTAGGCCAGAGGTTAAGGATGTTTTCCTACGCGTCAAGTCCAAGCTTTCCCGCAGCAAGATTGAAAATGACGCCCTTGCCAAGTATGTGAGTGCCACAAAGAAGTTCATTTCTGAAGTAATGGATGAATGTGTTGCAAAGCAGAGGAACGAGATTTATTCCCCTAACGGCACCATCCGCAAGAACTATGCCCAGAGCATTGTAATCAACCGCAGCGTATAAAGGAGAAGGATATGGCTAATTCATTTGCAGGAATTGAAATCGGAAAAAGGAGCCTTATGGCCCATTCCACACAGATCCAGACTGCAGGTCACAACATTTCTAACGCAGATACGGAAGGGTACAGCCGCCAGCGCGTGTCTGTAAGGGCCTTTGACCCAATATACCGTCCGGACCTTGAGCGCGCCCAGACTGCAGGACAGATAGGCCAGGGTTGTGATGTGGAATCCATCTCCCGCATCCGTGATGAGCTTCTTGAAAGCCGCATCGTGGAAGGTTCCAGCGTGGAATCTTATTGGGACGTCCGCGACAAGTATGTTTCCATGATTGAAAACGTCTATAACGAGCCTAATGATGTTTCTGTACGCACCAACATGGACAAGTACTGGTCTGCATGGCAGGAACTTTCCACATATCCTGAAAGTGATGCTGCCCGCCAGGCTGTCGTTGTCCGCGGCCAAACCCTTGCTTCTTCCATTCAGCAGCAGCATAAGGGACTTCGCGGCATTGGCGACCAGATTAACGGTGACATTGAGGCTACTGTCAAGCAGGTAAACGACCTTACAAAGCAGATTGCCACGTTGAATAATGAAATCGTGCGCGCCCGCGGCCTTGGAGACAATCCAAACGACATGCTTGACCGCCGCGACCTTCTTGTGGAAAAGCTTTCGGCCCTGATTAACGTTACCGTTACCCAGCGTGACCCGGATGAATTCATGGTTCACACGGACGGACAGGTTATCGTCCAGGGTGACCTTGCACGCCAGATTGAAAGCGTTTCTCAAATCGACAACAACGGTTACGGAAAGCTTGTCTGGCAGGATACAAAGATCGATGCTGAATTCCATGGTGGTACCCTTGGCGCCCTTGTTGAACTTCGCGACAAGGACATCCGCAGCGAAATCCAGACCTTGAACACCATGACCTTGAACTTTGCAGACCTTGTCAACGACGTGCATAGGAACGGCATCGGCAAGAACAACGTTACGGGCCTTGATTTCTTTGAGCAGCATGCCTTTATTGAAAATACCAATGGTAACTATGACCGAGATGGCGATGGTGTTGAAGATACTTCGTATATTTTCAGGATTACTGGTACCAATGCCCTTAAGCCACAGGAACAGATTGGCCTAGAGGGAACAATGACAATCAATGGCGCAGGCGGTAACATTACCGTAGCCTATCATGCAACGGACAGCGTTGAGGATGTTGTAAACAGGATCAATGATTCCAATGGCGAGGTTAAGGCTTACCTTGACCGCAACAGTCACCTTGTACTAAAGGCAACTGCCAGCCAGAACATGAACGATCCTGATTTTGCAATCCGCCATGTTGAAGACAGCGGCATGTTCCTTGCAGGCTACACGGGAATTCTTGCAGGCAGCGGAGAAGAAAATGCCTTTGACTTTAACCGCTCCGATGCAGTCAATTCCCTTGCAAATGCAGACTTTTCCGTAAGCCCTGTCCTTGACCCAGCCGCATACATTGCCGTTAACCGCCTTGTGGAAAACGACGTTTCCAGTGTTGCAGCAGCTTTTGCAAACAACCAGGGATTTGCTGATTCCGGAGACGGTAGGGCAGCCATTGAGCTTGCAGCCATCAGGAATACCAAGGTCATGATCGGTTCCCAGAGAACCTTTGACGACTACTTTGCAGATACGGTTACAAATGTCGGGCTCAAGGGAGAACAGGCACAGACCCAGCTTTCAAGCCAGAACAAGATCATGGGTGATCTTCGTGCCCTTCGTGACAGCATAAGCGGAGTAAACATTGACGAGGAACTTGCAGACATCATTAAATTCCAGCACGGATACAATGTTGCCGCCAAGTTCATTACTGTTCAGGATGAACTTCTTGACACCCTCATCAACAGGCTTGGAGTATAGTAAAGGAGAATAGCGATGCACAGAATCAGCTCACAGTTTAACAATAGCGATACACAGTTTCAGTTAAGGCGCCAGGAAGTTCGCCAGGCTGCCACAAACCGCCAGATTACGTCACAGTCAAGGATTGGCCAGCTCCGTGATGACCCCATTGCAGCCGGTCACCTGGTGCGCTACCAGTCTTACCTTGGCCGTGTGGAACAGTTTGAAAAGAATGCCCAGACCCTTTCCGATCAGTACAATGTCCGCGAGGGTTACATAAACCAGAACCTTCAGATCATGCAGCGCGTTCGTGAGCTTGCAGTTAACGGTGCCACAGGTACAAACACTCCCGACGACCTTAAGAACATGGCCGTTGAGGTAAATGAACTCCTGAAGGAAATGATCCAGAATGCCAATGCAGTTGGGCCTGATGGTACCACATTATTTGCAGGAACCAAGACAAAGGGAATTGCCTTTGATGTTGTCATGGGAAATGTTCCCGGTTCAACGGAAGAACTCATTGAAAAGGTGAATTACAAGGGCAACGTCGGCATTAACAGGATTGAGGTTGATGAAAATGCATACCTTACCGTTGATAACAGCGGAACAAAAACTTTCTGGGCGGAACCGCAGCAGTTCATGGGTCAGAGGGACCTTAGCGGCTGGATGGCCCTTGAAGATTCAGTCGTAACCATTGACGGCGTTGACATTGCAGTTAAGAGCGGCGACAACATTCACGCAGTGGCTGCAAAGATAAACAGCAGCGGTGCATCGGTAAAGGCATCCATCGATCCTGTCACCAACGGGTTGAACCTTGCAACAACCGATTCTCATCAGCTTTGGATTGAAGACAAGACAGGATCTGCCATGGCCGACATGGGAATCATCAAGGATTCAAGCCAGCGCCCTCCATATAATACGGGAGACAGCGTAAAGGTTTCCGGCGGATCACTTTTTGATGCAGTGATTGCCCTCCGTGACTCCATGATCAGGGGTGACAATGAAGCCATCGGCAGCCGTGTTCTCGGTACCCTTGACCAGGGAATCAATAACCTTACGACACGCCTTGCAAAAAGCGGCAGCGACTATGAAAGGGCAATGAATAACGTGCAGAGAAGTCAGGTTGCACAGCTTAACACGACCCAGCTTGTAAGCCGTGAAGGAGACGTTGACATCACAAAGGCAATAACGGACCTTAAGATGATGGAATACGTCAACCAGGCAACAATGAGCAATGCAGGCAAGATGTACGACAGCACCCTGCTTAACTACATGAGATGATATCGGGGAAACAGATGATGGAAGTTGATACAAAAACAATGGGGCTTGTGGATGTGGAAGATGACAGGCTTGTCAAGATTCCTTCCGGCCTCTTTGGATTTGAAGAATATACGGAATTTGCCCTTGTTGACAGCGAGTATGAACCTCTTGTATGGCTCCAGTCACTCCAGGAAAAGAACCTTGCGTTCCTGCTTATTGACCCCTTTATAATCACTGATGATTACGAGGCTGACATTGCGGACAGTGAGCTTAGCAGAATAGGAATTACGGATCCTGCAGATGTTTCCGTAATGACAATCGTAACGGTTCCTGGGGATGGTAGTCCTGTAACTGCAAATTTCCAGGGACCCCTGGTCTTTAACAAGAAGAACCACCTTTGCATGCAGGCAGTTCTCGACGGATCAAGGTGGACAACGAAGCACAACATTATCGAGGCTCTGAAGAAGAAGGAGAAGAAGTAATGCTGATTCTTTCAAGAAAAATCGACCAAAAAATCCGCATTGGCGACGACATTGTCCTTACAATCATCGATGTAAAGAGCGACCAGGTTAAGATTGGTGTCGAAGCCCCTGCCAGCGTCAAGGTCTTCCGCCAGGAAGTGTTCAGCGCAATCCAGAGCGAAAATACTGCAGCCAACAACATTTCTGTGGAACAGCTGAACAAGCTTTTCAAGTAGTCTTAGGGGCCGCCCCATTGGGGGTAATCCTACTGTCCTGTGGTCGGGGTTGAATTCTTCTTGGCCTCAAGGACAAGTTCTGCCTCTGATTTTCTTACGTATAGCGGACCGTCATAATCTTCAAGTGGCGGTTCTTTTTTTTGAATCATTTCTTCGGCAATTTCAAATAGTGATTCCGTACAGTCTCCTTCCGGTGTGAAGGCATGGACTGAATAGAGCGGGGTGAGCTCAAGGGTGCGTTCCGTAAAGCACTTTGCCCCAGGGCCGCATGCCAGGACCGAAGTTTCAGGATCCATTCTCCTGAGTATGTCTTCAATCTTCAGGTCTTCTTCCTGTCCAAGCTGTTGTCCGCGGATGAAAAAGCTGCAGAAAAACTCGTCTTCCTTTGCTTCAAGAAGGGGAAGAACCGTTTCAATGGCCGTCCTGTAAGGCCATGCATAGGCCTTTAGCGAAGGAATGCCGTATACTGGAATTCCATTTGAAAGGTTCAGGGCCTTGAGGGCACTTAATCCAAGCCTGAGTCCCGTGAATGTTCCAGGCCCCAGTGTAACTGCGGTGTAGTCAAGGTCTGAAGGCTTCAATCCTGATTGTTCCATGACGTAATCTATGGCCGGGAGAAGCTTTTCAGACTGCTTTAGCCCTGCATCAATTGAATATTTTACAAAGGTCCTGTCGCTTTTTGCTGAAACCGTCAGTTTTGAGACTGCGCAGTCAATTGCAAGTGCATTCATTTATCTGTTCTCCTGGTCCTGCGGAAAATTTATTGGGTCGTTGTTCCAGTTTTTTATCTGGATCCTGCGCCTGGTTCCCTCAAGGGGTGTGATGTCTATGGTTATGGACTTTTTTGGCAGTTCTGAACGGACTTTTTCGCTCCATTCTATGATGCATACCCCGTCTCCGTAAAGCATGTCTTCCACGCCAAGGTTTATGAAGTCTTCGGAACCTTCAAGGCGGTACACATCCATGTGGTAAAGGGGTAGTTTTCCCTCATATTCGCTTATGAGGCAGAAGGTTGGGCTTGTAATGTTGTCTGAAACGCCGATGGCCCCCGCTATTCCCTTTGTAATGGTGGTTTTGCCTGCTGCAAGGGTGCCTGTCATGGCAAGAACGTCACCGGCCTTTAGAAGTGAACCAATGGTTTTGCCCAGTTCAATTGTCTGCTCTGGTGTTGAAGTGGTGAATGTGTAGTCCATGGCCATAAATATAGCTCATTGACTGCAAAAGATAAAGAGCACCAGGGATGGGGGCATGGGCCGGCCGCTTCCCCGGTGAATTTCAAGTTTCAGGGAGCATTCCCTTTGATGCAAGGAGGAGTATGAATTCCTTGAGGGACTTGCTTATGGGAATTACGGGATAATCCAGTTCCTTGGGGAGAGGGTCAAGGTCAACAGTCCTCATGCCAAGGGGATTCATCTCAACTGTAAAGCTGATGGGTATGGTGATTACGTTGGCAAGAAATTCCAGCTTGGCATTTGCCTTGTAGTGGTGGATGTAGTAGATGTAACCGTCTTCTTTTGTGATTGAATTAAGCTCAAGAACTTTCATAGACTTCCTTACAACAATTATAGCACAAATTATGATTTAAACCCATAAACGGCTGCATAAATGTCATTTCTAACAGATATATCAATATCGATGAATTTTACGTGAATTATGAATTTTTCCTTTTCAGGGGAGAACTTTGTGCGCACTATTCTTCCATGAACCTCACAGTCTTCATCGAAACCAGGTACCTTGAAGTAAATCTGCAGGTCCTGTTCCTTCTTTATTGGCATGGCACAGGAGAATTTGCATCCTGTTGCCGAAATGTCCAGTATTGTGCCATCATACTTTCTTTCAAGAACCTCGTATTTTGGCTTTTTTTCAGTACCAATGTTCCTGACTGCGGAAAAATGGCTTGGAATTTCCGTAACCATGCGCTTTGAACCGCGGCGCTGCATGAGCCTAAGGTTTGTCGAATGGGTTACGAATAGGATGTGCTTTCCGTTTGGAAGATGCTCGTATCTTGCACAGCGGACTGCGCACTGGTATGTAAGTCCTGTGGTCAGGGAGAATATGAGGGCGGATTTTTCAAGGGGCTTTGGCCTTGCAGAGGACTTTTCAAATTCCTCGGGGATTATGAAGCTCATGCCGGTCTTGTCGGAAGAATCCAGTGTAAGGCTCCATGGGCTCATGTTGCGGTCGTACATGGTGACTGCCTGTCCCGGCTGGAGGTTGAATGTGGAATTTATCATCAGCTTCTTTTCGTGGGCGGCTTCAAGCTTGTAGCGCAGGCTGAAGAAGGTTGCGATTTTTTCCTCGTTGCGGGTCTGCTGTGTAGTCATTCTGTCGTATTCAGTCTTGAAAAGCTCGTTCAGTTCCTTTTCTGCCCTGTACAGGTAGCGGATATTCCTGGCATGGTATCTTCGGCAGATGTGCCACAGGCGTGTCTTTTCGGCTCCCGTAAGGTTTGCCTCTCCGCCCATGTAGGTTATGTCCTTTTGCCTTGTCTCCCTGTTTTTCTGGGATTCAATCCATTCCCGGGAATGGATCATCTGCAAAAACTTGAAGTACAGGACTGCAATTACGGCTAGAAGTGCAAGAATTATGAGAACTACGGTTATGAACAAGTAGAGGTAGCTTTGTCCTCTAGCTTCAAGTGGGGAAATTCCGCCCATAAAAGCCTCCGTCTTTAATTGAGCCCTTCAATGCATTTGGAAATCTGTTCAAGTCTTGGTGCGATTTCATATTCACACAGGTCTCCGGAAGTAACGCTGTCTCCGTTTTTAAGGGATTCTTCAAAGTCTGCAACAATTGGTGCAAACTGTTCAAAGAAACTGTTTATTGATTCTCCGTCGATTACGAGGGATTCATATACGTCAGGGAACAGGGCGCTCAGTGTTACCGTATGGCAGAATTCATTGATGGCGTCTGCAAGGACTGCAATGATGGTATTTGCTTCCTTTTCCCTTCCGCTCTGCAGTGCAACCGGTACATCTGCCATCTTTACCTTAAGCTCGTCAAATCGGCCCTTTGCCTGCCTGAGTGACTCCACCACCTGTATTTTTGAAAGAACCGTAAGCTCAATTTTGTCGATGTCCTTGAGCTCCATGTTCATGGATTCGTCGATTTTTTCCGGGGGAATGTCGCTGCCGTTTATCCTGATGGCAATGGTTGTGGCGTCGTTTTTTGAAGCTTCCTCTTCAAATGACTTGAGGATGTCGCCAGCTGTTTTTTCGCTTTCAAGAGTAACGTCTATTTTTTCACCATTTACATAAAATTCCATATGAAGTACCTCAATGTATTATCGGAAAAAAAGGGCCTACATATAAGTGTAAGGTGAAAAGATTGAAAATTCAAATTTACCTGTAAAAAAAGATGCTGGAATGTAAAATTTGCGGTTTTGGGTGAATTAGCCTTTTTTAGCGCTTCTGGCCCTGGTTTGCAAAATTTTGAAGGGAATTCTGCTGGGATTCCAGGTTTCCGAGGGTTCCTTCCATGGCGGCATACTTCTGCTTGAGCTCGGCTTCCTTGCGGTCAAGCTGGGTCTGGAGGCGTGCTATCTTCTGGTTTGAAGCCTTTATCTGCCCTTCCAGGGAATTGGTGCGGGAAGAAATTACGCCTCCTGTCTGAACCCAGCTCGTAAGCTGCTTGTCCAGGCGGAATGCAATCCCGTTGTCGATGATAAGGTCACCGTCACTGTCGTAGCCAAAGAGGTTCTTTATCTGCTCAAGGTCGTTTTCTATGGCCTTGTCCAGCTTTTTTTCATCAACTTCAAGGTAGCCCCTCATCTGTGAAGGGGAATATCCGCGTCCAGATCCGCCTGCATTGGTCGAGACCCCGATCTGTGCAAGAAGGGTTATGGTGGCATCAGGCTTTGCCCTGTACATTGTTGAAATGGCCTGTTGAAGTGATGACCGTCCACTTGTAAGGGTGTTGTCCCCCTGGAACATGCCAAGGCGCTCACGGGCCTTTTCCTCCTCATCGGAAGTCAGGTAGTCCAGCTCGCTGATGATTTCTGGCTTGTTCTGGGAAAGGATGTTTATCTCTGCAAGGGTCTGGTTGTATTTTCCAACAAAAGTGATGATGGCGTCCTTTGCGCTTTCCTTGTCCGGTTCAACCTTGAGGGTGGCAGTGCGGTCCGTTTTGTCGTGGACGTGAAGGGTAACATGGGGAACCACGTCGTCAATGTCGTTGGATGAGCGGTTCATGGTAATTCCCTCGTATTTTATCACTGCATCCTGTGCTTCCGAGACGGCATGCTTTGGCCTGTAACCAAGGTCCTGGGCATCACTGTAAATTGACGGCATGGACATTTCTATCTGGGTACCCGTATTGGTGTTGCGCACGAGGATTCTCTGTGCGTCGGGAAAGTCGCTGAACATGATGGATGCCCTTATGTTTCCCTCTGAATCGACAGAAAAGCTTTCTGCCGGAATTCGGGTTTCGTTTCCGTCCACGTCCCTTATGTAGAACAGTGAAGAAACTGCATCCTTTAGGGGTTGGGGCAGGTCTGGAGCCTCCGGTTCTTCGTCCAAGCTTGCGGCTGCAGGAATTTCCGGTTCTTCCCCGGGCTGTGCGGACTTTGTTTTTGCCGTAATGTCTTCCTCAAAGGAATCCTGTGGGGGCAGTGAGGTCTCGCTTGCATTGTTCAGGATGCTGATTCCCTCAAAGCTTATTCCCCCTGGGGAAGGGAATTCGATGTATCCGGACTGAACTGTATCGTCTGCGTCTGAAATTCCTTCAATTTCTTCTCCCGAGCCACCAGAGACCATGTCCTGGGCAAGTTTTTCTGCCAGGTCTTCGACAGCCGTTTCCGTTATGAGGAATTCCATTTTTCCCTTCTGCCGGTTTGCCGATTCAGGAATGTCCATCTCAAATCCGCTTCTCGGGGGAACGATGATCTTTCCGTTCTTTATGCCGATTCCGTCCTTTGTAATGGATGGAAGGCCGTCCGTGTTGAATTCTTCCAGGTTTTCCGGATTGTACAGCCTGTCCTTTGTATACCTGATTTCCTTTACGTCGGTCGTGGAATCTGAGATCATTCCACTGGATTTTGCAAAGTCAAAGGCCTGGTTTTCAAATACGAGGCGGTTTTTTGCGCCAGTCTTGAGGCTTTCTATCATGAGGGCCTTCTTGCCGGCACTTACTCCGATTAATCCTGCCTTGACGGTTTCGCCGCCACGCCTGTTGAGTCCTGTAACAAAATCCGTGAGTTTTCCGCCACGCCAGTTGAAGTCGATGGTCTTGTCGCCAACTTTATATGTGTATTTTCCCTGGGGAACTGTCTGGTCTGCGTCGATTTCATCGCTTAAGAAACGGTCTGTTGCAGCAGGCTGAATTACATCAAGCTTGAAGGATCCGTATTCAGCCTCCCTTCCTGCCTCTACAGTTACCGCAGCTTCATCCGATGATGATGAAAGCTTGTTGTTGAATGGATTTTCGAAGGAATAAAGTGACTTGCAGCTGTCCCGTAGGGTGGCCATCTTTTGGTTTATGCCACGCCATGCGTCCTGCTGGCTTTTAAACGTCTCAACCTTTTCTTCTTCACGCTTGAGGGGGATTCTTTCAACCTCCATCAAAGACTTTACGAGATCATTTGTTTTGTACCTGTCGCTAACGCCGGGTATGTTGAGTCCGTCTGCCACTTTTTTGATGTGTCCTATATGATTTCATCAAAGAGCACACCGATAGCCTGTTTCATTCTTGCCTGGATTTTCTGTACGTCTTCTGATGGAATCTGCCTAATAACTTCGTTTGTAGATGCGTTGACTACAGTTACAACTACCTTATCCAGTTCGCTGTTGACGTTGAACCTGAGCTTGTGTCCTGTAACCATGTCAGACAGTCTCTGCATCTCCCTTACAGAAGCTTCTATGTCAGCCTTGTTTGTCTCAAGATTATGCAACACCTCTGCGGCAGAAGATGCCATAGGGGTTTTTACCTCAGGAGCTGGCTTCGAAGATCCTTTCATGGAAAGAGTACTGTAGACGTTATGGCCATCCATTGCCATTGTCATACCATTCATACCAATCGTATTCATGGACATTTCCTCCTTGAAATGATTTCTTAAAAAAATAAGAAAGGGGAAGGGGGCGCACCCCTCCTCATTCTTATACGCCTGATGTCTAAAAGAAGACATCCAGATTTCTCTTGAACATCAGACGCGGTTCTTGATTCTACTGAATCAAAGCCAGAACATTCTGTGACTGGCTGTTTGCCTGAGCGAGCATAGCTGTTCCAGCCTGTGTCAGGATGGAATTCTTTGTGTATTCTACCATTGCTGCTGCCATGTCAGTGTCGCGGATTCCAGATTCTGCACCCTGCATGTTTTCAGCTGCTACGGCAATACCATTGGAAGCCATTTCGAAACGGTTCTGGTATGCACCAAGGTCTGCACGCTGACGTGAAACAGACTTGATTGCTGCATCGATAGTTCCGATTGTCATGTTAGCCTGATCAGGTGTAGAGATAGAGATCTGTTCATCTGTTCCCTGAGCACCCTTAAGTCCGAGAGCTGTTGCAGTCATTGTTCCAATGAATGCCTGAACTCTCTGGTCCATATTAGCACCAACCTGGAATGTCATCATACCGCCAGATGCAGAGTTTTCTGCGAAACGGCCTGTAAGCATGTTCATTCCATTGAACTGAGCCTGGCTTGCAATGCGGTCAACTTCAGCAACAAGCTGAGAAACTTCAACCTGGATCTGCATGCGGTCTTCGTCGCTGTAGATTCCGTTAGCTGACTGTACTGAGAGTTCGCGGATTCTCTGGAGAATATCTGTTGTTTCCTGGAGATATCCTTCTGTAGCCTGGATAAATGAAACACCATTCTGGATGTTCCTGTTAGCCTGGTTAAGTCCACGAATCTGGCTGCGCATCTTTTCAGATACTGCGAGTCCTGAAGCATCGTCACCTGCGCGGTTGATCTTTTCGCCTGAACTGAGTTTTTCAATGTTGCCCATCAACTGTGAGTTTGTAACTCCGAGTGAACGGTTTGCAAACATTGAGCTCATGTTGTGATTAATTACCATAGTATTGTCCTCCATGATTCAAAACATAATTGCGTCATGCAATTCGCCTGGTCTGTAAGGGCATTTTCCGGTTTTGCGCCCCCGAAAAAGGTTTTAGTCCCAATACAGCAGGAACTGTTATTCGCCCTGTCCCTTGTATACAAGTCAAATAACTGCCTCTGCTGTTTACAGCCTCATGGAAAACATTAATTTTCAAACATCATACGGCATGTAGCCGCCAGAGCACCCAAAATCCCCATGAAGGGAAGTTTGATACCCATTTAATATAACTCAGTCTAAACCCTAAGTCAAAGCCTGTAAACGGAAAATTTAAAAATTCTTGAAAAAAATCAGAAAAATCCGTCGGCAAGTAGAAAATCCGGAAAAGGGCAGGGAATCCATTGGATAACCTTTCTTTTTCCGGATAATCTATCTTACTCTACCACACTACTGGAGCAAAGACAATACGCTCTGTGACTGGCTGTTAGCCTGTGCGAGCATAGCTGTTCCTGCCTGAGAAAGAACCTGGTTCTTTGTGAATTCCACCATCTGCTTTGCCATGTCAGTATCGCGGATTCTTGATTCAGATGCCTGAGTATTTTCAGCTGCAACATCAAGTCCCTTTACTGTAAGGTCGAGGCGGTTCTGGTAAGCACCGAGGTCTGCGCGCTGCTTGTTGATCTTCTTGAGAGCTTCGTCAAGTGTACCGATTGCGCGGTTTGCTTCATCTGGAGCTGCAAGAGTCATGATTTCTTCTGTTCCTGCTTCCTTGAGGCCAAGAGCTGAAGATGTCATTGTTCCGATGAAAACCTGAACGCGCTGGTCCATGTTTGCACCGATGTGAAGCCACATAGATGCTGTTGCAGATGTGTTTTCTCCGTTTGGTGATGCGAAACGTCCTGTAAGCATGTTCATGCCGTTGAACTGTGCGCAAGATGCAATGCGGTCAACTTCTGCAATGAGCTGTGAAACTTCAACCTGGATCTGCATGCGGTCTTCGTCAGAGTAGATTCCGTTTGATGACTGTACAGCCAATTCGCGGATGCGCTGGATGATATCAGTTGTTTCCTGGAGATAACCTTCGGTTGTCTGGATGAAGCTGATGCCGTTTGCAGCGTTCTGTGAAGCCTGGTTCAAGCCGCGGATCTGTGCACGCATCTTTTCAGATACTGCAAGTCCTGAAGCATCGTCGCCTGCGCGGTTGATTCTTTCTCCTGATGAGAGCTTTTCCATATCCTTCTGGAGTGAAAGCTGTGTTACTCCGAGCTGACGATTGGAAAAAATTGCGGACATGTTGTGGTTGATTACCATAGTGTGTTCCTCCGTGGATAGTTAAAGGTCAAATCCTTTTGACCCGATATGTAAAAGATTACATCTGTATTACAAGGCTACATCTGCAATCTTTTACGGTGAAAAGTCTGACTGAAATCTTCGAAGAAGCTGAACAGTCATGGCTCTTCTTTATAATCATCGGCGGAACATTAGCAAAACTTTAATTTTTTTTTAACTTTTTTTCATTTTTTTTAATTTTTAGGGGAATTTTAAAGGCACAAAAAAAAGAACCGCGGCTTTATGTGAAAACCGCAGTTCCTGGCATGCACCCTTAGTTCAGCATGGGAAAGGTCACTCTGTCTTGTAGCTGTCTACAATCTGCCTTACGCTGTCCGTGAGCCTTACATTGTCTTCTGCCTTTTCAACGGCTTTCTGTGCATTTGCCTTCATGAGCTCAAGGTTCTGGGTTGCGTTGCTTGACTTGCCCAGGATTTCGTCGGCCTCCGAGCTGATGTTTGCAATCTGTTCCTCAAGGGTGGAATTCTTCTTCTTGAGGAGGGCAGAGGAGTCGGAAATTGCCTCGGAAGCGCTGTCAAGGAGTTCCATCATCTGGCGGATCTTGTCCGACTCGTCGTTCTGGAGGACGATTTTCTGCTTTACGGACTGAATTGAAGAGTCCATGCTGCTGATGCTGCTTTCCAGGTCATCGAAGGATTTTGATGAATTCTGGGATGCGGTTACTATTTCCTTGATGGAATTTTCAATGTTGTCCACTACCACGCGGATGGATTCCGTCTGCTTTGCAGAATTTTCCGCCAGGTTCCTGATTTCGTTGGCAACTACGCTGAATCCCTGTCCGGCTGTTCCTGCATGGGCGGCTTCGATGGCGGCATTCATGGCAAGGAGGTTTGTCTGGGCAGAGATTTCCGTGATGATCTTGTTTGCCTCGTCCAGTTTCTTTGCAAATTCCTGGATGGCGGTGATTTTAGCCGTAACTTCGTTCTGGCGTTTCTTGCCTTCCTGGGATTTTTCCACGATCTTTTCGTATTCTCCCATGATGCCGTTTATCTGGCTGTCCACCTGGCTTGCGTTTTCTGCAATCTGTTCCACCGATTCCCGGGAATTCTGGATGGCATTTATCTGGTTCTTTGCCTTCTGGTCAAGGATGTTGACTGACTGGACAAAGTCCTCGATGGTCTGGTGGGCTGTCGTTGTCAGGTTGTTCTGGTTTTCTGCCTGCCTGAAGATCTCGTTGACTGCTGAATTTGCACTGTCGATGAGGGACAGGGTATGTTCGTTCTGTTCCCTAAGCTGGTCAGAGTTTGACGTAAGGGAAACTACCGTGGATTTTTCCTCCCTGATCATGGATTGAAGCTTTTCCATGAGGCCGTTGAAGCTGACTGAAAGCTGGTAAAGCTCGCCCCTATTCTTTCCCTTGACTGCAATTCTTGCCGTAAGGTCGCTTTCGCCGCTTGAGATCTCTTCCATCTTGCTTGAAACGGAATCAAGCTTACCGAAGAAATTGGAGATGTAGAGGAAAAGGGCTACGATGCAGATTAATGCAAGGATTGCACAGAGGGATGTCATGAAGATCCTGTAGTGGGACAGAATCCTCATTACGTTGCCTGCGTCAAAGTCACATGCCACAAATCCGATTGCGCGTCCACCGTTGCTGATAGGTGCGTAAAGTGAAATTGCCCATCCCCATCCTTCCTGCTTCATGATGCCGGAGGAGATGATCTCGTTTTCTTCCATTACGAGGTGGGGATATTTTCCGTAGCTTGTAAGGTCTTCCACGGTTCCTATGGGTGAAAAGTTTTCTTTGTCGAAGGGTCTTGTGCTTCCGTCAACTACGTAGGTAAAGTTGTTTCCCCCGGCAGGTACCATTGTATAGAGGAATTTACATGTTGAGTCGTTCTTGATTACTATGAGCTCTGAAAAAAGTTCGTTGTAATAAGGGTCTGAGTCGTCCATGGTCTTTGCAAGCTGCTCAAAGCGTTCCGGGTCAACCTTGTACTGGGCCTTCTTGATGACCTTCATTCCCTGTTCCGTAAAGACGCGGAGGGCAGTGGTCATGATGGCGTGGCATGCAACGATTGTGGTGACCAGTGAAATGAGGGCAAAAAAGAAAACTACAAGGGCTGTAATCTTGAACTTGTATGAATCCCTCATCCTTATGGCGGATTTGCTGGACTTGTTTCTTGCTTTCATAATGCTTCTCCTGCTATCTGCTTGATGAGGCGGCTGGCCTTGCCCCTGTGGGAAATTGCATTCTTCTGGTCAGCAGTCAGCTCGGCCCCTGTCTTGCCCTTGTCCGGCAGGTAGAATATTGGGTCGTAGCCGAATCCGCCCGTTCCACGTGCAAGGCTTATGTCTTCTATGATTTCGCCCTCCATGGTTTCCTGTACGACGAAAAGCCTGTCACCGCCCATGTAAAGGACCATGGCGCAGGTATAGTGGGCCTTTCTGCCGCAGGGACTGCCGTTTTTTATGGCCTGGTTTGTCTGCTCGATGAGGAATCGGTTCTGTTCATCCTGGGAAATCTTTGTTCCGTCAGGCTTTCCCTGCATGAATTCAGGTCCTGCGTATCTTGATGAATAAATTCCCGGGGCTCCATCAAGGGCTTCCACGCAAATGCCTGAGTCGTCGGCAAGGACAGGGCAGTGGACTATTTCCCACAGTGCCTTTGCCTTGATGAGGCTGTTTTCATAAAATGTTGTGCCCGTTTCTTCCGGGTCAAACTGGATTCCTTCATCCTTTGGAATCACTACCTGATGTTCGGGAAACAGTTCCTGAACTTCCCTTTTCTTGTTGAGGTTTCCTGTAGCTAGATAAATCTTCATATTAATAGAGCATAACACGACAAATCCGTGCTGTCTACATTGCCGTGTGCCCTTCTAAGGAGATATGCGACCTTTCTCGGGCTTATTCCAAGGAGCTTTCCCACGGTCTTGTTCGTAGGCACAAGGCGGTCCCGGCAAACGGACAGTTCCTCAATGGCCCTGGCCCATCGTTCCCTGAATTTGCTGCATTCTTCCAGTGAATCTGGTGAATAAGCCTGCAGCTTTTTGTGGTGATAGTAGGCGTAGTTGCGCCGGTTTTCAAGTTCATGGATCTTACGTTCCTTTAGAACCATGGATTTTCTTGCTTCATCCAGCAGTTCCTGGAGCCTTGGCTTTTCCATTCCGGAAATAAGTGCAACCTTTTCCACAAGGTCATCGGTGATTCCATGGCAGGATTTGAGGGCAAGAACCAGGAATGTAAGGCGGTTAAGTTCCATGGATTCTTCCTGCCTTGGATCCGGTGCGGCCGTGGCAAGGTTAAGGGGCCTTCTACGTATGGAATATTCGGCCATCCTGCGGTCAATGGCTTCTTCTTCCGGCTGGGTTTCTCCTGGGTGGGCATAGGATTCTTCCACCGTAATGTCCATGGCAAGGGAATCCTTCTGGTATTTTATCCTGTTGCGCCTCTTAAGCCATGAAAGGGACAGGGTGAAGGTACCGAAAAGGTAGGTTGAAAATTCGCCTATGGACGGGTCGTATTTTTCGATTAGGACAGGAATCCTGTTCTGTATGTAAAGGATGAATTCAGAGAATTCATCGTCGTCCAGGCCTCCAAGTCCGTATTCCCTCCTGTGCAGGAACATGGTTTCAAGCAGGCAGTTCTTTGCCTGTTCCAGCGTAAGCTGCCCGTCTTTCCAGGCAGTCCAGATTTCTTTTGCAGTCATGTGCATCCTCCCGTTTTTCTTCAGGAGGAACTGCATGGGGCGTGCCAGAAAAAGTCAGTGTGAAAATCGTCCTAAAAATTGGCCGTATCTTAGGTTTTATGGGGAATTTTGCAATAATTTGTTGCATGAATCGAATTTTATCGATTGGTCAGGTTGTTTTTTCTGTTCTTAAGGCTGCCATTGGGGAATAAAAAAAGCGCCTGCACTAAGCAGACGCCCATGGATTTATGGCATGGCAATGGAGTTTTGTCGATTGCCGCCGTGCCTTTTGCTGGTGGAATTAAAGGACCCTTGAAAATTCCTTGATGATCTGGGGAAGAAGGGTGTCGATTTTTCCTTCCGTTGAACCGCCGGAAGCATTCTTGTGGCCGCCACCGCCGAATTTCTGTGCAATCTGGCTTACGTCGCAGGTTGACTTTGACCGAAGGCCAAGGGTGCATGTGTAGTCAGTGTCCTGGCGAAGGAACAGGACTGCCTCCACGCCTTCAACTTCCAGCATGAGGCGGTAGAATGCGTCACTGTCACGGCCTTCCTGGCCCCACTTCTTTGTGTCTTCGAGGGTTTCCCATGTTACGATGAGCCTTCCGTTGCAGTGCTTTTCCGCGCGGTCAAGCATTATGCCAAGGAGTTTTCTTGTGGACCAGGCCTTGCCGCTTGTGATTTCGTCGTATGCCTGGCGGGGGTTTGCACCGGCTTCCACAAGGCGGGATGCCGACTTGAAGACTTCCGATGAATCCGTTCCCAGAAAGCGGAAGAATCCCGTGTCTGTTGAAAGGCCAAAGAAAAGGGTTTCTGCCTGTTCCCGGGTGAGGGGGCCTGCAATGTTTTCAAGGAGCTGCTGCACCAGGCATGCTGCTGCAGGGCTTGTAGGGTCAATGATGCAGTTTGGAGCCGTTGCATCTGCGGTCTTGTGATGGTCCACGATGAAGGTGTCAAAGCCATTGATGTCGCCTTCAAGTTCTCCAAGGCGCATGATTTCCGAGCAGTCCGTCATGATGAGGCCGCAGCTGTTGCGTTCCTCCTGGGTCATGAAAGGCACTTCATTTGTGAATTTTGGGGCAAACTTCCTGATTTCCGTGCGCTTGAAGGGGCCGGCACTAAGGAGGACATAGGGCTTTTTAAGGTGGTCAAGTATGGCAGCAAGGCCAAGGCAGGAAGAAACGCAGTCTCCATCCGGATCCTTGTGGCCGCAGATGAGGAAGGTCTTGTGTGTATCGATGAATTTCCTGAAGGATTCAGTCTGTTGGTTTGAAATAATGATCATGGAAATCATTATACATGGGAACTGGCCTTTAGGGAATCTCTAAAATGTATCTTTATTGGGAATAAAAAAAGGGCACCGTCCAAAGAAGCATGCATTCCGGTGGGGTACGCATTACGCTGGGCAGGCCCTTTCTTGATGGAAATCAGTATTCGATTTCAAGCGTATCAGCGTCAGTTCCTTCCACGTTCATGCCGTAAGGTGCAATTCCCCATACGTTGTTAAAGCGGTTAGAAGGAACAGTAACCCATACCTTGCTGAATTCACCTTCGTTCTTGATGATGGTCATGTATGGTGCAAGACCCTTTGGTGCTTCGCGGAAAAGAAGCTTTCTTGGACCTTCCTTGTTGCTGATCCATTTTTTAGGGAGTACGGCCGTGCCAATCTTGACTCCCTGCTTTTCATAGAGGATAACATAGGCGTCTTTCTGGTCGTAGATTCTGTAGAAGCGTACGTTCTGGTATGTGAGGGGAGACTTATTGTCGCCATGATCCCAAACTGGAGTTGTCTTTTCCTTTGATTCTGATTCCTGAGCGAGGGCCGGGAGTATCATTGCAAAAGAAAGAGCAAGAACAGCGAATAATTTCTTCATAAATAAACCTTCCTTGGTGTTCCCTTCTATTTTATAAGAGCGAGCATTATTGCCTTGATGGTGTGCTTGCGGTTTTCTGCCTCATCCCAAACCAGACTTGCGCTGCTTTCAAAGACGTCTTCCGTTACTTCCTGTCCTTTTACGGCAGGCAGACAGTGCAGGAGGATTGTGTCAGGCTTACCCGTAGCTTCCATCAGGGCCTTGTTCACCTGGTATGGCTGAAGAAGTTTGATGCGCTCTTCCTTTAGCGCTTCTTCACCCATGGAAACCCAAACATCAGTATAAAGTGCATCTGCATTTTTTACAACTGAAATTTCATCGGAGATGGTAATCTTTGCTCCGCTTTCCCTGGCAAATGGGGTGCAGATCCTGATGATTTCCTCATCCGGCGAAAGTTCTTTCGGGGCAAAGACGGAGAAGTTGATGCCGAACTTTGAGCAGATGAGCATGAGGGAGCGTGCCATGTTGTTGCGTCCGTCACCGCAGAAGCAGAGGGTGAGTCCCTTGAGCTTTCCAAAGTGTTCCTTGAGGGTCATGATGTCCGCAAGAACCTGGGTAGGGTGGAAATCGTCCGTAAGGCCGTTGATTACGGGAATGCCCGAGAACTGTGCAAGTTCCTCCACATGGGACTGCTTGAAGCCGCGGAATTCAATGGCGCTGAACATTCTTCCGAGAACGCGGGCCGTATCCTTTACGCTTTCCTTTTCTCCAAGCTGAATGTCTGCTGTTGACATGAATACAGGGTGTCCGCCTTCCTCTCCAAATGCTGTTTCAAAGGAAGAACGTGTGCGTGTCGAGCGCTTTTCAAAGATGAGGGCAATGGTCTTTCCCAGGAAACGCTGGTGGACTTCTCCATTGTGGGACTGCTTTTTTACAAGAAATGCATAGTCAAGAATCTGGCTGATTTCTTCGGGTGTCCAGTCTATCCAGTTGAGAAGGCTTCTGCCCTTGAATGGACTCTTGAATTTTTCCGCTTTCATATTAAACCTCTTGTTTGTTATGTCAGTAAATTATACATATTTATGCAGAATTATCAAGCAAGATTGCATATTTATGCAAAATTTATGCATCCTGGCATGATAAAACCGATTTAAAAAAACAAAAAAGACTTTCCAGAAAACTGAAAAGCCTTTAGTTTCTAGGGGCAATAGGGATCGAACCTATGACACACGGAATATGAGTCCGTTGCTCTACCAACTGGGCTATGCCCCCGTGAATGTTTAAGACTATATCAGACAGAAGGTTTTATGTCAAGGACAAAACTAAAATTTAATGGAATTATTTTTATGGTGTACTTTTGCGCTAGCGATGTGGAAGGTGGGCTGTCGCAAGACAGCCCAGCCACCGCAACGAAGTGAGGAGGCTGGAACGAAGGTGGAACCTGGAACGTAGCGTTCATAGCGCCCTGAAGAATAAAAAAGAGAAAAAAATTATTTCTACTCTAAACAAAAAAAATCAGATTCCGATTATTTACTATATGAATATCAGGAAATTTTTTGGACTGACTGTTGTTTTGTTCTGCATGATGGGCGCCGGGGCTAAATCCTTTGCCTTTCAGATAATTCAGCATGACCTTTCGGGTGATCAGATCAGAAAGCTCTCTTATTCTATAGAAAACAACATTTTCGACTACTTTTTTGACAGGGGCATCATCGTTTCGAATTCGCCGGTTTACAGCAGCTGCGACAGTGATTCTGACCGCATTGAGTTCAGCAGGTCTAAGGCAGAGGCTTATTACGGCGGGGTAAGGATTTTTGTGGAAATCAGGTGCGAATATGATTCTGAAGATTCCACGAATCCGGAAGGGATGCTTCTGGGAAACATCAGGTGCATTTCCTGGAACGTAGTCGAGATAAACAGAGACGTATCACTGGGTTCCGGAAAGAGCATTCCGCCGCTGGACAAGTCTGTTAAAAACAAGGACAGCGGTTTGAAGAATTTTACTGATGGAATTTCAGAAGAAATCTACAAAATAATTTGCGGGTAGGGGCACATTATGAAGAAAATTTTTGTTGGAATCCTTGTGGCGGCAGCAGCATTTGCCGCAGTTGCAGATTCGATAACAGGTTCTGTTGCTGTAGCTGATGCAAAGCAGTTTCCGTCAGGCTATTTTGGCCAGGCTGCAGGCTATCTTCCTGGCGACAGCGTTTATGTTACAAATCCTGAAAATGGCGTTACTCTCCAGTTCCTTAATCTGGGAACCCTTGATTCTGAGGAAGGTACCGTAATTCTTCTTTCCAGGGAATCTGCAAAGGTTCTCGGCATTGAGGACAGGTCGGGCCTTACGGTTTCACTGGACAAGCGCTATGGTTCCTTTGACGAGACGGTTACAGGACGTGCCGAGCTTGTTGCAAAGGCTGCCGTTTTTGACCAGTCGGCTTCCGCTGATGCAAGAAAGGCTGCCCCAGGTTCTACTGAAGGCAATGCTGCGTCTGCTCCTGCTCCTGCAACGGAAGAAGCTCCGGTTGTGACTGTTGAAGCTCCATCTCCTGTTGCCGCTGCATCTGCTGCAGGTGAAGCTGAACCCTTTGTTCCCGTTGCAGCTCCGGTTGCCGGCATTCCTCTTTTTGACGATGATGATTCAGAAGGTGAACCTGTTGAAGTTATAGAAGAAACGGCTCCCGCCCCGGTTGTTGAAACTGCTCCAAGGGCAGAGGAAGCTCCTGTGGAAGAGGCTGCCGCTGATCCTGAGGAAGTTGTGGTTGTTGAACTTCCGGTTACTCCGGTGGAGGATGAGGTTGCCGAAGAAGCTGCCGTTCCTGCCGAAGAAGCTCCTGAAGAGATTCCTGTAATTGTGGAAATCCAGGAACCTGTGGAGGACTACGAAAACGAGGAAGATTCCTTTGAAGAGACAAAGGTTCTTGTTGAGCAGCCGTCCCCAATGGAAACTGCGGAAGTTGTTGAAGTTGAGGAACCTGTGGAAGTCGAAGTTCTTCCTGCTGCCGAAGAGGCTGTGATTGTTGAGGAAGACCTGGAAGAAGCTGAAGCAATTGCAGAAGTTGAGGAAGAGGCTGCAGAAGAAGAGGAAGAAGATGACGAGTATGCTCCGATTGTTCTTGTTCCTGCAGATCCTGTGGTTCCTCCTGCAGAGGAAGCTGTTGAAACTGCCGTTGAAGTGGCACCGGCTCCAGAGGCTCCTGTTGCAGGTTCGCCTGCTGAAGTTGCAGTTGCTCCAGTTGCAGCCGAGGTTGACCTTGAGGGGCTCCGTTCGGAATCTAAGACCCTCCATTCTTACGATGAAATCGTTACGTCACATGTTTGTGAATCTGAAGACCTGCTTCCAAAGAACTGCTGGTACATCCAGATTGCAGCCATGGGAAACAGGGAAAACCTTGTGAAGACCTTGAATAAGTATGAGAAGTATCCGATTGTGCTTGTTCCAAATGGAAAGGGTGCATACAGGGTTCTTGTAGGTCCGCTTTCAGTTGATGAATACGGTGCTGTCCTTGCAAAGTTCAAGAGCTTTGGATTCAAGGATGCATTCCTTAGAAAGAAGTAATGGTTATTCCTGAGTAAAATAAGGCAGCGATTGGCTGCATTGGATCCCGGTGGTGTGGGGCTTTGAAAGTCCTTCATTTGCCGGGATTTTTTTTGTTTTTTTTTCTGCTAATCCGTGCAAAAAAAATAAATTCATGACAATCACTATATGCAAGCCCAAAACACTCCGGCCTTAGGTTGGGGTGCCGCTTTTTTTCGCTTTTGCGACTTTGCATGACAGGTGGTTTTTCATGAACAAAAAGAATCTTTGCTTTTTAATTTTAGTGGCAGTTTGCCTTTCCTTTTCCTGGAGCCAGTGGGGTTCAGGCTTGTCTCATCCTGGGGAATCCCTTGGCCCCTATGAATCCCTTTGCATCTGCCAGGATGGTTTTGGAGGGGCCAGCATAATTTCTGCCGAAAGAAATGAGGCCGGGGAAATTTTCCATAAGCTTTACAGGAGAAAAAGTGATGGGGGCGACCCTTCTTTCTTTGACGAGGAATTCTGCCTTGAAGAGTCCTTTGATCTTGCGCTTGGGGAAATTCGTTGTGTCAGGAGTTATGAAAGGGACTTCTATGATTTCTTTATACTGGAGACTGGCAGGGAATATTTTTACATTCTGTTTTGTTCCCATAAGGGCCAATGGAACCTTAACAGGGTTGAAGGCCGTGGTGGAAGAATTTCCAGTGTTGATGCTTCAGGCTTTAGTACAGAAAGGCCTGCTATTTTCTTTGAGTCAGAAAAGTGTCTTTGGATGTGTATTGTTGATGAAAAGCTGTTTCCTGTTTCCATCACCCGGGTCAGTTCTTCCGGGGAAGATGTTTCGGCATTTAAGGCTTTTCGAGGAACCGGCTGCATCATGGGGCTGTACACTTATTCACTGCAAGAGAAAAGCCGGTTGTGCTTTTTTACTTACGATGGAGGGTTCAGGTGTATTCATGAGGATGTTGATGACATTAAGGAACAATTTGATTTTGTTTCTTCTGCCTGCATTGAGGACAGGGAGTCAGGGACGGTGTACATATGCAGCTCAAGGGGAAATATTTTCATAAGTGGCAATACGTTTGGGATTCTTCCAGATGGAAAAGCCATTGATGGGTTTAATGTCGATGTACATCATGTTTTAAAATCTGAACTTGCATTTCTTGGCGAGTCTTATAGATTCGATTCTGGAAAAGTATTTCATGAACGTAATGGCTTTGATGATGAAGTCATCGATAATGTCAGGCTGTTTGTCCGGACGTCCATAGTAAACTGCTTATACTACTGTGCTTTTGCAAAAGATGAACAGGTTTTCATGTACAAGGCTGGCATTACTGGAGGCTTTGGCAGATGAAGAAAATCTTTGCATGTGCTCTCATATTTTTAGGCATAATCATAAATGCATGGGCTAAAGTGGGACGTACCTATACTTTTGTTGAAAACCATATTTGGCTGAAATTTACTGTCGAGGGAATAAACAGTGAATTTTGTTCCTATGATGAAAATGGTGGATTTTATGTCTGGACTGATACTCCTTCTTATACGATTTCATATGTGCCCTATGCAGAAGGTTCTTATTATTACATTAGTTCATGCTCCGGACTCAAGAAGATTGATGAGGGAGAATTTATCAAATGGATTGTTTCTGTTGATGCAGACTGTTATTCACTGCCTGTAACTTTTGTTGGAAGCGTAAACGTTGCTTCAGATACAAAAATTCCTGTGCCTTATATTTCAACTGAATATGCAGATTGTTCCCAGTCAAACATTATTGACAGTCATTATGTAAAGGCCGGTTCAAAGATTAGATGCATATTTGAGGATGACATTTCCGATAGGGATGCAGTGCCAGGCAGTGGGTATGAATATTGTTCTGTTACTGTAGATGGAAAGCGTGTTTGTGAAAGAAACCTTGATAGGGACGATGAGTTCCGGGATGGTATATATAATACTTTTGACTTTTTTAAGACACAACATTACCTGAATTATGAAGGCTTTGTCTATGAAACTACGATTACAAGTGAAGGAAATCATAAGATCGTCCTGGAAGCGAGGGATAATGTTAATAATACCGTAAGGAAGACATTTGATGTATATGTGGACTCTACAGCACCTTCTGTTCGTCTCGTAAATCCGGAAGTGACAAATGTATGGAAAAAGGGGCCTGTCACAGTTAGGGCTTCTGCCACAGATGCCGGTTCTGGTGTAAAAAAAGATTCATGGTGCTGGTCCCAGGATGGCGGAAAAAGCTACGGAAAAAGGTCTGCAGGCGGTGATACGGCGGTAATTAGCAATGATGGCAGATATGATGTGGTTTTCTGTGTAAGTGATGTTTCCGGAAACAAGGGCTATAGCACTGGTGCCAGGGTCTTGATAGACAGGGTGGCTCCAGTCATAAGTCTGGCAGGATCCGTGGAAAATGTCTGGCAGAATTTTGACTATGTTGTAGCATCGGCTTCAGATGCTGTTTCGTATGTTGATGAAAACTCATGGATGTACAGCATTGACGGGGAAAAGTATTCTTCAGGAAAGAAAATTACAGGATTAAGAGATGGAAAACATACTGTCACTTTTTCTGTAAGGGATAATGCTGGAAATCCTGCAGAAAAAACTTATGATATTTTAACGGATGTTACGCCTCCAGTTATCAGTGATTTTTCACGCCTTACGAAAATAAATGAGATTGTTCCGGAGATTTATGATGAGACAAGTGGTATTGTTGAATCAAGTGTTTTCTGGAAGCTTGATGGTGGCATGGAGCATTATGGCTTTGAAGGATATGTACCAGAGGGAATCCATTCCCTTGAATTTTCTGCAACTGATAGGGCTGGTAATTCAAGACTGGTGAACTGTCAGGTCATAGTGGATACCGAACCTCCTGTCGTTCGATTTGATATTCCTGAATACACAAACAGGAAGGAACTTGATGTAATCGGTTTTGAAGCTAGGGATTTAATTTCCGAAAAAGTAAATGTTGCCTATGCCTTTGATGAACGGGAATTTGCAGACTTTTCTGATTCCCAGGGATGGAAAAACTCACTTAACGTATTCATGCTGCCTGAGGGGATGCATAAGCTTTCAGTTAGGGCAGATGACAGCCATTTTAATGAAGTCCTTCAGGAAAGAACCTTTATCTTGGATAGAAGCAGTCCCGTCTTATATGAAGTCAGGATTTCTTCTGGTGGAGAAGAAATCATTGATAGTGGGGATTTGATATGTGTTGAGGAAAAAGAAGGAACTGAAGGGTACAGGATTCATGTATTATTGGATGGAAAGGATTTCTGCGGAGATACTGAATATGGGAAAATCTGTAAGTGGCAGATGAGTGTGAATAATGGGGAATACTTAAGCTTTGATGGAAGTGAATTTACCTGGTCAGAATTTGTAGAAGGACGAAATGAGTTTAAATTCCGCATTGTTGATATGGCCGGAAATGTAAGTAATGAAATATCATATTTCTTGATTAAGGATTCATCTGTTCCTCTTGCACCTGCTGTAAGTTGTTCTACCCATCCAAGGGCTGTATCTGAGAGAGATACGGTCCAGGCAAAGGATGCAAATTTTACCATAAAGTCCGTTTCCTTAGATGACAACGGAATAAAAGGATTCCTTTATGGATTGTATACATGTTCATTGAATCATGACGGAACCATTGACTATTCAACCGTGAAAAGTGTTGAAGGTTATGAGGAAAGATTATATAGGTCAGCCATTGAAAAAGTCGTTTCATTTCCTGATCTTGCTGATAACGACATGGAAAGGTTTTATTGCTTCAGGTCCCGGGTTTTAAGTGCAAATTACTTGAAAAGCGACTACACTGATTTTGTTTTCAGAGTTGATTCAAGGGCTCCTGAAAAATTTTATACTTGGATTACCCCTCAAATTGACCAGGAAGTATGGTATAATAATCCTAACGTTTGCTTAAATTGGAATGAAGGAACTGATAATTCTGAAATTGCAAGACTGGTTTATAGCATTAATGGAAACAAGTGGGAAACGATAGGAGCTATTGGTTCCAGGGAAAAATGGATCAAGGTGGATGAATGTGCTGAAATAGTCATGAGGTCTGTTGACATAGCCGGAAACTATGCAGAAGAAAGAGCTTCTGTAAAGATAGACACTACATGCCCATATTTTGATGATTTTATTCTTAATGCAGAATGGACGGGAAAAAAGTTAAAGAAACAAAGTTCAGATAAAAGTACGGTTGATAATGCATATGTTACTTGGGGAGTTTTTTTTGATGATGAATCAGGTCCGGATTGCTATAAGTTAGAAGTTGAATGTCTTGATGGAAGTTCCTTTTTTGGAGCCAGGACTTTTTATTACAGCCTGGATAAACAGAATTGCGTATTATCTAAACTTAACGATAATTACAATTATTTGATAAAGCTTTCAGCCTTGGACAAGGCAGGAAACCTGATTACAAAATCAAAACTGTTATTGTCAAAATACCATGTTCCAGGGGAAAAAATATTTTTTGACTATTACTATTCTTATAATGGAATTGATTTTTATGGAAAGGCATCAATTGATGCCCTAACAGAAGTAATATCATTTGAGTCTTCTCCTTCATTAACATGTGATAATCTTTTTTCATGTGAATTAAATCCTTCGTCCATTGTCTTTGATGGAACTTCCATCGTTTATGCAGAATCTCGTCATGTAATTGGAGACGAAAAGAAAGTTTTGAAAGTCGGTGGGATTGATTTTTCATTCAGGGACATTACTTTTGATGCATCCAATGGAATTTCCTTATCAGGAGCTAGTTGCAATCAGGGAGAAGATTTGGAAGTTACTTTTCCATATGTTTCCATTGGTTTCCCAGCAAAATTTCTTCCATATGGAAGTTCAAATGAATTTGACTGTAGTGATTTAAAAACTGATTGGTTTGATTTTAAAAATGCAGAAAAAATCATTCTTCAGGGGGATGAAAAGGAAATAGGTTTTTCTGTCCGCATTCAAAGTCGTCATGGGGTGCTCCTTGATGGCATGGATAAGTCCGTAAGCATTTCTGATGGGACATTGAACTTAAGTGATTCTTCAAGTTATGGATTCCTTGACCAGGGGTGCAAAATAAAATTGAAGGATGGACCCGTTCTCAATGTTGAAAAGGGATGGTTTTATGGAGACATAGTATATATAGAAGAATCGTCTTTTGATTTTGTGGAAAATGGCGAATCCTTTCACTGTAAGGTAAATTCCTTTTCATATAATGACAGGCTTGATGTATTTCTTACAGAAAAAATATCATTCGAGATTACTGATTCAGAAGGGAAATTAGTCAAGAATTTTTATACGGGAGGAGTTGATATAAGCAGTGAGAATTTCACATTGTCTGGAGATGGGATTTTATCCTGTCTTGGATCTGTGATTTCTCAAGCAGTTGTCCTTCAAATCAATGGCATTGGTGTTTCTGAAATTGGCTTTGATTTTGATTCCTGTGGATTGGATCCTTTTAATGCTGAAATTCTAGGCCACAATATAATAGTATTAGGATCAGAATTTATAAGGGATGATTCATGTGGACGAATTAGAATTACTTCTGGCTTGGTGAAACTTTTTCATGCTGAATACAATATTTCTGGATTGGTGATAGATGCACACGATTACAGCAGGATATATGAAGGATGCAGTTTGGCAGATTTTAATGTAAATCCTGGATATGGGACAAGTGTTGGATTCAGTTCAGTATTTTTTTCACAAGATGGAATTACTTGTACTGTATCAGTACCAATGCCCTTGTCAAGTGAAGTATTGGTATTTTCTGATTCCATGATTTTGGCAGATGGAAGTCTTCATGCAGAAATAAATGAAACTGTTTCTGTTAGGGCATGGAATTTAGATTTTCAATGTGACTGGATTTGTTTTGATGGAAAAAATGTCAGTTGTTCAGGATTCATCGATTCTTCCAACATGAATTTATATGAATCACATGCTGATGAAAGGCATCTTGAAAAGCTTTTCTTTTTCGGCTTGGTTTTTGGCTATAATTCAATTCAGTCTGAAGGAAATTGGATGTATGATGGCCTGATTTACAGGCATGGTGATTTTATTTGCCAATTATATTATCTATCGATGGGTATTGATGGCTTAGTCGCAAGGTGTTTCATAAAGCAGTCTTTTAACATGGAAAAGGAATTGATTTATTTTGATTTACCTTCCATTGGGATTGTTCTTCATGGGGATGGAACCATAGACTGTAAAAAGGATGAATCTGAGGGATATGTTGAATACTTAGGAAGAAAATACGTACTTGAAAAACCATTTCTTGCCAATGAAGGAAATAATTCCGTAGTTAAGGGATCCAAGGTTTTAACGCTTTTGTTAGATTGCAATGGATTTAATTCTATTGAATGCGGGGAGACATCTTTTGATTCTGATGGACATGTTCAAGGGGAGGAATATGAACAGAATTTTGTCTTTTCATCTGCAAATGGAATTAGAATTGACGTTTTTGAAGCTGTTATTAATTCGGAAGGTCTATGTGTATCTGGAAGAATCTTTATTGAGGAAGTAAAAGGTAATTCGTATACCAGGGAACATATTTTCAATATCAAGCCAGACGGTACCTTAGTCTCCATTGGTGAACTTAAGGATTTTCAATTTGAACTGTTTGGTTTTAATGTACGTGGTGAAAACTTACGTATTGGAGAAACTGATTTTGCTTTAGATTGTATTTCCGTTCCATGGAGGGACACTTTCCTAAATTATGGAAGGATTGTCTTTGACAGGAATTTTATTCCGGTTACTTGTTTTGAATATGTCGTTAAGGAAAACATTGATTTTATTTTGAAAGACACGACAATCGTTAATATTAGTTGTGATTGTGCCGGATTTTATGTAGATTGTGCTGTTCATCTCCCGTCATATATGGGGCAAGATGTTATTTATGCTGAGAAAGTTTTAATCCATCCAGATGGCGACAGTTCCTTTTATTCCGGTGTATCTTCTTTCATTTCTCATGCGGAAAACAGATCTTTTGAATTAAGGGACATAATTTTTTCTTCAGATTTCTTGTTTGCAGGTGAAATGTTGATTCATCAAGAAACTCATGCAGGACCTTTGGATATTGCTCTATATTCTGTACACATTGATGAAAAAGATGAACTGTGTTCCATCGGTATGAAGTCCGATTCCTTTATTTTAGGAGAATGCATTTTTTGCATGGATTCCTTTCATTGTGGGCCTGAGGGATTGAGTTTTTCTGGTTATGGCCAGTTAGGTAATAAATTGCCTGGAATTTTATCTGATAAACTGTTCACAATTGGCAACATGCTTATTGGCTGGGATGGAGTTATTTACAATCTTGATGCATATACTCCCATTCATTCTGAAATCCCCATAAGGGGAGACTGGAGTGTTTATTGCGATATTGGAAGAATTAAGGAAATTGAAGGTCATTTATGTGTTGATTTAGAAAATGCTATTTTAAGATTTCCTCCACAATTTATTGTTTCTGATGTTACCGTCAATGGAATTAGATATGACATTTCAGCGGATGAATTTTGTTTTACTAAAATTACTACAGATGGAATTATTTCCTTTGGAGGATTTTCTTTCAAAATAGAAAGTCTTGAGCTATGCAGCGATGATAAATTGAATTTACATGGAAGTGCCGAATTTGCAGGTTCTGGATTTCCTGATTTTTTATATGGAAAGAAAACTCTTGATAGCATTATTTGCGTTTTACCAGATGGAGAAATTGACCATATAGATGTAAGGATTAAGGATTTAAGCGGATTTATTGAACATGGAGTTTCATCCCTCATATTAAAAGAGGGATTTATGGATGTTTTTTATGATGGAGTTAAATGCATTGGAAAAGTTTCCGGAATCATGGGAGTGTTCGAAGAATGTGATGATAATCTTTCATTATTGGATATTCCCATTGAAGTTTTTGATTATGATTTGATTCATCATGAAATCATTGAGCTTGTTGCAAGAAATGAACCTAAGGATGTTGTTTTCAGGAATCTTAATTTTGGAAATCTTATGGCAAATATTCATTGGAGCAGTGGATCTGGTAGGGATATTTATCTAGTTGGGGATCTTATATTACCGTCTTATATTCCGGATGGACTTAGCTTTGAAAAAATACCAATGGATTCTTTCTTGATTGACAGGATTGGGAATGTAATTGAATTTTCGGCTGAAAGAGGATATGTCGGGACTTTTAGCTATTGTAATGGAGTGTCAGTTATTAATCCAGAATTAATAGTTGGTTTCAGGAATAATAAGCCACTTATTTCCATTGATGGTTCCATTGTTCTTGAAAAGGGAAAGTTTCCTGATGGTCTTGGGGGGATAGCTGCAGCCTGTTCCCTGGAATTTGACAATATTGGACTTTTGATATTTGAATCTTCAGGAAGAATTCCTGATTCAATGATTTTTGGGAATATATTTGGAAGAAACCTTTCTTTCAATTTTCAGGTTTCCGATTATGAAGGTTTTGTTGATTTTTCTGGGGACCTTTCCTTTTCAGCCAGCCAGATTTTTCCTGAAGCTATTGCCGGTCTGAATGTACATTTTGATGAAATTAGATTTGGGCTTGATGGTACCTTGTTGAATCTGGATGCAATGGCAGAAGCTCCTGATTTTACTCTTTTTGATGCTGTTGAGGTATCAGATGTCGTTATTGCGTTTTTACCTGGAAATGGCCGTAATGAAATAATGCTTTCTGCATCTGCAAATGCAAAAGTTGTAAGTCCTTATGTTCCTCCTAGTATTCGTAAGTCTTATGTTTCAGTAAAGAAACTGGCATTTTCATCTGTTTCAGGTTTAGTTGATTTCAATATTAGTGTTGAGGGCGGTATTGATTTTACAATTATGGGAGGTTTAAAAGTATATTGTGAATCTTTGATTCTAAGTAATGAAGGATTTTCATGTTCAGCCATTGCATATTTGAATTTTTATGGGCCAATGAAAAATACCTGTATTACACTAAAGAATTTCTTGATGGACTGGAATGGAAGGGTTAAAGAGATTGATGGTGGCCTTGCATATACGAAGGTAGATATTGCAGGTTTTACAGGGTCTATAAAAAGCCTTTATTTTGTTAAGGATGCATCATGTCAAGATGGGTTTTCAATTAATCTTGAACAGTGCATGATTCAATTGCCTGCCAACATGGGATCCGGATATGTGTCTATAAATAATGCCATGTTTAAAAATGGAAAATTTTCTGGGGAACTTGAAATTTCCAATATTGATATGTGGATATGTGGATTCAGGTTGGTATTTAAAGATCCGTTCATAAACTTTGACAAATTAGAAATAGGATTTTCACATGCCTATGTTGAATTTCCTGCATATCTGAGTTCTGGAAAAGCTGAAATTTATAATGCTCGTATCACTTCAAAAAAGGGCCTTGTTCTTGATGGGGTAAGCTTTTCTATCCATTCATTAAGTATCGGTGGCAATGGATTTGGTTTTCGTGATGTAAGGTGTGTTTTCATTAAGAATGGAGATTCATTCTTGATTTCTGGTGCTGGAAAAGCAAATATTCCTAATATATGTGAAATTGAGGCTGAAGTATCCTTTACTAATGTGTCTTCTGCCTATCCCATTGGTTTAAAACGTGGTTATTTTAGTTTTGAAGTTCAGCCACCACGTTCAGGAATTCCTTTGGGATCTACCGGCTTATTTATTTCTGGAGCAAGGGGAGGCCTTGCTTTTGGCCCGCCTGAAGAGGTTCCTGAAAAGATTAGGTCTCTTTATAAACAGAGAAATGGAATGCGTGTTCAGTTGGGTATTTCCATAGGTGATAAAACTGGTGGAGATATTTTATCCATGAAGCCGGATACGTGGATCGATATTAGTAATCTTACTTGGGGTATGTATGGAAAGACAAATATCTTGCATTCTACGTTTAACTTTACAGGAGATGCATATGCTTTGCTACATTCCTATGGATTCTATACTGGAATGAATATAGATTTTGTTTTCATTGATGGAAATATTCAGGCTTCTGTATCCAAGCATGGGGGATCTGTGAAAATGTCAGGAAGTGCTTCTGCTAGGATAAAAATCGAAAAGGGAGATATTAAGACCTTTAAAATTGGAGTATGGAAATTTAAGAAAAAAATATATATACCTCCATTTTCAGCTATGACTCCAGAATTGAGTACTCAATTTGGTCATTTTACCAATGGTAAAGTAGGGTTCAAGGCTTCCGTTCGATTTTTTGGATTCAATTTTGGTGTCTTTGTATCTAAGTCAGGTGTAAAGATAGGAAATGTATCTGATTATAAAATATATGAACCCATGGAAGATATGGGATTTGATTTGAACGTAACTTCCCATGATTATGAAAGTAGCGCATTTACAAAGACATTTTCCATGGACTTTAGGAAAACTGGATACTATTCTTCTGAAATTTTAATTGAAAAAAATATTGGGGAATTTTCGATTTTATGTGCATATGCGGAGGGCGATCCATGGCTTAAGTTAAGATCTTTTGATGGATTCGTATTTTCATTTGAGGAGGGTAATATGAGTATTTTGCAAATGGAAGATTCAAGACTTTTTACGATACAAAATCCTGTTCCAGGAAAATACATTCTTGAGGTTGAAAATGCAGATATTGATAATCTGTTTATTTCTTCTATATTCACTCCAAGGGTTCCTTCCATTCAAATATCTAATGTTGTGAATTCTGGTGAGGAATTGGATGTTATCGGTCGGTCTGATACTCCAGGTAGTGTTATACATTTTAATTTTATTGATAAGGAGATACCTGGGGTATGTATAGAACTTGGAAATTGCAGTGTGTCCGATGATGGGTGTTTTAATGCAAAGCTGTCACTGTTTGACATTGTAAATGGGAATTATTCCCTGGAATCTCGTGTTGATATGGGAAATGATTTTTTGTCAGATCCGGTTATATGGGATCATGAAATAATTGTTTTACATGATGAATCAAAATACACTGAGCCTATAAAATTAATTGTATTTGAAGATGAAGAATTAAATCCAGAACTGATATGGGAAGATATGAATGGATTACGGGTATCGAGACATTTAATTAGGATTGAGGATGTTGAAAATGGTGATGTCTGCATTATTAATCCAGGATTCTTAAGAAGGTACAAGTTTATTGAAGGTCAAAAGGGTAGGCACCTTAAGTATTCTGTTTGTGCATGTGATTCATTAGGGACTCCATTGGTGTGGTCAGATTCTGTAGATTATGTATGTGGCGGAGAAAAAAAAGAAGATAATAAACCTTATGTCTTGAATAAAAGAATTTCAGTTAACTGTCTAGCAGGAGATATAACAGATTTTTCAATCGATGCATCAATACATAATTTTTCAATTGATAGGCAATATATGTATGTTTCAGCCATGCAAACTTCTGAATATGACGAAAACGTTATATATAGTTTTAATGATGAACTTGAAATAAAAAATGATGTAATTTCCATTCCAGGAAAAATATCTGTTTCTGCCGATTGCCCTGCAGGTAGTCATATTACTAACATAAAAATTTATAACAAGGGAAATGTGAACTTATATGATGTAATTGAGATTGAAGCCATTGTTTCTGAGAAGAAACTGTTAATTGATAGGATTTATCCGTCTGAAATTGATGGAACAAAACAGAATGATGTATGGATTACAGGGCAGGGATTTACTCCTGGAACTAGGTTTTATCTTGAAGATGAAGAATTATGTGTGAAAGAATTAAAGGTTATTCCTGATTCATTAGTTCCCCTGCATATTCCTGAACAAAAATATGGTGGTGAAAAGGTAATACGTGCTGTGAGTCCTAATGGTAATGAAGATTCAGTATCAGTTGAAATTGGACTACCATCTTATTCAGTTTCATGCCATATATCGACATTAAGGACCGGCACAAATTCAAAAACTTTTATTCCAGTCTGGATTGATAGAAAATATGGATATGATAAAGCGATTTCAATTATGTTGATTGATGATATACCGGGAATGGATTTTGATGTTCCTACCTGTATAAATGACAATAATGCAATTATAACGTTATCTGTCCTGGAGAATTGCAAGTCAGGTATAAGGAAAGTCAAATTTGTTTGTGACAATGGGATTGAATTTGCAATAGATGTAATCATATCCGAATTGAATGAGCTTGAAAAACCTGAAATAGAATTGGTTTATCCAGAAACTGCATTTGCAGGAGATATTGTTTCTATATATGGAAATGGCTTTTCTTCAAGTTCGGAAGTGTTCCTAAATGATGAATTGATAAAACCTGTTTCAAATGTTAATAATCTTATTTCCTTTAAGGTAACTCCTGAAATGAAAACAGGAAATCTATATGTGAAAAATGGACAGTTTTTATCCAACCTTAAAATTCTGTATATTAGGGAACGCTATCTTGATGTAGATGTGGAAAATAATAAACTGATCGTCTATCCAAATTCAGAGTATAGGGTATCATTTAAAATTAGAAGTTCTTCAAATAAGGAATTACGGTTTGAATGCATTTGCAATGGAGAAAATATTTCTTCATCAGTTGCAGAAAGTGCTGATATTCCAGGGGATAAATATATCTTGATTAAGACGGGAGATGTAGTTCCTGAAAATGAGTGTTCGGTTATTTTTAGAGTTTATGATGGAAAATACTATTCCGAATCAATTATTGAGATAACTGCTGCATTAACAAGATATGTTGATTTGTCTGAATTATATACTGGTAGAACAGGAATTGATTATTACGCACAGGTAAAATTATTCGGTTTTAATAAAGGTTGGTATGTTGAAAATTGTGATGATAATCTACCGTTGGGATTAAAATGCTCTCCTGATGGCATTATTTATGGGGTTCCTGTAAAGGAGGGTATGTATGACTTTACCCTGACAATACATGATGGAGATAATATAGAAATGAAAAATTGTTTTATTAGAATAATTAAAAATGAATTGTCTATGAAAGGTTCGGATCCTGGAAATTCAGGAAATTTTAGATTTAACAATGAGAAGAATATACTAAGTGATCACACTATTTTAAGGGATAAAGGTCTATGGCTTTATTCAAGTGGAAAACTCTATATTGCTATTGATGAAGATGTACAGTGTTATGACACGAATGATCAATTGATATGGAGTTTTAGGTTTAATGACAAAATATGTGATATGGTCCTATCGGGAAATGGCTTATTTGTATATCTGGAATCGGGGGATTTACTTGTGTTTAACCGCAATGGGAAGCATGTTAGAAAGTTTAATAATGTAAGGTATTTCCATGGTTGCGATGATTATATTGTTCTTCGTGTTAATGAAAAGATATTAAGGATCAATTCGTGGAATTTAACTTTAATGCCTGTGGATCAAGGTGATTATGCTTATGTAATGGCGAATGGTTTTTTTCTTGGTAACAATCTATACACTTGGATGGATAATCAGGCAAGAAAAGCTGGTGATAATCAGCCTAAGTATGTTTCTGATTCAATGATTATTAGCTGCTTGGGCAGTGGAAATGTTTTCTTTTGTCTTTGTAACAATGGAATAAAAATTTTAAGTGAGAATTTAGACTTTATGGATGAAAAGAAAATGGATAATACTGCATTGAAGTCATGGGCTCTTGTTGATAGAAAACTTTACCTGGAGTATGAGGATTGTGTTGAATTGAAAGTTGTTGATGTCAGTGATTATTTTAGAAATCAGTAATTGGTTATGTAATTATTTTTTTTATGGGAGTGTATATGAGAAATAATTTTTTTTCTGTTTTTTTTCAGGATGATGAAGGATGGACATTTGTGGAAACTTTAGTTGTCATGTCCATTGTTCTTGTTATGACGGCTTCTGTTGGCTTTAGTTCTGTAAAGCAGATTGATAAGGCAAAGGTTGTTGCAGCGAAGAGCCAAATAGAGGCCTTGTCCTTAGCTTTAGAGTCTTTCTATCTTGATGTTGGCTACTATCCTTCACAGGATGACGGACTTGAAATCCTTTGGAGTGAATCTCATGGATTTGAATCTAATTGGAAAGGTCCTTATGTTGCCAAACCGATTCCAAAGGATCCGTGGGGTAATGATTACATTTATTTAAATCCTGGAAATAACGGTCTTTCATATTCCGTTGTCTCATATGCAAAAGATGGTAAGGAAGGAGGTTCTGGTTATGATACAGATCTTTCATCAGGATTCTAGGGGCTTTACTTTTATGGAAGCTGCAGTTTCCCTCTCTTTAATTTCGTTTTTAATCGTTGCAATTTCAAGTGTTCAAATTTCAGTAATAAGAACTTTTATAGCTGAATCATACAAAATAAAGAAAACATATAATGTTAATCTTGTTGAACGAAGATTGGGTAGAATTTGTGATGAAATACGGATTCCTTTCTGGATTAATGATCCAAAAATATTTTCAAATGCAAATTTAATTCAATTTGAATATTACAAGGGCTTTAGAAATATGACGGATTTCATTTTTCCGAATTACGTGATGTTTATCAGTTCGGATTATATGATAAATAAAAAAAGACGGATGTTGAAAATTGAGTATATTGTTGACGGGGAGAACATTGTTTATGAAAAGTATTTCTAGACATGATTCTGGATTTTCGACTTTAAGCACTTTGATTGTGTGCCTCATGATTATCATGATGATTTCTTCCGTAGGCTTTTTTTTAGGCATTCACTTAAGGTTTAGGAAAAAGATGGATGATGAAATTATTGAAAAAAAAGCCATGTTAAACTTTTTTCATAGCTCAATATTGAAGGCCATGAATGAAAATATGGACAGGCAGGAAGATTCAAGATTTGATGAGGTCTGGCGTTATAATGATGTTGAAACTGATATGTTTTCTATAGAAATAATAAATGATTCAGCGTTATTAAACATAAATCTGTTGGATGAGAAATTTATTAATTCACAAGCCTTTAAGAAATATATTTGTGATGAATTTGATGTTAAAGGATTTTTAGAGGATAGAAGTATGGGTTTGTATTATTCACATGAAGAGTATCTAAAATATTTTGGAACTGAACATATTTCAAAGCATTTCACGTTAAATTCATTTGTGAACGTTAATCAATGTGACCGTAATATAATGGAATATTTATTAATGACCTGCTTTGATG
>JAZLGN010000034.1:0-19108 GCA_045616325.1 Treponema sp.
TTTTGTCTTCTTTCCTTCCCTTGAACTGTCAAAGAGCAGTCAAGAACTTTCGTTCTTCTGTGCCGCCGTGTTTTGCGACGGTGAAAGAGACTATATACCCGAAATTAAATCTTGTCAACTGAATTTTGTCTTTTTTGTGAAAATTCTTCATTTTTTTCTTTTTTTCTGCTTTTTGCCCGTTTTCCAGCCATTTGGGGCATTTTCCATGGTTTTCACCGGGGGCCTTACAGGGCGCGGGCGGCGCGCGCGGTTATGCGCGCCGCCCGGGAGGCAGGCTGAATTTGCTGCAGGGGGCCGCAAAAGCTCCCGTTAGCAGTGGACATGATGACGCTTACCGCAAGCTGGGGAATGACTGGCGGGATGACCAAGCCTAGCCCCGATTGCAGCGGAATGGGCGGCGCGGAAGGCGGCGGCCATTGGAGCGGAAAGCGGGTTAAGCTGACGGCATGCGCTCCAAAATAAGGAAAAAGACAAGGACTTTCCCCTTCCCCAAGGCCGTAATAAGAGCTAATATTATGGAATGAGATGTCCATATTGCGGTAGTTTTGACGACAAGGTTACAGAATCCAGACAGCTTGCCAACGGTGAAAGCATCAGGCGACGAAGGGAATGCCTTTCCTGCGGACAGCGCTTTACGAGTTTTGAGAGAATTGAACAGCTGCCTTTCATGGTTATTAAGCACGACGGACGCCGTGAGCCCTTTGACAGGTCCAAGATTTCAAAGGGAATTGAACGCGCCCTTGAGAAACGCCCGGTTGCAACGGACCTGAAGGACCAGATTATCAGCGAGATTGAAGACGAAGCCTATACCATCGGCAAGGCTACCAGGGAAATTGCCACCACCGACATCGGTGAAATTGTCCTTAAGCGCCTTCATTCCGTGGACAAGGTTGCATACATTCGGTTTGCCAGCGTTTACAGGCAGTTTAACAACCTGGAAGAATTCATCAATGAGGTTAAGAGAATCAGTTCCGATGACGGGGAGAATTCATGAGCGGCCAGAACAACAGGATTTACATTGTCGGTGCAGGTTTTGCAGGACAGATGCTTGAACGGGAAATCGCAGCAAAGAAGGTTTTTGGTTCCACAGCTGCCTTTCTTGATGATAACATGGACATCATCGGTACCAAGGTTAACGGCATTCCGGTTCTTGGGCCAATTTCCAGCATGGAGTCCGTCCTTCACGCTGATCCTGCCACGGACCAGGCTGTCATTGCCATTCCCTCTGCAAGCGGGGAAAAGATCCAGTCCATCATTTCGGTTCTCAAGAACTGCGGTTTTTCCCAGATCAAGATTCTTCCGTCCCTGAGCCAAGTTATTGACGGCAATGCCCACCTGATTCAGGCCCGTGACATTAATCCCCTGGACATTCTTGGGCGCACTCCGATTACGATTCCCCTTTCAGAGAGTCTTTCCTATCTGCGCGGCAAGCGTGTCCTGATTACCGGGGCGGGCGGTTCCATCGGTAGCGAGCTTGCAAGACAGCTTCTTTCCGGAGGTGCGGAACGGCTCTATCTTTTTGGCCACGGTGAGAATTCCATTGTCAAAATTTACCGCGAGCTTCACGACCTGCAAAACGCAGGCATTGGCGAAGAAGCACACATTGTTCCCATCATTGGAGACATGAAGGACAGGGACTATGTTCGCCATATCATCAGTCACACCCGCACGGATGTCATTTTCCACTGTGCAGCTTACAAGCATGTTCCCATGATGGAGGAAAATTCCGTTGCATGCATTGAGAACAATGTCTTTGGCACGAAGAACCTTCTTGACGCCTCCATCGAATTTAACGTTAAGAAATTCGTCCTGATTTCCACAGACAAGGCTGTTAATCCCGTGAGCATTTACGGAGCCAGCAAAATGCTTTCCGAGAAGCTGGTTAACATGTATTCAGAAAAGGCAAGAAGCAACCAGAGCTTTATGTTTGTCCGATTTGGTAACGTTTTGGGAAGCAGGGGTTCCATTCTTCCCCTCTTCATGGACCAGATTAAGAACGGCGGACCTGTGACAGTTACGGATCCGAACATGGAACGGTTTTTCATGACCATTCCTGAAGCATGTTCCCTTGTACTTCAAACCGGCGGTGTCGGTGTAAACGGCAAGTCATATCTCCTTGACATGGGAGAACCAATAAAGATTCTTGACCTTGCAAGGCAGATCATAAGGTTTGCAGGTTTTGTGCCTGATGAAGACATCAAGATTCAGTTCATTGGTGCCCGCAAGGGAGAACGCCTTGAGGAACCCCTTTGGCTCCCGCAGGAAAACCCACGTCCCACCGACTATGAGAAAATTCTTGAGCTTACGAACATTCCGCCGGAAGGTTTTGACCTTGAACAGCTTGTCTGTTCCCTTGAGCCCATCTGCTTTTATGAATGGGGAAAGGAATCGCTGTACAGGAACAGCATTGAACTTAAGAAAATAATGCGTTCTGCTATTCAAACCCTGGATCTTTTTTACACGCAGAAAGAAAACGAAATCATTGAAAGCGAATCCAGGACAAATGGAGTTTTATGATGTCTGACAATAATAAAGTGGAACTGAAGGTTCCTTTTTTCAGGGCTTCAATTTCTGAAGAGGAAGAGATGGCAGTATGTGAAGTCTTAAGGTCAGGCTGGCTTACAACGGGGAATGCAGCCCACCAGTTTGAAAAGGAATTCGCAGAGAAAACAGGTGCATCTTTTGCCCTTGCAGTGAACAGCAATACCAGCGGCATGATTCTTGCCATGGAAGCATGTGGCGTAAAACCCGGCAAGGCTGTCATCACCACACCATACACCTTTGTTTCGACGGCCGCATCTGCAAGGCACCTTGGTGCCGACGTATACTTTGCCGACATTGAGAAAGATACCTATTCCATTAATCCTGACAAGATTGAGGAAATTCTCAAGAGTGACAGGGGAAGGAATGTTGTGGCCATTGTTCCGGTTCACATTGCAGGTAACGTGTGCAACATGAAGCGCATAATGGAACTTGCAGGAAAATATGGGGTTAAGGTCATTGAAGACTGCGCCCACTCTTTTCCAAGTCTGACAGACATGGGCTATGCCGGTACAATCGGGGATGCCGGGATTTTTTCCTTTTATGCCACAAAAACCATTACCACGGGTGAAGGTGGAATGGTTACAACAAATGATCCTTCCCTTGCAAAGCGAATTACCCAGATGCGTCTCCACGGCATGGACCGGGATGCCTGGGACCGCTATACTTCCTCAAAGGCATCATGGGAATACGACATCATTGCCCCGGGATTTAAAAGCAATCTTCCGGATGTTCTTGCTGCAATCGGAAGGGTTCAGCTTAAAAAAGCCGATGAATTTGACAGGAAACGAAAGGTTCATGTTGAAAAATACAACAGGTGTTTCAGGTCCCTTGACTTTGTAAAGATTCCCCCTACTTCCAAAGGAGATTCGTGCCATCTTTACCTGATGCGGCTTGACCTTTCCAGGCTTGACTGCGACAGAAATACTTTTGCACGGGAACTGCAGAATCTTGGTCTTGGAATTTCAATGCACTTTATTCCAGTTTTCCATTTTTCATACTGGAACAGCCTGTATCCAGACTTTACTGCGGAAAATTTTCCGAATGCAGAGGAGAAATTTCTGGAAACAATTTCACTTCCACTTTGGCCTGACATGACTGAAGACATGACCGATTACGTCATTGAATGCGTTAAAAAAGTTGGGGAAAGTCACCATGCCTAAAAAAGTTTCCGCATCCAGGAATTCTAACATTTCTTTTGAAAAGGAATTCTACAGCGACCTTTCCATGGAAAACATGCAGTTTGCAGTGATTGTACGATGCCCGGCAAATGAAGGAATCGTCAAGTCCATCATGCATCCAAACCTTCCAGAAGGCTATACCCTGGTCACTGCCCGAGATGTTCCCGGATCAAACCTTGTTGACATTCCAAACGGCAAAACTCCACTTTTCTGCGAGGGAAACATTTCCTATGAAGGGGAACCCCTTGGAATCCTGACTGGTCCTGATGAAAACATGCTCAATCAGATTCTTGATGAACTGGAAATAACCATCGATACGAATACCATTGAAGACTACCTTCCGGACGAAGACATTCTCAAGAACAACATTGAATTTGCAGACAACACAATTTCCAAAAGATTCATCAACAAGCAGAAGAAGGAAATAAATGAACTCATAGAAATCAAGGAAGAGTTTTTTTCCGACAGGCTTACGGAACGCACCCTAAAATTCGGTCCCTGCTTTGAAGCTGACCAAGATGGAAACATTCCGGGAATCGACAGCGTCTTTGCTGGGTGCGCACACACGGTAGAAAGGGACTGGTCCTATTCCCTGTGCACACCAAACTACAGCGAACCGAACGGTGCCATGTGCTTCTGGAAAAATGACAGCCTTACAATATTTACTCCAACCCAGTGGCTCAAGGAACTGAGGAAGATTGCTTCCCAATCCCTTGCCATCGACAGCGACAAGATCATCCTGAAAAAGACGGTTTCTACAAACAGGGGATCAAACAGCATCTGGTATAATTCCATCATTGCCTGCCAGGTTGCAGTTGCCTCCCTTAAGTCGGGAAAACCGGTCAAGCTGGTCTACAGCCGGGATGAACAGAATAAATTCCTTAACACCATGCAGCCTGTAAACATTAAGCACAAGACCGGAATTGATGAAAATGGAAACATCCTTGCAATGCAGGTTGACATTCATGTTGATGCAGGCTTTGCAAATCCATTCGCAAAGGAAACCATCGATCGCCTTATAATTTCTGCATGCGGCTGCTACAGCCCGATAAACATTCTGGTGACTGCCAGGGCAGACAGGTCCCTTGCACCTGCTTCTAACGTGGACATGCAGCTTGTTGATTCTGCTGCATTCTTTGCCATTGAAAACCAGATGAACGAAGCTGCAGCAGTATGCGGCCTTACCCCCATTGAACTTAGGCTTAAAAACTACAGGGAATATGAAACTAAGAAAAACAAGACGCCGTGTTCCCCGTTTAATTTTAACCTGGAATCCATTCCTGAACTGATCAATGTTGTTGCAACCCAAAGCGACTTTAACAGGCGATATGCATCCTACCATCTTGACTCAAAGGACTGGAAAAAGGAAAACAATCCAAAGGAATATGTTTCACTGTTTTCTTCGCCCATGCGTGGCATCGGTTTTTCATGCGCATTTGAAGGTTCAGGCTATTACGGCTCGGAACTTAATGAAAGCACCCAGACAATTGACATTACCCTCGAGGAAGACAGAAGCCTTACCATTCACTGCCCACCCGTTTCAGAATCAATACAGGACATCTGGATCAAGACGGCTTCTGCCATAACGGAAATCCCCCAGTCACAGATTAAATTCAATTCAGTATTCAACAGCGACGAAGAACCGCCAATTCCAGAAAGCATCTATTCCGGAATCAGCATTATGACGGCCCTGCTTTCCAAGTGCTGCCAGACCATCAGGAAAAAGAAGGACACTGAAAAGCTACCCTTCACTGTAAAAAAAAGAATGACCTCAACATTGAAGAATGAATGGAATGCGGCAAAATTCTGCGGGAAACCTTTCCACAGCACGTCGTCAATTGCTGTCGTTCTGGAACTTGAAATAAACCCATGTTCCTACAGGGAAAAAATCAGGAAGATAACCATGGTTGTCAACGGCGGAAAAATACTGAATGTTCAGTCTGCCACGGCTTCCATAAGGCTCTGCATTCAGAAAGTTCTTTCATCCCTCCTTAAGGATGACAAGATTGAAATTCCAGAGCTTAAGATTTCCTTCAAGCAGTCCGAGCGTGAACCTTCCCAGATCGGAGAACTTGTATACCAGGCCATTCCTGCAGCATTTACCCAGGCCCTTACCCAGGCCCTTAACTGCACCATTAACCTGATTCCATTCAGGACGGACTTCCTGTACAAGAAGCTGAAGGAACAGCAGGCATTCTTGAGGAACCAGCGGAAACTGGAGGAAGAGCAGCAGAATTCCAGGGAAGCAAAGGAAAACACGACGGAGATTAGTGAAGATGAAAATTCCACTGACACTGAATAACAAGAAAACCGTTTTTACAGCAGAAACTACAGACAATCTTCTTTCCGTTTTGCGGCGGCTTAACCTGTATTCCGTTAAATGCGGCTGCGAAAAGGGAATCTGCGGCAACTGCATGGTTCTCCTCGATGGGGAACCTGTTCCAAGCTGCACAATTCCTGCAGGCATAATCAGGGACAGGAAAATCATGACCCTTGAATACTTCAAGACTGACCCCTGCTATCAGGACATAATGCAGGGATTCAGCCAAGCGGGAATCCACATGTGCGGCTACTGCAATGCCGGAAAAATTCTCACAACCTATTCCATCCTGAAGAAATACTACCGCCCATCCCTGGAAGAAATCCACTCTGCCATCAAGGACCTGGACTGCTGCTGCACCGACTATGCAACCCTTACAAATGGAATTCTCTACGCAGTTGCCGCAAAGCATGCGCGCGAAGGAAAAAAGCAAAATGGAAAAAAATAGGACTATTCTGATTGCAAAAGATCTTGCCGACGTTTTCTATCACATAAAGAATACAAGCGAGCTGCAGATAATTTCCGGATGTACTGCAACCCATATTGGAGACTTGAAAGAACGCTCTGTTTCCATAAGGTCAATTCCCGAGCTGAACGTGATAGAACGCAGGGAACGATACTTTGATTTTGGATCGGCAGTAACAATCTCAAGGATGATAGCGGCTGGAAAAGGCAGGCTTCCTTCATTTCTGATTGAAGCCCTGGAAACCATCGGAACCGAGCAGATAAAGAACATTGCAACCGTAGGCGGTAACATCTGCTCAGGAAATTTCCGGCATACCCTTTGGTCCCCCCTTCTTGCCCTCAATGCAAAACTTGAAATCAAGGGTCCCGGAGAAACAAAAACCATACCCTTCAGCCAGTTTACAAGCATTCCGGAAAAGCACCTGCTTACAAAAATCAGGATTCCAATTAACGACTGGGACATTCAGGTGTTCAAGAGGACAGGCCCCAAGAATTCCATAAGCAACCTTTCTGCAGGATTTACATTTCTTGTTGAAACCCAGCACGGAATCATCACCAACATCAGAATTACATTTGCAGGTAACATAGTTTTCTTTAACCCTGAATACGAGAACAAGATCATCGGAACAAGGCTTCCCCTTTCAGAACGAATAATAGACAGCCTTGTTGAGGAAGCAAAAAATCTGTACATGGAAAAAAGGAATAAAATCCAGGAAGAACCCATCATAAGGGCCCAGTTTCTTAACCTTCTGCGCAATTCCTTTGAGCAGCTTATGTAAAAAAACTGCCAGATGCAAGTTTTTTTCCGGGCAGTTTTTTTCAGCTTCCCTTGATGCAAGGAGCAGCAGCATTTTATTTTATCAGCATGCAGTCGCCGTAGCTGAAAAACCTGTACCTGTTTTCCACAGCAAGCTTGTATGCCCCCATGATGTTTTCCCGCCCTGCAAAAGCAGAAACAAGCATGATGAGGGTGCTTTCCGGCGTATGAAAATTTGTGAACATCTGGTCCACAACCTTGAACCTATATCCAGGATACATGAAAATATTTGTTCCACGAGTACCGGGAATCAAATTTCCATTTTCATCACTGGCACTTTCAAGGGTACGGACACTTGTGGTTCCAACTGCAAGAACAGGCCTGCCCTCCTCCTTTGCCCTTGCCACAGCAGCTGCAGTTTCTTCTGAAACAGTATAATACTCCGTGTGCATCTTGTGGTCTTCGATGTTATCCTCGCGAACAGGAAGAAAAGTTCCCAGCCCAACATGAAGGGTAACCCATGCAAGCTGAACTCCCTTATCCCTGAGCATCTGAAGAATTTCATCAGTAAAGTGAAGGCCTGCAGTGGGAGCCGCAGCACTTCCTGTTTCCCTGGCATAGACTGTCTGATATCGTTCACTGTCAGTGTCGTCATCTTCACGGCGAATGTAAGGAGGCAGTGGAATATGGCCGTTACGGTCAAACCAGGCTTCATCCAGAGGCTTTTCAAATTGCACGGTACGGAATTCAGAACCTTCCGTCACCTCTGGAATGATGCCAATGCTGCCATCGGAAAACTTGTACTCGTTGCCGACCTTGACTTTCTTTGCACCCTTAACCATGGTGTTCCATCTTGAACCATCGCCAATTGGGTTTAAGAACATAAATTCCTGCTCACGGCCACTTGTCGTCTTGATTCCATAGCAACGGCTTCGGCGGACACGGCTGTCATTAAAAACCATGAGGGTGCCTGGAGCAACAAGGTCTACAAGATCCTTCATTACATGATGCTCCACAGTTCCTGTAGTACGGTTCAGGTACATGAGCTTGTCATTTCCGCGAGTACCGCTTGGCCGCTGGGCAATAAGTTCTTCCGGTAAGTCAAAATTAAAATCTGAAGTCTGCATGGGAAGTATTATAGTGAATGTAAAAAGTCTTTACAAATGAAACTTTTAGAATGTCAGGCTAAAACAATTCTCCCTGTCCCCTTGCACCGACTGGATTGTACCTAAGGCCCAGATGCTCATAAGCCTTTTCCGTCGCAATTCTTCCGCGGGGAGTGCGTGAAAGCAATCCACACTGAATGAGATACGGTTCATAGTAATCTTCAAGAGTATCCTGACTTTCACCTATGGAAATGGCAAGGGTCTCAGCACCTACAGGACCGCCACCAAATTTTTCTATGATGGCATGAAGAATTTCCCTGTCATAACCTTCAAGTCCCATGCTGTCTATTCCAAGACGCTTTAAGCCATCGGCAACAATGGCTTTTGTAATTCTTCCGCTGCCTTCAACCTGGGCAAAATCCCTCATGCGGCGCAAAACCCTGTTTGTAACACGGGGAGTTCCACGACTGCAGTCAGCCATAAGAAGGGCCGCATCATCATCAATTGCCACATCAAGAATTTTTGCAGAACGCTTTATGATAAGGGCAAGTTCTTCCCTCGTGTAAAAATTAAAACGCTGAATTATACCAAACCTGGTCTGAAGTGGCTTTGACACCATGCCAGCCTTTGTTGTCGCACCAACAAGAGTAAAATGAGGAATTGGAATCCTGACGGTACGTGCAGCAGCTCCCTGACCGATGACCCAGTCAAGTTCAAAGTCTTCCATGGCGATGTAAAGCATTTCCTCAATGGCCGGTTTCAATCGGTGAATTTCATCGATAAAAAAAACCGTATTTGGAGTAATGGTGCTAAGAATTCCTGCAAGATCTTTTGGCTTGTCCAGGGCTGGAGCTGAAGTAACCTTGAAATCTGCACCGAGTTCATTGGCCGTAATCTGAGCAAGGGTGGTCTTTCCAAGTCCAGGTGGTCCAATAAGGAAAAGATGGTCAAGGGCATCACCACGATCCCTTGCAGCCTTGATGAATGTCCCAAGATTTTTCTTAATCTCGCTTTGCCCCATGAAATCATCAAGGCACAAAGGCCTTAAGCTGCCCTCCCCACTGTCATCTTCCGTTATTACGTCAGGACGAACTATGGCACTCTGATTGAATATATCCTCACTGGCGCGAATGATGTTCATGGAAGAAGTCCCTGTTTCCTGCATTCTCCCCTGGGCCGCCTGGGAAGCAAGCTGGGCCACAATGTTCATTTCATCATCCGGATTCTTCTTCTTTGGGTATGTACTTCTTGCATTTACACTTTTATTCATCTACGGCTGGCTCCATAATTCAATTGGAAAGTTCAATGATTGCACGGCGGAATATCAGGTCTTCCCTGGCACTCTGGCTTACAGAAGCAAAGGATTCATCCCCGGCAAACTGACCTGCAATTTTTGCAACTGCATCCCCAGCCTTTACCTTGTCATAACCCATGTCAACCAGTGCAGAAATTACATCAGCATACGGAGAAGAATCCTTTCTTATGACGGCGGCACCATCACCGCTTTCCAGGGTAAGCTTTCCCTTAAGCTGTAGGAGCATTTTTGCCGCAGTCTTTTTTCCAACCCCCGGAACCTTTTCCAGCATTGCAAGATCTCCGTTTTCAAGAATTGAAACAAGCTGGTCAGTAGTCGTATTGTTCATGATCTTTACGGCACCCTTTGGTCCAATGCCGTCAACCTTAAGAAGGTCAAAAAAAAGCTGCCTGTCACGGTCACTGGCAAAGCCATAAAGGTTCATAAGGTTGTCAGTATGCTGCATCCATACAAAGACCCTGCCTTCGCTGCCAACAGCAGGAAGCTTATCAAGGGCACTGTCAGGAACTGTAACATCCCATTCTATTCCGTGAGTATCAATGAATAATTTCTGCGGGAATTTTCCCGTAATGGTTCCACTTAGGCTGTTAAACATAAAGACAATATAATCTTAAAAATCCATTTTTGCAAAGGGAATCAGGCAACATTTTCACGAGTAATGTTTCTGAGCCATGATTTACCCCTGTATTTTCCGAAGACAACAGGCCACTTTACAAATTCATCAGTACACATGACCAGGTAAACACCCATGACAGGCAATTTCAGTGCAAATGAGACAAAAAGGCTGATTGGAACAGCATAAGCCCACATTGTAATTGCATCACAAATAAGGCCAAACTTGCTGTCACCACCGCTCCTGAAAATGCCGCAGATAAAGGTCGTATTGACGGCGCTACCCATGACATAAAAGCAGTTGATAAAAAGCATCTTCTTGAGATAATCGTAGGCCTCGATTGAAAGGGATGCAAAACTCAGTACAAAAGGAGACAGGAGGAAAATGACAAGACCACCCAGGGCTCCAGTTATTACAGTAAGGACAACAAGATTCTTTGAAACTTCCCATCCCTTTTCCAGATTGTTTTCACCAAGAACCTTGCCAAGATAAAGTCCGCCGCCATTTGCAACCCCAAAGCAGAGAACCTGACCAAAATTCCTGACAATGGCAACAAAAGAAAAGGCAGCAACAGCATCAGAATCAAGGTGTCCCATAATGGCTGTGTACATGGAAAATGCAAGACCCCACAAAAGATCATTGAACAGTGCAGGCATGGACATCTTGATGAAATCGGAAAACAGAACCCTGTTACGTACAAAAATCAGTGAAAAACGGAGCTTTACATCAGGACTCATTTTAGAAAGAACAAGACAAGCTGCAAACCTGAAAACAGATGCAATTGTAGTTGCAAGGGCAACACCGGTTATGCCGAGAACTGGAATACCAAACCATCCGAAAATGAAGAATGCATTAAGGACAATGTTGATTATGTTTGCAGAAACGTTGATTACAGTACTTGCCTTTACCCGGGAAATGGACTTGAGGGTGCCAAAATAAACTTCAACAATGCTGTTGAACAGATAGCTGAAAGAAACAACCCTCATGTACCTGCATCCAAGATCCACAAGGGAACCATCATTCGTAAAGAATCCCATGAGAATTTTCGGAGCAAAGAAAGTGCCCGCAAAGAAAAGAATGCCAACTGCCAGTGTAAGCCGAAGGGCAATTCCTTCAATGACCTCAATGGCCTTAAAATCCTTCTTGCCAAAGTACTGGGCACCAAGTATCGTAAGTCCGGTTCCAAGGCCAAAAAAGATGCACCACATAATGAAGGAATATTGGGATGCCAGGGAAACAGAAGCAACAGCACTCTGCCCTACAAAGTTAAGCATTACTACATCTACCGAATTTACAAGCGCAGAAAGAAGATTCTGCAGTGCGATTGGAAAAGCAAGCCTTGAAATTTCATAATAACTATTGTCTTTCCAAAGAGGACCTTTCATATTATTTCCTTTAAAAAAAATAAACCCTGCACTTAACAAAAATGCAGGGCATAGCAATAGACAGCTAACTACTACCAGTTATCCATCATGTCGTCTTCATCTCTGTTTTCAAGATCATAAAGGTCTGTAACAGCACGAAGATCATCAAGATACATGAAGAAAGAACCCTGAGCTTCCATTGGATTACAGTCAACACGGAATCCTACGATGCGGAGACCAGGCTTGTCACCATGATAAACGCTCTGCTGTACAATACCATGCTGTCCATCAGGAGAAGGAGGAATTGCTGTTGTAAGCTTCTTCCAGCCGCTGAATTCAAGTGAACCCATGTAGATTTCAAAATTATGTCCGTTGTAGTCCTGAACGAGAAGCCACATGTTGTGTCCCATGTTGCGTCCGCAAGCCCAAATTGAAACAGTCTTTGTTACACCTTCAATTGGGATAGGGCGAGCCGAAGTAATATAGAACGAGTTAATTCCGCGCTTGAAGAATTCAACCTTTACACCAAGTACTTTAGTATCTTCCATTTCCTTGTTGTCTGCATCGTCAAGTTCTTCCTTAGCCATTGGGCTTCCATCAAAAAGGCGGCCCTTGATTACACCATAGTCCGGAGAAATGTGAACGTTCCATGAAGCTTCACGTTCAAAACGTTCAACACTGATTTCACGGAGTGACTGGCGTGCACTATCATTTCCGATTGATGAAGCATCAGGATCAGAAAGGCTTTCTGTCTGAGCAAATACAGAACCAGCAAAAGCAAGTGCCAATGTCAATAAAGCAATATTGATCTTTTTCATCTTTATTCCACCTTTTTCAATTATTCTTCAACTGTGCTTGAAGAGTTGTCTGAATCACCAAAGTCAGCATTTCTGAGGGCGTATCCATCGTATACGTTCATGAGAGTATTTGTAACATACTTAACCTGGTCGAAGTAGACAACATAGTCATCTACAGCTTCCGAAGCATCTGAACGAATCCTGAAACCAACGAAAGAAAGGTCTGTGCGTCCTGTGCGGAGCCTTGAGTGCTGGCTGATGTATCCAGGAATCTTAACAACGACATTCTTCCAACCGCTGAACATCAGGTTTCCAGCCTTGATTACATGAACACGGCCTTCCGAATCGCGAATGAGAACTTCAAGCCTGTAGTTGTAGTTTGCACCCCAAACCCAGAAATCAAGCTGAGTAACCGTTCCTACGAAAGGAATTTCATATTTTTCATCATCCTTTGAAGGATAAAGTTCAAACCAGTTGTCACCCTTGCGGTCATAGGCAACCTTTACACCAAGAACCATTGCAGTTGGATCTGTGTCCTTGTGATATGGAGTGAGGGAATTAGGAATTCCTTCAAAACTCTTGACAATTGGATATCCGTCCGTAATGAAACGGCTTGCGTTTGCCTTCCAAGTCCATTCCTGTTCTGAATCGAAGTTATCAATCAAAATTGTTTCAACAGCCTTTGAACTTGGCTGAGCTACTGCCTGAACACAGAATGCAAGACCAAGAATAAGGCTTCCTAAAAGAACTACGCCCTTTTTCATCAAAATCTCCTTGATTACGATTTTATTTATTATCGTCAAGTTTTTATCATTCAACTGATAGTTATACCAATTAAATCTTCTCAATTATATTCATGCAATCTCATTTTGTCAAATGTATTAAGAATTTTTTTCATCTTGAATTTATGCGCCAAATGCTTTATCTTTAGTGATGAATATTATTTTACTATATTAAAGTAAATTATAAGGAGCTATTTATGGTATCTTACAAGGAACTTGGCCTCGTAAACACAAAGGAAATGTTTGCAAAGGCTATCAAAGGTGGATATGCAATTCCAGCTTACAACTTCAACAACATGGAACAGATGCAGGCAATCATCCGCGCTGCAGTTGAAACAAAGTCACCTGTAATCCTTCAGGTTTCAAAGGGTGCTCGCGCTTACGCTAACGGTACTCTCCTCCGCTACATGGCACAGGGTGCTGTTGAATACGCAAAGGAACTCGGCTGCGAAAAGCCACAGATCGTTCTTCACCTTGACCACGGTCCAAACTTTGAAGTAGCAAAGGACTGCATCGACAACGGATTCTCTTCTGTAATGATCGACGGTTCAGCCCTTCCATACGATGAAAACGTAGCTCTCACAAAGAAGGTTGTTGACTATGCACACGCTCACGACGTAACCGTAGAAGCAGAACTTGGCGTTCTCGGCGGTGTTGAAGATGACGTTGCAGCAGAAGAATCAAAGTACACAAAGCCAGAAGAAGTTGTTGACTTCGTTACAAAGACTGGATGTGACTCACTTGCAATTTCCATCGGTACATCACACGGTCGCTGCAAGTTCACACCAGAACAGTGCACACGCTCAGCAGACGGCGTTCTTACACCTCCACCACTCGCTTTCGACGTTCTCAAGGCAATCGAAGAAAAGATTCCAGGATTCCCAATCGTTCTCCACGGATCATCTTCAGTTCCAATGAACTACGTTCGCCAGATTGAAGAATTCGGCGGAAAGATCCCTGACTCAGTTGGTATCCCAGAAGAACAGCTCCGCAAGGCTGCAAAGTCTGCAGTTTGCAAGATCAACATCGACTCTGACGGACGCCTTGCAATGACAGCAGCAATCGGCAAGCACCTTGTTGAAAATCCAGGTGACTTCGACCCACGCCAGTACCTTACACCAGCTCGCGACGAACTCGTCAAGATGTACTCACGCAAGAACATCGAAGTTCTCGGATCAGCAGGTCACCTCGACGACTAGTTCTAACAGACTGATGCCGGGTTGATTTTTCAATTTGGCATCAGTACCGGTTGAGCATCAATTGAGGATTGTCAAGCATATATGCATAATGCGTTTTCCTTCTATAGATTATAAGTAATGCTTATTATTTATTAGTTCATATCAGGAAAGAGTTTTTTCCGCTTGGAAATTGATATCCTCAAGTCCAGATTAAAAACTTCCCTTTTTCACGAGGGAAGTTTTTTTTATTATGTCTGTATACAATATTAAAAAAAGACAGCCTTTTATTCGTGCTGACAGATCCTATACTTGGATGCAAGTACCATGGACGCACTGCGTCAAGATCCGTCATTTTCACAACAGCAGAGCGTCAAAAATCAAAGAAAAATCCTTTAAATAATTTCCAGATTCCTGAATAAAGCAAAAAAAGCCATCCACCAACCGGAACCAGTTGTCTTGAAGTTCCAGTGGCAGACGGCCTTTTCTCCATTACCTGCTATTGAACAGCATAAAGATCCAGAGCAGCTATTTCTTTATATTGCGGCCATAAAGTGCAGAAATAAATGCAAGCCAGCCAGCCTTTTCCTTTGAAAGCATTCCTGCATCCATACGCCATGACCAGTTAGAACCGACTGTAGAAGGTGCGTTCATACGGCCTTCATTTCCAACTGCATAAATATCCTGCATTGGAATTACAGCCATATCTGCACACGAAGCAATGGCGCATGAAATAAGGGATTTACACAAATCACCGGATTCTGCAAATTTCCTTGCTTCAGATTCAGTATTACATTTTCCCGTTACATAATCGGCAGCAATCTTTACCTGCGCATCTGGAGCATTGTCAAGCCAGCCCTGCATGGTATCATTATCATGAGTTCCCGTATATACCACACAGTTAGGGATATACATATGAGGAAGGAACGCATTTACCATTCCGTCCTTTCCTGCTTCATTGGCGTCAAATGCAAACTGGAGCACCTTCATGCCCGGAAGCTCAAAATCATCACGGAGTTTCCTTACACCGTCTGTAATGACACCGAGGTCTTCTGCAATGATGGGAATATCACCAAGCTGTTTCTTGATTGCCGCAAACAAATCATGATCCGGCCCTGGAACCCATTCCCCGTTAATTGCGGTCGGTTCACCATATTTAACTGACCAGTAGGCTTCAAATCCCCTGAAATGGTCAATGCGGACATAATCAACAAGATTCAGGATACGGCGGATGCGTTCAACCCACCATGAATAATCTGTCTTTTTCAGCGCATCCCAGTCATAAAGCGGATTTCCCCAAAGCTGGCCCGTTGCACTGAAATAGTCAGGCGGAACACCGGCAACCTTCTCAGGAGTACCGTTTTCATCAAGCTGGAAGAATTTCTGGTTTGACCACACATCAGCTGAATCAGCTGCTACGAAAATAGGAATATCACCTATAATTGAAATTCCTTTTTCATTTGCATATGTTTTAAGGGCTTTCCACTGGTCAAAGAAGAAAAACTGAATGACTTTTATCTTTTCAATGTCAGCAGTATGTTCTGAATTCCATTTTGAAACAGCAGAAGGATTGCATGAAGCAAGCTCTTTCGGCCAGTAAGAAAACCAGATTCCGCTTGTATTTTCATCAGCAGCCTTTTTATCATAAAAAGACTTGATGCTCATGAAGTTTGCATAATTATCAAGCCATGCTGAATTATCATTCTTGAATGCCTCATATGCCACACGGTCATCTTTTGAACAGTTTGAAAGGAAATATTCAGCGGCCTTATTGAGGACAGGAACTTTCCACCATACGACAGCTCCAAAATCAACACGTCCGTCATTTTTAATATATTCAGGCGGAACTATATCCCCAGACACAGCCCTTCCCTTTTCCACAAGCAGATCCAGGTCAATCATAAGGGGATTACCGGCAAAAGTAGAAAATGAAGCATAAGGAGAATCCCCGTATCCTGTCGGTCCAAGAGGGAGTATCTGCCACAGAGACTGGCCGGCTTCTGAAAGCCAGTCGACAAACTTATATGCAGGTTCACCGAGAGTACCGATTCCCGGAGTACCTGTGAATGATGTAGGATGCATTAAAATGCCGCTTTTACGTGTATTGCTCATAAGGAAATAGTAACACAGCATAAAAAATATGTAAAGATTTTCGCATAAAATTATTATTTTTCTAGAAAAAATTGCGTTTTTTATAATAAAACTCATATTTTATATAATATTATTCACATAAAACGCTATATGCGGCGGCCCTGACATGAGTAATTCCATAAGTTGCCTTTTTATGATAAAATAAATATATTCTAAATATAGGTAGAATAATTTTCCTAGTTATTTACTAGTTTTAAAGGTTTTTCTATAAGAAAATCATCATGGAGACTTTATGGCAGACAAATTACTTGACATCAGGAACATTTCCGTTAGCATAGATTCAAAAAAGGTTCTGAATGGACTGGACCTTCAGATTGGAAAAGGTGAAACCCACGTACTTATGGGACCAAACGGTGCCGGAAAGTCAACATTGGGAAATACCCTTATGGGAAATCCTCTTTACACTCTTGATTCTGGAAGCATTATTTTTGACGGACAGGATATAAGCAGTCTGGGAACAGATAAAAGGGCAAAAATGGGCATGTTCCTTTCTTTCCAGAATCCTCTTGAGGTACCAGGAATCAGTCTTGAAACATTCATCAGAAGTGCATTACAGCAGAAAACCGGAGAACGAGTAAAGCTGTTCCATTTCCAGAAAGCCCTGAAGGCAGCAATGGAACTTCTGAACATGGATCCATCATATTCTTCCCGTGACCTTAATGTAGGTTTTTCCGGCGGTGAACGCAAAAAATCAGAAATCCTGCAGCTCCTTATGCTTAATCCTAAGTTTGCAATCCTTGATGAAACAGACTCAGGTCTTGATGTTGATGCCGTAAGGACGGTTTCAAAGGGCATTGAAGAATATCAGAAAAAAGAAGACGGATCGCTTCTCATAATCACTCATTCCACAAAAATCCTTGAAAGCCTTCATGTTGATTATACTCATGTCCTTGTCAAGGGGAAAATAGTAAAAACCGGTGACGGCACACTTGTAAAGGAAATAAATGACCACGGATTCGAGCAGTTCCTTGCTCAGGGCGGAAATTAATGAGTGAGACAGAAAAGACACAGATTGACGACATAAACCGTTCAATGTATGACTTCCGCTATGAAGAAAAAGAAGAAGACTTCTATAGAATCCAGAGCGGACTTACAGAAGACATTGTAAAGAAGCTGTCAGAAGAAAAAGGCGATCCTGAATGGATGAGGGAATTCCGCCTGAAATCGTTGAAAATATACAATGAACTCAGGGTTCCTGACTGGGGACCTTCAATCGACGGCCTTAATATAGAAAACATTGCAACTTATGTGCGCCCAAAGACAAACATGAGCGGCAGCTGGGAAGATGTTCCCCAGGACATTAAGGATACTTTTGAAAAGCTTGGAATTCCAGAAGCTGAACGCACATCGCTTGCAGGTGTAGGTGCGCAATATGACTCAGAACTTGTTTACCACAATGTACAGGATGAAGTGGCAAAACAGGGTGTTGTCTACATGGGTTTTGAAGAAGCCTTAAAAAGTGATGAATGGGGGCCGATGGTAAAGGAATATTTCATGACTCTTGTCACTCCCCGGGATCACAAATTTGCAGCCCTTCATGGTGCCGTATGGTCAGGCGGTTCATTCGTATATGTACCAAAAGGCGTACACTTGAGCTTTCCGCTCCAGTCATATTTCCGCCTTAATGCAAAGGGTGCAGGACAGTTTGAACACACACTCATTATTGTTGACGAAGATGCTGACCTTCATTTTATTGAAGGCTGTTCAGCCCCAAAATACAATGTGGCAAACCTTCATGCAGGATGCGTTGAACTTTTCGTAAAAAAAGGTGCCCACCTCCGCTATTCAACAATTGAAAACTGGCCAAAGAATATGTATAACCTGAACACCAAGCGTGCCAAAGTTGAAGAAAACGCTACCATTGAATGGGTATCAGGTTCATTCGGTTCACATATATCATATCTCTATCCGGAAAGCGATCTTGTAGGAAAGAAGGCCAGGGCAGAATTTACAGGCGTAACATTTGCCGGAAACGGACAGAATCTTGATACCGGTGCAAAAATGGTGCACAGGGCAGAAAACACATCAAGCGTAATTACTACGAAATCAATTTCAAAAGGCGGTGGAATCAGCACATACCGTTCTGCAGTTTACATTGACAAGAATGCAGCCGGAAGTAAAGCTTCAGTATCATGCCAGTCCCTCATGCTGGACAGCGCCTCCCGCAGTGATACTGTTCCGGCAATGACAGTTCTGACTGATGATGCAGATGTGGGACACGAAGCAAAAATCGGACGCATTTCAAGCGATGCCATATTCTACCTCATGAGCCGTGGAATCAGCGAAGAAGAAGCCAGAGCCATGATTGTCAGCGGATTTGCCAGTCCTGTAAGCAAGGAACTTCCGCTGGAATATGCTGTTGAAATGAACAATCTTATCAGACTTGAAATGAAGGGAACTTTATGACGAAAATTGAGACAACGATAAACCAGCTTCCTGCACTGACATGGAACTGGCTCAGGATAAACCGCGCAAATCTGGATGAAAGTCTCCCCCAGCGGAATGACGCAGCAGTTTCCCCAGCTGGTCTGACTGAAGGAA
>JAZLGN010000035.1:0-2528 GCA_045616325.1 Treponema sp.
TTCTCGATCTCCTTTGTATCCCATTACCTATAGCTAAAAAAATTAGGCCATTACCTTCCTGAGTTCATATTCAACAATATCGGTTGCTCCAAGGGCCTTAAGCTTTGGCAGGAGGACTGGCACTTCCTTCTTTTCAACAGCAATCTTTACAGCATAACCGTTGCCGCCAAACAGAGGGCTCACAGTCGGGCTCTTCATTGAAGGAGTTCCCTTTACCAGGGCCTCAAACTTGTCTTCTGCAACATTCATTTCAAGCATAACCTTCGAGCGTGCATTCATGACGGCTTCAAAAAGCATCTTGAGTTCCATGATCTTCTGCTTCTTTTCAGGATCATTCATTGCAGCCTTTGAAGCATACATCCTTGTGGAAGATGTCATGAGGGTATCAACAATCTTAAGGCGGTTTGCCCTAAGGGATGAACCTGTAGATGTGTTGTCGATGAGGATCTGGGCTTCTGAATCTTCACTGTCGCGGACAAAGCCTTCGGAAGTTCCCCATGTGCGGAAAACGGTTCCGTCAATCTTCTTTTCTTCTATATACTTCTTTGTAAGATTCTGGTATTCAGTGGCGATGGTCACAGGCTTCTTAAGGAGAGCGTCGTAGTCAACTGCCTCTGGAACTGCAGCAACAATGCGCACCGGGTCAAAGCCAAAGTCCATGATTTCCACAACATCGTCTTCAACACCGTTTTCGTAAACCCAGTCCTTGCCGCTGAAACCTACATCAGCCTTTTCGCCTGCAAGAAGGGCGCTTACAATCTGTGGCTTTACAACCTGGAACGCAAGGTCTTCCTGGTTTGTCACAGGAAAATATGTTCTGTCAGGAAGGTGAATTGAAATTCCTACATCACTCAAAAGTTCATAAACCGACTCGTAAATACGGCCCTTAGCCAGCAAAATCTTTAACTTATCCATAATGATATAATAATATAGAAAAAAACCTACAGTAGCAAGAAACAATTGCGCCAAATTGACGATTGTGATAAAATCATGAAAATTTTCAAAGGGGTTTATGATGTTAAAAGGAAGGCATGTTATTGAGCCAGGCAATCTTTCAGTTGCAGAAATCGATGAAATTTGTGCTTTGGCAGAACAGATGATTGTTGATCCTAAATCTTTTCAGGATGTGTGTCGCGGGAAAATTCTTGCGACACTTTTTTTTGAGCCGAGTACAAGAACCAGGCTTTCCTTTGAAGCAGCCATGCTCCACCTTGGTGGAACTGTGGAAGGATTTGCAGACGCCAACGTTACAAGCGGCACAAAGGGCGAAACCCTTGCAGACACCATCCGCGTTGTAAGTTCCTACGTTGATGTAATCGCAATGCGTACGCCAAAGGAAGGAGCCGCCCTCCTTGCTTCCCACTACAGCCCTGTCCCTGTCATCAATGCAGGCGACGGCGGACACAGCCATCCAACCCAGACACTGACAGACCTTCTTACAATCCGCGCACTCCAGGGTGGATTTGAAGGCCACACCATCGGATTCTGCGGCGACCTTAAGTTTGGACGCACTGTACATTCCCTTACCCAGGCCATGAGCCGCTACAGGAACAACAAGTTTGTATTCATCAGCCCGGAAGAACTTAAGGTTCCAAGCTACATTACGGAAGACCTTCTTAAGCCTGCAGGAATTGAATTCCGCACGGCAGAACGCCTTGAAGACGAAATCGGCAACCTGGACATCCTCTACATGACACGAGTCCAGAAGGAAAGGTTCTTCAACGAGCAGGACTACATCCGCCTTAAGGACAGCTACATCCTCAACAAGGAAAAGATGGCCATGGCACGAAAGGACATGATCGTACTCCACCCGCTTCCACGCGTAAACGAAATCGCCCCGGAAATCGATGACGATCCAAGAGCCGCATACTTCAAGCAGGTAAAATACGGAATGTATGCACGCATGGCACTCATTGCAAAAGTAACAGGAGCTCTCTGATGTTAAACGTAGACACAATTAAGAACGGACTTGTAATCGACCACATTCAGGCAGGCCTCGGCTGGCGCGTATTCAACTGGCTGGGTCTGGACAAGGCAAGCTTTGCAACTGCACTCATCATGAACGCATCTTCCGGCAAGAGCGGCAAAAAGGACATCATCAAGATCGACAACATCATCAACATAGACTACAGCATCCTGGGCTTCATCGACTCAAACATCACGGTAAACGTAATCCAGGATTCAAAGATCGTGCGCAAAATCCGCATGGAACTTCCACCAAAAGTCGAGGGCGTAATCAAGTGCAAGAACCCTCGCTGCATCACGGTGACGGAAACCTACGTAACGCCAGAGTTCCGCCTGACAAACCCGCAGAAAAAGGAATACCGCTGCATCTACTGCGACGACCTTTACAAGCACTAGAAAATGAATCTGGCCGAGGAAATTTGAATTTTATTACGGGCGTCTCCTGCGCCTTTGGCGCAGGCCGGCTGTTCCGCAGTTCGGTAACCCTCAGCCGCCTCCTTCAGTCGCCCGAGTCCTCGGGCTCCTTCCGTCCAGTGGCGGCCTGCGGCCCTGCTCCATAGCCT